>CALKJW010000011.1 GCA_937995595.1 uncultured Phycisphaerales bacterium | reverse complement strand
TTCCCGGCCGCCGCGGTCCCTTCCCCTGGGCACGCGGCGGCTTTTGCATTGCATCACGCAGAACTGAACTTACATCGCCGCGGCCACAGTTTGTTCGCGGCAGTCGGCGGTCCGCGGTGTCCAGTGCTGCGGACCCTTCGGCCGGGTGCGGTCACCGGCGGCGGCGGCCAGCGTTTCTTGGCACGCGGCCTCGGATCGTGGTAGACTGGGCAAGTAGTGGGATGGGACGGCGGGGGGCGAAAGGCGGGTGCCATCGACAGACTTCTTTGCGTGCTTTCGGTGACGACGGTGCTGTTCGCCTCGGCGGAAAGCCGGGCGCAGTTCTTCGATGACTTCGATGGCGATGATCTCGCGCCGCACTGGTCATTGCAGACCAGTTTTCCGACGGCGTGGGATTACACGGTAGCCGATGGGTTGCTGACGGTGACGTCCCTGAACTTCCCGTCGTTTGCCGGATCGGCCACCAACTACCAGCGGATGTACGCTCCATTTGCTCCGATCGCGGGCGACTTTGACGTCCGAGTCACCATGGGTTGGGCGCCGGGCGCGCTGCGGGAGATGCGCATTGTGTTGTGGGGGGGAAATGGCGAGTTCGGTTACACTGAGTTGCTCGGGCAGCCGCGTCTGGTGTACTCAAACTCGCTGGGTGTTTTAGAGTTTGCTGATGCACCCGGACCTGGGGTACACGAGTTCTCGCTGATCCGGCAAGGGGCCCAGATACAGTTCGGATTGAACGGCGCAACGGTAGCCACACTTCCAGCAGCCGTTGGCCAACCGCTTGCACAAATTCAGATCGGCTTCGATGTCGCCTACCCGGGGGGCATTCCAATGAGCCCGCTCATGGTGGACCGCGTTTCGGTCGTTCCGACACCCGCATCGAGTACTGTTGTGTTGACCGCACTGTCCCTGGCACTCCTCCGAAGGAGGCGTTGATGCACGGCTCGTGGGAGACCCAGTTCGACATGTATCGGCGCGCGATTCACCTCATGCACTTGCGTTCGGGCCGGTTCTTGTACTGGGCTGACGGCAGCGATTCCGGGCAGTTTGGCGCCGAGGCCAACCTGTGGGATCCTGCCAACATCACGCAGAACATACCCGCCAACGCCCCGCCACCGTTCAACTTTCACTGTGCCGGCCACAGCGCCCTTTCCGATGGTCGGGTGCTGGTCGCCGGCGGCGGGTTTGCTCACGTTTCGCCGTTTCTGGCCCCGAAACATGTCGGGCGGTTCGACTCGGTTTCGTCTCCGCCCGCGTGGGCTCAGCGTGCCGACATGCACGAGCGCCGTTGGTACCCCACCTGCACCACGTTGCCGAACGGCCGCATCGCCGCATTCGCTGGGTGGGTCTCGACCGGCCCGGTCGTCGATGCCGACATCCCCGAGGTTTACAACCCCGCGACCGACACGTGGGAGCAGAAGACCGCCGCGCAGCGCGTGCAGGATCTCTACCCGTTCATGTTCGTCATGCCGGATGGGCGGCTGTTTGATGCCGGGCCGCAGAATGACACGCGGTTCCTCGATCTTGACACGTGGGAGTGGGGATCGCCGATCGACAGCCTGATCTCATCTCTGCGAAACTCCTCTGCGGTCATGTTTGATGGCGACAAGGGCAAGATCCTCAAGGCGGGCGGCGTTCCCGTTCCGGAGAACGAGGCGATCAGTTCCGCCGTGGTCTTCCGCGGCACCGGCGAGCCGGTGTGGTAGGCCGTCGGCGACATGGTGATCGCTCGGCAGAACCACAACCTTGTGTGTTTGCCGGATGGCAAGGTGCTCGCCATCGGCGGGTGTCACTACCATGAACCCGTCAGCAACCCTCCCTTCTATGGGCAGGTCATGCGCGCCGAGACATTCGACCCTGCGACCAACTCATGGACCGCGGATCCCGAAAACGTGGTGATGTCCACGCCGCGCTGGTATCACTCGACCGCCTCGCTCATGCGCGATGGGCGCGTGATCGCCGCGGGCGGGAACAACCTTGCCGGCTGGAACTGCGAGAACGCACAGATCTACCGCCCCGCGTACCTATATGGGAATCCCGATCGTCCCGCGATCCATAACCAGCCGACCGAGATGGTCTACGCGCAAGAATACTCATTCGGCTTTCTGCACGTAGAGGGCCGAGCGATCACCCGCGCAACACTCACGCGCCTTGCCTCGGTCACCCACGGGTTCGATCAGGACCAACGATGTGTGCCGCTCAAGATCACGGTGAGCAACGGCCAAGTGCACGCAGTCGCTCCGGAATCCGCGGGCGTCGCCCCGCCCGGGTACTACATGCTCTGGATTCTCGATGACCTCGGCGTGCCGTGCCAGCTTGCGGCGTACGTGCGGATCCATGCTTAGCGACCGAGTCGACGGCGCGCCTCCTATTGACCGCGGGGGCTCGCCCAGGCCAGAGTGGTCCCGGCGCACCGCTCGCTTGCGCTCGGGGCTCTGATGGCAGGCCGAGGCGACAACGGCCCTGATTCCACGGAGCGGGATGCCGGAATCGGGGAAGTGAGCCCGGAAAGGGTGTGCAAACTGGCCAATGGGGCCGATGCCCCATAATCTCCTGCGTCCCGTTCGGCCGATCATGCTGGCCTCGGACGGGTTTGAGATCCATTGGGGGGAGGGGCCGGATCGGGACCGGCATTCGGTAAGCGCCCGGAGCGAGGCAAAGCACCACTTGTTCCTACTTGATCGCCTACTCGGCTTGGTCAGCGTGGACATGGGCATCGACCTGGGGACGTGCAACACCCTGGTCGCTGTTCGCGGCGAGGGCATCGTTCTCAACGAGCCCAGCGTGGTCGCCGTCTGGAAGGGCACCAACCGGGTGCTCAAGAACGGCGAGGCCGTCGGCTGGGTCGCCAAGGAGATGCTCGGCAAGACGCCCGGCACCATCACCGCCATCCGTCCGCTCAAGGACGGCGTGATCTCGGACTTTGAGATTACCGAGGCGATGCTGAGCTACTTCATCCGCAAGGTGAACGGCAAGGGCCGGCTGGTCGGGCCGCGCGTCGTGATCTCGATCCCTTCGGGCATCACGGCTGTCGAGAAGCGCGCGGTGTTCGATTCGGCCGAGCGCGCGGGCGCGCGGCGGACGTACCTCATCGAGGAACCGATCGCCGCGGCGATCGGCGCGGGGCTTCCCTTCGCCGAGCCGACGGCCAGCGCGATCGTGGACATCGGCGGCGGCACGACCGAGGTGGCCGTCATGTCGCTGGGTGATATCGCCGTGTGCGAGTCGGTCCGCGTCGCGGGCGACGACATGGACGAGGCGATCATCAACCACATGAAGAAGACCTACAACCTGATGATCGGCGAGCAGACGGCGGAGCGCATCAAGATCGACATCGGCTCGGCCGCGCCCGTCGGCGAGGAGGCCAGCCTCGAGGTCCGCGGGCGCGACATGATCTCCGGCCTGCCGCGCAAGACCGTAGTGACCACCGAGGAGATCCGCGAGGCCCTGCAGGAACCCGTCACCGCCATCATCGAGGCCGTGACGCGGACGCTCGAACGCTGCGAGCCCGAACTCGCGGCGGACCTCGTCGAGAACGGTATCATGCTCGCCGGCGGCGGCGCGCTCCTCCGCGGCATGGACAAGGTCCTCTCCAACGCCACCGGGCTCGACGTCCGCATCGCCGAAGACCCGCTGACCTGCGTCGCCCGCGGCACCGCCATCTACCTCGAGCACATCGAGGAATGGAAGTCGGTGCTCGAGAACGACATGGAGGCCTGAGCACCGGGGCTGAGAGATCAGCGGATCAGCACAGCAGCACACGTGCAAAGCCCAAGTGGTCGGGCCGGGACCGCTGCGCATCGGCCCCGTTGTTGTGGTACGCTGCCGCGCTTCAGCCTCGCGGAATCAGCCCGCCCGGCTGTCCTCCCGCCTTCACTTTGCTGCCTTGCTGCTCCGCTGATTTGCCACTCTCCCCATGTCCCGCCTCCACTGGCTCAACTCGCGCAGCGGCCTCACCCTCGCGGTCATCGCGCTGATCGTGCTCGCCTTCGCGCCGCCGCGGCTGACCGGCTGGGTCGGCACGCTCCGCGCGCCGGTGCAGACGATCCTCGCGCCGCTCGCCTTCCCCTTCGCCGCCGCGTTGCGCCTTGTGAACCCCGACGAGGTCCTCCGCCCGGCCGACGCCCCCGCGCTCGACGCGATGCGCCTCGAGCGAGACGGGTACCTGCGCGAGGTCAACCAACTCCGCGCCGAGAACGACGAACTCCGCCGCGCCATCAACGAACTCCAGCAGGGCCTGGACCTCAACCCCAACATCCCCGTCCGGCAGTTCAACCGTCCGGTGATCACGTCCCCTATTGACCTGGCCTCGCGCCTGCTCACCGTCCGCGCCGGCACGCGAGAAGGCGTCGAACCGACGGCCACCGTCGCCGTCGTTCGCGGCGTGCACCTCGTCGGTCGCGTGACCTCGGCCGACGCGCTCAAGTGCCAGGTCCTGCCATTCACCGACCGCAACGCCGGATCCATCGACGGCGTGGTGATGCTCGACCCGGTCGTGCCCGGCCCGGCGTGCCGCCTGACGCCGCGCGGCGACGGCACGCTCGCGGGGCGGCTCAAGACCGAGAGCGTGCTGCTTCCGGGCGGCATGGCCTCGGCCGCGACCGATTCGGCCGGCGACCCCGCCGCGGGCGTGAAGCCCGGCATGGTCGTTCGACTGGCCGACGAGACCTGGCCCCAGAGCGCGCAGATGCTCGAACTCGGCATCGTTGAAAGCGTGCAGACCCCGCCCGAGGACATCCGCATCCGCACCATTGTCGTGCGGCCACGCTACCGGGTGGACCGCGTGAGCGAGGTCACCCTGCGTGTGCCCGCTTCGACCGAGGCAGGGGGTGCGCGATGAGGTGGACCGTTGTCCTCTTCGCCGCGGCGGTGCTCCTCGGGCTCGATCAGGCGGTGCGCCAGCACCTGGCGATCGGCCACACCGTGATCGCGCCCTCGTTCACGCTGCCGCTGGTGGTCTTTGTCGCGCTGTTCGCGCCGCCGCTGGGCGCGTTGTGGACCGCGTTGCTGGTCGGTCTGGTCATCGACCTCGCCTCGCCGCGCGGCGCGGGGGCGGTCACCGTCGCCGGGCCGTACGCGCTGGGGTACCTGGTCGCGGCGTACTTCGTGCTGACGGTCCGCGCGCTCATGTACCGCCGCAACCCGCTCACGCTCATGGTGCTGTCGATCATCGCGTGCGCGATGGCCGAGGTGATCATCGTCAGCATCCTGAAGATCCGCACGGCGTACTCGGACGCGTACGTGTTCAGCGGCCTGTCGCAACTGGGCCAGCGGCTGCTCGGCGCGCTCTACACCGGTGTTGCCGCGCTGGTCATGTCGTTCCCGCTGTTCGCGATGATGCCGATCTTCGGCTTCCACGACCCGCGCGAGAGGCGGTTCGGGGCACGCAAGTAGCCGATACACTGCACGCCATGCCCACCGCCTTGCCCGTGATCCTCTTCGACGACGGCCGCGGCGAACTCGCGCCGCTGACGGACCTGCGCCCGGCATTCGATGTTCGGGTGGGTGCGTTGACGCTCCTCGAACGCATCACGCTGATGACCGGCAGGCCTCCCGCGGGACTGATCGTGCCGCCGCATCTTGAAGCGGTCTGTCGCGAGAAGTGGCCGTCCGTTCCCGTGAACGACCGGATCGCCGCGACGGTTGACTGCCTCCTCGTGAACGGTCGCTGGGCCGTGGCATCGAGCGAGGCGCTGCGCGAGGTGGATGAACTGGGCGGAACGCCGGCCGATGACCGCGGCGAGCCGCTCGGCCATCGCGTATCCCCGTCGCAACTCGCCGCGTTTGTTCGAGGCGCGCCGATCGACGCGAAAGGGTCCCGTTCCGATGGGCTCACCGAGGGCTCGCACGCGCTCCTGCGTCCGTGGGATGCCCGCAAACTCCGCGACCGCGCTCTGGCGATCGACCTCGACCTTCTGCTGCGCCTGCGGCCCGAGTCCGCCGCGCTCACCGCCGGCGTGACGCTCATCGGCGACAGGGGCTTCAACGCCGCCGCGACGGCGCGTCTCCTGCCCTCCGTCGTCCTCGACACCGAGCACGGCCCCATCGTCATCGACGAGCACGCCGTCGTCCGCCCCGGCGCGATTGTCATCGGTCCGGCGTACATCGGCCCGCACTCGACCGTTCTCGACCGCGCGGTCATCCGCGGCAACACCGCGATCGGCCCGTTCTGCAAGGTCGCGGGCGAAGTCAGCGGCACCGTATTCCAGGGTTACGCCAACAAAGCCCACGACGGCTTCCTCGGCGATTCGTGGCTCGGCGAGTGGGTCAACCTCGGCGCGGGCACGACCAACTCCAATCTGCTCAACACCTACTCCGAGGTCATCTGTCGCGCAACGCCCGATGGTCCCAACGAGCGCACCGGCGAGACCTTCCTGGGCGCGATCATCGGCGACCACATCAAGACCGCCATCTGCACGCGCATCATGACCGGCTCGATCCTGCACACGGGCTCGATGTTCGCCACCACCGCGCCGGTCTCCGGTACAGTCGGCCGGTTCACGTGGGCTACCGATGCCGGCTCGCGCGCCTACCGCTTCGACAAGTTCCTCGACGTCGCCCGCGCCGCGATGGCCCGCCGCAGGGTTGAGCCCTCCGCGGCGTACATCGACCGCCTCCGCGCCCTGCACGACGGTCGATGAGCGCGGTTTCGTTCGTCCGCGCCGCCGCGGCGGTCTGCCGCTCTCCCCGCCGCGGCGGCTATCATCCGCCCGACCGCGGGCGTAACTCAATGGTAGAGTGCAAGCCTTCCAAGCTTGATGCTGCGGGTTCGAGTCCCGTCGCCCGCTCTTGATCGCGGCGGATCGTTGAACGATCCGCCGGTCCCGCGTCCTGCCGGGCCGGGGCCGCGTGGGCAATGCCGCATCGTGAGTCACGTAAAGTGCGCCCTCTCGGGTGGCGCGCTGCCGCCGTTCTGCGCTTCTCTTGGTGTCCGGGCCTCTCACCGCATGTCCGTGCCGGGCACACGAACCTCTCAACCTTCAGCGTGTGCCCGGAGACGGCGGAACTCGTGGGGGCCGCGGATGCGCTGCGGCCGGCCGCCATGCCGCGCGGCGCGCTCCAAGGCACGACGGCGGGACCGCTCTCGTGGCGCCCCGCCGTCTTGCGGCTTTGATGGGAGAGCGATTCATGGCCAAAGCATGGACCGCTCCGCCGCAGCCCGACCTGCCCTCGGGCACGTTCCCGGCCGCCCCGCCCGCTCCCGCCGATGGCCCGCGCGCCCCCCTACCGTCGGCCATGCTCTCTCCACTGTGTGTCTATTGCGGCGCGGCCAAGGGCAAGCGCCGCGAGTACGCCGACGCGGCCCGCGCGTTCGGTCAGGCCATGGCCCGCCGCGGCGTGGGGTTGGTCTACGGCGGCGGGTCCATCGGCCTGATGGGCGTCGTCGCCGACGCCATCATCGCGGCCGGCGCGGGCGACTCGGTCGTCGGCGTCATCACGCGCGAACTGATGGACAAGGAACTCGGCCACCGCGGCATCCGCGACCTCCGCATCGTCGACAGCATGCACCAGCGCAAGAAGGCCATGGCCGACATCGCCCGCGGCTTTGTCGCCCTGCCCGGCGGCGTGGGCACGCTCGACGAACTCTTCGAGATCATCACCTGGGCGCAACTGGCCATCCACGACTGTCCGATCGGCCTGCTGAACGTAAAGATCGATGGCCGCGGGTTTTACGACGACCTCCTCCGCTTCCTCGACCACTGCGCCGCCGAGGAGTTCCTGCGCATCGACCCCCGCAGGGCGCTGGTCATCGACGACGACCCCGACCGCCTGCTCGACCGCATGGCCATCCAACCGGCCGTCGAAAGGTTCGGCTGGAAACGAACGTAAGTCGGCAGCCGCGAACCGCGGGTTACGTATGGACGTTGTAGAAGGGCAGCGCGAGTCGGACCGCTCGCGCTTCCCGCGGCCCAACGGGCACGGCGCGCGACCACCCCACGCCTCGGGGCGCGCACGGCCCGAACCCACGGAGCGTCTTGATCTCCTTCTGCGTTCTGTGGGTCATCCAACCGGGGCGCGGGCTCTTCACCTCGGGCCGCGGAGCCACAGTCCGTGCGGGTTCCGCGGCCCGTTGTGCGCGCCCGACGGCGCGGCGTGCGCGATAGTCAGTAGTTCGGCGTGGGCGCGCGGTACTGGCTCAGGTCGATCGACTTGAACCAGTCGATGGTCTTCTTCAGGCCCTCACGCAGCGGCACGGTCGGCTCCCAGCCCAGGTGCTTTCTGGCCAGTGAGATGTCGGGCTGACGCTGCAGCGGGTCGTCGGCGGGCAGCGGCTTGTGCACGATCCTGGACCTGCTGCCCGAAAGTTCGATTACCTGCTGGGCCAGTTCCAGCATCGTGAACTCGGTCGGGTTGCCGATGTTGACCGGGCCGACAAAGTCGTCCGGCCCGTTCATCATCCGGTTGATGACCTCGATCAGGTCCGACACGAAGCAGAACGAGCGCGACTGGCTCCCGTCGCCGTAGATGGTGATGTCCTCGCCGCGCAGCGCCTGTCGGATGAAGTTGCTCACCACGCGCCCGTCGTACGGGTGCATGCGGGGGCCGTAGGTGTTGAAGATGCGCACGACGCGGATGTTGACCTTGTTCGATCGGTGGTAGTCGAAGAACAGCGTCTCGGCGGCGCGCTTGCCCTCGTCGTAGCACGCGCGCGGGCCGATGGGGTTCACGTTGCCGCGGTACGTCTCCTTCTGCGGGTGCTCGGTCGGGTCGCCGTAGACCTCGCTGGTCGAGAACTGCAGGATCTTGGCGCGGCATCGCTTGGCCATGCCCAGCATGTTGATCGCGCCCAGCACGCTGGTCTTCATGGTCTTGATCGGGTTGTACTGGTAGTGCCCCGGCGCGGCCGGGCACGCCGCGTTGTAGATCTCGTCCACCTCCAGCCACAGCGGGTGCGTCACGTCGTGCCGGATGAACTCGAAGTTCGGCTTGCTCAGCAGGTGCGCGATGTTGACCTTCTGGCTGGTGAAGAAGTTGTCGACGCAGATCACGTCGTGCCCCTGCCCGACGAGTCGGTCGCACAGGTGCGAGCCCAGAAACCCGGCCCCGCCGGTGACAAGGATGCGCTTGCTGGTGGACACGAAGGTCTCCGTCGTTATGAACCCGCGCCGTCTGAGGCGTCGGGCCAGAGCGTACGCCGTTCAGTCATCGGCGGTCGGGCGACGGGCGTTCAGCCACGCTCCGGCCCGTGGCCCGTCAATCCGACGCCGGCGCGGGCGGGATCCGCAGCACCACGCCCGCCCGCAGCCGGTCCGGATCGGGCAGGACGTCGCGGTTGGCGTCGGCGATCAGGCCGGTGAGCGTGCCGCGCCCGTACATCTTCCGCGCAATGCCCCACAACGTGTCGCTCTCCTGCACCGTGTAGGTGCGCCAACCCGCCGGCGGCGCTGCGGGGTCGGGCACGACGGGGGCGGGGTCGGTCTGCCGCGCCGGCTCGTCGGCCGGCGGCCGGACCTCCACCACCCTGCCCTGGATGTTGGACGGGTCGCGCGGGATCCGCAGCACCGTCACGCCGGGCTTGAGTTTGTCGGGCGAGAAGAACGGGTTGGCGCTGGCGATCGCCTCCCACTTTGCGCGGTCGCCGTAGAAGCGCTGCGCGATGTCCTGCAGCGACCGGTCGCCGGGCTGAACCGTGTACTCGTCGAACTCCGGCGGCACCACGACCACCGTTGGCTGCGCCGGTCGCGGCGTGGGCGACGGATCAACCCGCGGCAGCGAGCGCGGCTCGGGCAGCACAGGCGCCGGAACCGAGGGCACGGCGTCGCGCGGTCGATCGTCGCGCGTGACCCGCGCCGGACGCGTGGGGTCGTACAGCCAGTACGCGCCGACCCACACCGCGATCAGCAGCACCAGCAGGCCGAAGACGCGGGACGTCGAGTCGTGCACCGTCGCCCTCCCTTCGCGACGCCGCGGGCGGTCAGGTCGTCGGCCGGTCCGCCTTGTCGTTGGCGTGCGGATCGGCCTTGCTCGACCACACCAGCGGCGCGGCGACCGCGATCGACGAGAACGTTCCGACAAGGATGCCCACGATCATCGTGTAGGCGAACACGCGCACGCCCTCGCCGCCGATCAGGTACAGAACCACGCACGAGATCAGCGTCGTCCCGCCCGTGATGATCGTCCGGCTCAGCGTCTGGTTCACCGACGCGTTGATCACCTCGCGGCTGGCGTACGGCAGTTTGCCCCGGTTCTCGCGGATGCGGTCCATCACGACGATGGTGTCGTTCAGCGAATAGCCCAGGATCGTCAGGATCGCCGCGATCACGTTCAGGTCGATCTTGAACGGCAGGATCATGAGTCTGGCGGCGAGGTCGGGGAACTCGTGGTACACCCACGCCGCCGCGCCCACCATGCCGATGGCGACGAAGCAGTCGTGCGTCGTCGTCGCGATCGCCGCGGCCGAGTAGCGGAACGATCCGAACCGCACCCAGAGGTACACCACCACCAGCAGGCCGCTGATCAGCACCGCCGTGATGGCCTGTGCGCGGAACGTCGCGGCGATCGACGAGCCGAAGTTCTGCACGCTCGCCAGCGACTGCGACTCGGTCAGCGCGAACCTCACCAGCGCCCACTCGCGGTCGCGCACGTTCTCGTTCCAGCGCGGCTCGTCGTCAAAGTGCGACAACTCCCGGTCCTGCACCAGCACCACGGCCGTGCGCACCGCGTCGTCGGTCCCCTCGATGGTCAGCACGCGGACCACGCGCCCGGCCGTGTCGGCAAACTCGGTCCGCGTCCGCGCCTGCGCCAGCCGGTCCTCGATCTCGCGCCGGGAGACCACGGGCTGGATGTCCTCGAGCAGCACGGCCAGCGCCCCGAGGAAGTCGCGGTCGACCCGCTCGGTGATCGACGGCCGGTCCAGCGACTCGCCGAGCGACACCGAGACGATCGGGAACACCGGCGCCCCGCGCCCCGGCGCCGCGCCCGAGCCCTTGAACGTCAGCGGCGCGCGGACGTCGAGCACGTCGGCGAACGCCGCGGTGATGCTCGACTGCATCAGTTCCGCGTTGGTCAGCAGCGACTTGATCGTGAACGTGTCCGAGCGCACGCCGCCCGGCTCCGGGTTCACCACGCTCACCTCGGCGTGCACCAGCGCGCCCAGCGGGCTGCCGGGCGGGGCTTCGGCCGCGATGCGCCTGACGCGCTCGGCCACCTCGGCGCGGGTCAGGCGGATGCCCTGCCCGTCCGGGCCCTTGCGCGTCGTGATGGTCACCGCGGTCCCGCCGCGGAACTCCGAGGCCAGCAGTTCCCGCCCCTCGACGACGATGAACAGGACGCCCAGGCCCACGAAGAAGAACGAGACCCCGTACCAGATCCCGCGGAGCCGCAGCCAGTCCACGTTCAGCGAGAACGCGCGCTGCACCAGCGGCACGGCCAGCGGCAGCATGCTCATCCTGCGGATGCGGATCTTCTCGACCAGCACCGTGAACAGCAGGCGCGTGAAGAACAACTGCGAGAACAGCGTCGTCACCAGACCGATGCCCAGCGTGAGCGCGAAGCCCTTGATCTCGGGCGTGCCCGTGAAGCCCAGCACGACGCACACGATCAGCGTGGTGAGGTTGCCGTCCACGATCGCCGACAGCGCCTTCTCGTATCCCAGCCGCACAGCGGTGCGCAGGTCCTCGCCGCGCTGGAACTCCTCGCGCATGCGCTCGTATACCAGCACGTTGGCGTCGACCGCCATGCCGAAGGTCAGGATGACGCCGGCGATGCCGGGGAGCGTGAACGCCGCGTGGTTCAGGGCCATCGCGCCCATCAGCAGCAGCGAGTTGAGCAGCAGCGCGACGACCGCGACAAGTCCGCAGCCGAAGTAGTACACGATCATGAAGCCCGCGGTCACGATCAGCGAGATCACGCCCGCGCGCAGGCCGCGCTGCAGGTTGTCGGCGCCCAGTTGCGGCCCCAGCGTCACCTGGCTGATCGGCTCCTGGCTCAGCCGCTGGGCCAGCGCGCCCGCCGCGAGCACGCGGATGACGTACTGCAGTTCCTCGTTGGAGAAACTGCCGTAGATCTGGCCCGAGTCCGAGATGCGCCCGTTGAGCCGCGGCGCCGTGTACACCTCGTCGTCCAGCAGCACCGCCATCGAGCGGCCGATGTTCTTGCCCGTCAGGTCGCCGAGTTTGGCCGCGCCCAGCGCGTCCATGCGGAAATCGATCGCCGGCCGGCCGAACTGGTCCTGGCCCTGGTAGGCGTTGCGGACCGCCCACTCGCCCTCCTCACGTGTCAGCCGAAGGCCCCGCCGGTCCCAGCACAGCAGGTAGAACTCGCCGCGGTAGGTCTCGGCGACGAACTGGCGCTCGGAGAAGAACGCCGCGGCGGTCTCGGGGTTCTGCAGCCGCTCGAGGTCCTCGGCGCTCTGCACCCACCCCTGGATCTTGTTGATCTTGTACCACTTCGCGTCGCCCGACCGATACGCCGCGGGGCCGCCCATCCGCAGGCGGTTGCGGGCCTCGAGTTCGTTGGGATACTCGCCCGGCGCGACCGTGATGCGGAACTCCAGCACGCCCGCGCCGCGCAGCATCCGGATCAGGTCCGCCGGGTCGTCGAGCGTGCGACGGTTCTGCTCGTACTCGTTCCACTTGGCGATCGAGTTCTCCAGCGCGGCGAGCGTCTTCGCGTCCGGGTACTTGTCGCGGATCGCCTTGAGCGCCACCTCGCGCGGGCTCGGCAGTTCCACCACGCGCCCGGTCTCGGAGCGCATGCGCACCGTCCGGTTCGACAGCGACAGCGCCCGGCGCACTTCCGCCGCCGTCAGCCCGCCGGCCCGCGCCGCGTCGCGCTCCGACTCGTACTCCAGTTCCAGCGGCGCGACCTTGTCGATCTGCGCCGACACGGCCTGCTGCGCGCGCGTCAGCGCGGCCTGCCACTCCTGCACCTGCGGGCTGTCGGGCGACCCGCCCGCGGCGAGGTCCGCCTCGATCAAGCCGCGGATCTGCTCGACCGCGCGCATCGCCTCGTCGAGCAGCGGCCGCTCGGCGGCCAGTTCGTCGTAGATCGCCGCGGCCCGACGCAGCGCGTCCAGCCGTGCGCGGTCCTCGCCCGCCAGCCGCGCCAGTTCCGCGTCGCGCCGGTCGGCCGGGAGCCGCATCGCCCGGTCCACCTCGTCGGCCGAAAGTTCCACGCCGCCGAACGCCGCGAGCGTCTTCTCAAACTCCTCGCGCAGGCCCTTGACCTTGGCCGTCGGCAGCGGCATGGTGATCTCGATGCGGTCGGACCCGACCGCCACGACCGAGATCTCCAGCACGCCGTTGGGGTCCAGACGCTCCTTGACCACCTCGACGACCCGCGGCATGGTGTCCACGTCGCCGGGCTTGATGTCAACGCTGTACGTCAGGCTCACGCCGCCGGCCAGGTCCTTGCCGAGCCGGATCTTCTCCTGTGGCGGGGTGACCGCGACCACGGCGATGGCCGCGAGCGCAACGACAATGAGCGAGTTGAGCCAGAGGTTCCGCATGTTCGAGCCAGTGCTCCCAGCGTTCCGGCCCTGCGCGGGCCGTTTGAGTTGTGTCCGATTCCCCCGAGCCCCGGCCGTGCGCGGCCGCGTCAGGCCGAGGCGCGCGCCCGCCCGGCCTTGATCTCCACTTCCGTCCCGGCCTTGTCACTCGCCCCGTTCGTCCCCCCCCCGCTCGCTCCCCCCGAGTCGGCGCTCCCGGTCTGCTCGGCCGCCTTGAGCACCTGCACCACCGCGTTGATCGTGAACCGCGTGCGGATGTTGGCGTTCTCGTCGATCTTCAGCACCACCTCGTCCGCGCTCACGTCGACCACGCGCCCGATGATGCCGCCGGTCGTCAGCACGCGGTCGCCCTTGCGGATCGAGGCGAGAAGTTCGGCGCGGCGCTTCTTCTCGCGACGGCTCGTCATGGTGCTCATCAGGATCATCACCAGGAGCAGGAACCCCATCATGATGAAGATCTGCATCATGCCCCCGCCGGGTGGCGGCACGTTCTGGCCGCCGCCGCCGGCCGCGCCGCCTCCCGTCGGCGATCCGCCGAGCGAGTTGGACAGGGCGTCCTGGAACGCGATCACCAGTGCGGACGGTTCGACGATGAGCAGCGATTCGAACATGCGATCTCCCGAACCCTCCCCGACACCCTGACGCGCCTGCCGCGGCCTGTTCAACCGGGTCCGCCGACATCCAAACCCGGCCTGTGCTCCGACGAGGCCACGGGCCAGCGCCGGATCAGGCCCTCCCAGTCGTCCGTCGCGATCGTGGCGCGGACCTCGGCCATGAACCGCTGGAAGTGCCGTAAGTTGTGCAGGGTCACAAGGATCGGACCAAGCATTTCCCCGGCCAAAAACAGATGGCGAATATAGGCGCGCGTAAAGGGAGTGTCACCCACGGGAACGGGACCCCCCCTTGATTGGTGGGCTGATTCAGCATCACTCCACCCGCTCACCTGTCCAGTTGATAAGTATTTTCCTGTGCTTGACTTACCATCTGTTTCACTCGCGACACCCAAGGGATAACCCATCGGCAAACACGCCGGGCAATCGCACCCCTCTTCGATCGGCCGGTCATCCTCCGCAAACCGGGCGTTGCGCAGGCGGATCTGCCCGGTGCGCGTGAAGGCGTTGGCGTTGCGCCCGTTGCGCGTCGGCAGAACGCAGTCGAACATGTCCACGCCGGCGAGCACGGCGTTGAGCAGGTCGCACTCGTAGCCGACGCCCATCAGGTATCGCGGCCGGTTTTCGGGCAGCAGCGGCGCGGTGTGCCGAACCACCCGCGCGATGTCCTCGGGCGACTCCCCCACCGCCACGCCGCCGATCGCGTACCCCGGGAGGTCGATCGCGCAGACGCGCTGGGCGGACCACGTGCGCTGCTCGAGATCGACGCCGCCCTGCACGATGCCGAACAGCGCCTGATCGTGCGGACGCTGGTGGGCCGCGCGGCACCGTTCGAGCCAGCGCACGGTGCGCTCGTTGGCCTCGCGCAGGCGTGCGCCGTGGTCGTAGGTTCGTCCGCGCCGCGCGTCGCGCTTGGTCGCGCGCACCAGACGCGGGTCGCCGCCCGCCTCGGCTTCGCCGAGCGGCCGGGCCGGCGGGCAGTCGTCAAAGGCCATGATGATGTCCGCGCCCAGCGCGTTCTGCACGTGCGTGGCGCGCTCGGGCGAAAGGTCGATGGTGCCGCCGTCAACGATCGACTTGAAGCGCACGCCCTCGTCGCTGACGGTGTTCGAGTCCGCCATCGAATACGCCTGGTAGCCCCCCGAGTCCGTCAGGATCGGCGCGGCCCAGCCGATGAACCGGTGCAGGCCGCCGCGCCGCGCCACAAGGTCCGGCCCCGGCCGCAGCAGCAGGTGATAGGTGTTGGCGAGCACGACCTGTGCGCCGGTCGCGCGGACAAGCCCCGGCAGAACGCCCTTCACGCTGCCGCGCGTGCCGACGGGCATGAACGCGGGCGTGTCGAAGCATCCGTGCGGCGTGCGCACCACGCCGCGCCGGGCGCGGGTGCTCGCCGATCGAACGGAGATGGAGAACTGCAGCGCGGTCACGCGTGGGCCACCCGGTTCAGAAGCCGCCGGCGCGCCCGCGCGAGGCGGCGGCGACGCGGTGCAGGAACTCGCGCTCGCGCGCCGTCAGGCTCTCGGTCCCCTCGTCGTCGGCCTTGTCGAGAATCCGGTCGATCTCGTCCTCGATCGTCGTCGCGACCGGCGGCGCGGCCGCCGCGCTGCGACGGCCCGGCCACTTCGGCACCAGCCGGACAAAGTCCCGCAGCACCTGCGGGTTCCGCACCAAATACGCGCCCGCCATCGCGCCGCCGACGTGCGCGGCGTCGCCGCCGGCGTTCGTCCCGCCCGTCAGCAGGTTGATCACCGCCAGCGTGATGAACAGGTACACCGCCGTCGCCAGCCGCATCGGCAGGACGAACGCGACCTGCACGATCTGTCGCGGGGCGATCTTCGCCGCGGCCATCAGCACGCCGAACACGCCCGCCGATGCGCCGATGAGCGGCGTGTAGATGTCGTCGAACAGCAGCGCGGGGACGCGTCCCTTGATCGCCGGCGAGATGTGCGCGATCGCGAGCCACCCGAGCACGTTGAGCGCGAGGTACATCAGCGCGCCCGCGACGCCGCACATCAGGTAGAAGACCAGGTACCGCCGACGCCCGAGGTACTCCTCGACCATGCCGCCGATGAACCACAGGCCGAGCATGTTGAACGCGAGGTGGACCCAGTTGAAGTGCAGGAACTGGAACGTCAGCACGCGCCAGAGCTGCCCGTCGACGAAGAACTTGCCGGTCGAGAAGTGGCCCCAGGCCTCGAAGCGCGGGCGCTCGGTCCACCGCTCGCCGCCGATCATCACCGGCACGGGGCCGCCCGTCTGCGGGTGAACGAGCACGCGCCCGTCCGGGCCGCGCACGAACTCCTGCGGGTCGTAGATCGGGTGGTAGAACACGCCGGGCAGGTCGGGCTGGGGGATGTTGGTGCGCCGATCGGTCACCGCCCGGGCCAGTTGCTCGCGCGTCGGGTTGCCGACGGTGAACGTGCCCCACGAGGTCCGCACCGGCGCGCCGCCGATCGGCTGCAGGCACAGCAGGAACACGATCACGTTGACCGCGATGATCCACGTGTTCACCGACACCGGGCCCAGGCGGCCCAGCCGGTAGCGGACCTCGAACGCCGCCTCGGCGTCGCGGACGGGGTCGTGCTGGCGGTTGGCGGGGTGGGTGCTCATGCGGCGACTGCACAGTCATCGAATCATCGGGCCGGCCGGGTGCAGAACATCCCGGCCCGCTAGAAGCCCTTTCTCTTTCGCTCGGTCTCGCGCTCCAGCGTCCGACGCTCGGAGCGGGACAGGCTCCCCATCCCGTCGCGCGCGATCTTGGAGAGGATGCGGTCCACTTCCGCGCGTTCCTTCTGCTCGCGCTCCTGCTGCTTCCGCGCGCGCTCGTAGGCGCGCCGCTCGTCGTCGGGGTCGGGCATGCCGCGGAACCCGCGCGAGAAGTCGTAGCCCGACAGCGGGCCGTCCTCGTCCAGCATGCGGACGCGCATCCGCTCCTGGTAGCACGTCATCCCCGCGAACAGCGCGATGGCGAACAGCGCGCTCGACCCGCCCATCAGGCCGAACAGCCCCACCGGCACCGCGAGAAGCAACCCGAGGTTGGTCGCAAACAGCATCGACCGGCGGTACCCGACCCTCGGCCACAGCACTTCCTGCACGACGCGCCCGGCGTCCATCGGGAACATCGGCAGCAGCATGTTGAACAGCAGCAGCACGAGGTTGGTGTAGTACGCCCACCACACCAGCACCTGCACGTGCCCGCGGAACGGGCTCAGCACCAGCGCCTTCTTCGGGTCGAACGGGTTGAAGAACACCTCCGACCACCCGCCGCCCACCGCGAACACCGCCGCGCCAAGGAACGGGACCAGCGCCAGATTGACGCCGGGTCCTGCCAGAGTCGTCACCAGCGCGGCCGTCCATCGGTGCGGGGGCCGGCACGCCGCCAGCCCGCCCAGCGGCCACATCAGGATGCGGTCGGCCTCGCCCCCCACCCACCGGCACGCCAGGCAGTGCCCGAACTCGTGCAGCAGCACCAGCACGAACAGCGTGCCCATCGCCATCGCCGCGTACATGAACCCGATCGAGTCCTGCCGCAGCGACCAGATCAGCGTCGCGGCGATGTAGACGACGTAGAACAGGTGCACGCGCACGCGGATGCCAAGCACCGTCATCAGCGGGAGCGACCACGAGAAGAAGTCGTCGCCCTCGACGAACAACCGGCGCATGGCGCGACGCAGCGAGCCGCCGATCCCGGCGTCGTCGTCTCGGTCGTATCGTCGGTCCTGCCAGCCCATGGTGCGAGGTGAACGGGGTTCGTGTGCGGAGTCGTCAACGGTTCGCCGCGGCCTTGGTGCCCGGGCGCAGAAGTCCGGCGCGTTCGGCGAGCAGCAGAGCCACGATGCTCTTGGCGTCGCGCAGCTCGCCCGAGTCGATCATCGCCAGCGCCCGCTCGACGGGCAGCGCGACGACCTCGATCGACTCGTCGTCCTCGAGGTCCTGCCCGACGTGCGACAGGCCGCGCGCGACGAACGCGTGCATCCGTTCGTCGGTCAGCCCCGGCGTGGTGTAGAACCACCCGACGGGGGTGACGGTTGCGGCGCGGTACCCGGTTTCTTCGACAAGTTCACGCGCTGCGCAGGCCTCGGGAGGCTCGGGCGGCTCCATCGTCCCGGCGCAGCACTCCCACAGCCGCTCGCCGACGCTCACGCGGTGATTGCGGATCAGCACGACCCGCCCGTCGTCGAGGATCGGCACCACCACGACCGCCCCGGGGTGCCGGACGTTCTCGCGCACGGTGTCGCCGCCCCGCTGGCGCACGGTCAGCAACTCAAAGTCGAACTTCCGGCCCTTGTGAATGGTCCGGCGCGCCACGACCCGCGGCGCAGCCTCCGTGCTGGGGGAAGGCGTCTCCATCGAGGGCGATGATATCGTCGGGCCGCCTGCGCCCGCGAAGCCCTCACAGCCCGCCGCGCGCGTGCAGCCCCAGCAGCCACGCCTTGACCAGGTCGCTCCGCGGCAGGGCCTTCAACTTCAGGTGCGTGACGTACAGGCCGTCGCCGTCGTAGTCACACTTGGCGACTACCCCGCACAGCGGTGTCGGCTGGTCGTCCACCAGGTGGACCGCCAGCAGCAGTTCCCGGTCGGGGTAGCACAGTTTTCGCGACCGGAACCACAACGCCCCGCGGCTGATGTCGATCCCGCGCCCATGCCAGGTCGCGCCCGGTCTGCCGCGCCCGTCGAGTTCCGCAAGGTCCAGTTCGGCCTTGAACGGGTAGACGCCCGCCACGGGGCGAGGGTCGGGGGAATGTCCGAGACGGGGCGGCTGGGGAGCGGCGGGCGCATCCTTGGCGCGGCCTGTCGCGGCGGTCAGGGGCATGGGGCCTCCGTGCAAACTCCGATGCGCCAGCGCTGTGCCGACGCGGCCATGGACTATCGTTCGCCCGCACCGCTTCCTGCACGCCGCGAGGCCCGTCGGCCCCCACGTTCGCGGCACGTGCCCGCACGACCGGCAGGGGCCGAGCACCTTTCTCGGACGGACGCCGCGGAACGTCCGATTCGCCATCCCGTGACGGCTCATGCACGCGACAATCGCTCCGCCCCGATGCCACCGCTCTTCGCCATCGTCACGACCCACACGACGCGCCACCTGCGACGCTGCCTGCTCGGCGTGGCCGTGCAGCGCCGCAGGCCCGACCGCGTCGTGGTCACCTGCGACGGCGACGGAGCCGACCTGCGCGACGCCGTCGCCGCCGGCGCGGCGGAGTTCGGCCTGCCGATCACGCTCGTCCGCCGCGCGCACGCGGGCGTCTCTCGCTCCGGGCAGGTGCGGAACAACGCCGTGCGTGCGCTCGCGGCCGACTCGCCGCCGGGCGACGCGCTGCTGGTCTTCCTCGACGGCGATATCTGCCCCGCGCCGGTGTGCTTCGCGGCGCACGAGGAACGCGCCCGCGAAGCCGATCTCGTGCTGGGCTTCCGCCTCGACCTGACCGAACAGCAGACCGAGGCCTTTGACGAATCGGCGCTGCGCGCGGGCAACGACCCCGCGTCGATCGAGCCTCAGCAGTCGGCCGACCTGACCGCGCGCGAGAAGCGCTACCGCCGCGCCCTGCTGCTCCGCAGGTTCGGGCTCGGCAAGCCGCACAAGCCCAAACTGCTCAGCGCCAACTTCGCCGTACGTCTGCGGTCGCTGCTGCGCGTCAACGGGTTCGACGAGTTGTACGAGCAGTACGGGCAGGAGGACGACGACCTGGGCCGTCGCCTGTACGGCGCGGGCGTGCGCCCCGCGCTCGCGCTCACCGCGGCCAGGGCCTACCACCTCTGGCACCCCACGCGCGCGCCAGGTAACTGGAACGATTCGCCCAACGCCGCGCGCTTCGCCCGCGGCGGGCCGGTCCGATGCGTGCAGGGAATCGAGAACCCCAAGCCGCAGGGCGCGCTCATCCGGAGCGAGCACCCCTGAACACCCGTCTCGCCGCGGCGCACACGCCGCGCCACAGCCGCACCGGCAGCGCCGCACGCTCGCGCGGCGCGGTCGCCTCGGCGTTGAGCCGCACGATGCCGGGGATGAGCCCCTCGCGCTGCGCGTACGAGAGCGCGGGCCGGGCGTACAGATCCTGATCGCAGTTCGGACAGCGGTACGCCGATTCGTCGTCGGTCAGTTGCAGTTCCCAGCCGGCGTAGCCGCAGCACGGGCAGCAGCGCGTGTGCATCCACGATCGGCTCTCGGCGCGGACCTGGGCCACGCGCCGAATATACCACGTTCACCCACGGGTTCAAGCCCCCCAATCAGAGGCGAACCTTCGGGGTTGGCCCGGTAACCACCCTCCGCGTGTGCAGGCCCCGCGACCGTTCTCAGGCGGCCCACAGCCCCAGGCGAGACTGGCGCCGCTGCAACTCCTGCAGGTACGCGCCGAACAGGTCGGCCACGAACTGCCGGTGCCCGGGGTTGGCGGCAAAGTCGAACGCCAGGCCGAGGTACAGGCTCTGCGTCGAGTCGATGTGCGTGTGCGCGACGCGGGCCGTCACCGCCACCGGCTCGGGGATCAGCGGCCGCAGGTCCATGCGGATCCACAGGTACGGCCGCGCCGTGGCCGTCTGGATGTCCTCGTGGTTCACCAACAGGCCCAGCCCGCCGCCCGAGAGGTTCAGCAGCCGCGCCGAGAACGCCGGGCCCACGTCGGGCAGCAGGATGTTCGTCGAGGCGTCGCCCTGCGTCGCCGCGCCGTCGGCCGAGCCTTCCATCAGGTCGGTGATGCGGATGCGGTTGGCGGTCTCCGCCGCGATCACGCTCAGCGGGTCGTTCAGCGGCCAGCACTGCACCGCCGGAAGGCGCAGTTCGGCGGTCGAGATCCGGAAAAATCCGCGGCGTGTGCACCGCTCGACGCGATCGGGCATCTTCAGCACCAGCCGCACGCCGTCGCTGCCGTGCTTGGCGGCGAGCACGCGCGTGTGGAACATCCAGCGGTTCTGGCCGATGGTCATCGCGCCGATGAGTTCGACGCCCGGCCGGACGTCCACCCCCTCGCCGAAGACCGCCGGCTGCTCGACGACGATCGCGTCGTCGCTGAGTTGCAGCATGCGGACGCGCCAGACCACGTCGGCCCCGTGCTCAGGCTCCGCGCCCGCGGGGCGGACGGAGATTTCCAGCGCGCCGCCGCGCTCGTAGAGCCGTTGCATCTGGTCACGCCAGAGTTCGGTGCGGGAACGTGAGGCCGGCACGGATGGTCCTCTCGCTTTGAAGGTCGGGGGTGCGCGGCACGCGACCGTGCGCCGCGGGGCCACATCGGCCTCCCCGCCCGCGGGCTGAACCCCCGGCACGACCGCCGCGTGCCGCCCCGCCCGAACCGTTCCGTTTATGCCGGTCGCGCCGACCGCTCGGCCCGGCGGCGGCGCCGGGCCCTCAGAGCCTCCTCCAGACGCGACAGGCTCGCCGCGGCGGTCGCAACATCCGACTGGGTCAAGGCCCGCCGCCCGAACCTCACCTGTTCGTAGATCTCCGCCAGCGTCGCCAGCGGCTCGGCGATCTCGGGGTGTCTGCGCCGCAGCGCGGCCGCGTGCGCACGGCCGCTCCGGCCGCGCGGCTTGCCCAGCCCCGCGCGTTCGAGCCGCCGCAGGGCGCGCGGGTAGAACCTCGCCGCGGCCAGCAGCCTGCGCATCTCGTCGTCGAGCATCTCGCCGCCGCGCCGCGCGCGCCCGGGCGCCAGTAGGCGCCGCCGCGCAAGGTACGCGATACCGAGCATCACGAACGAGACCGCGCCCCACCACGCCACGCGCCCGGCGAGGCTCACCGCGTCGTCGCCCGAGATCAGGCCCAGGTTCCGCCCGGCGCGCCGGACCGCCTTCCGAGCCCGTTCGAACGCGCCCTGCAACGCGCCCGACCGCTCGTCATACGGGCGGAACAGTCGCGACTGGCTCGCGCTGTCAAACGTCACGACGGCCTCGTTCCAGTTGAACTCGATCAGGTCGTACCACGACTTGAGCCGCGCCAGCAGCCCGCGCGACGGCGCGTGGATCCGTTCCAGGTCGGCCGGGGGCGAGGGGTCCATCGTCAGCCACCGACCCGGACCGACGTGCACCTCGGCCCACGCGTGCGCGTTGGACTCGCGCACGGTGTACTGCCCGGTCAGCGCGTTGAACTCGGTCGCCATGTACCCCGCCACGATGCGCGCCGGGATGCCCACGCTCTGGCACATCGCCACCAGCGCCGAGGCGAAGTACTCGCAGTGCCCGCGCCGGGTGTCGAACAGGAACATCTCGATCGGGTCCTGCCCCTCGCGCGGCAGCGACATCTCCAGCGTGTACGAGTAGTTGGCGCGGAGAAAGTCGCGCAGCACGCTCGCGGCCAGTCGCGGCTCGGCCCCGCGCAGCGGGTCGGCGGGGCCCGCCGCGCCCGCGACCGGCGCGAGGCGCTCGGCCAGCACGCGCCGCGCAAGGTCGGCGATCGGGCCGGTGGCGAACTCGCTCCCGATGCGTCCGCCGTCCTCCAGGGCGTCCGAGTCCGTGTCCGTCAGCGCCGAAACCACCGTGTACGTCCGCCGACCCGACCAGCGGATGCCGCTCTCGGCCTGCTTGACCGTCAGGTCGCTGCGGAGCGCGGCGGCCTGCACCGGGTGCTGGAACCGCACCGCGACCGGCCGCCAGAGCGCAAAGACGTAGTCGTCGCCGCCGCGGATCCGCGCCCGCATCTGCACGGTCTGCATCACCAGCGACGGGCGCGGGCCGGGCGCGTCGAGCAGCAGTTCACCGCCCTCGGGCAGTTCGCGCGACTGCCGACTGGCCTCGTTCGAGTTGAGCCAGATCCCGCGCCGGTCGTACGTGTCGCGCGTCGCCCCGCGGAAGTACATCGGGCGCAGCGGGTCGCCGATGTTCCGTCCCTCCCCGTCGGTCACCGTCACCTCGAACACCGGCGTCGGCCGCTCGTTCAGGTTCCCCTGCTGGCCGAGCCTGATGTTGTCCGTGAACCCCACCTCCGCACGCGGCACCGCGCCGAAGGTGCCCAGCCAGTCGTTGCCCACGCCGCGCGGCGCGGCGACAAACACCGCCGCCGCCAGCAGGCACGCGCACACCACCGACGCGCCGACGGCCCGCCGCAGGTCGGCCCACAGGGCGCGCCCGGCCATCACCGTCACGCCCGCGCCCAGGTCGCGCCCGCTGGCCACCTCGATGCGCATCGCCGTCGTGACCGCCAGCGGCGTGTACGCCGCGAGCAGCACCCCTACCGCCAGCGAGTTGCTCGTCAGCACCGCCGCGATCGCCGTGAACACGCTCAGGCCCAGCAGTTGCGCCTCGTCGCGCGTCGCGCGCCGGTCGAACAACTTGATCAGTTGAACGTACGTCAGAAACGCTCCGAGATTCGACACCAGCGGCGTGCCGTCCCGCATCACCGTCGCGCTCAGCAGCGCCGAGGTGATCGCCAGGAAGACCAGCACCCCCGCCAGCCAGCGCGGCAGCGTCCACGGACCGCCGCCCGGCCGTCTCGGGTCCGGGCGACCCGCCACGTACGCGATCAGCGGGCCCGCCACACCCAGCAGCATCAGCGAGACCGCCCCGTCCGCCGCGGCAAACGCCAGCACGCCCACGGCCACCGTCCAGCACATCGCGGCGTTGAGTTTGGCCTCGATGTTCACGCCGCGCCTCCCGCGCTCGGCGCGCCCTCGGTCGGCGCCGCCTCGTCGCTCGAAACGTGCACCGTCTCGCCCGACGCGCCGGGTCCGAAGGTCTGGTCCACCGGCCCCGCGTGCACCACGACCACCAGCGCGCCGGGCGCGGCGGCCGCCGCGGGGAAGCGCCCATCGTCCGCCGAGGTCCGCAGGTCCGGCAGGTGCAGCACGCCCAGTTCTCGTGCGCACGCCAGCACCGCCGCACGCCCCGCCAACGGACGCAGCAACACCCCCGCCCTCGGCACGGCCAGCCCGACGCTCAGCCCCTGCTCCGCGGCGTCCTCGACCAGCCCCGTCGCCAGCGCGATCGCCCGTTCGTTGTCATCCGCCGCCGCCGCCGCCCCCGGGTTCAGGCGCAGCACGACCCACAGCCGGGCCGGCGCGGGCGAGGCGTTCTGGCGCACCAGCAGGCCCGTGCCCGAGGCGCCGGTCTCCATGCGGCGCGCCGAGGCGCGCCACGCGATCGCGCGCGGGCTGTCGCCCTCGACGTACTCGCGCAGCGAGAAGAACTCGTCGCCCGGCCCCTGCCTGCGCGAGGCGATCGCCGCGTCGCCGGCGCGCCCGAGCCGGTCGCGCGCCCGCGCCGGCGGCTCGGCCCTGCGCGGAGTGACCACCACCTCCTCCGCCAGCGGGAACTCCATGGTCTTGCGGATCAGCCCGAACGGAAAACTCGAGATGACCCGCACGCCCTCGAACCGCACCAGCCCGCGCCGATGCGCCAGCACAGGCACCCTCGCCGACACCGCCTCGCCCGGCCCGACGTGCGCGACAAACACCCGTGGCCGGTCGCAGTGCTCGGTCCAGGGCGTCGCGACGCGGGCGGCCCTGCGCCACCACACCCGCGCCGGCTCGATCTCCTCGATGCGCATCGCGAACGCGGGCACGAGGCTGTTCTGATTGCGAACGGTGTACGAGAGCACCAGCGGGTGGCCGGCGCGGGTGTCGCCCAGCGCCCGCCGTTCGACCTCCAGCCCCATCAGCATCGTGCCGCTGAGCACCCCCGACACCACCAGCGTGGCCAGCGCAAAGCCGAACGCCCAGAACAGCAGGTTGTTCTGGCTGTTGAACGCGCCGACGGCGATCAGCACCGTCACCAGCATGTACACGTACGCCGGCGTGCGCAGGTGATACCGCCGACGGACGCGCGTCGGCCGCCGCGACAGGGGTGTGCGGACCGCTGGCATGCCGCCCAACGCTACGCCGACGGGCGCGGGGCAGTTGCGTCGGCGGGCCGCGCGGTGGCCGCAGAAGCGACGACCGGGGCCGACATGGCCCCGGTCGCCGCAGTGTGTCCGGTCTCTCGAGCGGGTTGAGAGAGGTTGTGGCTCAGTCGTTGCAGCCGGCGAACCAGCAGGACAGGAACGCGAAGATGTCGTCCACGCCGATTCCGCCGCCGTTGAAATCGGCCCGGGGATCGTTGGCGAACCACAGCGTGAGGTACGCGAAGATGTCCGTCACGCTCAGGCCGTCGCCGTCGATGTCGCACGGGCAGGCCGCGCCGCCGAACGCCTCGACCTTGATGTTGTCGGCCCCGAACTCGATCCCGCTGAAGGTGTAGAAGTACCCCGGCTCGAACGTGCTGATGCGCACCTGCGTCACGTTCTGCAGCACGCTCCGGAACGTGCGGCCCGCCGGGAGGATCGGCTCGTACGTCACCGGGTCCTCGGCGCCCGTGCCGCCCCAGCCCGTCGGCATCTCGCCGCCGGCCGGCACCGGGATCGTCATCTCGTAGTGCACCCAGCCGTCGTCCATCGAGGGCATGGGCAGGCCGCGGAACCACACGCTGACGTTGTCCTCCCAGTTCTCCGGGTCGCCCTCGTCGTGCAGTTCGAGGATGATCGGCCGCGACGCCGGGTCGATCGGGTCGCCGAAGAAGCTGATGAACAGGAAGTTCCGTAAGTCGAAGGACACGCGGAGGCTCGCGTGCTGCGTCAGGTCGCCGATAAGGCCCGAGGCCGGGTTGTCGGTGCTGAGGACCACGCCCCAGTACGCATCGGGCGGCAGGTGCAGGTACCAGGAATCCAGCGAGCGCCAGTCGTCCATCAACTCCTGGTTGCCGTTCATGAACCAGATCACGTCGCCGTCGTTGTCGCAGTTCTCCAGCGACAGCACCTGCTGTGCCGCCGCCGCGCCCGCGAGCGCCACCGCCGCCGCGCCGCCGAGCAGACCCATCATGCCCATTCGCGTTCTCATCTTGATGCTCCTGTGTGTGTGCCACGCCACGGGCCGCGTTGCGTGCGTCGGGGCTTCGCCCGACCCGCGGCCGCCACTCTGTACGGCATCGAGTGTACCACGGTTTCCCGGAAACTTCCAAGATTTTTTGTTCCAAGTTCAAAATCGTCCCGATTCGTGGTATGCTCAAAGGTCTGGATCACCCGACGTCGGCCTCACCCACGGCAGATCAGGCGATGCCAAAGATCTCTCCAACAAAGCGGCAAGTACCTGTTGAAACTAGACTTACCGAGTCCGCCGCAGCCGCCCATCTGCTCGCCGGGCCCGCCCTCGAAGCCGAGATCGTCGCCATCGGCGCCGCCCTCACCGGGACGCTCGAAGGGCTCCTCTCCGCCGTGGCCCGTACCGGTTCCGGGCCGGTCGCCCTCGCCGCGGCTCTGGGGCTCGACAAGGTGCTGGCAAGCCGGGTCCTCAAGGCCCTGCGTGCCGCGGACCCCATCGCCGCGCTCTTCTTCATGCCCGGCCCCGATCCGCTCCGCGCGTTCGTCCGTGCGACGGCGCGCCGCGGCGCCCCCAGGGCGCTCACCGACGAAGCCGCGCTCGCGATCGACCGCTTCGAGTGGTTGATCCAGCGGCAGGTCGGCGACCGCAGCCTGCTCGATTCGATCCTCAGCGCGTGGATCCCCGAGGCGCGCCAAGAGTTCGAACTCCGCCGCAAGCAGGCCGCCTTCAAGGCGATGAGCCAACTCAAGGGCGCGCAGGCCGACACCATCTTCGCAACCTGCCTCATCGCGCCCAGCCGCGACGCCGCGCTGCTCGACGTGGTCTGGGTCCACGGCCTGACGGGCCTGCACCGCGTGCGGCCGGGCGTGAGCGTGAAGGTCGCCTCGCGCCGGATGTCAGCCGAGCCCAACGCGCGCCGGCCCATGGACCTCGACCTCCGCGAGATCGACGGAACCGCCGCGCCGCTCGTGCCCGAGTTCTGCTCCAGACCCACGCCGCCGGTGCAGGTCCGTCGCGTGCAGGACGCGCTGTTCTACACGCTCGGCGGCGACGGTTTCGGCGTCGCGTCCGCCGTCGACATCTACTTCGCCGAGGTGAACCTCGCCGAGATGAAGCGCGACCCCGCCGGCGTGACCAGCGGCTGGTACTTCTTCGCCGAGACCTCCGTCCCGTCCAAGGCCCTGCAGTTCGACCTGCTGGTGCACGAGGACGTCTTCCCCGGTCAGGACCCGACGCTCCGGCTGCACGACACCGTGCTCGAAGGCGTCGCCGACGTCTACGACGCCCGGCGCGACCTCGACCGGCTCGACATGCTCGAATCGATCACCCCGCTCGGCCGCGGCCTGTCGCAGGTCCGCTCCGCTCGAGGCGCGGCGTACGGCCCGCTCATGCGCACCGTCTGCGAGCGCCTGGCCTACGACCCCGCGGCGTTCCGCGGCTACCGCTGCGCCATCGACTACCCCGTGTACGGCTCGCAGGTCTCGATGCTCTTCGCCGCGCAGAAGTGAACCGGGTCACTCCTCCGCGTCGGCCCTGCGCACGCGGCGCGGGCCGTCGATGTACGCGCCCATCTCGCGCAGTTCGTCGTACGTCTCCATCAGCAGCAGGCTCGACAGGCCGGTATCGCCCAGCAGGCCCACGTCGGCCTGGATGAACGTCACCGTCGCCGTGCGCCGCTCGACCACCACGACCACCGACGCCCCGCGCTCGTCGCGCAGCGCGATCCGCGCGCGCCCGTTGAGCGTCGACTCGCCGGCGCGCCCGCTGTCGGCGTAGTCGCCCGGCGACGAGCCCGACCCGCGCCCCGCGTCGCGCCGCTGGCCCGGCGCGTGGACCTGGTCCTCCACGGTCTGCAGCGAGAGCCGCGACGCCGCGCGGCGCACCGCCACCACCGCGTCGTCGAAGCCGACGAGTTCGAAACTCCGCAGTTTGCCGCGCGAGAAGAACGTCACGCCCGACTGCGCCGCCGACGCCCCGGCGGAGATCGCCGCGGGCTCCAGCCCCGTGCACCCGGCCGCGCCCGCCGCGCAGGCCCACGCCATCGCCGCGGCGGCGCGCCGGCCCACGCGCGCGTTGGAGACGCGCCCGCTCAATCGAGCCAGTCCTTGGCCTTGAGCCGCTGCGGCACGTACGTCTCGGTGACGTACGAGATGTCCTTGGTGATGAGCGACTCGACCTCCATCTTGAAGCCGTTCTTCAGCAGGTGCGCGATCTCCCTCTGCCACCCCTTGTGGCCCTCGAACCACGGGTACGCGGCGATCTCCTTGGCGCGCTTGACGTCGTTGTCGGAGAGATCGATCTTCACCGCCTCCGACAGGCTGCACGCCTCGTAGTCCTTGGCGCGGATACCCAGGAACTTCGCCTCGGGGATCGCCAGCCGCGTCGATTCGAACGCGAGGCTGATCGAGCCCTGCTTGATCACGCTGTAGATGTAGTGCCCCCACGGGTCGCAATCCAGCACGCAGATGATCGGCAACTTCAGTTCCCGGTTGAACCGCTGCAGCAGCCGGCGCACGCCCCGCGGCGGCTGGCCCGCGCCGTGCGTCAGGATGCAGTTGTTCTTCTCCCAGAAGCGGTCCTCGTTGAAGCGCTGCCACACCGTGCCCTTCTCGACGTGCAGCACGAACTTCGCCTCGCACTTGCCGAACCGGATGACGTCGGGCTCGACGATGCTCGGGATCTGGTACCCGCCCGTGCCCATGCGCCGGCAGTTGATCTCGTCGCCCTTGTCGATGATCGTGATGTTCCCGACCATCGCGCCGCGCGGCTCGGCGAAGATGTGCAGTTCCTCTCGCAGCGCCTCGAGCGTCACCTCCAGGTCCTCGAGGATCGGGTCGCTCTCGTCCTGCGTGTCGAAGGTGTTCTCCTTCGTCCCCGCGACCGTGTGCTTGGCCTTGTAGAACACGCCGCGGAGGCTGCTGGTCTTGTCCGCCTCGATCAGGTCCTTGATCGTGCTGGCGTGCAGCATCGTCTGCATGAACTGCTTGGCCTGGTTCAGGTTGAACAGTTCGCGCTCGCTGGCCGCGCCGCCCATCTCGAGGATGCCGCGCTTCCTGTTCCAGATCGTGTTGCTGCGCGTGCGGCTGGGGATCTCGACCTTGGGCTCGCGACCGGCGAACGCCGACTTGCTCACCCGGTCCGCCAGTTCGACGATCTTGGCCAGCGTCACCCTGTCGCGCTGCGACGCCGCGCTCTTCCCGCGCCCCGCTTCCGCTGCTTTCTTCGCCATCGCGGCACTCCGTTGCCCGGTGGACCTCTGACACGTTCAAACGACAGCCATGGTACCCGCGCTCGCATCGCGCGGCAGGCACGCCGGCGCCCGTACACTGCCGGCCCATGACCCCCTCCGCGCCGATCACGATCCGCACCGCCACGCCCGACGACGCCGCGGCGTGCCTCGCGATCTACGCGCCCTACGTCCGCGACACCGTCATCTCGTTCGAGTACGAGCCCCCCACCGCCGACGAGTTCCGCGCCCGCGTGCGCGCCGTCCTGCCGCACAAGCCGTGGCTGGTCGCCGAGGTCGATGGCCGCACCGCCGGCTACGCCTACGCCACCACCTTCCGCGCCCGCGTCGCGTACCAGTGGACCGCGGAAGTCGCGGTCTATGTCGATCCCGCCCGCCACCGCCGCGGCGTCGGACGCGGCCTCTACTCCGCCCTCATCGACCGTCTCCGCGCACTCGGCTACCGCACGCTCGTCGCGGGCATCTCGCTGCCGAACCCGCAGAGCGTCGGGTTCCACGAGGCCCTGGGCTTCCGCCGGACCGCGCACTTCCCCGCCGTCGGCTACAAGTTCGGCGCATGGCAGGACACGGGGTTCTGGGTGCTGGACCTCGGCCCCGGCTGCGCCCCCGCGCCGCCGCGCCCGCACGCAGACTCCTGACAAGCGCACCCGTCGCCGCGGCCGCGATCACTTCGCCAGGCCGCGCGCCACGATCTCCGCGAGCGCGAGCGACAGCCGCGGTCGCTGCCGGTCGCCCCGCCACACCATCGCGATCTGCCTGATCGGCTTGTGCTGGCTCAGGTGCGCGTAGCGCCACCGCCGCGTGCCGTGGTGACGCGCGGCCATCTCCGGCACGATCGACACGCCCAGCCCCAGCGCGACCAGTTCGAAGATCGTCGCCAGTTGCGTGGTGCGGCACACGACCCGCGACGCGGAGGAACGCACGGAGCAGAACCCCTGAATCTGCCTGCCCAGACAGTGCATCTCGTCGAGCGTGACCACCGGCTCGGTGCGCAGATCGGCCCAGCCGATCTGCGCGCGCCCAGCCAGCGCGTGCGAGGCGGGCATCGCCACGACCAGTTCCTCGTGCGCCAGCACCTGCACGTTGAGCCGGTCGTCGTCGATCGGCGTGCTCGTGATCGCGCAGTCGAGTTGGTTCTCCAGCACCAGTTCGACGAGGTCCCGCGTCAACGCCTCGCGGATCGTCGGCTCGCACTCGGGGTGATCGGCGCGGAGCGCCTTGATCGCCGCGGGCAGGACGTACGGCGCGACCGTCGGGATCGCGCCCACCGCCACCGCCGCCGCGCCGCCCGAGCCCTCTTCCGCCTCGCGCTGCACGTTGGCCTCGGCGTCGCGCACCTCGGCGAGGATGCGTCTGGCCCGCGGCAGGAGCGCGCGCCCCGCGTCGGTCAGCGCGATGCCGCGCCCCAGCCGGTCGAACAACCTCGCGCCGATCGACCGCTCCAGCCGGGCGATCTGCTGGCTCAGCGAGGGCTGGGCCACACGGCAGCGTTCCGCGGCGCGGGTCACGCTCAGCGTCTCGGCCGCGGCGACGAAGTACCGCAGTTGGTGCAGTTCCATAGACACATCCTATGGCTGACCGTGTTCAAACGTCTTTGACGCGTATGGGCCGACTCGGTATCGTGCCCAAACATCGAAAGGAGTCACCATGAACACCGGCAGCAACGGCGAGAAGTGCCCCGTCCTCACCACCGCCAACGGCGCGCCCATCGGCGTGCAGCAGGCGCTCACCGCCGGGCCGCGCGGCCCGGTCCTGATGCAGGACGTCGCGCTGCTCGAGCAGATGCAGCACTTCAACCGCGAGCGCATCCCCGAACGCGTCGTCCACGCCAAGGGCAGCGGCGCCTACGGCACCTTCACCGTCACCAACGACATCACGAAGTACACGCGCGCCTCGATCTTCAGCAAGGTCGGCAAGAAGACCGACCTGTTCCTGCGCTTCTCCACCGTCGCCGGCGAGCGCGGCGCGGCCGACGCCGAGCGCGACGTCCGCGGCTTCGCCGTCAAGTTCTACACCGACGGGGGCAACTGGGACATGGTCGGCAACAACACGCCCGTGTTCTTCGTGCGCGATCCGTACAAGTTCCAGATGTTCATCCACACCCAGAAGCGCCACCCGCAGACCAACCTCCGCGACATGGACATGCAGTGGGACTTCTGGTCGCTCTGCCCCGAGAGCCTGCACCAGGTCACGATCCTGTTCTCCGACCGCGGCATCCCCGCCTCGTACCGCCACATGCACGGCTTCGGCAGCCACACCTACTCGCTCGTCAACGCCAAAGGCGAACGCGTCTGGTGCAAGTTCCACTTCAAGTGCAGGCAGGGCATCCGGAACATGACCGACGACGAGGCCGCGAAGGTCATCGGCGCCGACCGCGAAAGCCACCAGCGCGACCTGTTCGAGGCGATCAGGCGCGGCGAGTTCCCAAGGTGGCGCGTCTGCGTGCAGATCATGACCCAGCAGCAGGCCGACGCCTTCCGCTGGAACCCGTTCGACCTGACGAAGGTCTGGCCGCACAAGGAGTTCCCGCTCATCGAGGTCGGCGAGATGGAACTCAACCGCAACCCCGAGAACTACTTCGCCGAGGTCGAGCAGGCCGCCTTCAAGCCCAGCGCGCTCGTCCCCGGCATCGGCCCCTCGCCCGACAAGATGCTGCAGGCGCGGCTGATGTCCTACGCCGATACCCACCTGCACCGCCTCGGGGTCAACCACCACCAGGTGCCGGTGAACAAGCCGCGCTGCCCGGTGATGAACTACATCCGCGACGGGCAGTCCACCCTCGGCGAGTACGGTTCGGCGCCCAACTACTGGCCCAACAGCATCCCCGGCGCGCCCAAGCCCGACCCCGCCTACGCCGACCCGGCGTGGAAACTCGGCGAGACCATCGTCGACCGCTTCGACTCCACCGTCGACCACGACGACTACACCCAGCCGGGCAACCTCTACCGCCTCTTCGATGACGGTCAGAAGGACCGCCTCACACGGCGCATCGCCGGCGGCCTCGGTCAGGCACGCAAGGAAGTGCAGTTGCGGCAACTCTGCCACTTCTTCCGCGCCGACCCCGACTACGGCACGCGCGTCGCCAAGCACCTCGGCATCGACGCCGCGGCGATGATGCAGGCCGCTTCGCAGCACGGCCCGACCGTCGAGGCCAAGGCCGCCGCGGCGTTGAAGGTGTGACCCGTGCCACCGACCGAGTCCGAAGGACCGGTCGGTGCACTGAAGTAGGACTCTCGTGCGGTGCTGCACGTGCGCGACCACCGACCGCGCAAGGCCGCGGTCGGTGGCACGTTCAGGTCAATGATCTTCGACCATACCCCGATCGGTGCAGACCTCTAGCAGCGGCAAGGCCACCTCGTCCAGAATGTTCAGAACAACCCCGGCCCCGCATCCACCGGCACCAACTTCCCGTTGACCACTCGCAGTTTGGGCTTGTCCTTTGGCGCCGTCTTCGCCGCGGCGGTGGGCGCGGCGGGCTTTGCCGGACCCTTCGCCTTCTCGATCTTCGCACCCTTGGCGTTCGTTGCGGCAACTGTCGGCCTGGGCGGCTTGCCCTTCGGGCTGAGCCGCTTCACCTCGGCGGTGTCGATGAGCGCGGGCTGGTCGTCATCGCCGCGCATCGAAGCGACCTTGAGCACCGCCGCCTCCGACTTGGAGGGCCTGCCGGCCGGGGTCACGCCCGTGTCTTGTGCGGGCGGGACGCCCGCCCCGCCCGACGGCGTTACGATGATCACGCCCTCCTCGTCGGCATCGTCCTCGGCGCGGCCCTTCTTGACCTTGCCCTCCTCGTCGAGTTCGACGTCGGCGATGGCGGTGCGCTTCTTGGCCTGCGCGAGCAGCGTCTCGTAGAGTTTCTTCGCATCCACGCCGTTGATGGCGCTGATCGCCTGCGAGATCTCGCCGATGTAGCGCTCGAAGATGTCGCGTCGCTCGCTCTCGCGCCGCATCCTCAATCGCTTGCGGAGGTACGTCCCGAGTTTGCGCCCGCACTCCATGAGCGCGAGTTTCATCTCCTTGCGGATCTCGTCGTAGTCGGCGATCGCCTCCTTGCTCTCGCTGGTGAACGGCACCCACACGCTGGCCATGTGGATCATGATCACCAGCGGACCGATCGGGACGCTGCCGCGCGGCTGCTGCAGGTCGTAGTTCCGCCAGTTCGTCTCGGCGACGGCCTTGAAACTCGAACACGCCGACTGCTGGTAGAGCAGCGGCACGCGGTTGGCAAAGCGGATGACCCGCGCCGGGTCGTCGGCCGGCAGGTCGCCGCCGTAGGCGATCGCCGCCTCGATCAGGAACGGCCGCCCGCGGTACACCGCCGCCTCGCGCGAACTCGCGGCGTAGAACTCGGCCCGCACGCCCTTGAGCATGCCCGCGAGCAGTTGCCGCACGCCGATCGGCGCCAGACAGTCCGTCGGCGGCGGCGCGAGCCGGGCCTCCTGAAAGACCTTGTACAACTTCTCGGCCTGCTCCGATTCGATCTGCGACACCTTGGTCCGGCTGGTGGCGCCGATCTGCTCGCAGAAACTCCCCGCCGTCGCGGCCGACACGCGGCAGAACTGGTCCTGCAAAAAGTTGTAGAGCGACTCGCCGCGGTGCGAGACCTCGTAGTCCTTGAGCATCTGCAGCAGCGTGCCCAGTTCCACGCCGCGCGGGTGGGGCTGGATCTCCCTGGTCTCCGGCGGCAGTTCGTTCACCGCTCGCGGGAAGACGACGACCGAGCCGAGGTCCTGCGTGACTTCGACTCTGGATTGGGGACCCTGGGTCGCGGGTTGAGCGGCAGACGACTTGTCAAACGGCACGCCTTCGTTCTCCGCATCCGCGGTCTTGACGGAGGGCGACTTGGGCCTGCCCTTCAGCAGCGGCGCATCGTCGGCGTCGTCCTCGGTCGTCCGCGTGGGGCGGACGAGCGTGATCCGCGCGTGCGGGTTGGCGATGGCGGTGAGTTCGAGGAACTCGTCGACGCTGCCGCGCCCGCGCTGATACTTGCCCTCGAGTTCGATCGTGACGCTCGTGCCGGTCGGATACGCCGCGGCGCTGAGAAACTCCCCGCGCTCGGCCATCTCGCGCACGTCGCGCGAGAGGTCGCGCAGCCGCGCGAGCGGGAAGTCGTCGGTCTCCTCGTCGATGGTCACCTCGGCCCGGTTGGTCTTGGTGTTCATCGCCAGTTCGATGTGGTGCGCCGGCTTGTGCGCCTTGGGCCGCGTCTGGATCAGCATCGGCTTGCCGGTGGTGATCAGGCCGTACATGCCCGCGGCGGAGATGCCGATGCCCTGTTGGCCGCGCGACATCTTCAGCCGGTGGAACTTCGAGCCAAACAGCAGGCGCCCGAAGACGTTCTCGACCTGCGCGCGCACGATGCCCGGCCCGTTGTCGACCACCGTCACGCGGTAGCGGGAACTCTTCGCCGACGCGGGCCGATCGGGCTGCAGGTCCTCGATCACCACGGTGACGTCGGGCAGGATCCCGGCTTCCTCGCACGCGTCGAGGCTGTTGTCCACGGCCTCCTTCACCGTGGTCAGCAGGGCCTTGCGCGGGTTGTCAAACCCGAGCAGGTGACGGTTCTTGGCGAAGAACTCGGAGACCGCGATGTCCCGCTGCCTGGCCGCCATCGTCTCGGCGGTGGCACGCGCGGGGCGGTCGGAACGGCGGGGCTTTGCGGCCATTTCTGCGGGGGCTTCCAGTAGTGCGGCGGTGCTCACGCGGCCCTCCTTGGCTGGTGGCGTGCGCACAGAGCATAGTGGTTCGGCCGGGGGCGTCAACCGAGAGCCGGGCGTGCGGGCAGGCTCCCCTCATCGCCCTCGCTGCGCTCAGGCACGTCTGCCCGCAGCGGCGGGGAGAAGGAACGATCCGAGACACACTCATGCCGTGTCGCAGGTTTCGTCGGCGATCTCCGCCGCGATCAGGTCGGCATACCCGCAGGCGATGGGCTCGCCCATCGCGGGCGCAAGGGCGCGGCGGAGCAGGTCGATCGCCTCGTGGCAGCGGGCGAGGTTGCGCTCCGGGCAGATGAGCGCCTCGAACTCGATGAACGTGCCGAGCCCGTCGACGGTGTCGACGTGAACGCGGACACCCTCGCGGCTGAGGTGGAGTTCGCGCGTCTTGCGGACGGTGCACCACACCGGCAGCGGCGTTGTGCCGAAGCGCTCCCGCGCCATCGCCTCGGGGTAGATGGTGAACGTGCTGAGTTTCGGGCGTGCCCGCGTGGCGCGCTGGTAGAAGACCCACTCGGTGGGATGCCCCTCGGTCTCGCGCTTCTTCAGTCGCGCGTCGGGCACGCGGTAGTAGGTGTCGGTCTGCCGGAACGTCGCGACCCAGCCCGCGCCGATGGCCTTGAGGATCGTGCGCGCCAGTCCGGCGTCGCGCAACTCGGACTTGTACTCGACGTTCTGCATGTCGTCGGCGTCGCGGTTATCAGACTCACGAATCCGCCTGAGACCCATGCCCGTGCGGGCGAACTCGGCCCTGTCATGCATCGGCCTTCTCCAGGGCCTTCAACAGCCGCGCTTCGTCCCAGGTCTCGATCCCGAGTTCCCGGGCCTTGTCGAGTTTGCTCCCCGCGTTCGCGCCGACGATCACGAAGTCCGTGTTCCTCGAGACCGAGCCCGAGACGCGCGCGCCGAGATTCTCCAGGATCGCCTTCAGGTCCTCGCGCTCGTAGTTCTCCAGCGTCCCGGTGATGACGATCGTCTTGCCCGCGAACGGGTTGCCCGCGGCCGCGCCGCCGCTCCTCGCCGCCGCGGCGCGCGCCCGTGCCGCGGCGTACTCGTGGCTCGTCAGATCGACGCCGGCCTTCTTGAGTTCCGCGAACGTGTGCCGCGCCACCCTGCTGTGCAGGTAGTCGTGCACGACCGGCGCGGTCAGCCTGCCCAGCCCCGTCTCGGGCAGGTCCTTGGGGTCGCTGGGGAGGCCGTACTTCTCGCGCTCGGCCTTGTTGCCCGCGGCGTCCTTGGGGCGGAGTTGCCATTCCTCCGCCGCGAGCAGCGCGTCGATGTCCGGGAACTGCCGCGCCAGCGCCTTGGCGGTCGCGTCGCCGACGTGGCGGATGCCCATCCCCGCCAGCACGCGCGCCATGCCGCGCGACTTGGCGGCCTCGATGCCCGCCAGCAGGTTGTCCACCTTCTTCTCGCCCATGCGCTCGAGCGCGAGCAGTTTGTCGCGGTGCTCGTGGAGGTGGAAGATGTCGGCGAACGTGCGCAGCGGGATGTCCCCGGCCGCGATGATCTGGTCGACGGTCTTCTCGCCCAGGCCCTCGATGTCCATCTGCCTGCGCCCCGCGAACCAGATGATGCGCTCGCGGATCTGCGCCGGGCACTCGGGGTTCACGCACCGCCGCGCGGTCTCGAGCTTCGGATCGTCGCGCGCCTCGGGCGGCTCGACCTCGACCGGCCCCTTGCACACCGGGCAGTGCGACGGGGGGACGATCCTGTGCCTGCCGCGTCCCTTCTCGACCGCCACGCCCGCGACGTACGGGATGATCTCGCCGGCCTTCTCGACGTACACCGTGTCGCCGATCCTGATGTCCGTCCGCGGCGCGGCGGGGTCGTCCGGGTTGGTCGAGGCGTCGAGCACGCGACCGAAGTTGTGCAGCGTCGCGTGCTGCACCACCGTCCCGGCAAGCAGCACGGGCTCCATCACCGCGCGCGGCGTGATCTTCCCCGTCTTGCCGACCTGGAAGTCCACCGCCTTGAGCACCGTCGTCTTCCGCTCGGCGGGGAACTTGTACGCGATGAACGCGCGCGGCACCTTGGACGTGAACCCCAGACGCTCCTGCAGCGCGAACGAGTCGACACGCACCACCACGCCGTCGATCGCGTAGGGCTGCCTGTGCCTCGCCGAATCGAACTTCTCGATCGCCGACACGATCTCGCGGATGTCGGCCGTGTGCGCCAGCGGCGGGTTGACCGGCACGCCCAGCGCCTTGAGCCGCTCGAGCAACTCCGAGTGCGACGCGGCGAACTTCGCGTCGCTGATCTCCCCCTTGCCGTGCGCCACGAACCCGAGCCGGCGCGAGGCGGTGACGCGCGGGTCGAGTTGCTTGAGCGTGCCCGCCGCGGCGTTCCGCGGGTTGAGGAACAGGTCCTCGCCCTCGGCCTCGCGCTCGCGGTTGACGCGCTCGAACTCCCTGAGCGGGAAGTAGATCTCGCCGCGGACCTCCAGCACGTCGGGGATCTTCACTCTCCCCGCTCCGCCCGCGGCGTCGAGCCGCAGCGGCACGGCGCGGATGGTGCGGACGTTGGCGGTCACGTCGTCGCCCTGCGTGCCGTCGCCGCGGGTGACGGCCTGCGCCAGCCGGCCGCGCTCGTAGCGCAGCGACACGGCGACCCCGTCGATCTTGGCGTCGGCGATGAGCACCGGGTCGTCGCCGAAGAGCCCGCCGCGGGCGCCCCCGCCACCCGCGGTGTCGCGAACGCGGTCGAACCAGTCGAGCAGGCCGCGCCCGGAATCGTGCCCGAGGCTGTAGGTGTTCTCGATGCTCAGCATCGGGACCGCGTGACGCACGGTCCTGAAGCCCGCGACCGGCTCGCCGCCCACGCGGTGCGTCGGCGAATCGGGGTCGTCCAGTTCCGGGTGCTCGCGCTCCAGTTGCGCCAGTTCGGCCAGCAGACGGTCGAACTCGGCGTCGGACATGATCGGCGCGGCGTGCGTGTAGTACGCGATGTTGGCGCGCTCAAGAAGCGAGCGGAGTTCGGCGACGCGGGCGGCGGGCGACGGCTTGGGCACGGCGTCATGGTACCGTCGCGCAGCGCCGCGGCGGACAGGCGAGCGCGGCCCTACGCCCCGCTCGGAGTCGATGCGCCCAGCGCCTTCTTCACCTCGTCGATCAGCCGGTCGATCTGGAACGGCTTGAACAGCACGCACTGCAGGCCGTCCTGCGAGGCGCGGACGATCGAGTGGTGCGGGTCGTATCCGAAGCCCGTCATCAGGATCACCGGGATGCCGGGGTAGGCCTTCCGCGCCGCGCTGAAGACCTCGTACCCGTTGTGGTCGGGCATCTTGATGTCGCTGATGACCAGGTCGAACTTGCCCGCCTCCCCCGCGGCCTGCGACGAGATCAGTTCGGCGATGGCCTCGCCGCCGTCCTTGCACACGACCACGCGGCAGCCCTTGCCGCGGAGAACGTCGCGGATGATCTGGCGGATCTTCCCCTCGTCGTCGGCGACGAGCACGTGCTTGCCCGCCAGGTCGGGGTCGACGCGGATGCCGGACAGCGCCTTCTCGGCGCCCAGGATCGTCTGCGGGCCACTGGCCGCTTCGCGGATCTTCCGCCGGATCGACTGCACGTCGGCGACGATCCGCTGCACGTGCTCGCGCAGTTCGGGCGAGGTCTCGGCGAGTTTGCCGAACCAGTCGGCCTCGCGCATGATGTCGTCGAGCGGCTCGTCGAGTTCGCCCTCGACGGTCCCGGTGACCGACTCGCCCGCCGCGCACCGCTCGACCACGAGCAGGTCGAGGATGTGCAGCGCAAGGGCGACGTGGTTGGCGAAGATCTCGGCGAACTGCCGGTCCTCCTCGGTGAACGCCGCGAGTTGCTCGCTCTCGATGTTGAACGCGCCGATGACCTTGTCGTGCAGGCGCAGCGGAACGGTCAGGCTCGACCGCGCGCCGCTCGCCCCGGCCACGTACCGCCGGTCCTTCTCGACGTCCGGGCACATGTAACTGCGCCCGGTCGCCGCGACGTAGCCCATGATGCCGTTGCCCTCGCGCTGGGCGTACAGGTCGGCCTCGGCCGCCTCGGCCGGCAGGCCCGAGGAGATCACCAGTTCGAGTTTTCCGGTGCGCTCGTCGATCAGCCGGATCATGAGGTGATCGAAGCGCAGCAGTTCGTGCGAGAACTTGACGATCTTCTGCTCCAGCAGTTTCAGCCGGTCGGCCACGTGCAGTTTGCGCACCGCCTCGGCGTCGAGCCGGACCAGCTCCGCCCCCGCGCGGTCGATCGCGTCGAGCTTCTGCTGGTAGCGGCGCGAGTCGGTCACTTCCCACACCAGCGCGGCGACACGCTCGAGCCGGCCCGTGTCGCGCGCCCGGATCGGCGAGACCACCACCTCGTAGAACCGCGACTCGTCCGGCGAGGCGACCTCGAACTTGTTGGTGCGCCCGCCCGAGAACCCCGCCGCCTCCTGCGCCAGCATCTGGTCCTCGAACTGCTGGGCCGCGCGCCGGCACACCGCCGAGATGCGGGCCCGCGTCTGGTCGTCAAAGGCGCGGAAGCGCTCGTTGGCCCACAGCACCGTCCCGTCAACCCCGGAAACACACACGCCCTCGGAGAGGGCGGTGAGCACGGACAGCGCGTCGAGTTCGGGCGACGGGCCGGCGATCCGGCTCACCTGCCCGAGCAGCGAGGCGTCGCACATGACCGCCTCGACCGTCGCCGCCTCGGGCGTCGGCTCGGCGTCGGCGCCCACGATCACCATCTCGTAGCGGCCGGCCAGCAGCGGCGCGATCTCCTCGGCCGGGCACGCCGGGCCGTTGACCAGGAGGAGTTTGGGGCGCTGGGCTGACATTTTCCGAACTTCCTTCTAACCATTCTACGGCCAAATGCCCGGATTGGTGCTGCAATCTCCATCGGCGGACGGATTTGCTTAGCCTAAACTAACCGCGCGGAAGCAGACGGCAAGGATTCGTTTCGGGCTTTCTGGGTCGGTTGGGCGTTCGCACGGCCGCGAAGCATGATCCAGGTCAAGGACGTCAGCAAGTTCTACGGGTCGTTCCCGGCGGTGCGGGGCGTGTCCTTCGAGGCCGCGCCCGGTCAGGTGGTCGGTCTGCTCGGTCCCAACGGGGCGGGCAAGACCACGACCATCCGGATGATCACGGGGTTTCTCCCCCCCACCTCGGGCCGGATCAGCGTCTGCGGGCACGACACCATCTCGGAGTCGGTCGAAGCGCGACGCAAGATCGGCTACCTCCCCGAGTCGGCGCCCCTGTACCCGGAGATGCGCGTCCGCGACTACCTCTCGCACCGCGCGCGGCTGTACGGCGTGCCGCGGCAGGATCGGAAGGCCGCGATCATCCGCGCCGGCGACCGCTGCCGCCTGCTGGAGGTGATGCAGCGGCGGATCGGGCACCTGAGCAAGGGCTACCGCCAGCGCGTGGGACTCGCCAGCGCGATCCTGCACAACCCCCCGGTGCTGATCCTCGACGAGCCGAGCAACGGGCTGGACCCGGCGCAGATCCGCGAGACGCGCACGCTGATCAAGGACCTGTCGGCCCAGCGCACGGTGCTGGTGTCGAGCCACATCCTGCCCGAGGTGGAGCGCACCTGCGACCGGGTGGTCATCATCGCGCGCGGTCAGATCCGCGCCGACGGCGCGCCGCCCGAACTGCTGGCCCGCATGCTGCGCCAGGTGCCCGCGCGCCACGTGGTCGAGATCTACGTCGAGACCCGGCCCGACCCGGAGACCGGCGGTCGCAGCGAACTCGACCGGATCGCGGCCAGGATCCGCGCGATCCCCGGCGTCGCGGCGATCGCGCGCGAGCCGATCCACGGCGAGCCGACGGACCCCACGGGCGTGCGCGTCGCCGAGTGGGTCCGGCTGGTCGTCATGCCCGAGGTCACGCACCCGGACCTGCGCGAGCCGCTGTCGCGCACGCTCTCGTCGGCCACTGTTCTCTTCCGCGAACTGCGCCGCCAGGCGCCGACGCTCGAACAGCTGTTCATGCGCGTGATCGAGGCGGACACCGTGCCCGTCGGCGCGTCCAAGGCCGCGGAAGGGAGCGGGGAATGAGCCGCGTCTTCGCCATCACGACGCGCGAGTTCGCCTCGTTCTTCCGCATCCCGCTGGGGTGGGTGGTGGTCGCGCTGTTCCTGTGCCTGTCGGCGGTCTTCTTCGCGCAGCGCACGCTCGTCCCCGGCGAGCCCGCGGAGATGCGCACCTTCTTCGGCGTGTGGTGGTTCCTGATGCTCTTTGTCACGCCGGCCGTCTCGATGCGGCTGGTCAGCGAGGAACTGCGCGCCGGAACGATCGAGCCCCTGCTCACCGCGCCGCTGTCGGAGTGGACCATCGTCTTCGGCAAGTACTTCGCCGCGGTCGCCTTCCTGGCCGCGATGCTCCTGCCCAGCCTCGCGTTTGTCGGCGTGCTGGAGTACCTGGCGCGCCCGGACTACGGCGCGATCGGCGCGGGCTACCTCGGCCTGCTGCTGCTCGGGATGCTCTACCTGGCCGTCGGCACGCTCGCCTCGACGCTCACCAGCAGCCAGACGCTCGCGTTCCTCGGCACGCTGTTCGGCCTGTTGCTGCTCGACCTCGCGCCGTCGCGGCTGGCCGCGCAGACGCCCGAGCCGTGGTCGGGCCTGCTGTTCAAACTCAGCCCGAGTTTCCGCGTCGCCGACTTTGCCCGCGGCCTGATCGACACCGCCTCGGTCGCGTACTTCCTGCTCGCGTCGTTCTGGTTCGTCGCGCTCGCGGCGATCGTCCTGCAGTCGCGGAGGTGGCGATGAAGAACAGGCCCGCGAAGCAGCGAGAGAGCGGCCCGCCGGGCGGCGCGCGGTCCGTCGTGCGCCGTGTCCGCTACGGCGCGCAGACGCTCGCGCTGTTGCTGGCGGTCTCCGCGGTCGTCGGCTTCTTGGGCGTGCTGTCCGACCGCTACGCCGTCGTGCTCGACGCGACCTCCGGCCGCGAGCACCGCCTGTCGGAGCGCACGCTCTCGCTGCTCCGCTCGCTGCGGTCGCCGCACGAGGTGCTGGTCGTGGCCAACCTCGACGGCGTCGACCCGCGCGCGGCCCAGCGGACCCGGGACGTGCTCGACGCGATGTCGCGCCGTTCCGAGAACCTCCGCGTCAGCATCGTCCCGGTCAACTCGCCCGACGGCCTGCGCACGCTCGATTCGGCGTTCGAACGGCTCGTGCGCACGTACCAGCCGACCATCGACCGCGGGCGCGCCGCGGTCGATCAGGCGGCCGCAACCGTCGGCGAGATCGCCGGCGCGCTGGAGCAACTCGGCGAGCAACTCGCCGCCGTCGGGTCGCGCGTCGGCGACGATCACCCCAACGCGCCGGGCGTCAAGCGGTTCTTCGCCGACGCGGCGTCGATGTGCCGCATCGCCGCGAGCGACGCGGTCGCCGGCGCACAGTCCGCCGCGGCCAGCGCACAGGGCGCGATCGGCCGCACGCCCGTGCCCGCGCTGGACACGGCCGTCTCCCAGTCACGCCGCACGCTCGGCGCGCTGCACGGGCAGATCGGCCAACTGAGCGCGAGCCTCGACACGCTGGCCCGCGCCGGAGACGACCTTGCCCCGGCCGGCGCGCGCGAGGAGACCCGCCCGCTGGCGCAGGCCGCGGTGCGGCTGCGCGACCGCGCCGCCCGCGCGATCTCCGCGCTCGACGACGCGCCCGCCTTCCCGCTCGCCAACGCCGCGCGCGCCGTCGGCGAGACCAGCGCCGCGCTGGTGATCGGCCCGCCGCGCGCCGAGAAGGACGCGCCGCCGCGTCTCGCGGCCGTCGAGATCGAAGCCGTCTTCCCGCGCCGCATCCCCGGCGTGTCGGACCGCGCGCCCGCGCCGGACGTCCGCGCGCGGGCGGAGGAACTCTTCGCCGGCGCGATCGCCTCGGTGAACGCCGAAGACGCGCCCATCGTCATCCTGACGCACGGCGCGGGCGAGGCCGAACGGCTGACGCCCGACTTTGCGCCCATGTCCGGCGCGGTGGCGCGACTGCGGCTGCGCGGCATGTCGGTCGTCGAGTGGGCCGCCGCGCTCGACCCCGAGCCGCCCTCGATCGCCGCGCTCGACCCGTCGGGCAGGCGGCCCGTGGTGTTCGTCGTGCTGCCCACGTCGGGCATGACGCCCGAGGGCGCTGCGCGGATGGTCAAACTCGGCAACGCCCTGCGCGCGCTGATCGAGGCGGGCCGGCCCGTGCTCGTGTCGGCCACGCCCTCGACGCTGCCGAGCATCGGCCAGCGCGACCCGCAGGTCGAGATGCTCGACCAACTGGGCATGAAGGTCGACTCGGCGCGCCCGCTGCTCCGGCAGACGCAGACGCCCGGCGGGCCGGTCGTGACGGCGGACCTGCTCTTCACCTCGACCGGCGCCGAGCACCCGATCTCCGGCGCGATCGAGTCGCTCCGCACGCACCTGCCGTGGTGTCTGCCCATCCGCGTCGAACCCGGCGTGCGCCGCGTAGTGCCGGTGATCGTCGCGCAGGACGACAACCGCATCTGGGCCGAGAGCGAGTGGCTGCGATTCCGCCAGACCCCCGCCGCGCAGCGGCCCCTGCTTGTCAACCCGCCGCAGGAGGACTCGGCGCGCGACGACGGCGACGGCCCGTGGATCGTCGCCGCGGCGGTGGAACGGGCGCTGCCCGACCTGCGCCGGCAGCGCGTGGTCGTGGTCGGATCGACGGGCTGGTTCCTCGACGAACTCGCGCTGCAGCGCGTGCAGGCCGGGGCGCAGAGCATCCCGGCGTGCCCCGGCAATCTCGAACTGCTCGAAGCCGCCGTCTACTGGCTGGCCGGTCAGGATTCGATGATCTCGCGCAGCCCGGAGGCGCAGGCGCTGGCCGTGATCCCCGCGATCGAGCCCGCGCGGCTCAACGCGATTCGCTGGGGCCTGATCGCGGGCCTGCCGCTGCTGGTCCTGCTCGTTGGCGGCGCGTGGCGGCTGCTGCGCGGCTGACGGCCTCTCCCGCACTGCCGCCGCCGCGATGCTCGTCGGCGGTACACCGGTGGCGATGGGCACGCAACCCCGATCACCCGGCGTCGCGCGGTCGGTCGCGGCGTCGCTCGTCCTGGGAACGCTCACGACCGTGGCCGTCGCGTGGGCGCTCGCCCTGAGCGTCAACACCGTCATGCACCCGAAGGCCCTGACCTTCCGTCAGTCGCCCGGCGCGCAGTGGAGCGTGCAGGAGTTTGCCCGCGCCGGGGTGTGCTCCGAGGTCTGGTCGCCCATCGACTGGGCCGGTCGCACCGGCGAGCGAACCGCCGAGTTCGACGCCCGCACACGCCAGACCGCCACCGCGCCCGGCGTCGTGGTGTCGCCCGCACGACCGCGCGTGATCCGCATGGCCGTAGTGCCCGTCGAGGGCCCGCTTTGCGGCCAACTCATCGAGCACTGCCGCGGCTGGCCGATGCTCGCGCTCGGGTGCGCGACAACCATCCGCTTTGAACCCGGCGGCGACGGACGGCGGACGGTGTACGGGTTCGACTACCGCCCCGGACGGCCTCCAGAGTGGGACGTGGATCTCGTGCACCTGCCCCTCAAGCCGCTCTTCCCCGGCTTCTACGCGAACACGCTCCTCTTCGGCGCGGCGTTCTGGGCGGTCCTGTTCTGGCGGCCGCTGCGTCGTCGCCGTCGCATCGAGCGCGGCCTGTGCCCGGCGTGCGCGTACCCGCTCGCCGGCCTGCCCGCCGGCGCCGACAGGTGCCCGGAATGCGGCGCCGCTGGGCCGACGGCGACCGGCAACCTCGCCGCTCCGGCAAACTGATTCCCTTCTGCCGTCGGCGATTTCTCCGCACCGCCCGGCCCATCTATAGTGCGGACTCCACACAACCCCGAGCAGGAGCCGCACCCATGTCCACCACCGCCGCAGCCCCCGCCAACTTCGCCAAAGGCCTCGAAGGCGTCATCGCCGGTCAGACCGCCATCTGCTCCGTCGAGCAGGGCGCGCTCATCTACCGCGGGTACGAGATCCACGACCTGGCCCAGAACGCCACCTTCGAGGAGGTCGCGTTCCTGCTGCTCGAGGGCCGCAAGCCAGAGCCGCACGAACTGTCGCGCTTCAAGGGCGAGGTGATCAAGGAGCGCGCGATCCCCGGCGCGGTGATCGACTTCCTCCGCACCGCCGGCCCCATGCTCAAGTCCGGCTCGGCCGTCCCGATGGACGTGCTTCGCACCGCGGTCAGCATCCTGGGCAACATGGACCCCGAGAGCCAGTCCGTCGCGGCGGATGCGAACCTCCGCAAGAGCAAGCGCCTGCTGGCCAAGATCCCCACGATCATCGGGCACATGCAGAACATCATCGACGGCCGGCCCATCGTCGCGGCCGAGACCGGCGGCGACCCGTCGCTCTCGCACGCCGCGAACCTGATGTACCTCATGACGGGCCAGAAGCCCAGCGACGAGTTCGCGCGGGTGATCGACGTCTCGCTGATCCTCTACGCCGAGCACGACTACAACGCCAGCACGTTCACGACGCGCGTGATCGCCGGCACGCTCAGCGACATGCACGGCGCGGTGTGCGGCGGCATCGCCGCGCTCAAGGGCCCGCTGCACGGGGGCGCGAACGAGGCCGCGATGGAGATGCTCAAGGAGATCATGCGCGACGTCGGCGAGTCCGGCATCGGCACATCCAAGGTGGACCAGTGGATGGACAACGCCTTCGCCAGCAAGCGCAAACTCATGGGCTTCGGCCACCGCGTCTACAAGAACGGCGACCACCGCGCGCCGATCCTCCACAAACTCGGCCGCCAGATTGCCGCGAAGAACACCGCCAACCCCGGCGGGCACGCGGCGACGAAGTGGTTCGACCTCGGCGAGCAGGTCCAGAAGATCATGCTCGAGAAGAAGAACATCCACCCCAACGTCGACTTCCCATGCGGCCTGACGTACTTCACCATGGGCATCCCCGTGCCGCAGTACACGCCGATCTTCGTCGCCTCGCGCATCACCGGCTGGTGCGCCCACATCATGGAGCAGCACGCCGACAACCGGCTGATCCGCCCGATCGCGCAGTACGTCGGCCCCGCGCTCAAGAAGTGGAAGTAACAACGCCGCCAACGCGAAAGGCAGCCCGAGCGTGAGCGAGGGCGTTCGCCGCGCCGCCGCGAGAACCATGCGAGCGTTCATCGCTCCCCCAACACCGGCCGGCCCCCCGGTCGGTCGTTCACTTCGGCCCCGCCGATGACGCGCCCGCGAAGTGCGGCGCAGGGTCGATCTCGATCCGCGCCCCGCCGCTCTGCATGCCGCCCCACGGCTTCCAGCCCGTCTCGTCCGCCTTGGCGACGATCGCGTCGATCAGCGATCGCGGCACCCCGTGCCGCACCACGTGCTCGGCCTGCTCGCGATTCAGATCCGCCACGATCGTCCCCGGCGCGCCCCGGTCGGTCATGCGCTGCACGCCGGCCGGCCAGCCCGGCGGGAGCGTCGCCTCCGCGCAGATGCGCACCTGCATGACGGGCAGGCCCCTTGGCGCGAGCGCCCGGTACGAAACCAGGATCATGCGGCCCGAACCGTCGCCGAGTTCGTGCGTGAATCCCATCGAGTTGAGGTACCGCCCGCCGAGTCCCCGCGAATCTGCGCCCGAAAGGTGATCGATGTACGCGTAGGCCGGCGTCCAGCCACGCTCGGCGCCGAACGCCCGCACGACCCGAGCGTCGGCAGCGTGTCCACCCGCACTCGCCACGCCGTGTAGGCGCCGAACCCCACCGCCAACGCGCCCAGCGCCGGCAGCGCCGCGCGCCGGACGATGCGCCACGCGGCGGCCTCCCTCTGCGGCCGCGCCGACGCCTCTTCGGCCCCCGTCCCGCACTCAGGGCACGGGTCGGTCGCGCCCCGCTCGTACGCGCAGACCCAGCAGTAGCGCGGCGGGTCCGTCTGCGCCACGGGCACGCCGAAAAACCGCCGCGACAGCCACCACCCCAGCAGCATCAGCAGCGACCCGAGGAGCCAGTACACGGCCACGACGATCAGGATCTGCACAGAAAGGCCCTGCAGGCCGGTGTCGATGCCGAAGCCGAGCGACCCCGTGAGACTCACCGCCATCGCGGCGAGCATGAGCCCCGGCACGAACGCCGCGGCCGCAAGGGCAACGTGACGCACGCGCAGCGGCTGGCGACCCAGCGCGAACCCGAGCAACACCAGAGGCAGCCCAACGACGTGCGCCAGCACGATCGGCCCGGCCACCGGCCAGTTCACCGCCAGCCAGTCGCCAACGTCATCGACGAACACCCCCAGCGCGCAGCCGTAGCACACCCCGGCGAGCGTCATGGCCGGCCACAGGCCGCGCGGCGGGAAGGGCGGGACGATTCGCTCGCGGGCTGATTGAGCCATGCACACCTACCCTGCATGCGCCCCCGCTCCCGCCTGCCGCGGCGCCACGCGCACCTGCGGGAGTTGTTCCGGCTTCTCCCCGAGCAGTTGCCGGTAGATCGACTCGACCTCGCGCACGTGCGCCGGGTAACTCTGCAGCGCGTGCATCGACGCCGCGTGCACCTCCCGCGCCGAGGGCAGTTCGACCTCGCCCGTCACCACGCGCGTGATCGCCGACGCCAACCCCGCTTCGTCGCCGCCCGCGAAGAACAGGCCGTTCCCGAGCGGGTTCGCGCCGTTCTCGCCGGGCTGGCTGATGAAGTCCACCGGCCCGCCCAGCCGCGAGCAGATCGTGAACTTGCCCGCGTGCAGGTTCTCCAGCAGCACCAGCGGCGAGTTCTCCAGCCAGATGTGCGAGAGAATGCCGACGTCGTACTCGCCCCGCGCCGAGATGAGCAGGAAGTTGTCGTACTCCCCGTACACGCTCACCTCGGGATACAGGCTCAGCCGCTTGCGGAACCAGCGGTCGCCGCCGCCGCCGGCCCGGATCAGGAAGTGGCACCGCCGCCGCACGTCGGGCTCAAGCAGCGGGACGGCGCGGGCCAGCACTTCCAGCCCCTTGTTGGGCCGTGTCGTGCCGAGGAACGCGAACCGCAGGGGACGCGTCGCGGTCGCCGGGTCCCACGGGCGCGCGTCATAGAACGGCGACCGCTTCGTCGCGCGGTGGATCTGGTCGAAGTGCGGCTGCCCGAGTTTCACCCAGCGCGTCCGCTCTTCCGGCACGCCCATCGACACCAGCACTCGCCGCAGGTAGTCGCTCGGCGGCGTGACAAGGCTCGCCGCGGCGAGCGCGGCGACACCCGCCGCGCGGCGCTGGCCGTAACTGTTCAGCACCACCAGGTGCCTCTCGCGGTTGGCGAGCACGCGCTCGTTGGTGTCGATCGCGGAGCGCGCATAGTCCCCGGGGTCCTGCTCCAGCGGCTCGCGCGTCAGATCGTGGCGGATCAGTCCCGGTGCGCGTGCGCGGTCCGCGCTGCGAGATTCCGGCAGTTCGAAACCGCACGCGACCTCGGGCTCGACGATGCGCTCGGCGTTGAGTTGCGGCGGGGTGAACCGCCGAAGCAGCCTGCCGCGCAGCACCGCGCGCAGAAAGCCCTTCGCACCGTACGCCGCCTTGCGCACCACGTCCGCCGGGTACAGCCCCAGCGCGTACTCCAAACTCTGGCCCACGGCTCGGGCGCGCCGGGTCTTGGCGACGTCCCACCCGGCGAGGCACCCGACGCACCTGTTCCCGCCCTCGTAATCGGTGCACACTTCGCGCTCGCGGTAGAGCAGGTCCACCTGCGGGCACACGGAGTGGTAGTTGTGCGCCGTCACGACCACCGGACGCCCCGTTGACCGGATCGCCCCGATCAGGTCCAGACCGAAGCCCTCCGCCGAGTGAACGTGCACCACCTGCGCGCCGACGTCATCGAGCCACTCGAGCGCCAGCCGCGTCGTCTCCGGCGCGCTCACCTCGCGCTCGGGGTGCGCGAAGTTCACCGCGCTGGGGGCGACCGTCGGGGCGTTCCGCACCTCGTAGCACTCGACCCCGCCCCACTTCTCGCGGAAGGCCAGGTGCGGCCCCCGCGGCCACAGGCGGTAACTCATGCCCGAGGCCAGGTACACCACCCTGTGCCCGCTCATCACCAGCCCGCGCGCAAGGTCCGAGCAGTTCAGGTTGTACCCGCTCCCCTCGCGCACCTGCGAACTCAGCCGCGCCCAGCCGAGCAGCGCGACCGTGAGCGGTTTCTCCGCCCGCGGCCATTTCGGAAGACCTTCCGGATAGAACTCGGCGGGCGCAGAGCAAACAGCGGGCAGCAGAGAAGCACTCTGCGTAGAGCGCTCCGCCAACTCCTGATAACTGCCGTTCTTTCCGTTCTGAGAAACCATACGCTCCAATCAATCGCTCGGAACCCGACTTCGCCTCCCGGATCGAACGCGGTCAGATTCGCCAAATCCGTTCTGCGTTCCTCTGCTCACTCTGCTTCTCTGAGTTCCTTCCTGCTCGCCAACGATCAACCAAACTTGCCCTTCGTCACATACGGCCTGCACGTCAGCGCGAACCACGCCGCGCGGCACGCCGTGCCCAGCCACCGGCCGACGAACCTCGCCCGCACGCCCCACCCGTCGCGCTCGGGCTGGCACACCGTCGCGTCCTTGAGATCGACGTGGATGTTGCCGCCCGCGCCGCCGAACAGCACGGGCATGTCGTTGGTGTTCTCGAACACCACGCACGCCGCGGGCCGCAGGCGGGCGAACGTCCACTGTTTCTTCAGGCGCGACGGCAGCCGTCCGCCGTACACGACCCGTCGCGCCCAGCCGTTGTCCTCGTCGCCCGCGCTCTCGTGGCCCGGCACGGTGTTGCGCACCACGATCGTCCAGCGCGGCTCGCCGGCGCCGCTGCCGGCGAGTTGCGCCCGCAGGTTGTCGCGCACCTGCCGCGCCCACTTGAGCGAGTCCGGCTGGTTGCACAGGAACACCACGTCCGCATCGGCCCGCAGCGCGCCGACCTGCGCAAAGCCATCGCTCAGCGGGACCGGCTTGGGCCCGTTGCCGATGTCGAGTTTCCCGCCGCGGCTGGTGACCGCGTCGTGCGCCGTGCGCCGGAGGATCTCGGCGTGGAACTCGCGCCGCATGACCATGGCGCGGAAACTGTCGCGCAGGATGCCCTTCAACTTCCGCGCCATCACCCACTTGAGACGCACGCCGCGGAAGTTCTTCTGCGTCATCCACGCGGCGTTGCGCTGCGCGTAGTACGAACGCTCCGGCGTGCTCTTGAGCAGCCAAGGAACGTGGTACACCACCGCGTCGAGGTTGAGCATCACCCTGTACCCGGCCTGCGCCATGCGCAGGCACCAGTCGGCGTCGTCGCAGTAGATGAAGAACCGGTCGTCCCAGAAGCCGACCCTCTGCACCGCCTCCCACCGCGCGAGCAGACTGCACGCCGCGACGATGTCCACCTCGCGCAGGCCCGAGTACGTGTGCCGGCCGTGCACCCCGCCGACCATCTTCTCCCACGCGAAGTGCGAGTCGAAGCAGCGGTGCCCGCGCACCGGCTGCGGCGAGAGTTGCCCCGACGTGTGGTCGAGGTAGATCGTCGTCTCGTACGTGTGCCCGCGGTCGTTCAGGTTCACCATCCGCGAGCCGACGATCCCGATCCTCTCGTCGCCCGCCATCGCCCGCAGCAACTGCGGCAGCGCGTCGCTCGGCAGGTCGATGTCGTCGTCCACGAGCCACAGGCGGTCCGGGCCGCGGCCTGCACCAAACGGCGAAGCGCCGTCCGCGCCGGAAAGTTCGATCTCGCCTCGGCTCACCGCGTCGATGAACGCAAAGCCCGTGTTGAACCCGCCGCACCCGCCGAGGTTCGCCCGGTTGCGCACCACCGTCAGCGTGCGGAAGCCCGCCGCGTTGCGCGCCGGGCACAACGCGGGATCGGGCTGCTGAAAGTTCGGCTCGCTCGCCCGCGGCGTGTCGTTGCGGATCACGCGCTCGGGCCTCCACCTCTCCACGACCGCCTCGAGCGTGCCGTCGGTCCCCGCGTTGTCGATGATCACCACGTCCATCAACTCGCGCGGGTAGTCCTGCCGCGCGATCGCGCCGATCACGTTCACCGCGTGCGCCCGCCGGTTGAACGTCACGACGATGACGAACACCCGCGCCGTCGCCGCGACCCGATCCGCCGCGCCGGCCGGCGCGCCCGCGTTGGCCGGCATCACCACCTCGACCGGCAACCGGCCCGTTGAGGACGCCACGCTCATCGCGCGCCCTCCTTCGCCCCCGTCGCTCTCGCCGCCGCGGCGGTGACGGTCACCTCCACCGCGCCGCCGCTCTCAGGCGTCACGCGCTCGCCCACGTCCTCGCCGCGATAGATCCGTTCCATTTCGGGTGTGTGCTCCTCGATCGACTTGCAGGGGCGCACGTTGCGCCGCAGTTCTTCCAGTTGCCAGGGGTTCTCGACCACTTCCACCAGCCGCCGCTTGAGGTCCTCGCGGTCGTTGCCGCGGAACAGCAGGCCGTTCACGCCGTGGTGCACGAAGTCCGGGATCCCCCCCACCGCTGCGCCCAGCACCGGCACGCCGCACGACATCGACTCGAACACCGTCTGCGGCGCGTTGTCCCACCACACGCTGGGCACCAGCGTCAGGTCCTTGCCGCCCATCATCCACGGGATGTCGTGGAACGTGTAGCCGTACGCAAACTTCAACCTCGCCAGCCGCGGCTCGAGCCGGCGGAACATCCACTCGATCGTCTGACCGCCCAGCGCGAAGACCGACAGGTCGATCTTCCGCAGATGCTCGGGTCTCATCGTCTCCAGAGTCTCCGCCACCATCGGCAGGCCCTTGTAGTGATGGTTGTACCCCAGGAACAGCAGCCGCACCGGCCGCGGCTCCAGCGGCGGCCGCTCGAACGGGGGCGGGTCGAACAGCAGGTCCGGCTTGAGCGCGATCACGCGGTTGATGCGCGAGCCGATCGGCAGCACGCGCAGCGGCCCGCCGTCAACACCCATCGACGCGAACTTCCGCCCCACGAAACGGCTCACCGCCAGCACGCGGTCGCACGACGACAGCATCCGCACCATCGCCGCGCGGCGTCTGGCGTAGTCGTTCGGCGCCCTGTCGCTGGCAGGCTCCGGCCGGATCGAGTTGTCCAGCGGCCGCAGTTCCGGCGCATCCGGTTCGCGCGGCTTGGGCAGGTTGAGTTCCGCCATCAGGTACGGCGTGCGTCCGCGCGCATCGCCCTCGGACGCAGGGCGCGGGCCGGTCGCATCGGCCGCGGTCTGCACCGGTGCGCCGGGCAGCCTGCCGCGCGTCTTCCACCACGCCCGCGCCAGTCCGATGCCCGACTTGAGCGCCCGCCACGGCCCCCCCGCGGCCTCGCGGAACTGCCTGACCGCGTCCTGCACTTCCTTCCCGCCGCGGCCGCGCGCGAACTCCTGCTCCAACTTCCGCCGCTCCTGGTCGGGGTGCAGCGCGTCGAAGCACGTTGCGCACGCGTGCCCGTTGTCGAAGTCGTAGCACGTCTCGCGGTGCCCCTTCATGAAGTACACCTGCGGGCACAGCGTGTGGTAGTTGTGCAGACTGAAGACTGTCCTCGCCCCAGCCCGCTTTGCCCGCTCGACACACCCGATGCTGAAACCCTCGATGTTGTTGAAATGCACCGCGTCGGGCTTGAGCCACTCGAACAACTCCCCCACCCGGGCCTCGAGTTCCGGCGCGCTCACCTCGCCCAGCGGTCTGCGGAACTGCACCGCCGCGGGGGCCATCACCGGCGAGTTGATCACCTCGAAGACCCGTACCCCCATCCAGTCGTCGTGCCGGCGGATGAAGCAGTCCTTTCGGTCCGGCACGTACGTGATCCCCCCGAACAGCGACACGACCTCGTGCCCGCGACGGACCAGCTCCAGCGCCAGCGCCTGGCAATACTGGTTCACGCCGCCGCCGTGCTCGGCGCCGTCCCAGATCCTCGCCCAGTTGACCAGCACGATGCGCATCAAGGTCAAGCGTAGTGGCCCCGCAAGTGGGGCACAAGGACCAACCCCGGTCAATCGGGGCCGTGCGCTCCGACCGGTTGTGCCGCGACGCTCCGTTCACGCATCGGCAGCGCCGCACGTGCACGGGCTTGCCAGCCTGTTGTACGTTGCCGTGATCGTCCGCGGGGCAACCGCGTCCCGCCTTCTCCCAACTACCCTCCAGCCATGATCACCTTCCCCTGCGACAAGTGCGAGCGCCTGCTCGAAACCGACGACGCCGCGGCAGGGACCAAGGTGGAATGCCCCTTCTGCGGCGACGTCAACGTCGTTCCTGCCACCGGCAAGGGACCCGCGGCCAAGCTGGCCAAGGCCCGACTCGCCGCCCGCGGTCAGGACCGACCCGTCGCGATGGGCCTGCCCAGCGAGGACGGACCCGAGCAGGTTGTGCTCCGCGTGCACTCGGCGATGGTCCGGGCCCGCCCGCTCGCCGGGCTGGGTCTGTTGCTCACGCTCGCCACCGGGCTGGTCGGCGCGGGCGTCAGCATCGCCACCATGTCCCTGCTCGCCGCGGCGTTCGGCGCGGTCGCGCTGGCGGGCGTGGTCTGGTTCTGCGTGTGGAAGGTCCGCGCCATGACCACGCGTCTGATCATCACCACCAAGCGCACCACGCTGCGGCTGGGCATCTTCAGCCGCACCACGCGCGAAGTGCTGCACGACCGCGTGCAGGACGTGAAGGTCGAGCAGTCGTTCCTTCAGCGGGTGCTCGGCGTCGGAACGCTCAGCCTGTCATCTTCATCCGATGAAGGCTTCGAGATCGTCATGACCGACGTGCCCGACGTCCTCCGCGTGCGCGATGTGATCGACGCGTACCGCGACGTGTGATCGACGCGCGATTCCGCTTGAGTCCGCTCCGACACTCTGTATACTCCGGCCATGATTCGCCGTCGCATCGAGTGGATTCAGGGTCTCAAACTCAAGGCCGTCGCGTGGCTCGCGGCGATCGTTCTGGCCAGCATCACGACCATCGCCATCGCGGGCATGCCGTGGGTGCCGGTGGTCGGCGTCGCGATTGCCGCGGCGGCGGTCTCGGTCTCGAAACTCACGCTGCGTCTTGCCGGCCCGGTCTGCCTGAGTTGCGGGCACGACCTGTCGAACGAACCGGCCAGCGATCAGGGAATCGCCTGCCCGGCCTGCGGGTCGATCAGATCGGCCGGTCTGCTCGAACTGCGGGGCAGGGCCGACCCGGATGCACGCGGCGACGAAGACGCCGCATAAGCACGATTTATCGGAATCGGTCGATCCATCAACGCCGGATCGCAACCCGCGGGGTTCCTGTTGCGAATGGGCGATGGTCCGGGCGATTCATGGGGTGATCGCACGCATTCCCGGCGGTTTTCGGGCCGATGACCTTGCCTCCGCGTTGCGAGGTGGCAGGCTTGCATGCTCGAAACTTCTACGACCCGGCGTTTCGATAAGTTTGGTTTATGTATGGCATCGGTCGCGGCGGGCTCGTCGCCGGCAACCCAGAGTGTTTTCCTCGAAACGGTGTGGAGGCAGTGATGCGTCTGAGCAGAACGACGGTGTTGGGGGCGGTCGCCGCGGTGGGCGCCGGCCTTGCGGGCGTTTCGCACGGTCAGAACATCGCGATCCAGACGGAACTGGTCCTTGGCCCGGTGGACTCGCCGATCGGCGTGTATGCGCCGCCGGGTGACACCAGCCGGATCTTCATCCTGCGGCAAACGGGCGAGGTGCTGCTGTACAGCCTCGTGACCAACTCGCTGGTCGGCACGTATCTGGACCTTGGCCCCAACGGCCTGAACCTGACGGTCAAGGACAACGAGCGCGGCCTGCTGGGCATGGCGTTTGATCCGAACTTCGCGACCAACGGGCGGTTCTACCTGAACTACACCAGCCGCACCAACGGCGCGACGATCATCCGCCGGTACACGGCCAACGCGCCCTTCGCGACTTCGACCTCGGCGAACACGTCCAGCGGTCTGACGCTGCTGACGGTCACGCAGGATTACAGCAACCACAACGGCGGGTCCATTCACTTCGGCCCCGACGGGATGCTGTACATCTTCATGGGCGATGGCGGCAGCGCCAACGACCCCAACAACCGCGCCCAGAACGACAACTCGCTGCTGGGCAAGATACTGCGGCTCGACGTGAACGACACCTCCAACACCGATGGCGACGGGCTCTACATCCCCGACAACAACCCGTTCCGAGATCTGGGCGACCCGCGCGACAAAATCTGGGCCAAGGGTCTTCGCAACCCGTGGCGCTCGACGTTCGACCGCCTGACGGGCGACATCTGGATGGCGGACGTGGGGCAGGACTCGCGCGAGGAGGTCAACTTCCAGCCCGCGCTGGTGCTGCAGGACCCCAACAACGGCAACAGCACGATCCTGAATCCCGCGCAGACGGTCGCGCTGAACTACGGCTGGGACTGCCGCGAAGGGTTGATCGCCGCGCCGTCGAACCCCGCGGGTCACGGCTGCGACGCGTCGGCAACGGGCGTGTACACCAACCCGATCCTCGATTATGGTCGATCGGGCGGGCAGTGCTCGGTCACGGGCGGCTACGTGTACCGCGGGTCGGCGATTCCCAATCTGCAGGGGGCGTACTTCTACACCGACTACTGCAACAACGCGTTCACGCGCATCCTCCGCTACGAGAACGGGCAGATCACCCAGCACGTGCAGATCCACGACCAGTTACGGTTCAACAACGCGAACCTGATCAACGTCGTTTCGTTCGGCGAGGACGGCGCGGGCGAGTTGTACATCTGCTCGACGCCCAGCAGCAACCCGGCCAACGGCAACGTGTACCGCATCGTCCCGTTCCCGCTCCCGTGCGGCTGCCCGTGCGTGGCGACCGGCCCGCAGCAGGAACTGTTCTTCGATTCGTTCCAGACCAACCAGGGCTGGACGGTCTCAAGTTCCGGCGCGCTCTCCGACGGCGCGTGGGAACGTGTGCAGGTCCTGCGGAACGTGATCAACTGGCAGTACGCGCCGCCCGGCGATTTCGACGGCAACGGCTGGGCGTTCGTCACCGCCAACCGCGACAACAACAGCGACGTCGACGGCGGCACGACGATCCTCACCTCGCCGCAACTGGACTTCTCCGCGGGCCAGATCACCATCTGCTACAGTTACTTCCTCGAGATGACCAACCCCAGCGCGGGCGACGGCCTGTTCGTCGACGTGTCGAGCAACGGTGCCGCGGGCCCGTGGATCACGGTCGTCTCGCACACCACCGACAACTCGACGCGCTGGCACCCGCACGCGATCTCGCAGGCGCAGTTGACCGCCGCGGGCGTGACCAACACCAACAACATGCGCGTCCGCTTCCGCGCGGCGGACATCGACCCGGGCAACATCGTCGAGGCGGGGCTGGACGTGTTCCGCGTCCTGACGGCCAACGTTCCCCCGCCGTGCGCGTGCGACTGGGACGGCAACGGCGAACTGCAGGTCGCCGACATCTTCGCGTTCCTGGGCGACTGGTTCGCCGACGTGCCCGCGGCGCAGAACTTCGGCGGCACGCCCGGCGTGCCGGCGATCTTCGCCTTCCTGGCGTGCTGGTTCGCCGGGTGCCCGTAAGAACCCGCCGCGCCCGGCTGCGGCACATCACCACCGACCGCACCAAGGCCCGGGAAAGGGGTTCGAACGAACGTCACCGCAGAGGCGCAGAGAACCCGGAGTCAGAAGGGATTTGATACGCTTCGGGAGTCGGAGTCGATCTTCCGTTCCTCCCGCATCCCCGGCGTCCTCAGCGGCTCAGCGGCGGGTCCTGTCTTCGATCCATCACGCCCGAGATCGAGCGAGCGTCCGTATTACGTTCCGAGTCTGGCCCGCAGCGTGGCCTGCGCCTCGGGCGTCGCCAGCACCCGCGCCGAGAGTTCCGCGCCGCGCCGAGAAAGCGCCGCGTCGAGCGAGCCGTCCAACTCGTTGAGCAGGCCCTTGGTCGCGGCGAGCGCGACCGGCCCGCCGGCGCAGAGCCGCTCGGCCAGCGCGCCGGCGGCGGGCAGCAGGTCGTCGCGCGTGGGCACGCACTCGTTGACGATGCCCAGCGCGTGCGCTTCGCTCCCGCTCATCACGCCGCCGCGGAGCAGCACCGCGCGGGCGCGGCCCGCGCCGATCTTCCGTACCAGCCACGGCGCCACGACCGCCGGGCACACGCCCAGATCGACCTCCGGGAAACCCATCTTCGAGTCCGCGTGCGTGATCGAGAAGTCCGCGACGGTCGAGAGTCCGCACCCGCCGCCGATCGCCGCGCCGTTCACCGCGGCGATGGTCGGGATCGGCAGGGCGCGGATGCGCAGGCACAGGTCCGCCAGGCTCGACAGCAGTCTGAGCGGCGCATCGGGGTCGCCCAGCACCTGCTTGAGGTCCATCCCCGCGCAGAACGCCTTGCCCTCGCCGGTGACGACGCACGCCCGCGGCGCCTGCGGCCCGCCGGTGCGCACCGCCGCCTCCAGTTCGTTCATCCGGTGGTGGAGCGACGCGAGCAGGTCGATCGACAACGCGTTGCGCGATTCGGCGCGGTTCATCGACAGCGTGGCAACCGCACCGTTGATGTTCAGTAGCGCCAGCGACATGACTGCTCCTCGCGCCCCCATCCCCTGTCCCCGACAGGGGAGATGTCGGCCAGGCCGACAGAGGGGGCATTCAGTTCCTGCTCGCACAAGTCCCGACCCGCGTCTTCATTTGCTGCTCTGCAGATTCGCCGCTCCGCTGTTCTCGCGCTTCTCGTGCCGCAACTGCCCGCACGCCGCGGCGATGTCCCGCCCGCGCGACGCCCGGATGTGCGTGTTCACCCGCGCATCACGCAGGATCCGCTGAAACTCCAGCACGTCCTCGTCGCGCGGCCGACCGAACTCGATCCCCTTCACCTCGTTGTAGCGGATCAGGTTCACGTTGGCCCGCAGCGTGCGCGCCAGGTCCGCCAGTTGCCGCGCGTCCCGCGGCCCGTCGTTCACGCCGCGGAGCAGGATGTACTCCAGCGTGATCTCGCGGCCGGTCTTCTCGAACCACCTGCTGCACGCCGCGAGCAGATCGTTGATCGTCGTGTACTCGGCCCAGGGGATGAGTTGCCGGCGCACCTCGTCGTTGGGCGCGTGCAGCGACAGCGCGAGCGTCACGGGCAGGTCGAGTTCCTCGGCCAGTCGCTCGATCGCCCTGGGCAGCCCCACGGTCGAGATCGTGATCTTCCGGGCCGAGATGCCCAAGCCCCAAGGCGAGGCGATGGTTCGCACCGCGCGCGTCACGTTTGCGAAGTTCGCCAGCGGCTCGCCCATGCCCATGAACACGACGTTGGTGATGCGGTTCGGGGTGGAGCCGCTCTGGGTGGAGCCGTCACTCCGTGACGGCGCTCGACGAGCATTCTCGCCACGGCGTGGCGAGGAAACCAGTTGCCCCAATCGCCACACCTGCTCGACGATCCGGCCCGCCGACAGGTTGCCGTCGAGCCCGCCGATGCCCGAGGCACAGAACCTGCACCCCACCGGGCAGCCCACCTGCGACGAGATGCACGCCGTCCGCCGGCGGTAGGTGCTCCCGACGCCGCGGTCGGTGGCGCCGTCGCGCTCGTCGACCTCCCCCGCCGGGATCATCACGCACTCGGTCTGCCGCGAACTGTCGCCGCCCGAACCAAGCACCCGAAGCCCCACCTCCTTGGCCGGGGGGGCCGACGGGGGAGATGTCGGCAAAGCCGACAGAGGGGGCCTACCACCATCCCACCACTCGATCAACAACTTCCGCGTCCCGTCGCTCGCCTTGCGATCGGCCACCGTGTCGCCCGACAGGAACGTCATCTCCGCGGCGATCACCTCGCGGTCGCGTTTCGAGAGGTTCGTCATCGCCTCCGGATCGACCACGCCCTTGGCGTACACCCACTCGAGCAACTGCCTGCCGCGGAACGCGGGCATCCGCCGCTGCTCGCACCACTCGGCGAGCGAGTCGGGCGTGCACTCGAAGATGTGGGACTCTGGGTGACGCACGCGCAATGGTAGAGAGGCCGCGTGCCGAGCCGCGTTTCGTCACACCGCCTGCACCTGCCCGTTGCGGATGCGCGACCACTGCGCCAGCGCGCTGTGGGTCTCGGCGGGCCCGTGCTTGCGCACCGCCGTCGCCGCGACCAGACCCATGAACAGCGGCTGCGGCCGCGCGGGGCGGCTGGTCAGTTCGGGGTGGAACTGGGCCGCGATGAAGAACGGGTGCCCGGTGCCGCTCGCGCCTTCCGCCGCCTGCGGCAGTTCCAGCACCTGCATGATGGGCTGCGTCGGGTGTCGGCCCGAGAAGACCAGCCCGGCCGCTTCCAGACGCGCGACGTACTCGGGGTCGACCTCGTAGCGGTGGCGGAATCGCTCGCGCGCGTGCAGCGTGCCGTCGGGCGCGGGCGCGGCAAGGCCCGCGTGGTTGCCCGGCATCGGCAGGCTGTAGAGGAACTCCGCGAGCGTGCCCGGCGAGATCACGACCTCCTGCCCGCCCAGCCGCATGGTGCCGCCGAGGCCCTCGATCTTCTTCTGTTCCGGCAGTTCGCTGATGACCGGCTCGGGGCAGCGGCGGTCGAACTCGGTCGAGCCCGCGCCCTTCAGGCCGAGCACGTTCCGCGCGTATTCGATGACCGCGACCTGGAACCCCAGGCAGATGCCCAGGTAGGGCACGCCGCGCTCGCGGCAGTGGCGCACGCACGCGATCTTGCCCTCCACGCCGCGGCTGCCGAAGCCGCCGGGCACGATCACCCCGTCGAGCCCTTCGAGCCGCGCCCCGACGTTGGCCGGCGAGATGTCGGTGGTCTCGATCCAGCGCAGGTCGACGTCGACGCCGAGGTGCGCCGAGCAGTGCTCGATCGCCTTGTCGATCGACGCGTAGGCGTCGCGCATGGCGACGTACTTGCCCGTCAGGCCGATAGTGACGCGGCGCTTCTTGGGCCGCACCAGCCCGTCGTAGAACACCGCCCACTCGCGCCGCCGCCGGTCCTCGATGCTCGTGTCCACGCGGTCGTGCAGGTCGAGGGTCGAGAGGATCTCGCGGTCGAGCCCGGCGAGGCGCATGTCGTCGGGGATCGTGTACACGCTCGACCGGTCGTGCATGCTGAACACGCGCCGCAGCGGCACGTTGCTGAACATCGCGATCTTCTGCCGCACCGGCTCGGTGATCGGGTCCGTCGCGCGGCAGGCGATCATGTGCGGCTGGATGCCGGCCTCCATCAGCCGCTTGATGCCCAGTTGCGCGGCCTTGGACTTCTGCTCGCCCAGCGTCTGCGGCTTGATGATGTACGTCAGCGCGACGAAGCAGACCGAGTCCTCGCCCTCCTCGAACGCCAGTTCGCGCAGCGCCTCGATGTAGAACCCGTTCTCGTAGTCGCCGACCGTGCCGCCCACCTCGACGAACACCACGTCCGCCGGGCGCTCGCCGTCGCCGTACATCGCCAGTTCGCGCAGTCGCCGCTTGACCTCGCCGGTCACGTGCGGGATCCACTGCACGTCGCGCCCGAGGTACGCCCCGTGCCGCTCGCGGTCGACGATCGTCGAGAAGACCTGCCCCGAGGTCATGAAGTTCATCCGCGACAGGTCCTGGTCGAGCAGGCGCTCGTAGGTGCCGAGGTCCATGTCGCACTCGGTCCCGTCGTCGAGCACGAACACCTCGCCGTGCCGGAAGGGGTTGAGCGTGCCCGCGTCGATGTTCAGGTAGCCCTCGAGTTTGATCGGCGCGACGACCAGCCCCTTGTCCTTGAGCAACTTCGCCACGCTGGAAGCGAAGATGCCCTTGCCCAGACCGCTCATCACGGTGCCGAACACCGCGACGTACTTGTGCCTGCCGCGCCGGTAGCCCTCGGGCATGGGCGAGAAGAACTCGGTGTCGGTCGAACGATCGGCCTGTCGCGCAAGGAGCGATTCGGCGCCGCGCGCGGCCTGGTCGAACTCGCGGTCGCTCTCGTGCTCGCTGTCGGTGCCCGCGTCGGCCCGCGGCTCGGGCGTGTACGCGTCGAGCATCGCGTCGGCCCGCCGGATGCGTCGGCGGTGCCGCGCGTGCGTCGAGACCGTCGGCACGTCTTCGGCCGCGCTCCACACCGCGGCGGCGCCGCCGCGTCGGGTGTCCGGGGACGCATGCGGGGACGACGGGCTTTGCGGCGGCATGGACACATGGTAGCGGCCCGACCGGCGCGGCGGGCAAGCGGGAGCGCGTCGCGGGCTTTGTCCACAACGCGCCGGTCCGGTAGCCTTTGAGCCGTGCAGGTGATCACCGATCCAGCCGCGCTTGGGTTTCACGTGGGCGGGGTGTTTGTCCCGACCATGGGCGCGCTGCACGCCGGGCATGCACGGCTGGTCGAAGTCGCGCGCGGCCTGGCGGACCGCCGCGGCGGGGCGGTGGTGGTCTCGGTGTTCGTCAACCCGACGCAGTTCAACGACCCGGCCGACCTTGCCCGCTACCCGCGCACGCTTGAAGCGGATGTCGAGGTTTGCCGTCGCGCGGGGGCGGACGTGGTCTTTGCGCCGGGGGTCGGGGCTGTGTATCCGCCCGGCGCGGCGGTCGGCCCGGGGGAACTCCCCGAGGTCGCGACCCGACCGGGGCTTGAGGATGCGCACCGGCCGGGGCACTTCGCGGGCGTGTGCCAGGTCGTGCGGCGGCTGTTCGAACTGGTCCGGCCCCGCGCGGCGGTGTTTGGCGAGAAGGACTGGCAGCAGTTGCAGGTCGTTTGCGCCATGACCGAGCGCGAGAGGCTCGGCGTCGAGATCGTGCCTGTACCGACCGTGCGCGAGGCCGACGGCCTGGCGATGAGCAGCCGCAACGTGTTCCTGACCGCCGATGCGAGGTCTCGTGCCGCGGCGATCCCGCGGGCGCTCTGCGAGGCGTGCGCCACGGCGTCCGTGGACGCGGCGGAAACGCGCATGCGCGAGATGCTCGCCGCGGCGGGGCTGGAGGTCGAGTACGCGGTCGTGCGCGACCCGGCGACGCTCATGCCGCTTGCCGCGGCCGCGCGGCAGGGCCGGGCGCTGGTCGCGGCGCGCACGCGTTCGGGGACGGGAACGGTCCGTCTGATCGACAACGCGCCGTGGGCGCAGGGTCCAGCGTGCTGAGATGCCCAGCGCCGAGGCTTTGGGCATGCGCCCCGGCCCGAGGCCCGGGACATGGGCACACAGGACCGCGGGCGTCGCTGCTACCATGGCCGGACATTCACGGAAAGGACGAAATTGCTCCGAACGCCCCTGCACAAGTTCCATCTCGAGCACGGCGGGAAGATGGTGGATTTCGCCGGGTGGGAGATGCCCATCATGTACACCGGGCCGGGCGGGGGCATCATCGCCGAGCACAACCAGTGCCGCGCCAGCGGCGGGCTGTTCGACGTCTCGCACATGGGCCGCGTCGCCATCAAGGGCCGGCACGCGCGGCGCCTGCTGGAGCGCGTCTGCTCGCGCCGGATCTCGGACATGCAGACCGGTCAGTGCCGGTACTCGCTGGCGTGCAACGAGCAGGGCGGCGTGCACGACGACATCATCGTCTACCGCATGGACGACGACGACTTTCTGGTCGTGGTGAACGCGTCGAACCGCGCCAAGATGCTCGCGCACTTCGAGAAGGTCCGCACGTCCGGCGATCTGGTCTGCAAGATCGAGGACCGCACCGAATCGACGGCGATGGTCGCCATCCAGGGTCCCAAGGTCATGGACCTGATCTCGAAGATGAGCCGCGAGATCCCGACGCTGAAGCGCTACCGCTTCGCCGTCAAGAACCTGGTGTTCCTGAAGATCATCGTGAGCCGCACCGGCTACACCGGTGAGGACGGGGTCGAGGTCATCCTGCCGGCCAACATGGTCGGCATGGCGCTGGGCATGATCCTCAAGGACGCCGGGCTGGACAAGGAGGGCGGCCTGATCCGCCCGTGCGGCCTTGGCGCGCGCGACTCGCTGCGGCTCGAGGCCGGCATGCCGCTGTACGGGCACGAACTTGGCGAGGACATCAACGCGCTGTCCTGCGGCGTCGATTTCGCGATCGCGCTCGACAAGGACAAGGCCGAACTCGGCGAGCCGTTCATCGGGCAGGAGGCTCTGCTCCGCACGCGCGACGCGGGCGGTCCGGCGCGGAAGGTCGTGGGGCTTGCGCTGGAGGGCAAGCGCACCGCGCGCCAGGGCATGAAGGTGAAGTTGGCCGGTGGCGGGCGCGAGGTCGGCGTCGTCTCCAGCGCGTGCCTCAGCCCGACGCTCGGCTACCCCATCGCGATGGCGTTTGTCGACAAGGACATGACCGCCGAGGGCACCGCGATCGAGGTCGACACCGGGAAGGACGCGGTGCTGGTCGGCAGGGTCGCGAAGTTGCCGTTCTACAACCCGACGCGCGGGAAGTGAGAGAACGGCCCTGAGCCCTCCGGTCCTGAGCGCCGAGTCCCGCGGTCGCCACGGCGACGCTGCCGGGAAGAAGAACCGGTCCCCAATCCGCCTCCCTACGATCGTTCATGAGTTCGCAGGGTCAACCACGCCGCTACTTCGACAACGCCGCGACGAGTTTTCCCAAGCCGCCGGCGGTCGGCGCGGCGATGGTGCGCTACATGAACGAAGTCGGCGCGGCGGGGCGCGGGGCGTACGCCGAGGCGCGACAGGGCGCGGCGGTCGTGCAGCGGTGCCGCGAGCGGGTCGCGCGGCTCGTGGGGAGCGACTCGCCGGAACGGGTCGTCTTCACGCACAACGCGACCGATGCGCTGAACCTGGCGATCAAGGGCGCAGCGCGCGCGTTCGCGCAGCGCACGGGCAGGCGCCCGCACGCGGTCATCACCGAGATGGAGCACAACTCGGTGCTGCGGCCGTGCAACGAACTGGCACGCGACGGGTTGCTCGAACTGACGACGATTCCAGCGGACCCCGCGACGGGCGAGGTCGATCCGGCGGACGTGATCGGCGCGGCAGCGCCCGGCCGCACGGCGTTTGTCGCGATCAACCACGCGAGCAACGTGACCGGGACGCTGCAGGACATCGCCGCGATCGGCGCGGGCCTGCGCGCGCTCGGCGAGGATGACGACCGGCCGCTGTTTGTCGTCGACGCCTCGCAGTCGCTGGGTCACGTGCGCGTGAACGTGCGCGAGGCGCACATCGACCTGCTCGCCTTCCCGGGTCACAAGGGCCTGCTCGGTCCGACGGGCACCGGCGCGCTGGCGATCGTCCGCGGCGTCGAGAGCCGGCTCGCCACCGTGCGCGAGGGCGGCACCGGCAGCGTGTCGGAGCAGGACACGCACCCGGCGATGCTGCCGGAGAAGTACGAGGCGGGCTCGCACAACGTCGTCGGCATCGCGGGGCTGTCCGAGGGCGTCGCGTGGCTGCTGGAGCGCGGCATCGACGCGGTGCGCGAGCACGAGGTCGCGTTGATGACTCCGCTGCTCGGTGCGCTGGAGTCGATGCGGGCCGACGGCGTGCGCGTGCTGGGCCGCGCGCCGATCGACCGGCGCGTGGGCGTGGTGAGTTTCACGCACGCGGACTACGCGCCCGCGGAACTTGCATCGATCCTGGAGAGCGAGTTCGGCATCCTCACCCGTGCAGGTTTGCACTGCGCGCCGCTGGTGCACCGCATGCTCGGCACATCCCCCGACTGCTCGCCGCCCGGTCAGGGCGCGGTGCGCCTCAGCCTCGGGCCGTTCCTGCAGCGCGAGGATGTCGACGCGGCGGTTCACGCCGTGAGCGCGGCCTGCGCGCGCGGCGCGGCGGCGTGAAACGCAGGCGATTCAGGGCTGTGCCGCGGCGGGGAGCGTGCCATGACCGTACGCGCCCTTCTGGGCCTTCTCGCTCATCGCCACCACGTTGACCCGGGTGGCGACGGTTCGCAGCGCCTTGACCTCGACGAGCATCGTGTAGGTGTTATCGTTGGTGCTGAAGCGTCGCTGGCGCGCGTCGGCGTCGAGTTTCAGGAAGTCGTCGGCGTCGAGGTGCACGTTCGGATCGACGCCGGCCTCGTCGCGGATGTCGTAGAAGAACAGCAGCACGCAGTCCGTCGCGCCCGCTTCGCTCAGCGTCGTCTCGACCTGCAGCAGCGGCTTGAGAGGGTCGGCAAGGATCGGCGTGACGTTCACGCTGATGGGCACGGCGTCGGCGGCCTTGGAGGGGCTGGCCGACGACGCGCAACCGGACAGGAGGACGACCGCCGCAACAAGAACTGTTGCCGCGCTGGCGACCCAGAATCGGTGCATGTGTTCCCCTTCGAGAGTGCACCCCGACGGCAGTGTACCGATCACCGTCGCGAAGCACAACATGGCTCGCGGCAGCAGCGTCCATTGGAGCGGTGTTTCGCGTTCCGTACGGGCAGAAGCGCTACCAGATCGGGGCCAGCACGCCCGTCGGCGAGCCGGTCGCACCGCGCCACAAGGCGCCAGATTTCACGAATGCCGTCACTCGCAGGCGGACGTGGCCGTTCCACGGAACCAGCACGTCCCAGTTCTGCTCCAGCGGAACTTCGAAGATCCAAGTTCGGTTGCCGGCCTCGCTTCGGTCCTGTGTGACATCGCCGACGACGCGCTGCCAGTTCTTCGACTCGTTCTGGAACTTGACGACTTCCTGCGGCTTCAGGTGCGTGTACGGCGGGTCCGCCTTATCCCTGTAGACGTCGTACGACAGGTACAGCGTCTCACCCGCGGCGGGCTCGGCACCCCATTCCACGGTTATCTTCAGTTGTCGAACGGTCACGTTCTCTTCGACGACGCTCACACTGATCGGCACAGCGTCCGCCATGTGCCGATCGGGCTGGACCACCGCGGCGCGTGCCCCTCCCTGTGCACCCCGGTCGGCTCCCCGTTGGTTGGGGGCCTTGGTTGTTTCGGCGCAGCCCACCACCGCCGCGGCGATCGCAACGGCCACGATGCACAGAGACAGGTTGATAGCAACGCGTAGGTGTTGAACCACAGTCGTACCCTCCACGAGTGGACGCAGAAGCCGCGTCGGATCCCATTTCGGTACGCAGTACGATGCATGGGTGTTCAGGAACCTTGCGATAGTCGGCCGCACGACATCCCCTAAACGAGTTAGTCATTCAACAGGTCCACCCACTCTTGGGCAGACTGTCCCTTCGTCCAAGCGGCATTGAACCCGTCGGATCCGAGTACGCTCTGGGCCCTCTCAACCGCCTCGGCTCGCTTCATCTCCCGCTCCCGGTCGATCGAGGCTCCGACGAGGGAACATCCCGTCACGGCGTGGGCGATCAGCGCGACGCCCGCGCGCGCTTCGCCGACGGCCACCTTGCAGAGACCGATCTCGTGCAGCGAGCGCACGGCGCCGGCGCGATCGTTGATGGCGCGCCGGCACTCGAGCGACTGTCTGAACAGTTCGATCGCGCGCGCATGGTCGGCTCGATACTGGGCCACCTGCCCGAGGTTGAACAACGCCGCGCCGATCCGGAACTGATCGTTGAGTTCCCGCAGCACCGGCAGAGCACCGTGCAACTCGCGTTCGGCGTCGTCGAGGCGTTTGATCCTGATCAACAGCACGGAGACATTCAACCTCGCGAACGCCAGTCCCTTCGCGTCCCCCGCGCGCTCGTACGCCGTCAGCGCCTGCTCGTGCTCGCGCAGCGCGGCCTCGGTGTCGCCGAGCCGGTCCAGCACGATCGCGAGGTTGCTGTGCATCGCCGCGGCCTGCGTGTGTTCGCCCAGACGCTCCCACACCTGCAGGCTCCGCGTGTAGAGCTCGCCGGCCTCGGCAAACCGGCCAACGCCCCACTCCAGATTCCCGCTCGCGGCGAGCAATCGCCCGTCGAACCGCGTCGTCGCCCCCGCCCGGCGCGCCAGCGCCGCGCCCAGCGCGCGGCGGCCTTCTTCAAACTCCCCGTGCACGTACCACCACTTGTGCATCGCGAACGCGAGCCGGTCGAACCGGTCGTCCGGCGGCCGCGACGATGCGAGCACGCGCAGCGCAGCGCGGATGTTTTCGATGTCCTCGTCGATCACCACCAGCGAGGGCGAACTCGACCCCGGCGTGGCCTCGGCCGACCGCTCCGCGCACGCCAGGTAGTACTCCGCGTGCCGGTCCCGAACGTCCGCCGCATCGGCACGCGCCTCGAGGCGCTCCGCCGCGAACTGCCGCACCGTTTCCAGAAAGCGGTACCGCCCCGTCGCGCCGTGGAACTGCACGAGGGAACGCGCGACCAGCCGCGCCAGCACGCCGTCGACCGGACCGTCCGCGCCGCACACCGCCTCCGCCGCGGCGAGATTCCACCCGCCGGCGAACACGGCGAGCCGCTCCAGCAACGCGGCCTCCTCGGGTGCGAGCAGCCGGACGCTCCAGTCGATCGCCGCGCGCAGCGTCGCGTGCCGCGTTCCCGGCCCGCCCGTCGGCGGCCCGAGCACGCGCAGCGACGCGCCGAGCCGCGAGTCGATGTCGCGCACCGACATGGTCGCCGTCCGGGCCGCGGCGAGTTCGATGGCCAGCGCGATCCCGTCGAGCCGCGCGCACAGGTCGGCGAGCGCGGGCGCGTCGGCGTCGCGGAGTTGGAACATCGGGTCCGCCAGCCGGGCCCGCTCGATGAAGAGGCGGCCGCTCTCGCTGGTGGCGACCTCCGTCGCGGCCGCGCCGGCCCGCGGCACCGAGAGCGACGGCACGCGGTAGGACTGCTCGTAGGGCAGGCCCAGCGGCTCGCGGCTGGTAACCAGCACGCGCGCGTTCGGGCACCCGTCCACGACCGCCGCGACCAGCGAGCGCGCCCCGTCCAGCACGTGCTCGGCGTTGTCGATGACGATCAGGGCGGCACGATCGGCAAGGTGCAACGCGACGCGCTGTGCGCCCGGCAGGTCGGGGTTCTGGTTGGCCGGCACGCCGAGCGTTCGTGCCGCGACGCCCGCCACCGCGTCGGAGACCTCGACCGTGGAAAGATCGACGAACCACGTGCCGCCGGGGAACCGGGCGCGGACCTCGTGCGCTGCGCGGATCGCCAGTCGCGTCTTGCCACACCCGCCCGCTCCGGTGAGCGTGAGCACCACCGCCGCGTTGAGCAGGTCTCCGACGCGGGCCACTTCCGACTCGCGGCCGATGAAACTGGTGAGTTCACGCGGCAGGACGCGCGGCGGCTCCTCGCCGGCCGGCGCAGCGGGCGCCGCGCGAGATGAGCCCGGCCGCTCCGCCGCGGCGCGCAGTTCGATCGCCGCGTCGCCGAGGTCTCGGACGCGCTGGTCGCGGTCCTTGGCCAGACACCGGGCCAGCAGCGTGCGCACCGAGTCCGGGACATCGGCGGGCAGGACCGCCCACGGCGGTTCGTCGCGGATGACGGCCGCGAGCAGGTCCGCCGCGTTGTCGCCCGAGAACGCCGGACGGCCGGTGAGGCACTCGAACAGGATGCAGCCGAAGGCGAAAACGTCGGCCCGCCGGTCGAGTTCCAATCCGCGGGCCTGCTCGGGGGGCATGTAGCCGGGGGTGCCGAGGATTCCGCCGGGCCGGGTGTTGAAGTTCACGGTTGTGCCGGTAGGTGCCGAACTGCCGGTCCCCTGACTGGACCGGGCCGGGGCCGTTGCAAGGCCGAAGTCCAGCACCTTCACGATCCCGTCGGGCCGGACCTTGATGTTGGCGGGCTTGAGGTCGCGGTGCAGGACCCCGGCTTCGTGAGCCGCGGCGACGCCCGCCGCGACCTGCGCGCACACTCGGAGCGCGTCCGAGAGGGCCGGTCGGCCGCGCGAGAGGACCCCGGCGAGGGTCGGGCCGTCGACGTGTTCGAGCACCAGGTGCAGGGCGCCGTCGGCTTCCTCGACGGCGAAGAGCGAGGCGATGTTGGGGTGGTTGAGCGCGGCGAGGACACGGCCCTCGCGGATGAGCCTCGACCGCCGCTCGGGGTCGCTCGTGACATCGGGGTGCAGCGCCTTGATCGCGACCTTGCGCGACAGGCGCGGGTCGGTGGCGAGGTAGACGACGCCCATCCCGCCGCGACCGATCTCGCGTTCGATCACAAACTGGCCGATCTTGGCTGGCCGGTCGGACACGCGGTCGCCTCACGAGGCCCCCACCCCCCACCATCAACCCCCACGCCGCCCCTGCTGACCACCGATCAGGTCTGCGGCACTTCCTCCCAATGCCCGCCCATGTGGCGGACGATCTTGCCCGTCGCGAGGTACAGGGCCTGCTCGGCGATGTTGGTGCAGTGCGCCGCCATGAACTCGCAGATCGCGGCGAGTTCCTGCAGAAGGAACGCGTACTCGACGGGCATGAGCCTGCCGGCGACCTGCGCGGTCAGATCGCGGAGGATCGCCTTCTTGAACTCCTCGACGGCGTCCTCGGAAGCGAGGACGATCTTGGCCAGCGCGGGGTCGTTGCGCTCCAGCGACATGCTCGCGTCGCGCAGCAGGCCCACGACCGAGTTGGTCACGACGCGCAGCGTGTCGGGCAGGGGCGTGCCCTGCGTCGCCAGCGCGGGCACGCGCTCGGCGACGGCCACGCCCGCGTCGGCGATGCGCTCCAGTTCGTTGTTGACCTTCACGATCGTGAGCACGAGCCGGAGTTGCTCGGGCGAGAGGTGCGCGCCCTCGCGGGTCGCGTCGGTCAGCAGTTGCACCGCGGCGCGTTCGAGGTCGACGTCGACCTTGTCGATCACCTCGTCCATCGCGATGGCGCGCCGCGCGGCCTCGGGGTCGCGCGCAAACGCCGCGTCGAACGCGGTCTCGATGAGCGCCTGCACGCGCCGGGCCTGCTCGGCCAGGTCGGCCTTCATGCGGGCCGCGCGTTGGGCGAAGGTTTCCGGCGTCAGGGGCATCGGGCGCACCTCGGGGACGGTGAACGATACGCCGCGTCGCGAAGGCCGGACGCGCCGGGGCGGGAGAAATCGGCAATCGGCCACGGTTTGCGATCCCTCGGGTGCGTGCCGCTACCATGCTCGCCCACGCTCAGGAGCACTGATCATGTTCGACATCCAGGTCGTTCACGCCCGGCAGATACTCGATTCCCGCGGCAACCCCACCGTCGAGGTCGAGGTCGGCCTCTCCGGCGGGATCGTGGCCCGCGCGGCGGTTCCGTCGGGCGCGAGCACGGGCGAGAACGAGGCCGCGGAACTGCGCGACGGTGAGAAGAACGTCTACATGGGCAAGGGCGTGCTGAAGGCGGTCGAGAACGTGATCGACCGCATCGGCCCGGCGATCGAGGGCATGGACTGCCGCGAGCAGCAGGAGATCGATCAGGCCATGATCGAACTCGACGGGTCGCCGAACAAGAAGAACCTCGGCGCCAACGCGATCCTCGGGGTGTCGATGGCCTGCGCCCGTGCCGCGGCCAAGGCGTGCGACCTGCCGCTGTACCGCTATCTGGGCGGCGCGTCGGCGCGGGTGCTGCCGGTGCCGATGTTCAACGTCCTGAACGGGGGCAAGCACGCCGACAACAACATCGACTTTCAGGAGTTCATGGTTCAGCCGTGGGGGTTCGAGGCGTTCGAGGATGCGCTGCGGTGCGGCGTGGAGATCTACCACGCGCTGAAGAAGGTGCTGCACGAGCGGCACCTCTCGACCGCGGTCGGCGACGAGGGCGGCTTTGCGCCCAACCTCAAGAGCCCGGAGGAGGCCATCGACCTGCTCGAAGTCGCCACCGAGAAGGCCGGCTACGACTGGGGGCGGCAGGTCTTCGTCGCCCTCGACCCGGCGACCAGCGAACTCTGGAACGAGGCCGCGGCCAGGAAGAAGAAGGGTTACTGCTTCTTCAAGAGCGACCCGAAGAAGATCGTCGGCAGCGACGACATGATCGAACTCTGGAGCGGGTGGTGCCGCAAGTACCCGATCCGTTCGCTGGAGGACGGTCTGGCCGAGGGCGACTGGAAGGGGTGGAAGGCGCTGACCGACGCGCTGGGCGAGAAGGTGCAACTGGTCGGGGACGACCTGTTTGTCACCAACCCGAGGTTCCTGCAACGCGGGATCGACGAGGGGTGCGGCAACTCGATCCTCGTGAAGGTCAACCAGATCGGGACGCTCACCGAGACCTTCGACGCGGTGAACCTCGCCATTCGCAGCGGTTTCACCGCCGTGCTGAGCCATCGCTCCGGCGAGACGGAGGACTCCACCATCGCCGATCTCGCTGTCGCGACCAACTGCGGGCAGATCAAGACCGGCGCGCCCTGCCGCTCGGACCGCAACGCCAAGTACAACCAGTTGATCCGCATCGCCGAGGACCTCGGCCCCGCGGCCGTCTACGGCGGGGGACTGTGGCGGAAGGGCTAGGCAGGGTCCGCTGACGGCTGCGACACGCGACGCGGCGCGCCGGTACCATGCCCGCATGCTCACGCGCCGCACATCGAGCGTTGGTGTTCTCCTGGCCGTTCTGATCGGCGCTGCCGCCGTCGCCCCCACCGCGGCACAGAACGCCGATCCGCGCATCGACGCCGAGACCGGGCGCGACAAGCGTGTCTGGCCGCCCGATGTGCTCGTTGACTACACGCGCATGCGGCTGACGATGGAGATCGCCGACATGAGCGTCGCGGCGTTCCGCGGCGTGCAGGAACTGTGGTTCACGGGCGTCGGCGCGCCGCGGTCGGGCCTGACGCTCGACTGCGGGCCCGGCCTGAGTGTCGAGTCCGTGCATTTCGTCGGCGCGACCGGCGGCGTCCGGCCGTGCGAGTTCTCGCGGCCCGCGACGAACAGACTCGCCATCGTCTTTCCCGAGCCGCTGCGCGTCGGCGCCGAGGGCCGGCTCCGCATCGCCTACAACGCGAAGAACCCCGGCGGACGCGGCGCTGGGCTGACGTTCTCGGGCGATGACCGGCGCACGCCGGAAGAGGACTTCATGTGCCACGCGCAGGGCCAGCCGCAGAGCAACCACCTGTGGTTCCCGTGTCACGACTTCCCGAACGACCGGCTCGCCAGCGAGATCGTCGTCACCGTGCCGTACCCGTACGAAGCCGTTTCCAACGGGCACATCCGTTCGATCACGCATCACCCCGCGGGCGGCGATCGGCCCCGCCGCGTGACGTACCACTGGGTGCAGGACGCCGAGCACCCGTTCTACTTGGTCACGCTCGTGGTCTCGAAGTTCGACGTGGTGAACCTCGGCGGGCCGCGATCCGCGCGGCCGGGCCTGTGGATGCCGGCGTACGGCGCGCTGGGCTCCGCGGGCGCGCTGGAACTCAACTTCGCCAACACTCCGGCGATGATCGCGCACTTCGAGCAACTCTTCGGCACGCCCTTCCCATGGGACAAGTACGCCCAGATCATCTGCCGCGACTTCGCCGCCGGCGCGATGGAGAACACCTCGGCCTCGACGTTCGCGGCGATGTTCGGCCGTCGGGGCGCCAGCGGCTTTGCCGACGGCATCGTCGCGCACGAACTCGTGCACCAGTGGTTCGGCGACCTGGTCACCTGCCGCTCGTGGGAGCACCTGTGGCTCAACGAGGGCTGGGCGACCTTCGGCGAGGCGCTCTGGGCCGAGCAGCAGCGCGGCCGGCGCCGGTACGACGGCGTGATCTGGGAGAAGTTCTCGGCCACCGTCTCGCGCACCGGGGGGCGCACCGCCCCGCGCGACGCCGCGCTGGTCAGCAACCTCTACCGCAACCCGGACCAGCGCTTCTACGCGGCCGAGAACCCCTACGACCGCGGCGCGATCGTGCTGCACATGCTTCGACGCCGGCTCGGCGACGACGTGTTCTGGAAGGGCGTGCGGCTGTACCTGTCGCGGCACCGCTTCAACCAGGTCGAGACCGACGACTTCCGCGTCGCGCTCGAGGACGCCAGCGGCGAATCGCTCGAACGCTTCTTCGACCAGTGGGTGCTCCGGCCGGGCCATCCGCAACTGGCCGTCGATCTGGAGTGGGCGGACAACGAGGGGCGCAACGGCGAGTCCTCCGGCACGCTGCGCGTCCGCGTCGAGCAGACGCAGCCGATCGACGAGTTCAACCCCGCCTACGCGTTCGTGCTGCCGGTCTGGCTCGACATGCCCGAGGGCGGGCGGACCGGCCGCACCGTGCACATCGTGTGCGATTCCCGCGTCACCACCGCCGAGTTTGCGCTGCCGCGCAAGCCCGACAGCGTCAGCGTTGATCCCGGCATGACGGTGCTGGCCGACACCACCATCCGGCAGGATCTCGCGGCGTGGCTGCGCCAACTCGAGCACGGGCCGTCGGTCGCCGCGCGCACCGCCGCGGCACGCGCGCTCGCGTCCTTCGACGACGACCGCGCCCACGCCGCCCTCGAAGCGGTCGTTTGCGGCGATCTCGACGAGGACCCCGCGGTCGTCGCCGCGGCGGGCGCCGCGCTGGGCGGGCAACCGACCGCCGCCGTGACGGTACCGTGAGCGGCGCCCATCGCTCGCACTTCAAGATTGAAAGTGAGTTCCGCCATGAGCAGCCGGCAGATCGCCCTCGTCACGGGCGCGAACAAGGGCATCGGTCTGGAGACCAGCCGCCAACTGGCCCGCGCGGGCATGACTGTGCTGATGGGCTCGCGCGACGAAGGCCGAGGCAGACAGGCCGCCGACCCGCTCCGCAAGGAGGGGCTCGATGTTCGGTTCATGCGGCTGGACGTGACGGATGAGGCGAGCATCCACGCCGCGGCGGAGACGATCGGGCGCGAGTTCGGCCGCCTCGACGTGCTGGTGAACAATGCGGGCGTGGCCGTGGAGGGGTGGGACGCCAAGCCCGGCACGGTTTCGATGAAGAGCGTGCGCGACACGTTCGAGGTGAACTTCTTCGGCCTTGTCGCCGTGACGCAGGCGATGCTGCCGCTGCTGAAGAAGAGCGCGGCGGGACGGATCGTGAACCTGACGAGCATCCTCGGCTCGCTGAGCGAGCACCGCGACCCGAACTCGCCGATCCACGGCATGTTGTGCACGGCGTACAACGCCAGCAAGGCGGCGGTGAACATGTTCACCGTGAACCTCGCGCACGAACTCCGGGAGACGAAGATCAAGGTGAACGCCGCGCACCCTGGCTGGGTCAGGACCGACATGGGCGGCGAGGGCGCGCCGCTGGACGTCACGCAGGGCGCGTGGACGAGTGTCTACCTCGCGACGCTCCCGGAGACCGGCCCCACCGGCGGGTTCTACCACAAGGACGTGCACATGCGGTGGTGAGGGGGATTTTGGACTGTGGACCTTGGATTGCGGATTTGCAAACAGGCGGGCCGCCGGGCCGGGCCTTCCATCCGAATGCAACCTCCACAATCGAGAACTGAATCAGTCCTGCGGCACCGGCGGCGCGTCGTCCTCGGACTCGACGGGGCCGGGGCGGAAGACCATGCGCCGGTGCGGCACGCCCGCCTCTTCGAACACGTCCGAGTCGAACGTCCATCCCAGCGAGCCGTAGAAGCCGTAGGCCGTGTCGCGCGCGTGGCAGAACAGTTCGCGCAGGCCCAGTTCGCCGAAGGCCCGCTGCTCGACCGCGACCACCAGCCGCGTGCCGATGCCCTCGCCCTGCCGCTGCAGGTCCACGGCCATCTGCATGAGTTTGCCGATTCCCGGCTCGGGGTAGTCGGGCAGCAGCGTGGCGCAGCCGACGACCCGCGGACCGGACGGGTGCGCGAACACGGCCACGAAGTGCTCGAACCGCTCCTCGACGCCGGGGAACATCGCCTTGAACTTCGGGACGTTGAGCCCGATGGGACCCAGCAGCACCGCCTCGCGGAGGGCGCACTCCTGCGGGTACAGCGGGTCGTCGAGCGTGATGCGGCGGACGGTCACCATGCGGGCCGAAGTAAAGCAGGTTTGGTCGTCCGGAGCAAATGGCCCCCCGGGGCCTGACCTGTCGGCCGGCGCCAAGGTCAATGCCGATGCAGAGGGAACCCCTGCGGGTTCCCTCTGCAACTCCCTCCGGCGGCTTCCGCATGTACGATCCGGCATCTTGGCGCGGCTCCCGAGCGATATCACGAGCGCGACGCTCCTGTGCGAGCGGTGCGGCTACACGCTCGAAGGCCTCGACGCCTCGGCCAACTGCCCCGAGTGCGGCCGGCCCATCGCCGACTCTCTGCCCTCCGCGCGAACGGGCACGCCGTTCCAGAACGATCCGACGTGGCGCGGCTTTCTGCGCCAGTGCGCGATGCTGGCGCGCGAGCCCGGCACGCTCTTTGCGCGCGTACGCATCAGGCACACCGCCGACACGTCCATGCTCCTGCGTTCCACCGCCGCGGCGTCGTTTGCGGCGGTTGCGCCCTCGTGCGCTCTGCTCTTCGCCGCGGCGTGGCGCGATGTCCGCGAGCACGAGATCCTGATCGGCGTGCTCGTCGCCGGGCTGTCGTGGGTGTGTGTGCATGTCGTGCTGCTCTCGCTCACCGCGGTCGAGCGCATCGGCGTCACGTTCTTCGCGACGCGGCGCGGGTGGCGCGTGCCGCCGCCGGTCGCGCGGACCATCTGCGCCCACGCCGCGCCGGGGTGGATCGCCGCGGCGGTCCTGCTCAACGCCGGGCTGTTTCTGATGCCGGTCGCGACGCGTGTGGTGCGCGACATCCCCGCGCCGTGGCGGGCGTGGGCCGAGGGCGCGGCGGTGTCGCTCCCGCTCGCGGGCTTTGTCATCGGCATGCTCGCGTTCGAGACGCTGGTCTACATCGGCGTGCAGAGGTGCCGCTACGCCAACTGGGCCGCGCGGCCGCTGTCGCCGTGAGCGTGCCCGCTCAGCGAGCCGCCCTGAGCGCGTGCTCAAGGTCCGCGAGCAGGTCGTCGCTGTTCTCGATCCCGCAACTCAGGCGGATCAGCGTGTCGCTGATGCCCAGCGCCTTGCGCTGGTCGGCGGGGACGCTGGCGTGCGTCATGATCGCCGGGTGATCGACGAGCGACTCGACGCCGCCGAGGCTCTCGGCCAGCGCGAAGACGCGCACGTTCTCGAGGAACCTGCGCGCTTCGGGCAGCCCGCCCCTGATGAAGAACGTGATCATCCCCGTGAAGCCCTTCATCTGCTTTTTCGCCAGCGCGTGCTGCGGGTGGCTCGGGAGGCCGGGGTACACGACGCGCTCGACCATCGGGTGTTTGGCGAGCCACTCGGCCACGCGCTGGCCGGTGGCGTTGTGCCGCTCCATGCGCAGCGCGAGCGTCTTGATGCCGCGCAGCACCATGTACGACTCGAACGGGCCGAGCACCGCGCCGACGGCGTTCTGATGGAACCGGACCTTCTGCGCCAGCGCGAGGTCGCGGCACACCAGCAGGCCCGCGACGGCGTCGGAGTGCCCGCCGAGGTACTTGGTCGCCGAGTGCATCACCATGTCGAACCCGTGCTCGAGCGGCCGCTGGTTGTACGGCGAGGCGAAGGTGTTGTCGCACACGAGCATCGCGCGCGGCGACCTCTCCCGCACGATCTTCGCCGCGCCGGAGAGGTCCACGATCTTCAGCGTCGGGTTGGTCGGCGTCTCGATCCACACCAGTCTGGTCGAGGCCGTCAACGCCTCGGCGAGTCTGTTCGGGTCCGTCATGTCGACGTACCTGATCCTCAGCCCCTGCGAGCGCGCGGCGACGCGCGAGAGCAGGCGGTTGGTCCCGCCGTAGACATCGTCCATGCAAACCACTTCGTCGCCGGCGTCGAGCAGTTCGAGCACGGTCGTCGTCGCGGCGAGGCCGGAGGCGAAGGCGAAGCCGCCGCAGGACGGGTCGTCCTTCTCATCGATCTTCGATCCTTCGAGTTGGGCGATCATCCGCTCCAGCGCGTAGCGCGTCGGGTTGTGCGAGCGCGAGTACTCGAACCCCGCGTGCTCGCCCGGGGAGCGCTGGGCGTAGGTCGAGGCGACGGAGATCGGCGGCATGACGGCCCCGGTGACGGGGTCGGGGCGCTGGCCGGCGTGGACGACCTGGGTGTCGAAGTTGTCGGAGTGGTGCATGGATAAGTGCCGCAATGGGTCGTACGGGTCTCATAGGTCCCACAGGACCTGTTCCAGATTCATCGAACAAGCTGCGCGCGCAGATAGTTGATCATGTCGATCTTGGTGATCAGGCCGTAGTACGTGCCGTCGCGGCCGACGACGATCGCGACGCGGTCGGCGCGGAAGATCGGCACCAGCGCGCTCACGGGCGCCTCGGGCACGATCGTCTCGAGTCGGCGGGTCATGAAGTCCGACACCGGCTTGTCGAAGCCGCTGGGGTCGTGCGTCACCGCGAGCAGGATGTCGCCCTCGTCGATGATGCCCGCGACGCGGTCGGCCTCGTCCATCACGACCATCTGCGAGACGCCGTACATCTGCATGCGCTTGATCGCCTGGCGGATCGGGTCGTCGGCGCGGAGCGTGTGGTCCTCGCGCTGCTGGTGGCGGCGGGCGATCAGGTCGCGCAGGTCGTTGAAGCGCTCGCGCTGGATGAACCCGTTGTCGATCATCCAGAAGTCGTTGAACATCTTGGACAGGTACTTGGCGCCGCTGTCGCAGACGAAGGTCACCACGTTCATCGGCGCGGACTGCCGCCGGCAGTACGTCAGCGCCGCGGAGACCAGGCACCCGGTGCTCGATCCCGCGAGCACGCCCTCCATCCGCAGCAGGTCGCGCGCGGCGTGGAACGCCTCGCCGTCGGTCACGCTGATGGCCTCGCTCACCAGGCCGAGGTCGCAGAACCGCGGCACGAAGTCCTCGCCCATGCCCTCGACCAGCCACGAACCGGGCGTGATCTTCCTGCCCTCGTTCTTGAGCGGCGCGAGGATCGAGCCCGCGGGGTCGGCCAGGACGATCTTCACGGGCTTTGCGCCCTTGGCCGCGCGCTCGTTGAAGTACTGCCCGAGTCCCGCGAGCGTGCCCGCCGAGCCGACGCCGACCACCACCGCGTCGACGCCCCCCACGCTCGCCATCTGCTCGGCGATCTCCGGCCCGGTGGTCTCGTAGTGCGCCCGCGGGTTGTCGGGGTTGTTGAACTGGTCGACGTACAGCGAGTTGGGGATCTTCCTGGCCAGCCGCGCGGCGAGGTCCTGGTAGTACTCCGGGTGGCCCTTCTCGACGTCGCTGCGCGTGAGGATCACCTCCGCGCCCATCGCCCGCAGGTGCTGGATCTTCTCCTGCGACATCTTGTCGGGCATCACGACCTTGAGCGCGTAGCCCTTCTGGCCCGCGACCAGCGCGAGGCCCAGACCCGTGTTGCCCGCCGTCGCTTCGACGATCGTCGGCCTCGGGTCGCCGCCGGGCTTGAGCCGCCCGTCCCGCTCCGCCGCCTCGATCATCGAATGGCCGATGCGGTCTTTGATCGACCCCGCGGGGTTGGCCAGTTCCATCTTGCCGAACAGGCGGCACGGCCCGGCGTTCATCTTTGTGAACTCGAGGATCGGCGTGCGGCCGATCATCTGGAGGACGCTCGTAAACGGCGGTGTCAGCGGCATCTGCGGCATAGGGCCTAGTTTAGCGGTGCCGCGGCGCGACGTGCGCGAACCGGCAAAGCAGCGGCCGGGATGCGGCGGGCTTCGGGGTTTCACACGCTCGCGGCGGGCCGCGGAGCCGGCGCGGCACGCACGGGCAGCGAACGCTCGGCCAGCCTGTCCATGCGCACCTCGCCGCCGACGATCGTCGCCACCGCGCGGCCCCTGACGCGCCGGCCGAGGAACGGCGTGTTCCGCGACCTGCCCGCCAGCGTGTCGGGGGTCACCGTCCATTCCATCGCGGGGTCGATGAGCGTCACGTCGCCCGCGCCGCCGACGTGCAACTGCCCCAGTCCCAGCGCCGCGCTCGGGACGGTTCCGCCCGCCGAGTCGAGACGGTCCAGCCGGCAGAGGCGCGCCGGCTCGATGGTCATCATGGCCACCAGCCGCGGCCAGTCGATCACGCCCGGCGCGACCAGCGCCTCGATGTAGAGCGCCAGCGCGGTCTCGAGGCCGATGATCCCGAAGGGCGCGGAGTCGAAGTCCATCGCCTTGCGCTCGGGCGTGTGCGGCGCGTGGTCGGTCGCGAGGACCGTGATCGTGCCATCCGCCACGCCTTCGAGGATCGCGTCGATGTCGGCGCGTTCGCGGAGCGGCGGGTTCATCTTCGCGGCGGTCCAGTAGCCGCCGTTGTTCTCAACTTCGTCGTGCGTGAGCAGCAGGTGGTGCGGCGAGGCCTCCGCGCTGACGGGCTGCCCTTCGCGTCGGGCGCGACGGACGATCTCGACCGAGCCGCCGCTGGAGAGGTGCTGCACGTGGTAGCGGCAGCCGATGGCGCGGTTCAGCCGCACATCGCGCTCGATGATGACCTCTTCGGCGACGCGCGGCCAGCCGGTGAGGCCCAGGCGCGTGGCGACGCTCCCGGCGTGCATCGATGCGCCGCGCGTGAGCGAGGGTTCCTGACAGTGCTGCATGAGCGCAAGGCCGGTGGGTCGGATGTACGTCAGCGCCTTGGCCATCAGGCCCGCGCTGGCGACGCAGTCGCCGTCATCGGAAAAGCCCACCGCGCCCGCCGCGGCCATGAGCATCAACTCGGCGAGTTCCTCCCCCTTGCGGCCGATGCTGACCGCGCCGACGGGGAAGACGCGGCAGTGCGCGGTGCGTTCGGCCTGTCGATAGACGAACTCGATCATCGAGTCGTCGTCGAGCGGCGGGTTGGTGTTGGGCATGCAGCAGACGCTGGTGAACCCGCCGCTGACCGCCGCGGCGGTGCCGGTGGCGATGGTCTCGGCATCTTCGCCGCCGGGCTCGCGCAGGTGCACGTGCGGGTCGATGAGTCCCGGCGTGAGGATGAGCCCTTCGGCGTCGATGACACGCTCGGCCCCGGAGCGAGAGAGGCCCGCGGCGTTGCTGCCGCGACGCGGCGCGACGGCGGCGATGAGGCCATCGGCGATGGCGACATCGCCCACGGCGTCGGTGCCGGAGACGGGATCGATGATGCGGGCGTTGGTGATGAGGAGGCTGCTCATGCGGCAAGGGTAACCGGCCTGTCTCCGGCCCGTCACGGCGTTCCGGGCGACAGGTCCGGCGTCCACTTGAGCCAGGAGTCGTCCGCGCTCTCGGCCAGTTCGAATCGGTGCCCGGCCTCGACCTGCGCGCCCGGCCTGGTCGGCGTTGCAAAGGCGATGCCCCCGGCCAGCACGCTCTCGAGCGAGCCTGCACGCAGTTTCAGACCGCCCAGGCCGAGATCGAGACCGATGCCCGAGACGTTCCAGAATCGCGAGTTGTCGCGGACCAGGTGAACATAAGCAGGGTCGATGCGCACCTGCACATCGACAGTGCGCGCATCTGCCGACAGGTCCGCCGCGAGCACCGAGCCGACGCGCACCTCGCGATAGACCACCGGCGAGCCGGGCGTCACCGAGCCAAGCCGCGTACCGCTGAGCGTGAGTTGCAGACCGCCCTCGGCCCCCGGCAGGCCGCGCCCCGCGCCGCGGGGCGGTGTTTGCAGGCCCTGAAAACTTCTCGCGGCGGGCGAGCCTGCGGGCCCCGGCTCGGCCTCGATGTAGCGCGGCCCCAGCAGGGTCTCCAGACCCGAGACGCGCGTGAGGCTCAGTTCCGGGCGCACGACCCAGAACCGCGTGCCCTCGACGGCAAGGCCCGCCGCATCGCGCTTGAGTTCGACCTGCGCGCGAACGCCCGACAGATCGGGTGCGAGCGCGACATCGCGCACCTTGCCGACCTGCACGCCGCGGAACATCAGCGGGTCGCCGGCGCGCAGGCCTTCGCCGTTGCTGAAGGCGATCGAGACCAGCGGCCCGCGCTGGGCGTAGGCCTGAAAGAACAGCACGCCGACCAGCCCGACGGCCAGCACGGGCACGAACCACAGAACCGAGACAGCGTGCCCGCCGGCTCGAGCGGCCGGCCCGCCTTGTACGATCTCGGCCCGCGGCACGCCGCTCATGTGTGTTCCTCCCAGATCTGCGCGGGATCAAAGACAGCGGAGGCGAGCATGCTGAGCACGACCACCGCCGCGAACGCCGCCGCGCCGGGGCCCGGCGACACCTGCACCCACGAGCCGAGTTTGACCGCGGCGACCAGCACGGCGACGAGCAGCACGTCGACCATGCCCCAGCGGCCGAGCCACTCGACGGCGTGGTAGGTCGCGGCCCGGTGGCGCCGCTCGAACCACTCCAGCCTTGTGCACAAGAGCAGGATGCCGATGAGTTTGAAGGCGGGGATGATGATCGAGCACACGAGCACGATCACGCCGACGGCGACCGAACCTTCGCGCAGCAACTCCAGCGCGCCCGACCAGATCGTCGCCGCGCTGCGGTGGCCGAGGCGCTCGATCTCCAGCACCGGAAGGACCATCGCCGCGGGGTACAGCACCAGCGCGGCCGAGGCCAGCGCGACCACGCGGCTGCGGGCCCTGGGGTCGTGGGCGCGACCGACGACACTCCGGCAGCGGGGGCAGAGCGCCCGACACCCCACCGGGATCGTCGGAACAGACTGTTCCAGGCCACAGCAGGGGCAGGCCCGCACGGCCGTGTGAGGCACCATGGCAAGAAGTGTATTGGGAAGCCGCGGACCGGGAGTCTCATCCATCCATTCATCCGGATAAACGGCTACACTCGCGGGACGCGGGGCTTGCGCCGGGGCCGCGTCCGGCCGATAGAGAGTCCACCCCCGCCCGATTCACCCCCCCCCCCCGCACCCCCCACCCACCACCACCCACCCCCTCAGGGCAACGCGGCTTCCGGACCGTTCCATGCACGCACAGGAACTCTTCGACCGTCAGCGGACGACGTTCTCGTTCGAGTTCTTCCCGCCGCGGACGCCGGACGCGGCCGAGCAGCTGTACGCGGCGATCACGGACCTTGAGGCGCTCAAGCCGACGTTTGTCTCGATCACGTACGGGGCGGGCGGCTCGACGCGCGAACTGACGCACGACCTGGTGTTGCGGCTGAAGAACCAGACGTCGCTGTTGCCGGTGCCGCACCTCACGTGCGTCGGTCACAGCGAGGCGGAAATCGGCGCGATTCTCGAGCGGTACGCCGCGTCGGGGATCTCGAACATTGTCGCGCTCGGCGGCGACCTGCCCAAGGGCATGGAGAGCCACGACCGCTCGCGCGACGCGTTCCGGCACGCGGCGGACCTGGTGCGGTTCATCAAGAAGTTCAACGAGCGCGGCGGGCACCCGGACCCGCGGGGCTTCGGCATCTGCGTGGCCGGGTACCCCGAGGGCCACCCGGGCACGCCCAACCGCGTGAAGGAGATGGACTACCTCAAGGCCAAGGTCGACGCGGGCGCGGACTGGATCTGCACGCAGTTGTTCTTCGACAACCGCGACTTCTACGACTTCCGCGACCGCTGCGGGCTGGCGGGCATCACGGTGCCGATCATCGCGGGCATCATGCCCGTGACGTCGGTGCAGGGCATGATGCGCATGGCGGATCTGGCGCTGGGCACGCGCTTCCCCGCGCCGCTGGTGCGCGCGGTGAACCGGGCGCAGGGCGACGCCGAGGGCGTTCGGCGCGTGGGCATCCACTGGGCGACCGAGCAGTGCCGCGACCTGCTCGACCACCAGGTGCGCGGGATCCACTTCTACACGCTCAACCGCTCGACGGCGACGCGCGAGGTGTTCCTGAACCTTGGCGTGAAGGACAGCCACGCGCTGACGACGTTCCGTGCGGGCGCGCGGTGAGCAGTTGACCGATGAGCAGAGGGGCGGATGGCGGGCGCGACGGCGTCGGTCGGACGCTCTTGTCGTTGCCAAAACGACGCGGCCCCGCCTGGCAGCGGGGCGCACGCCTATGACCCAAACTTGATCGGAGTGTACACGCCGCGCGCTCGCCGCGGAGCGGCGAGGTCCCCGCGGTCAGAGTTCGCCGAGGCGGCGGGTGGTCTCCTGCTCGATCAGGTCGCGCATCAGGCGGTCCATGTCGCCGGCGACGATCTCGCGCAGCGGGTACTCGCCGGGGAGGCGTTCGTCGGCCACGATCCCGTCCTTGTAGCGGTAGGTGCGGATCTTCTCGCTGCGTTCGCCGCCGCCGATCTGCTCGCGCCGAGCGCTGGCCCGCGCCTCGTGGGCCTTGCGGCGCTCCAGTTCGTACACGCGGGCCATGAGCAGTCGGCGTGCCGCGGCGCGGTTCTGCTGCTGGCTCTTGCTCTCCTGCATCTTCACCTCGATGCCGGTGGGCTTGTGCACGAGTTTCACGGCGGTGGCGACCTTGTTGACGTTCTGGCCGCCCGGGCCCTGCGAGGTCGTGACGTCCTCGAAGACGTCGTTGGCCCAGTCGATCTTCACCTGCACCTCCTCGGGCTCGGGCAGGGCGGCGACGGTCGCGGTCGAGGTGTGGATGCGGCCCTGCGCCTCGGTCGCGGGCACGCGCTTGACCGAGTGCACGCCCGCCTCGAAGGCCAGTTCGCTCCACACGCCCTCGCCGCGGACGTTGACCACCGCCGAGCGCACGCCCCCTACGCCCGGCTCGGGGGTGAGTTCGAGCACCTCGAAGGCCCAGCCCTTTTTCGCGGCGTACTTCTGGTACATCTCGAGCAGGTCGCGTGCCCACAGGCAGGCCTCGTCGCCGCCGGTTCCGGCGCGGATCTCGATCATCACCGAGCCGACGGCGCGGTCCTCGGCGTTGACCAGCGCGGACTTGATCCGGTCGATAAGCGACTCGGCGCGAGATTCGACCTCGGGCAGTTCGGCCCGTGCCAGTTCGACAAAGTCCCGGTCCGCCGCGGCGTCGATCGCCGCGCGGAGCGACGCGGCCTCGGCCAGCAGCGAGTTGTACGCGCGGTAGTCCTCGACGAGTTGCTGGATGGCGGCCTTGCGGATGGACAGTTCGCGCACCGCCCTGTGGTCGGTGACGAAGTCGGGGTCGGCCAGCCGCGCCTCCATCTCGTCGAACTGCTTGGAGAGTTCGTCGAGCCGGGCAAACAGGGCCGGGGGCAGCGCGGTCGCGGGCATGAACGGATGGTAGAGAGCGCGGGGCTCAGGATTCGATCACGCGCGTGTGCGGGGCGAGCGCGGCGTTCACGGCCCTGAGGTGCTTCTCGAAGCCCGCGCGCCCCATCAGGCCGAAGGTCGCCTGCTTGCCGAGTTCGACGGCCGGCTGGTCGTAGGCGTCGATGTTGAGCAGCAGCCCGGCGTAGGCCGTGACCATCTCCCACAGGTAGATGAACTGTCCGACATGGAAGGCGTCGACCTTCGGGAAGCGGATGGTGAGGTTGGGGCGCTGGCTCTCGAGCAGCGCGTACTCGGTCGCTCGCTTCTCGGCGGTGAGCAGTTCGGCCATTGTGCGGCCCTCGAGGTACGTGAGCGCCTCGACGCCCAGGCCGCGCGGGATCGTCAGGCCTTGGTGCGGGCCGAAGTCCGCGACTTCGAGGAACATGATCACCTTGTCGTTTGGCCCCTCGCGGTAGAGTTGCACCTGCGAGTGCTGGTCGGTGGTGCCAAGGGCCTTGATCGGCGTGAACCCCGCGAAGACCGTGTCGCCGTCTCGGTCGGTCTTCTTGCCCAGCGACTCGGCCCACAACTGCCGGTACCAGTCCGCCATGAGGTAGAGGCCGTTGGCGTAGGGCATCATCACGTGGTTGGTCTTGCCCTTGCGCGTGCCGAGCTCGACCAGCAGGAAGGCGAGCATCGCGGCGGGGTTCTTGTCGAGTTGCTCGCGGCACGTCGGCTCGTCCATGCTCGCCGCGCCGTCGAGCAGGCCGCGGACGTCGATCCCGCACATCGCGGCGGAGAACAGGCCGACGGGCGAGAGGACACTGAAGCGCCCGCCGACGCCGTCGGGCACGGGCAGGGTGGCGTAGCCCTCGGCGTCGCAGATCTTCCGCATCGTGCCGCGTGCGGGGTCGGTGACGGCCACGACGTGATCGGGCCCCCTGCGCCCGTGCCTGTTCAGCAGGTCGCGGATGAACATGAACTGGGCGGCGGTCTCGGCGGTTTCGCCGCTCTTGCTGACGACGTTGAAGACGGTGCGTTCGAGTTTCGGGTCGCTCGCCAAACAGCAGTCGATGACCGCGCCGAAGTTGGCGGGGTCGACGTTGTCGACGACGAACAGCCGCGGGCCCCTGCGCCTGCCGGCCGGGAGCAGGTTGTGCGTCGGCGGGTTGAGCGCGGCCTGCAGCGCGATGTTGCCCAGCGCCGAGCCGCCGATGCCCAGGACGACGAGGTTCTCGCACCCGCCGCCCACGCCCTTGAAGCGCTCGACCAGCGCGAGCACGTCGCGTGTGTGCTCGGCGCGCATGGGGTCCCTGTGCAGGTCGCGCCAGCGTTCCCAGCCGGTGCCGCGGGTGGAGGCAAGTTTTCTGGTCGCGGCGGCGATGGCGCTGGCCGCTTCGCCCGCGGGGTGCAGGACGTCGGCGTCGAGGCCGTGTGCGCCGACGCGGTCGGCCAGACAGTTGGCGTAGTCGAGTGTGAGCATGGGGGGAGGATACCGAGAGGGAAGTGGGAAGTGGGAAGTGAACCAGATGGTACGATTCTCCGATATCCGAGTTTCGCCTCCCTACCCTCCGCCATGATTCATCCGTGGCACGACGTCACGCCGGGAGTGGACAAGGGCGAACTGCCCGCGCACTTCAAGGCGATCATCGAGATCCCGCGCGGCTCGAACCTGAAGTTCGAACTCGACAAGGGCTCGGGCATGCTCAAGCTCGACCGGGTGCTGTCCAGCGCGGTCTACTACCCGGCCAACTACGGGTTCATCCCGCAGACGCTGGCCGAGGACAACGACCCGCTGGACGTGCTGGTGTACTGCACCGAACCGATCCCGCCGCTGTGCATCTGCCACGCGCGGGCGGTGGGCATGATGTCGATGATCGACCGCGGCGACCCGGACCACAAGATCGTCGCGGTGCTGGACTCGGACCCGATCTACTCGGAGTTCACGCTGGCCAGCCACTTCCCCAAGCACATCTTCAAGATGCTCAAGCAGTTCTTCGAGGACTACAAGATGCTGGAGGGCAAGGGCGTGGCGGTCGAGGACATCCTGCCCGCCGAGGCCGCGCACGCGGTGGTCGAGGATTCGCTGGCGCGCTACGCCAAGGCCCGCCGCACGGGCGCGATCAAGGGGCTGGTCGGCTGAGCCTCGCCTCGTCGCGGGCGTTCGGGGCCGTTCGATCGCGTATCCTCCCGACATGTCGAGCCTCAACCACCGATCCCGGCCCGGCGACGGCGAGCCCGCCGCGATCCACGCGCTGATGTCCGGGCTGATCGACTACGCGGGGCTGTTCCCGCCGGCGAAACTGGCGATGGGGCCGGCGGTGCAGAACTACGCGCGCTACCTCGCCTCGCCCGAGGCGTGGATGCTGGGGCGGTTCGTGCTGCCGGTGTCGAAGCTCGAGGAGTTCCGCAACGCCGCGCTGCCCCTGCTGCCCAAGTCGGCCGACCCCGCGCAGCCGGGCGGGGGCGAGCCGTGGCCGATCTCGGCGATCATCGACGGGGACATCGACGAGAACCTCGACTCGATCTTCGCCTTCAACCACGAGCACGAGAAGCCCGCCAACGGGCTGGCGGTCATCGACGCGGTGGAACTCAAGCCGCCGCCGGTCGCCGCGCCGGGGGCGAGCGGCCCGACGGGCGCGGCGTGGATCGACGATGCGCTGGAACTGATCCCCGAGGAGTTGTACCCGTTCTTCGAGATCCCCATCACGCCGTCGGGCCCCGGGGCCGCGCCGCCGGATTTTCGCGGCATGATCGCCGCGCTGGCCGGGGCCGACGCGGGTGCCAAGGTGCGCACGGGCGGCGTGACGCCCGCGTCGATCCCTCCGGTCGCCGCGCTGGCGGAGTTCGTCGTCGCCTGCGGGCACGCTGAGGTGCCCTTCAAGGCGACCGCGGGCCTGCACCACGCCTGCCGCGGGCGGCATCCGCTGACGTACGAGCCGGGCAGCGAGCAGGCGGTGATGCACGGTTTCCTCAACGTGTTCGTGGGGGCCGCGCTGGTGCAGACGCGCCGGCTCGACGCCGACGCGCTGCGTGAGGTGCTCGAGGAATCGGACGGCGCGGCGTTCCAGTTCGGGCGTGAACTGGTGACGTGGGGCGCGTACGGGCTGGACACGCTGCAACTGGCCCACACGCGCGAGACGTTCGCGCTGTCGTACGGTTCCTGCTCGTTCGAGGAGCCGGTGCAGGAACTCCGCGCGCTGGGGCTGATCTAGCCGCGCGGTATTGATCGGCGCCTCGCCGAGCGCGGTCGGTTTCGGTCGCGCCGCACACTCCCACCTTCCCCTTCACGCCGCACCCCAACTCCGCACACATGACCAGCACACACGTCAACGCCACGCACGACCCGTCGATGAAGTCGTGGGTCGAATCGGCCAACGACCCGGCGACGGATTTCCCGATCCAGAATCTCGCGCTGTGCGCGTTCGTCGCCGAGCACGACGGGCACAGCCACGGCCATCTGGGCGTGGCGATCGGCGATCAGGTGCTCGACGTGTCGATGCTGGCGACGTCGGGCGCGCTGGGCGACCCCGAGGGCGACCTGGCGTACATGCTGCACGCGCCGGCGTGGAACTACGTCGCGGCGACGCCGCAGGTGTGGGGCGACCTGCGGGCGCGGCTGCAGGAGTTCCTCCGCGCCGACGCGGCGGGCGGGCAGCGCGTGCGCCGGCTGCGCGACAAGGCGCTGACGCCGATCTCGGAGACGAAGTTCACGCTGCCGATGACGGTCTTCGACTACACCGACTTCTACGCCTCCAAGCACCACGCGACGAACGTGGGCTCGATGTTCCGGCCCGACAACCCCCTGCTGCCGAACTACAGGCACGTGCCGATCGGCTACCACGGTCGGGCCTCGTCGCTGGTGGTGTCGGGCACGCCGGTTCGCCGGCCGCTGGGCCAGCAGTCGCCGCCCGAGGGTGAGCCCGGCGCGGGGCCGTCGTTCGGCCCTTGCAAACTGCTGGACTACGAGATGGAACTGGGCGTGTACGTCGGCGCGGGGAACCGGCTGGGGGAGCCGATCCCGATCTTGCGCGCGGCCGAGAGCCTGTTCGGCATGGGCATCCTGAACGACTGGTCGGCACGCGACCTGCAGAAGTGGGAGTACCAGCCGCTGGGGCCGTTCCTGGCCAAGAACTTCGCCTCGTCGCTGTCGCCGTTTGTCGTCACGATGGACGCGCTGGCCCCCTTCCGCACCGCCGGGCCCGAGCGCGAGGCCGGCGACCCGCAGCCCCTGCCGTACCTTCGCGGCAGCGGCGACTGGGCCATCGACATCACCGTCGAGGTGTACCTGCTGAGCGAGCAGATGCGCCGCCGCGGGATGAGCCCGGTGCGCCTGTCGCGCGGCTCGTTCCGCGACATGTACTGGACGGTGGACCAGTTGCTGGCGCACCACGCGAGCAACGGGTGCAACATGCAGCCGGGGGACCTGCTGGGTTCGGGCACGATCTCGGGGCGCACGCCGGACTCGCGCGGGTGCCTGCTGGAACTGACCTGGCAGGGCACGGGCCCGGACGGCAAGCCGTTGCCGCGCAAGGCCGTGGAGTTGCCGACCGGCGAGACCCGGACGTTCTTGGCCGACGGCGACGAGGTGATCATGACGGCGTACTGCGAGCGCGAGGGCTTCCGGCGGATCGGCTTCGGGGAGTGCCGCGGCGTGATCGAGCCCGCGCCGGTCGTGGTGTGAGAAACGAAGGCCGCGCTGTGTGAAACGAAACCGGGGCCGGCCCGATGGGACCAGCCCCGGCGGAGTCGCGGTGTGTGGGAGACCTGAGCGCGTTCAGTTGCAGCCGGCGAACCACGCGCTCAGGAAGGCGAAGATGGCCGGGACGCCGGGCGTACCGCCGAACTCGTAGGCCGCGGGGTCGCCGGCGAACCACGCCGAGAGGAAGGTAAAGATGTCGGCCACCTCGACGGTGCCGTTGCCGTCGTAGTCGGCGGTGCAGGTCGAGGACGGGACCGGCGCGTCGAACGACACCGAGTCGGGCGTGCCGGGCTTGAAGAGGCCGAGCGTGACCTGCCCGGTCGTCGGCGCCGACTCGGACTCGAACCAGAAGTTGTACATGGTGCCCCAGCGCAGCGCGTTGGCGTTGGCGTTCTGGGCGAAGGTCTGGGTGCAGGTCCACGAAACGGCGCTGCCCGAGGAATCAATCGCCCAGTCCGTGCCCGAGTACGGCTCGCCGGAGTGGTACGACACGTCGTTGAAGCCGGCGTTGCTGACGCTCACGCCCGCGCCCTTGGGCACCGAAAGCGAATAGCCCGAGCGGTCGGAGTTGAGGTTGTAGACGGCGTAGTCGTAGAGGTATCGGCCGCCGGGCAGTTGCGTGACCTTGGTCGCGACCCAGAACCGGCCCTCCTGCGGCACGTCGACGCTGAAGACGCTGACCGACGGGTCGGGCGTGTTGATGCCCAGACCGTGGTCGCGCCAGGCCCAGATGGCCGGGTGGCCGGTGAAGGTGCCCGACGCGGGCGTCAGGTCGAACGACGACTGGTTGACGTTGACGATCATGTAGGAGTTGTTGTTCATGGCGTTGCCGGCCTGCGCGTCGTCGGTGGCGATGTACGCGCCCTCGACGAAGTACCGCGCGCCGGCGAAGGTCGTCGTGTTCAGGTCGGTCTGCGCGACCTGCAGGCGGCGGAAGGCCGCGTCGCCGGTGGTGGCGGGGAACGAGCCGATCACGCCGGTGTAGGCGTTGATGACCGAGCGCGGGGCAAGGCGGGTCTGGCCGCCGTTGTAGGACGCGCCGTAAACGTCCATGCACCCCGGCCGCAGGCCCGTGCCGCTGCTGGAGCACGTCGTGCCGCACCCCGGGCCGTTGCTGACGCAGCAGGCCGTCTTGGCAAAGCCGAGGCCGATCTGCAGGAGGCGGCCGTTGTGCAGTCGGTAGGCGTTCATGCCCAGCGCGGGCGTGCCGCTGTTGACCCACGCGAGGCCCTGCGTGCCGATGTTGCACGTGTCTGAGCCGAGCGCGTAGCCACGGATGCCGCCGACGGCGCCGAAGTTGGCGATGCCGTTGATGTGGTGGTGCGTGACGTCCGGCCCGCTGGGCCCGGGCGGGGGCGGGTCGCCGAGCGTGAGCGTGAACGTGCCGGAGCCGCTCACGCCCGCGACGCGGACGATGTACTGCTGGCCCTGGACGGCCTGGAACGAAACCTGCGAGCGCGTGCCGCAGAAGTCGTTGTTGCAGGCGATCTCGTTGGCGCTGGTGGCCGGGCAGGCCGCGTGCACGGAGATGGTCGTGTCGAACGACGCCGCGGTGCAGGTGCTGGCCACGACCGTCCCCGTCGCGGGCGCGGTGTAGCGGTAGTACACGTCGGGCGAGGCCGAGCCGACGCAGGAGGTCGTCCCGTCCGCCGCGGCGTTGGTGGTCGTGCCGTTGAAGGTGCCGTTGCCGATGGCCGTCGCGCTCGCGCAGGCGTCGTTGACCGGGGGCTGCCCGCCGCCGCCGGGGCCAACGGAAAGTTCAAACGCGCCGACGGCCGACGAGAAGCCGGAGACGCGGATGAGGTACTCGGTGCCCGCGACCGCCGAGAACGTCAGCGTCGATCGGAGGCTGGCGAACGCGCACGACGCGTCGTCGTTGCAGGCGATCTGCGTGCCGCTCGTGCCCGGGCAGGCGGCCGAGTGGACCGAGAGCACGGTGTCGTACCCGGTGCCGGGGTTGCAGGTGGTGACGGTGATGGTCCCGGTCGCCGGGGCGACGTAGCGGTACCACACGTCCGCGTTGGACGCGGAACTGCCGCACGACGCCGAGCCGTCGTTGGTCGCGCCGACGGTGGTGCCGGAGAACGTGCCGTTGCCGATGACGACCGCGTTGGCGCAGTTGTTGTTGGCGGGCTGGGCGAGGGCCGCGCCCGCCGCGCCCAAGGCCAGCGCGCAGGCGAGAATCGAAACCGGTCGCGTGTGAGAACGATACCGCATCGTGCCTTCCTTTCGAGGGAAAGTGGGTTGACCGGGACCACCCCGCACAGAAGAAGACGATGATTCAGACTACCACCCGACCGGCCCCGTTGCCAACAACCGAACGGGAACCGATGCGGGTTTTCGAGATTGACGGCGGCCGACTCACCGCCGCGGCGAGCGTGTGTAGGTCTTGCGCTGGGGGATGGTGACCTCCAGCGTGCCCTCGGTGCGGACGACCCGCGTGGCGTGCCAGCCCCGCTCGGTCAGTTCGGCGTCGTAGACGACGGCGGAGCCGTCCTTGAGCACACGGAAGCCCTCGCCCTGGATCTTCGAGTAGTGGACGAAGATGTCCTGCCCCTCGGGCCCGACCACAAACCCGTAGCCCTTTTTCGGATCAAACCACTTGACAACGCCCTGAGCGTCCGTGATCTGCTTTTGTCCACCGTCAGACATGGGAGAACCCGCTTGCCCTGTCCGGGCTGGCCCGAACGGGCCCCGCCGCGGATGCATCGGCGCAAGGGGGCATGGAGAACGGGACCGCGTGACGCGCTCCCCGGCAACAGACTACAACCATCGCGTGCACGATTGCAACACGTTGGCGCCGCCGCTCCAGCACCCGCATTTGCACTGACACGATGCCCTCGGAAGATGTTTCTGCGGGGCAGGCCCCGCGACAGTGAAAACCTACAAGCAGCCCGAGAATACCAAGAGTCCGTGAATCCGCAAAGGGCGGGGCGAAAAAGATGTGCATAACTTCGTGCGCCGCCGGGCTTTGCCCATGCCCGGCACGGGGCTCCGGCAGGGCCAAAACGACGCAAGTCCATGCTTGGCATGGACTTGCGCGCGGTTTTGCTGGTGTGTCGGCCGCCGGTCAGCTCGACGCCGCCTCGGCCGCGAGGGCCGCCTTGCGGCTGAGTTTGATGCGGCCCTGATCGTCGACGAGGATCACCTTGACCTTGATCACGTCGCCCACCTTGACCACGTCGTTGACGTTCTTGACGTAGCCCTCGGCCAGTTCGGAGATGTGGCACATGCCGTCGGTGCCGGGGGCGAGTTCGACGAACGCGCCGAAGTCCTTGGTCGAGACCACGCGGCCGGTGTAGATCGTCCCGACCTTGATCTCCTCGCACAGGGCCTCGATCTCGGAGCGGGCCAGGTCGATGGCGTCGCCGTTGGGCGCGGCGACGAAGACCGTGCCGTCGTCCTCGACGTCGACGGTGACGCCGTACTTGTCCTGCAGCGAGCGGATGGTCTTGCCGCCCGGGCCGATGAGTTTGCCGATCTTGTCGGGGTTGATCTGCAGCGTGACCAGTCGCGGGGCCAGAGGGCTGATCTCGGGTCGGGGCTTGGCGATCGTCTGCTCCATGATCTCGAGGATCTGGAGGCGGCCGACGCGGGCCTGCTCGAAGATGCGCTCGATCTGCGAGAGCACCAGGCCGCGGGTCTTGAGGTCGAGTTGGATGCCGGTAATGCCCTCGCGGGTGCCGGCGACCTTGAAGTCCATGTCGCCGAAGAAGTCCTCCTCGCCGATGATGTCGGTGACGAAGAGTTCGTTGGCGTCCGAGTCGTCGGCGAAGCGCCCGATGGAGATGCCCGCGACCGGGGCCTTGATCGGCACGCCGGCGTCCATCAGCGCCAGGCACCCGCCGCAGACCGAGGCCATCGACGAACTGCCGTTGGACTCGGTGATGTCGGACACCACGCGGATGGTGTACGGGAACTCCTCGGGCGAGGGCAGCACGCCCAGCAGCGAGCGTTCGGCGAGCGCGCCGTGCCCGATCTCGCGCCGGCCGGGGCCGGTGATGCGCTTGGCCTCGCCCGTCGAGAACGGGGGGAAGTTGTAGTGCAGCGTGAACTTCTTGGAGTACTCGGGCAGCAGGCCGTCGATGATCTGCTCGTCCTTGCCCGTGCCGAGCGTGCAGGAGCAGAGCGACTGCGTCTCGCCGCGCTGGAAGAGCGCCGAGCCGTGGGTCCGCGCGAACACCCCGACCTCGGCCGTGATGGGGCGGATCTGCGTGGGCTTGCGGCCGTCGGCCCGCACGCCGTTCTCGATGATCAGGCGGCGGGTGATCTTCTCTTCCAGCCGGCGGAAGGCCTCCTTCGCGGCGTTGTGGCGCTTCTGGCTGGCGAGGAAGTCCTCGTACGTGCCGTTGGTCTTGAGCGGGAAGTGCTCGTCGAGCATCGCCTTGCGGATCGCGTCGACGCGCTCGGCGCGGTCCTGCTTGCCGGGGATGCGCCGGGCCTCGGTCAACTGGCCCTCGACCGCGTTGCGGACCTGCTCGACCACGTCGCCCGGCGGGAGAGCCAGGTCGCCCACCACCTTGTCCTTGCCGACCTTCTTCACCAGTTCGTCGATCAGCGACAGGATGGGCTTGATGCCTTCCTCGATGCCGAACTCGATCGCGCCCAGCACGCCCTTCTCGTCGACCTCGGCCGCGCCGACCTCGATCATGTTCACGCCGTCCTTGTGGCCGGCGAGGACCATGTCCAGATCGGAGTACTCCAGTTGCGTGACGGTGGGGTTCAGGACGTAGCGCAGGCCGTCGTCGGTCACGACGCGGCCGACACGCACTGTCGCCGTCGGGCCCTCGAACGGCGCGTTGGAGATCGCCAGCGCCGCCGACGCGGCGGTGCCCGCGAGCACGTCGGTGTCGTTCTCGCCGTCGTGCGACATCACCCAGACCTGGATCTGGATCTCGTCGATGAAACCGTCGGGGAAGAGCGGACGGATCGGGCGGTCGATCATCCGCATGGTCAGGATTTCCTTCTCGTTGGGCGCGCCCTCGCGCTTGCGGAAGCCGCCGGGGAACTTGCCCGCCGCGGCGGTCTTCTCGCGGTAATCGACCGTGAGGGGGAAGAAGTCCAGCCCCTCGCGCGGTTTGGCGCGGACAACGGTCGCGAGGACGGTGCTGCCCGCGTAGTGGGCCATGACCGCCGCGTCGCAAAGTTTGGCGACCTTGCCGGTCTCGAGGACGAGTTTCCGACCGGCGATCTCGCGTTCGACTCTGACGTACTGCATGATTCTGCCTCCCGGCGTCGCTGGCCCGGGGTCCGCGCGCGGGCAGCCCGGGAACGGGCATTGGGCGCGGCCGCCGGGCATGTCTCACCGACCCGACACCGCAGAGGAGGCAGAAGGCAGGAGACAGTCGGCGACTGTCCCGTGCCCACTGCCACCCGGGCCGTGGCCGGTTCCCCATCCCCACGCCCTCTCCCCGTCTGGTTTGGCGGCTGCCTGCGAGAGGGCTTGCAGGCACGACCCGCCTGGCCCGAGGTGGGCCGAAACGACAAGCCCCCCGCTTTCGCGAGGGGCTCGGTTGTTACTTGCGCAGGCCCAGACGCTGGATCAGGGCCGAGTAGCCGTCGCGGTCCGTCCGCGCCAGGTACTTCAGGAGTCGGTTGCGACGCGCGACCTTCAACGTCAGACCGCGGCGGGAACTGTTGTCCTTGCGGTGCGTCTGCAGGTGCCGCGAGAGCGCGTTGATGTCGTTGGTCAGCAACGCCACCTGGACCTCGGGCGAACCCGAGTCCTTGTCGTGCCGGCGGTTGCTGTGGACGGTCTGCGTGCGGAACTGGGCCTCGTTCATGCGTCTGGTGCCTCAAGGCGTTGGGTGTGCTTCAGATGCAAACAATAGGCCGAACATCGTCCGGGTTTCAAGCAACCCCCGCGCGACCGATCCGCGGAACACCCAAACATGGTCCGATCAATGAACCGAATGCCTTCGGACTGGGCGGCGTCATGATGGCGGCGGGGCATCGCTGCTGAAGGTGAAATCGGGCTCGGGCTCGCCGGCGTCGGTCGGCGGCTGCCCGGATTCGACCATCAGATAGGGCCGCGCGGCGCGCAGTTGCGCGATGCCGGCGTCGTCCATGCCCGAATCCCAGACGTGCACCTTGCGCAACGCGGGGAACCCGGTCGCCAGAACCCTCGCCGCCGACTCGCCGACCGACACGCCCGCGAGGCTGAGAACTTCCAGCAGCGGCAATGCGGACAGACGCCCGAGGCCCTCGGCCGTGCAGCGCGTGTGGGCGAGACTGAGCACGCGCAGGCGCGGCATGTCCGCCACGATGTCCAAGGTCGGGTCGCCGATCGCCGTGCGCGCAAGGGACAACTCGGCGACCATCGGCGAAACGGGCGCGAGCAGGCGTCTGGCGGCATCGTCGCCGATGCCCGGCGCGGAGGCGAACGAGACCCACAGCGCGCCGGTCGCGGGGTCGATGACCTCGACGTGGGCGTGCGCGGCGTGCAGCGCGGCGAGGGCCTCGGCTGGCGCTTCGAGGCGCGTCGGCCGCGGCGCGGGGGCGGCGGGCGGCGCCGCGGTCTGTTCGTCGTCTTCAAAGTTCGCGCCGGCGTCGATCCATGCGGCGATGAGGGCGATCGTGGCTTCGTCGGGGCGCGGCTTGCCCTTGGGCGGCATGGCCGCGTCGTCATCGGCGGGGAGGCGCATCCGGAAGACCAGTTCGCTCGCCTCGGCGTCCCGGGGCTCGAGGGCCGGGCCTGTCGCGCCGCCGGCCATGATCGCCGCGGGCGTGTGCAGCGCGAGTTTGCCCTTGCGCGTCGATTCGCCGTGGCACGAGACGCAGTACCGCTCGAAGATCGGTGCGATTCGCGTCGCGTACTCGCCGCCCGCCACGGGGAGCGTGCCGCCATTTGGTCCTTCGCGGCTGCGCTGGGCCGCGGCGTGCTCGCGGAGCGGCGCGGTCAGGAAGCCCTCTCCGTGCGTCATCGCCGCGCCGAAGTGCCCGGCGGGGATGATCAGCACGCCGCACACAACCACGAGCGGTCCGTAGAGCGGGCGTGCACGCGGAATGTGCAGCGACACGGCGCAGGCCGCCGCGGCGAGGCCGACCGCGATCCCCAGCCACTTGTGCAGATCGAGCGTGCGGCCGCCGTAGCCGTCCTCGCTGCTGAGCAGCAGGCCGGAGGCGACGGACGCCGCGGCGGACGCCGCCAGGAGCCACGCGAGCGGCGCTCGCACCGATCGCGGCAGGGGGTCGCGTCGGAGCAGCGCGAGCGCTTCGAGCGCGAGCAGCGCGGCGACGATACCGATGGGCAGGTGCAGCACCATCGGGTGCGTCCGTCCGACGAACTGGAGGGCCGCGTCGAGCATCGGCGGGAGGATATCGGGTGCTCAGGCGAGCAGTTCGCGCCGCACCTTGCCGAACACGTCGGTCAGGCGGAAGTCGCGGCCCTCGTGCCGGAACACCAGCCGCTCGTGGTCGAGCCCCAGCAGGTGCAGCAGCGTGGCGTGCAGGTCGTGCACGTCGATCGGGTTCTCGACGATGTTGTAACTGTATTCGTCGGTGCGCCCGATGCTGACGCCGGGCTTGACGCCGCCGCCGGCCATCCAGATGGTGAAGCAGCGCGGGTGGTGGTCGCGGCCGTAGTTGGTCTCGGTGAGGTCGCCCTGGCTGTAGACGGTGCGGCCGAACTCGCCGGCCCAGATGACCAGCGTGTCGTCGAGCATGCCGCGGCGCTTGAGGTCCTTGACCAGCGCGGCCTGCGGTTGATCGACCGCGGCGGACTGCAGGCGGATCTCGGCGGGCAGGTTGTTGTGGGCGTCCCACCCGCGCATGTAGAGTTGGATGAAGCGGACGCCGCGTTCGGCCAGCCGGCGCGCGAGCAGGCAGTTGGAAGCGAAGGAACCGGGCGTGCGGACCTGCGGGCCGTACATCTCGAGCGTCGCCTCGTCCTCGCCGGAAAGGTCGACCAGTTCTGGGACGGACATCTGCATGCGGTAGGCCATCTCGTGCTGGGCGATGCGGGCGCGGATCTCGGGGTCGAGCGTTCGCTCCATCTCGCGCCGGTTGAGCTCGCCGACCAGATCGAGCATGGCGCGGCGGTCGGCGCGGTCGACACCGGGCGGGTCGCGCAGGAACAGGACGGGGTCGGCGCCCGCGCGCAGGCGGCAGCCCTGGTGCTCGCTGGGAAGGAAGCCGCAGCCCCAGAATCGCGCGGAGAGCGCCTGCATGTTGCCGAAGCCCTGCGAGATGAGCACCACGAACGTGGGCAGGTTCGCGCTCGCGCTGCCCAGACCGTAACTGATCCACGAGCCGAAACTGGGCCGGCCCGGCTGCTGGCTGCCGGTCTGGAAGAACGTGATGCCCGGCTCGTGGTTGATCGCCTCGGTGTGCATCGAGTGCACGAAGCAGATCTCGCGCGCGATCGAGCCGGTGTGGGGCATGAGTTCGCTGACCCACGCGCCGCTTTCGTTGTTGGCGTAGCGCGAGAAGCGGAACATCGAGGGCGCGACGGGGAAGCGGTCCTGCCCGCTGGTCATGCCCGTGAGACGTTGGCCGCGGCGGATCGAATCGGGCAGGTCCTGGTTGAAGCGGCGGCGGAGTTCGGGCTTGTAGTCGAACAGATCGATCTGGCTCGGCGCGCCCTCCATGTGCATGTAGATCACGCGCTTGGCACGGGGCGGGAAATGCACCCCCCCACCCCCCACGGCCCCGCCCACCCCCGCGCCCGGCCCGGTTGCGGTGTTCGCTGCACGCTCGGACGCGCCGCGCAGAAGCGAGGCCAGCGCGAGCGCGCCGACCGCCCCGCTCACGCTCTGCGCACAGGCGCCGAAGAAGCGGCGGCGGGTCAGGTCGAGGTAGTGTTCTTCAATTGGGTGCATGGGGGTAGATCAGCAAATCAGCAGATCAGCAAAGCAGCAAAGCGACTCGACACGTCACCGACCATGGAACTCGTTGCTCGGTTCTCTTGGCACGCTGGGGAGAATCTCTCGCAAAGGCGCAGAGGGCGCGGGGAGGGGAAAGGCCGGCATGTGAGTCTTCTCTCTGGTCCGTTGCTCTTCCTCTGCGTCCACTGCGCCTCTGCGAGACACATCTCGCACAGGCACAGAGGGCGCGGGGAAAGGCCGGCACATGTGTCGTCTCTCTGGTCCGTTGCTCCTCCTCTGCGTCCACTGCGCCTCTGCGAGAAACTCCTTCCCAACCACCGCGGACACCGATCAATCCTGCGTCACGGTCTCGTGCAGGTTCAGCACGGCGTTGGCGACCATGGTCCACGCCGCGAGTTCGGACCACGACACGCCGTCTGCCGGTGTGCGTGCGCCGACGGTGACGAGTTGTCCGACGTCGGACGGGCAGGCCGCGAACCGCTCGCGGAATCGCGCAAGCGCCGACTCCAGCAGCGCGGCCTCGTCGGCGTCGGGCGTGCGGCCGGTGCAGCGGCGGAACATGGACGAAAGCCGCGCACGATCATCGGCGATCTCGGTCAGCGTCCGCTCGGCCAGCACGCGGGCCGCCTCGACGAACTGCTCGTTGTTCCACGTCGCCAGGGCCTGCAGCGGCGTGTTGGTCGTCGGGCGGCGGATCACGCACGACTCGCGCGTCGGCGCGTCGAACAGCAGGAGCGAGGGCGGCGGCGAGGCACGTTTCCAGTACGTGTAGAGGCTGCGCCGCCACAGGTCCTCGCCCTCGCCGCGGACGAACACGCGCGTGTTGGACGCGGGCATGGCGACCTCCTGCCAGAGTCCGTCGGGCTGGTAGGGGTTGACCGACGGCCCGCCGAGTTTCTCGACCAGAAGGCCCGACGCGAAGAGCGCCAGATCGCGCACCTGTTCGGCCGCGAGGCGTCGGCGCGGGTAGAACGACAGCAGGCGGTTGTCCGGGTCGATCTCGGCGACGTCGGTGCGGACGCGCGAGGACTGGCGGTAGGTCGCGCTGGTGACGATTCGGCGCAGCAGCGCGTGCACGTCCCAGCCGCTGTCGCGGAAGTCGAGGGCGAGGTCGTCGAGCAGTTCGGGGTGCGAGGGCCACTCGCCCTGGAGGCCGAAGTCCTCGCTGGTGCGCACGAGGCCCGTGCCGAAGAGCATCTCCCAGAACCGGTTGACGGCCACGCGCGCGGTCAGCGGGTTCTCGGGGGAGACCAGCCACTGGGCAAGGCCGAGGCGGTTGCGTGGCGCGTCCTCGCGCAGCGCGCCCAGCGCCCGCGGCACGGCGCGCGACACGGGGCGCGCCGGGTCCGGGTGGTCGTACTGACCGCGCGTCAGCACGTAGGCCGGGCGCGGCGCGGGCAGTTCCTTCATGATCATCGTGCGCGGCAGCGACTGCTCGATCGCCGCGCGCTCGGCCTGCATGGCCGCGTGCACGGCCTCGGCCCGGCGGTACGAAGGCAGGAACGCGCTTCGCCACGCCGTTGCGAGGCGCTGCGACTGCGCGGCGGAGAGCGCGGCCGCGGGCGCGATGGCCAGCGCGAGGTCTCGCGGCGGCTCGTCCGCACCGTGCAGCGGGCGGTAGTAGTAGCCCGATGCGCCGCCGGTGTTGATGATCTTGAGGACGATCGTGTTCGCGCCCGGGCGCAGGTCGATGCGGGCGCGGTCCTGTTCGGGCGCGACGCCGCGCTCGACACGCCGCTCGGCGACGCGCTCGCCGTTGACGAACAACTGGAAGCCGTCGTCGCTGCCGAGCGAGACATCGAACGAACGGGCCGATGGCGACCACACCGCACGGCCGACGTAGAACACGTTCACCCCGTCGCCCAGCGAAACCGGCGCGCCATCGACCAGCCGACGGTCGAAGCGCCAGCGTTGCGCTGCGGCGCCTTCGCCGAACGCCCGCGCGGCGTCGATCGGGCCGGACTCGGGGCCGAACGCGCGCTCGTAGAACTCGGCGCGCTGGCCGGTGAACGGCCCGGCCACGTGCCAGCGGCCCGGCGAATCGGGCAGGCCGGCCAGCGCGCCCTCGTTGATCCGACCGACGCTCAGCCGGACGCGCGCGAACGCGTGCCTTGCGTATTGCGAGCGGAACGAGAGCGTCACGCGGACATCGCACGGCGCATCGCGTCCGCCGCCGAAGGGCGCATCGCTCAGCGCCAGCAGCAGGCGCTTGCCGGGCTGTTGGTGCGCGGCGATGGCCCAGCCGTCTCCGGTCGCGCTCAGCGCGTTGGTCACGTCGTGGTCGCCGTCATCCTGCGAGTGATCGGCCCACGCCCAGCGCAGGGGCACGCGGCTCCACTCGCCGCCGTCGCCGGCTCGCGCTTCGATGCGCAGCGCGGTCAGCACCGCGTTGCCGTTGGGCGCGCGGCCGGCTGGCTTGGATTGGTCGCCGTCGGCGGCCATCGCCTCCAGCGCGAGCAGGCGCAGGTCGCCGCCCTCTGCGCGGAGCGTGATTGAGTACTCGTCCACGTCCGGGTTCGCGCCCGATGCGAGCACCGAGCCATCGGGCTGGACCTCCAGCCGCACATCGGGGTTGATCGACGATGATTCGACGGGCCGAGCCGACACCCATTCCAATCCCGCATCGCAAGCGATTTCAGCCAGCGACTGCTCGCGCAGGCGCGGCTCGTCGGGCGCGGCGGACTCCATCGCCGCGACGGCTTCGCGGATCGCCGCGTCGATCGCGGCGAGTCGGGCGCGGTCTTCGGGGCCGGGCACGGTGATGAACGGCTCGTAGGCGCGGCGCGGGTCGGCGGTCTGCGAGTAGAGCCCCGGCTCGTCGTTGGAGTTGAAGAACGCGAAGAAGGAGAAGTAATCCTCCTGCGAGATCGGGTCGAACTTGTGGTCGTGGCAGCGCGCGCAGGAGAACGTGAGGCCGAGGAAGACCGCCGCGGTGGTGTTGGCCCGATCGGCCGCGTACTCGACGAGGTACTCCTCGTCGATCGCGCCGCCCTCGTCGGTGGTGACGTGGTTGCGGTTGAAGCCGGTCGCGACAAGTTGCTCGATGGTCGGCTCGGGCAGCAGGTCGCCGGCGAGTTGCTCGGTGATGAAGCGGTCGTAGGGCGTGTTGTCGCGCAGGGCGCGCAGCACCCAGTCTCGCCAGGGCCAGATCTGCCGGCCGTTGTCGGTGTGGATGCCGCAGGTGTCGCCGTACCGCGCCGCGTCGAGCCACGGCGCGGCGAGCCGCTCGGCCAGTCGTGTGCGGTAGGGCTCGTGCGTGAAGAGCCGATCGACCCACTGCCCGTACGCGCTTTCGCTCGTGTCGGCGAGGAACTCGTCGAGTTCCCGCGTCGTGGGCGGGAGCCCGGTCAGGTCGAGGAACACGCGGCGCAGGAGCGTGGCACGGTCGGCCTCGGGCGAGGGCGACACGCCGCGGGACTCCATCCTCGCGAGGATGAAGCGGTCGATGCGGTCGCGCGGCCACGCGGCGTTGCGGACCGAGGGAACGGCGGGGCGCGCGGGCGGCACGAACGACCAGTGCGGCTCGTAGGTCGCACCCTGCTCGATCCACGCGCGGATCAGCGCCTTCTCGTCGTCGGAGAGCGGCCGCTTGTTCGCGCCGGGCGGGGGCATCGCCAGCACCGGGTCGGTCGTCGTGATGCGCTTCCAGAGTTCGCTCGCGCCGGGGTTGCCGGGCACGATCGCCGCGCCGTCCGGCCGCGCGGCGAACGCGCTGGCCGGGTCGTCGAGCCGCAGGTCGGCCCGGCGAGCCGCGGCGTCGGGCCCGTGGCACTGGAAGCAGCGGTCGGAGAGCAGGCGGCGGATGTCGCGCGCGTAGCGGACCGGTTCGCCCGCGCCGGATTCATCGAAATGCGCTGCGGCCGTTGCGGGCGAAGAGTGGGTGCGGGCCGTGGCCACCATCGCAGCGAGTGCTGCCGCGACCACGCCCGCGGCGGCCATCGCGGCCACTGCCAGAGCGCGGGGTTGGGCTGTGCGTCGCGGCATAGCGCGGGATTCGGTCGGGATTCAGTCTACCACAAACGCGGCGGTTCCCAAGTGGGAGTCGTCGGCGTGGGCCGCGGATCGCACGAAAACGGGGCGGTTCCGGTTACCATGCTTCGAGGCGGTCCGTCTTCCCGTCGTCCGCCTGTCCGGAGCCGGCCGTTCGATCGCCCCTTGGCCCCGATCCTCCTTGGGAGTTTCGCATGCCGCACCAGCCCCCGATCTCCCGCCGCGCCGCGATGCAGGCCGGCCTCGCCGCGACCGCCGCGTTCGCCGCCGCGCCGATGGTGCGGGCGGTGAACAAGTCCGGGCGCGGCCCGGTGACGGTCGGACCGGGGCGTACAAGTACGAGGTGGAGCACGACTGGGCGCGGCTCCCGGGCACGCACGCGTTCGGGAACACGCACGGCGTGTGCATCGACTCGCAGGGGTTTGTGCACGTCAAGCACACGGTGCACGCCTCGAGTTCATCGGGCGACGCGGTGTGCGTGTTCGACCCGGAGGGGGCGTTCGTGCGTTCGTGGGGCGAGGAGTTCCGCGGCGGCGCCCACGGGCTGACGCATTCTCGCGAGCCGGGCGGCGAGTTTCTGTACCTGTCCGACTGCAACCGGTCGATCGTGCGCAAGACAACGCTGAGCGGCGAACTGGTGCTGGAGTTTGCCTGGCCCGAGGCGTCGGGCCTGTACGGTTCCATCGCCGAGTACAGGCCGACGAACGTGGCGGTCGTGCCGTTTGACGCGGTGAACGAGGCTGGCCGCCCGCACGCCAAGCGCGGGCACGTGTTCGTCGCCGATGGGTACGGGAAGAGTTGGATCCACGAGTACGACGCGGCGGGCGCGTACATCCGCACGTTCGGCGGTCCGGGCAGGGAGCGCGGGCAGACGTCCTGTCCGCACGGGCTGGCGGTGGACTCGCGCTCGGGCACGCCGCGGCTGGTGGTGGCGGGCCGGAGCAACCGGCGGTTGCAGCACTTCACGCTCGAGGGTCGGCACGCGGGCTTTGTGACCGACGAGATGCGGTCGCCTTGTCACGTTGACACGCGCGGGGACCTGCTGCTTGTGCCGGATCTCGAAGCGCGGGTGACGCTGCTCGACAGGGACAACAGGCTGGTGGCGCACCTGGGCGACGGAGAGAACTTCGGCCTGCGCGACAAGGCGCGGGAGCAGTTCGTGCCGGGCAGGTTCATCGCGCCGCACTCGGCGTGTTTCGACAAAGATGGGAACATCTTCGTGGTCGAGTGGGTCGAGGTCGGGCGCGTGACACGGTTGAGGAAGGTCGGCTGATGCGCGCGCCCCGCGCGAGCGGGACCGATCATCAGTCCGCCGCGTCGCGGGGCGCGAGTTTCACGCCGTCGCGCACGCGGTCGCTCGGGTAGACCACCACGCGCTCGCCGACCGACAGGCCGTTCAGGACCTCCGCCTCGGCGTGGTTGCGACGGCCGATCTCGAGCAGTCGGAGCGACGCGCGGCCGTTCTGCTCGACAAACGTCGCCCACCTGTCGCCCCGGCGGAAGAGCGCGCCGGTCGGGACCTTCAGCACGTCCGCGGCCTCGGACACCACGATCCGAGTCTGCACGCGGAAGCCATCGCCCAGACCCGCTCTCGCGCCTGGAGGGTCCACGAAGTCGATGATCACGTTGACGCGCTGCTCCTCGACGCCCAGCGCGGAGACCTTGGTGAACGCCGACGGTTCGACCAGCCGGACGCGGCCGCGGAGCGCGGCGGGCCCGCCCCAGTTCTCGATGTGGACCGCCGCGCCGGGGACGATTCGGACGGCATCGGGCGAGAGCACGTCGACCTCGATCTCCAGGTCGGCGCTGTCGCCGATCTCGACCAGCGGCGTGCCGGGCGAGACGAAGCCCGCGCTCTCGCGCAACACGCGGAGCACGCGCCCGTCGATCGGCGAGAGGATGGTCAGGCGCGCGGCATCGGCGTCGGCGCCTTCCTCGACCGGACGCGTGCGGACCAGCGCGGCCTCCGCCTGTGCGAGTTCGAAGACGGCGATCTGGCGTGCGAACTCCGCCGCGCGGGCCTCTTCGGTGCGCATGGTGACGGAGAGTTGCGCGTCCTGAACCTCCCGCTCGTTGGCTCCGCCGCGGGACGCGGCCGCCTGCGCGCGCCTTAGTTCGCTGGTGGCGAACTCGAGCGCGGCGTTGGCGGCGACGATCTGCGTCCGGGCGCGTTCGACGGCCAGCGCGGCGGCCCGCACGCGCGCCTCGGCCTCGGCGACGGCCCGGGCGTCGAGCAGCGCGGGGTCGCTCGGGTCGATGACGGCCAGCGGTGTCCGGCCGGCCCGCACGGGCTCTCCGGCCTTGTAGGTGATGCGGGCCAGACGGCCGGCCAAGGGGCTGGACACGACGTACCGCTCCTTGACGCGCGTGCGGCCGTCGTCGTCCACGGTCACCTGCAGCGGGCCGCGTGTCACGGGCGCGAGATCGACCGGCGCGGGGCGTGGGCGGAGGCTCATGACCAGCCCGACGACCACGAGGACAAGCACGACCAGCGGCAGGATGATCCGTCGGAGTCTGGCCATGTGGGTCTGCGGCTCAGGTTCGGGCCTTGAGCACCTCGATCAGGTTCAGCCGGTCCAGGTCCTGGCGCACGAACATCGCCGTAGTCGTTGCGACCAGGAGCACGACGGTCCCGGCGAACGCGAGCGTGCGGCCGGCGACGACGAAGGGTATGCGGTGGGTCTCGGTCTGCATGGCCCAGGTCGCCGCGCCGCAGAGCGCGTACCCGGCCGCCATGCCGACGGGGAGCGCGACGAGCGTGACGACCGCGAGTTCGCCGAGGAAGATGCCCGCGATCTCCGTGCGGTAGAAGCCCAGCACGCGGAGGGTGGCGAGTTCGTGGGCCCGCTCGGCGTAGAGGATCCGCGCGGTGTTGTAGACGACGCCGACCGCGATGACGCACGCGAAGGCGAGGTTGAACAGTCGCATGGTCAGGAGGTTCTCGGCGAGCGTCTGTTCGAAACTCTCGAGCGCAGCGCGTTTGATCGTCACCGTCGCCACGCCGGGGGTGTGTTTGAGTTCGTTGTAGAGCCGCGCCGCCGCCGCGGCGTCGACCGTCAGGGCCGCGCCCGAGAGCGTCGGCCCCTGGCCCATGGCGCGGTTGAGCGCGTCCATGTCGATGTACGCGCCGGTCCCGACGTAGTTCTCGACGATCCGGTGCACGCGCACCCGGAGCGTCGGGCGCTGGCCTTCGAGCGTTTCGACGAACAACTCGTCCCCCGCGCGGGCGTCGAGCAGTTCGGCCAGACCCGCGCTGATGACCAGCCCGTCGGGCGGGATGGGCACCTCGCGGAATCGGTGATCGACCACGCGCCGGAGTTCCGCGTCGGCGGGCACGCCCTGCAGCGCCTCGCGCCGGAGGCGCGGGCCGTTCCAGAGTCGCGCCGGGACAACGCGGAACGGCTCGGCGGCGATGACCCCCGGCGCAGCGCGCAGTTCGTGGAGGGCGCGCGTCGAGCGCGGCTCGTTGAAGGTCACAAGCACGTCCTGCCGCTGGGCCGTGTGGAACTCCAGATCGATCAGCGTGTCGATCGCGTCGTTGACGAAGCTGCCGAGCGTAAGGATGGCGACGGTCGCGGCGACGCCGAGCATCGAGACCGCGGTGCGGACCTTGTGCCGCTGCAGGTGCCTGAGCACCATCTTGGCCGACGGCCAGAGCGTGCGGTCGAGGCCGAGCCGTTCCACGATCGAGGGCCGGTAGACGGCGGGCGCTTCTGGGCGCATGGCGTCGGCGGGGGCCAGCCGCATGGCCCGCAGCACCGACCAGCCGGCGCCGAGGCACGCGGCGCCGATCGTCACGCCGACCGCCAGCAGCGCGACCCAGACCTCCATGTGGTACCGCAACTCCGGGAAGCGGAAGAAGCGGACGTAGAGCCCGGTGAGCAGGCTGCCCATGGTCGCGCCGAGCACGATGCCGAGCAGCGCGCCCAGCGCCCCCACCATGGCCACAAGCGCGAGGAAATGCCGCCCGACGTCGGCCTGCGTGTAGCCGAACGCGCGGAGCAGCGCGATCTGCTCGCGCTGCGTGCGCACCAGTCGGGAGATCACGATGTTGATCAGCATCGCCGCGACGGCGAGGAACACCGGCGGCGTCACGCGGACCATGTTGCGGAGTTGCGAGAGTTCGTCGGTGACGTAGCGGTGCGAGACCTGCTCGGACCGGCCGTAGGCGCTCTCGCCGCCGTAGGGCGCGGTGAGGCGATCGATCGCGTCGATGATCGCCGCCTCGCTCGCCCCCGGCGAGACGGCCACGGCGAGGTTGTTGAACGCGCCATCGAGATCGAACGACGGCGCGAGTTGGTCGCGCCGCATCCACATCACGCCGTAGCGCCTGTCGTCGGGCACGAAACCGCCTGGGCGGAGCGAGTAAACAAACTCCGGCGAGAGCGCGACGCCGACGACCGAGAGGCGCTCCAGGCGGCCGTTGATGACCGCGCCGAACGTGAACCCCGGGTTCATCCCGTGGGCCTCGGCGAAGGCCTCGCTCACGACGACCTCGCCGGGTCTGCCCGGCTGGGGGAGGCGCCCGCGCCGCAGGTGCAGGCGGTTGAGGACCGGCTCTTCGCGTTCGGGGATCGAGACGATCAGCCCCGCCGCGGGCTCGAACATGCCGGGCAGGTCGAGGTTCACGCTGACCACGACCCGCGGATCGACGGCGGCGACGCCGGGGACCTCGCGGACCCGGTCGGCGAGCGAGAGCGGTGCCCGCTTGCACTGGGCGAAGACGTGCGCGAACGCCGCGCGTTCGTAGTACGCGGCCTGTGTCGCCTCCAGCGATCGGGAGGCGCTCACGGCCATCAGGAACGCGCCGACGCCGCACGCCATGACCAGCGCGATGGCGACCAGTTGCGACTTGAGCCGCCGGGCGTCGCGCAGGAGTTTGCGGTCGATCGCCCGCATGGCCTCACCAGGAAAGGTCGTCCGTGCTCATGCGTGAGGTGTTGGTCTCGACGCGTGCCACGCGCCCGCCGCTCAGGTGGACGACACGGTCGGCGATCGCGGCGATCGCGGCGTTGTGCGTGATGACCACGGCGGTCGTGCCGAGTTGTTCGTTGGCCCGCGCGATCGCCCGGAGCACCACTTTGCCGGTCTTCACGTCCAGCGCGCCCGTCGGCTCGTCGCACAGCAGCACGTCGGGCCGCTTGGCCACGGCTCGCGCGATGGCGACGCGCTGCTGCTCGCCCCCGGAGAGTTGCGCGGGGAAGGAATCCATCCGCTCGCCGAGGCCCACCAGCGAGAGCGCCTCGTCGGCGGGCATCGGGTCGGCCGAGATGTCGGTCACGAGCGCGACGTTCTCCCGCGCGGTCAGACTCGGCACGAGGTTGTAGAACTGGAAGACGAAGCCCACGTGCTCGCGGCGGAACCGCGTGAGCGCACGGTCGTCCAGCCGCGACAGGTCGTGGTCGCGGTATCGCACCGTGCCCGAGGTCGGCACGTCGAGCCCGCCGAGGATGTTCAGCAGCGTGGACTTGCCGCTGCCCGACGGGCCGAGCAGCACCACGAACTCGCCCGCGAACAGGTCGAGGTCCACGCCGTCGAGCGCGCGGACCTCCACCTCGCCCATGCGGTACACCTTCGTCACGCCGCGGGCCGAGAACGCGGCCGTTCCGGCGGGCGGTCGGGTGGTGGCGCGGCCTGACGGCATGTTCACACTCCCGGGCGTCCGTCACATCCGCGCCGGGAACGCCCACTCCACGCCCGGCTTGTAGCCGATGAGCCCGTACAACTGCTCGCGGGTCTGCATGCGGTCGATGAACCCGGCGACGCTCCCGTCGCGCCTGAGTTGCTCCAGCACGCGCGAGACCTCGCCCATCGCCGAGCGCAGCAGCGAGACGGGGAAGATCACGCACGAGTAGCCCATCTCGCCGAACCGAGCGGCGGGGATGATCGGCGTCTTGCCGAACTCGGTCATGTTCGCCAGCAGGTGGTAGCGGGCGCCCGCGCCGGCCCTGTGGCGCAGGCGGGCCGCGAAGTCGGCGAACTCCTGCTCGCTGGCGAGGCCCTCGGGGAAGATCATGCCGGCGCCGGCCTGCAGGTACGCCGCGGCGCGTTCGACCGCCGCGTCGAGCCCCTCGACGCCGCGGGCGTCGGTCCGCGCGCAGACGACGAGGTCGCGTGCCGATCTGGCCGTGTTCACCGCCGCGGCGATCTTCTCGACGGCGTGTTCGAGCGGGATGAGTCGTTTGCCGTCGAGGTGCCCGCAGCGCTTGGGGAAGACCTGGTCCTCGATGTGCAGCCCTGCCGCGCCGGCGCGGGCGTACTCGACCACGGTGCGCCGCACCATCTCGCTTTCGCCAAAGCCGGTGTCGGCATCGGCGATCAGCGGCAGGCCGCAGGCGTCGACGATCTCGCGGATCAGGCGTGCGAAGTGATCGAGCGTCAGGATGCCGACGTCGGGCACGCCGGCGCAGACGCTGGTCGCCGCGCCCGAGACGTAGCAGGCTTCGAAGCCCGCCTGACGGATCGCCAGCCCGCACAGCGCGTTGAACGCGCCGGGCATCATGAGGCACTGTTTTCTGGCCGCGGCGGCGTCGAGGAGCGTACGGAGTCGGTCCGGTGCGTGCGTCATGCCCAGAGGATAGAGTGCGCTCGCGCGGGGAGTGAAACCGGCGACGCCAAGCCCGAACAACGGAGCGAAGGGAGCGCAGCAGCATGGCATCGGACGTCATCGACTACAGGATCGTGGGCGACGACCTGCAGGCCGTCATCGTGACGCTCGACCCCGGCGAGGCCGTGGTGGGCGAGGCGGGCGCGATGATGTTCATGGAGGACGGCGTCGAGATGGGCACGCAACTCTCGATGAAGCGCGAGGACAGCGGTGTATTCGGCAAACTGTTCGAGGCCGGGAAGCGCGTGCTGACGGGCGACTCGTTCTTCGTCACGTTCTTCGCGAACCAGTCCGCGCAGCGGCGCGAGGTGGGGTTCGCCGCGCCGTACCCCGGTCACGTCGTGCCGATGGAACTGGGCGAGTTCGGCGGCGAGTTGCTGTGTCAGAAGGACTCGTTCCTGTGCGCGGCCCGCGGGGTCGAGGTGGACATCGCGTTCACCAAGCGCCTCGGCGCGGGGCTCTTCGGCGGCGAGGGGTTCATCCTGCAGCGGCTCAGGGCGCCGGCGGGTCACGGGCTGGCCATCTGCCACGCCGGCGGGAGCATCATCCTGCGCGAACTCAAGCCCGGCGAGCGGTTGCGCGTCGACACCGGCTGCCTCGTCGCGTTCGAGAAGACGGTCGAGTACGACATCCAGTTTGTCGGGGGCATCAAGAACGCCCTGTTCGGCGGCGAGGGGTTGTTCTTTGCGCGCATGACCGGGCCCGGCAAGGTCTGGCTCCAGACGCTGCCGTTCTCGCGGCTGGCCGATCGGATCATCGCCTCTGCGCCGCGGAGCGGCGGCCGGTCCAAGGAAGAGGGTTCGATTCTCGGCGGGCTTGGGCGCATGGTCGGGGGGACCTGATACGGACGCAAGGCCGAACTTGTCGCGATGAACCGGAAAGCGCGCTCACCGCGGCGGCGCGGTGGACGCGCAGACGATGTGAACAACGTCGGATCGATCCGGCTTTCCTGTCGCCACCTTCTTCCCCTACTTCTCTGCGCACGCTGCGCCACTGCGGTGCAGATTCCCGGACACACAGTCGGGCGCGAGCCAAGGCTTCCGTACGAGGCTGTGCGAGCCGGCAAAAACAACAACCCCCGGCCTGGAGATGCCGGGGGTCGTGCATTTCTGCGTGGGCCGGGCCATTCGGGCCGGCTCCGTCGAGCGGCCGCGTCAGCGGCTCGGCCCTCTACGACAATCCTGAATCACTGGATCACCTCCTTTCCAAAAGCCCTTCCCAGCCGCCGCGGGGTTGTCTCCCGCCGCCGGGCTGCTTTTCCGCGGGCCGTCGCCCGCGGCTCATCGCCCGGAGCGCCGCGGCGCCCCGGTCGTCGCGCCTTGCCCGGCCGGCTCCGGTCGTGGTTCTCACGCCTCGGCCCGCCGCGCTGGTCGCGATACACCAAGTATCGCCCAGAAACCCGGGCGACGCAACACTCTTCGCAGAAACTTCGGGCGCGGTTCGTCCGGGTTTGCCCAGATTCCGGGCCTTGCCGGCCCGGCGACGGTCAGCGCTCCAGTTCGTCGAACGCGCCCTTGGCCGCCTGCTCGTCGAGGTACTTCTGGAACTCGGCGGTCTTGTAGGAAATGAAGCAGAACGCGTGGTGCAGCGCGAGCCACTCCATGTCCGACGGGTCCTCGTCCAGGTCCTTGCGCAGGCGGTTCAACTCCGCCAGAAACATCTCCGCCTTGATCGTCTTGGCCATGCCGGAGGGTAGTTCACGCGGCACGCCGGCGCGCCAACCGGCTCCACCCGGCCGCGCCGAAGAACAGGCCCGTCATCAACAGCACCATGCTCGGCCCGGCCTGCCAGTCGAGTTCGATGCTCGCGGCAAAGCCGGCCAGCAGACCGACCACGCCCGAGGCGACCGACAGCCCGACGACCGGCCAGAGGCGGTCGCTCAGACGCATGGCCGTTGCGCCCGGCAGCACCAGCAGCGCGGTGGCGAGGATGACGCCGGCGAGTTTCATCGCCGTCACCACGGCCACCGCGAGCACGACCATCAGCGCCAGACGCATGCGCCGCGCCGGCACGCCGAACGCCGCGGCGGACTCCTCGTCGAACGACCAGAAGAGCATCGGCCTGCGCACCCACCACACGCAGGCGAGCAGGGCGAGCGCGACGCCCCATGCCAGCAGCGCGTCGGCCCTGCCCGCGGCGAGGATCGAGCCGAACAGGATCGACTCCCACGAGCGCGTCATCGGCGGGTTGCCCATGGCGCGGGCGATCGGCTGGCTGACCTGCACCAGCACCGCGCCCAGCGCCATCGACCCGACGAGGAACATGCCGATGGCGGAATCGACCGGCGTGGTGCGCCGGTCCGAGACGCTCGCCATACCCAGCGCGGCCAGAACGCAGAACGCGACGATCACGGCGAACTCCGCCGTTCCCGCCGGCTGGATCGCGCCCAGCGCGGCGAGCACCGCGGCCACGCCGATGCCGCCGAAGGCCGAGTGGCTGACGCCCTGGCCGACGAAGCCGAGCCGCTTGACGACGACCAGCACGCTGAGCACGCCGCAGAGCACGACGATCGCCAGCCCCGCGAGCAGCGCGGTGGCGTAGATGGCGCGCATCGGGCCCATGTCGGCGCTGGTGAGCAGTTCGAGAAGCGGGCTCGAGGACGCGCCGAGGGTCATGGCTTGTGCCCCTCCGGCCGGCGCGCCGAGACGCCGAGCTGCACCGGCCCGCTCGGCGACGCGTGGGGCTCGGTGCAGCACTCGTCCGCGCCGTGCGCGTGCACATGCATCCCGGTGAGCGTGCCGGGCGCGCCGGCGACCTCGTGGCTGAAGAGTTCGGCCAGCACCTGCGGCGTCAGCCCCTGCGGCGCGGCGTGGGCGTGCAGGCGGCGGGCCAGACACGCCACGCGGTCGGAACCGGCGACAATCGCCCGGAGGTCGTGGCTCACGATGACCGTCGTCAGGCCCAGTTGCGCGTGGATGCGCGCCAGCAGGTCGGCGAAGACCCGCTGGCCCGCCGCGTCGATGCCCACCATCGGTTCGTCGAGCACCAGCATCTGCGCGCCCGCGGCGAGCGCGCGGGCGATCATCGCCCGCTGCAGCTGCCCGCCGCTGAGTTTGCCCGCCGGGCGGTCGGCGAACTCGCCGGCGCCGACCAGGGCGAGCATCTCGTCGACGCGCCGCGAGGTCTCGCGCGGCACGGAGCGCCACGGGGGCACGCGCCACGCCGCGCCCAGCGTCACCAGTTCTCGCACGGACATCGGCATGCCCAGTTCGGCCTCGACGCGCTGCGGCACGTACCCGACCGCGCCGCGCCGACGGGCCTCGTCGGGCGGCATGCCGAAGACGCGGATCGTCCCGCTGTGGCCGCGGAGCAGGCCCAGGGCCAGGCGCAGCAGCGTGCTCTTGCCGCCGCCGTTGGGGCCGAGGATGCCCAACCGCTCGCCGCGCTCGACGCGGAACGTGATGTTCTCAAGGACGGGCGACGGCGACCGCGGGTAGGCGAACCCCACGCCCACGCACTCGAGCGCGGGCGCGTCGGCCGGGGTTTGCTGTGCGGGCGGCATACGGCGAGCGACGCGGGCGGCGGCTCACTTGGCGGTCTTGTCTCCAAGGCCCTGCCTGAGCGATTCGAGGTTGCGCTCCATCATCGCGAACCAGTCGCCGTCGCCGAGCGGGTCGAGCGTGAGCACCGGCACCCTGGCCTGCTGGGCGATGCGCTTGCCCGCGGCGGGCGAGAGTTGCGGCTCGACGAACACCGCCCGGGCGCCGCGCTTGGCGATCGCCGCGACCGCGCTCTGCACGGCCTTGTGCGTGGGCTCCTGCGCGCTCAGGCCGGCGATGGCGATGGTGCTCAGCGAGTACCGCCGGGCCAGCCAGCCGTAGGCGTCGTGCCCGACGACGATGGTGCGCACCTCCGCGTTCTCCGCCGCGGCGCGGTACGCGGCGTCGAGCGCGTCGATGCGCTCGGCCTGTTTCTTGGCGGCGGCCACCGCGGGGTGTTCGTCGCCGGAGCCGACCGAGGCCGGGAACCGCTCGGCGATCTTGGCCGCGAGTTTCTCGGTGAACTGCCTGACCATCACCGGGTCGAGCCACAGGTGCGGGTCGGCGTCGTGGTTGCAGCACGAGCCGTCGTGCTTGTGGTCGTGCGCGGCGTGGTCGCGGCCCACGACCACGCCGACCAGGTCGGCAAACCGCAGGGCCAGGCGCCGATCGTTGCGGTTCTGCGAAAGGAACTTGTCGATCTGCGGCTCCAGCCCCAAGCCGACCGTCACCACCAGGTCGGCGTTCTGCATCGCGGCGAGTTTGCTGGGCGGGGCCTCGTAGCCGTGCTCGCTGACGCCGGGCGGGACGATCATCTCGACCGTGCTGCCCTCGGGCAGCAGCGGTTCGACGAGCCCCTTGAGCGGCGCGATCGAGACGACGGCCCGCAGGGGCGTTGCGCCGTCGGCCGCGGGGGCGGTCTGGGCGGACGCGAGCCGGGACAGGCACACCAGCGCCAGAAGGGCGGCGCACGCGGCGAGCGTGGAGAACGTCTTCATGCCGGTAGTATTGCCCGGCGGCGGCGCAGATGCAACTGTGTGGCAAATAGGGCGGTCCGGTTCTCGGACCTCACTCGCCCCGCTGCTGGGCGTCGCGCTTGGCCTGGGCCGCCCGGTGCGCCCCGCGTGCGTGGCCGCGGATCCGCGCGTTGGCCGTGTTGGCGTAGATGTTCTTGAGGCGCTGGCCCTTGGAGCGCTCCGAGTACGCCGCGCGGGAAAGGTCCCGCGCGTGCACGCGGGCGTCGAGGTCGACCGCTCCCGCGGCACGAACCCCCGAAGGGGCGCCGATCGCGCCCGTGCCCGCGACGCCGCCGAGCACCCCCGCGGCACGGGCGGGTTTGGCGGGCGCGGGCCTGCTCGCACGCGCGCCCTTCGCGTTGGCCTTGGGCTTGGCGGCCTTGCGCACCGCCGCGACGGCGCGGCCGAGCGCGGCCTCGTATCGCTCCAGCGCCTGCTCGAACAGCGCGAGTTTGGCTTTGGTGTTCTTGTTGTTCGCGCCGCCGCGCCCCGCGCCCTGCCTGCGAGCCGCGTCGCGCTGCTTGCGGGCGAGGGTGCGGTACTTGTCGCGGAGTTTGCGGGCCCGCGCGACGGCCCCGCGCAGGAGCGCGGCGCTCTTGCCCACGATCCCGGACGCGGTCGCGCCGCGCACCACCTCGTACTCCGCCGCCGTGCAGATCTTCCGCGCCTGGTCCGCTCGCATGGTGTGGGCTCCTTGAACGTTTCCGCGGCGTGCGATCCGCCGCGGCCGGGTACTGTACCCGGCTTGCGCAGCGGGGTTGCTCACTCGCCCGCCGCGACCCGCGCCGCGGCGACCACCTTGTCGCCCTCGTCGAGTTTGACCACGCGCACGCCCTGCGCGCCGCGCCCGGTCGCGCGGATCTCGCTCACCGGCATGCGGACGGTCATGCCGCCGCGGCTGGTGACGACGACGTCGTCGCCCGGCCAGACGCCCAGCGCGGCGACGGCGCGCCCGTTGCGTTCGGAGGTGTTGATGTCGACGCGGCCCTTGCCGCCGCGCGACTGCGACCGCATCGGCCCGTTCTCTGGCGCGACGCGGTACTCGTCCACCGGCGTGCGCTTGCCGTAGCCGTTCTCGCAGATGGTCAGCAGGGCGAGCGAGGGGTCGATGGTGACGGTTTCGTCGCCCTCGCGGCGCATGGGCACGCGGACGGCGCCGATGACCTCGTCGCCCTCGGCCAGTTCGATGCCCTTCACGCCCGCGGCGGGGCGGCCCATGACGCGGACGTCCTGCTCGTCGAAGCGGATCGACATGCCCTGGGCGGTGGCGAGCAGGATGTCGTCGTTGCCGGTGGTCTCCAGCACGTCGAGCAGGCGGTCGTCTTCCTTCAGGCCCACGGCGATGAGGCCGCTCCTGTGGACGTTGCGGTAGTCCTTGAGCGGCGTGCGCTTGACGATGCCCTGAGCCGAGACGAACGTGAGGTAGGTGCTGCCGGCCTCGAAGTTCTTGACCGGCAGGAACGCGCGGACCGACTCGCCCTCCTTGAGGTCGATGAAGTTGACGATCGCGCGGCCCTTGCTGGTGCGGGGCAGTTCGGGCAGTTCGTACACGCGGATCTTGAACACGCGCCCGGTGTTGGTGAAGCACAGCAGGTCGTCGTGCGTCGAGGCGACGAACATGTGCTCGATGAAGTCGTCGTCCTTGGTCGCGCCGCCGATGATGCCCTTGCCGCCGCGCCCCTGCTGGCGGTAGGTCGAGAGCGCGACGCGCTTGGCGTAGCCCTGGTTGGAGATGGTGACGGCCATCTCCTCGACCCGGATGAGGTGCTCGAGGTTGATGCTCGCGCCGTCGCCGCCCTCCTGGATCTCGGTGAGGCGTTCGCCGAGCCGGCCGCCGTAGCGGGCCTTCATCTGCTCGCAGTCGGCGATGATGATCGCGTCGACCCGAGCCGGCGTGGCGAGGATGTCCTCGAAGTCGGCGATCTCGTCCACGACCTTGCGGTAGTCCTCGACCAGCCGCTCGATCTCGAGCCCGACCAGTTGGGACAGGCGCATGTTGCAGATGGTCTCGGCCTGCACGCGGGAGAGCGAGACGCCGCCCCCGCCCTGGCGCGACTCGGCCCTGCGGACCTGGTCCATCAGGCGCGCGGGGATCCTGGCCGCGAACGGGTGCGAGGCTGCGATGCGGAAGCGCTTCTCCATCAGTTTTTCGAGCGCCTCGGCGCGCGTCTGGCTCGAACGGATGAGCTTGATCACCTCGTCGATGTCGCAGACGGCGAAGATCATGCCCTCCAGCACGTGGGCCCGCTTCTTTGCCTCGGCCAGCAGGTGGGCCGTGCGCCGGCGGAGCACCTCGGCGCGGTGTGCGACGTAGTAGGTGATCAGTTCCTTGAGGCTGAGCGTGCGCGGCTGGCGGTTGACCAGCGCGATGTTGGAGATGCTGAAGGTCTGCTGCAGCGGGGTGAACTCGTACAACTGGTTCTCGACGACCGCGGGGTCGGCTCCGCGCTTGAGTTCGATCACCACGCGCACGGGGCTCTTGGCCGAACTCTCGTCGCGCGCGTCGGCGATGTCGGTGATCCGGCCCGCCTCGATCGCGTCGCCGATGCGTTCGATCAGCGTCGTCAGCCCGAGGTTGTACGGGATCTGCTCGATGATCAGCTGCTGGCGGTCCTTCGAGCCTTCCAGCGGTTCGACGCGGACGCGCCCGCGCAGCGTGACCTTGCCGCGCCCGGTCGCGTAGGCGTCGACGATCCCGCCGATGCCCAGCACCAGACCGCCGGTGGGGAAGTCCGGCCCCTTCATGCCGCGGCGGACGACCCTGCCCTCGGCGTCCTTCACGTCCTGCATGAGTTCCGCGAGCGGGATGTCGGGCCGCTCGACGACGCGGATGATCGAGTCGAGCACCTCGACCGGGTTGTTGGGCGCCAGCGAGGTCGCCATGCCGACGGCGATGCCCACGCCGCCGTTGATCAGCAGGTTGGGAAACTTGCCCGGCAGGACGGTCGGCTCCATGAGCCGGTCGTCGTAGTTGGGCTGCATGTCGACGGTGTCGAGGTTCAGGTCCTCGAGCATGTCGACCGCGGCCTGGGTCATGCGGGCCTCGGTGTAGCGCATCGCGGCCGGCGGGTCGGGCGCGATCGAGCCGAAGTTGCCCTGCGGGTCCACCAGCGTGACGCGCATGCGCCAGTTCTGGCCCATGTTGGTCATCGTGGGGTAGATGACCGACTCGCCGTGCGGGTGGTAGTTGCCCGATGTGTCGCCGCAGATCTTGGCGCACTTGAGGTGCTTCCTGCCGGGCGTGAGTTTCAGGTCGTTCATCGCCACGAGGATGCGGCGCTGCGAGGGCTTCAGGCCGTCACGGACATCGGGCAGCGCCCGGTCCATGATCGTGCTCATCGCATACGTGAGGTACGAATCCTGCAGTTCGCGCTCGAGGTTCAGGTCGACAATGTTGCCCCCGCCCCCCCCGCCCCCCCCACCGCCGCCGCCGTCCGCGCCCGAGTTGCCACCGTTGCCGTCGGCGGGCGGGAGCGCGCCGCCCGAGCCCGCGGTCGTCGGCGCGGCGTCGCCGTTGGCCGCGCTGCGCGGAGCCTTGCCGCCGTTGGCCGTCACCTCGGTCGGGAGTCGTCCGCCGGCCGTCGAGACCGAGCCGGGAACGGGAGAAGTCGGAGAGTCGGGCATCGAGTTCCTCTGATTACCTGGGCCGCGCGGCGACGCCGCGAGGGCCGAAATCGAACGCCGAACCGCGCCGCGAACGCCCCCTCGCGAGAGGGTGATTTGCAACTGCTGATGATAGGCAAAACGGCGGGAGTTTTCCCGCTTGCGCGGCGGATTTCGAGGCCGCACAGGCCTTCGGAAACACGCAGAACGTGATGGCCCGGGTTCGCGGACTGGCGGGGTGGATCATCGCGCGTTCGGCGCCGGTTCCGCGGGTTTGCTGAGCGCATCGATCGAGCGAATCGCCTCGGTCACCAGCAGCAGCGAAAGGCTGGTCGCATCGGGCGGCAGCGTGAAATCCCACGGCGCAGCGCGCACGCCGCCGACGGCCGCGGCCGGGTCGGGCGACATCCACCCGATGGAATCATCGGCCTGCAACTGCCGGATGAACCGGACCGCTTCGAGCAGTTTCACCAGTTCGCTCATGCGCTCGGGCGGGTCGGTGAGCCGTGGGTCGCGCAGCATGGCGGCGATGAACACGAGCGGACGAACGCTCTGCCACGTCGGCAACGGCGAACGGCCCCTCGTGAAGACGATGCCGCCGGCGAAGTCGGGCGCGTCGTCGGCGTCCGCCGCGCTGATCGCGTGCTCCCACACCTGACGGCGCATCTCGCGCAGCGCGATGGCGGAGGGGATGTCGGCGGGCTTGCCGTCTGCGGTCTGCCTGCGCCGCGCCAGTTCGAGTTCGGCCCAGCCGAGCCAGGGCATGTGGGCGACGAGTTCGCCCTGCGGCGTCGCCGCGAGGAGCGCACGAATCGAAGAATCCACACGGGCAGACTCCCGCGATTGGTCGTACGTCGACCCCGTGGGCGTCGCGAGCATCGGGTACAGGGCCAAGGTCAGGGCGTACAGGCCTCGCACCGGTCCCGGAGCGCGGCCGAGGAGATCGCCCGGGGGCTGGTTCCCGAGCGCGAGCCGCGCGCTGAGCCGCGCGTGACGATCGAGCCACGGGCCGGGCAACTCCGGCGCGGGGAGTCCGAACTCGTGGCTCTCCGCAATGAGCGCGAGGAGCGCGGCGGCTTCGGACAACTCCGTTGCCTTCGCGGCCAGTTTCGAGATCGCGGCCTCGGCCGCACGGGCCGATGCGCGCTGCTGGTCCGAAGCCGCGGAACCGCCGGCGTGACGCCGCAGCGCCAGCGCGGCCAGCGCGGCGGACTCGTGCGGCAGGTCGCCCTCGACGGCCCGCCGCAGGTGCGCGGCCATCGATTCGGCCATGCGGTGCAGTTCCGCCGCGGTGATCTCGCTCTGCTCGATCAGCCGCGCGCCGCGGTGCAGGAACATCGGCGCACCGCCGGGCTCGCACTGGGCCAGGTGCGTGGTGCGGAAGCGGTACATTCGAAGGGCGTGGCGCGTGCGGATGACGGCCGGCGGCTCCAGCGCGGCCGCCGCGCCGCCTTCGCCGATCACCTTGGCGCACAGCCCGCCGAGCGTGCGGTGCGGCAGCGCGCCCGACGCCATCATCAACGACGGGAACGCGGCTTCGATCGGGCCCGGCGCTGCGCGTTCGGGCACGATGCGCACCGCGACGCCGTCGAGCCCGGGGGCGAGCATGATCTCGGCCTCTTCCCACGTGCGCGGCTCGAAGACCACGATCGGCCCGGCGAGTTCGAGGCTGACGGTCACGCGCTGCGCGTAGCCGGCCAGCGCGGCGTCGCGCGTCGCGTCGTTGGGCAGGAGCATCCGGCTCTGGGCCAACTCCATCGCCTCGCGCGCCGCCCGCGCCAGCGCGGCCGCGCACGACGCGCCCTCGGCGCTCATCGACTGCCCGCGCCCGATCAGCACGCCGTCGAGCCGCAACTGCACGTGGACGCCGGCGCACCCCGGCACAGCAACCGCGGGGTCACTTTCCGGCACGCGCCACGCACGCACCCACGAATCGACCTCGCGATAGGCCGCCATCGCCGCGGCGGGCGGGGGCACTCGGTGCGTCCGAGAACCGCCGGCCAACGCATGGCCGGGGAAGCACGCCGCGAGCAGGGCAATGATGACCGCGGCCCATCGTGTTGCCCCGCCGCAACACGCGGCGATGCGTTCGGGCCACGCGGCGTGTGCGGGTTGCGCGTTATGGGACGTGCCACCCCCGGCGGCGAATCGTGACGGCGGGTTGGCACGGGCCGGGAATCGGTGGCATGGGTGTTGTATCCAAGTCCCTTGCACAACTGGAGATACGGTCATGATCGCGGCCCTTACCCAACTCACCGAGAACCGCCGGAAGATCGCGTTGCTCGCCCTGCTGAGCTTCATCGCGCTGTGCTGAGAGGTTATACGGCCGCGGACCTGATGCGGCCTTGGCCCAGAGCACCTTCTCCGACGAATGCAGTCCAACCCCTGAGTCGTTCGCCGCGCGGGCTGGTTTCGGCCTGCGCGGTGTGGTGCGCGTCGAGCAGCCCCGCGCAGACCGTGATCCCCCAAGCGTGATGCACGCCGCATCGCTCGGCGAGGGTCCATGATCTCGCGGATCGCAATACTGTACTTTCTGTTGGATCAGACGGTGGCTCGTCTCCTGCATGCCAACGACGGTTGCGCTCCTCACTCCTCCCTTGCCGGTGTCACTTGTCCCCCTCCGTCAACGAGGGCGTCTGCTCCGGTGCGACCGGTTCCACTTCCGCTACCACCCGAAAGCCCACATCGTCCCACGCCAGATCCGGCGGTCCCGCGTCACGCGCGCCAGAAGTCGCCGCGCTTGAATTGAAACTCACAAACCCGCCGCGGCGGACTCGCTGTTCCCCCGTCGCCGGACCCGTCGGGTCGGTCTGCGGCGTAGTCGGATAGCGCCAGCTGAACCAGTCCGCGCACCACTCACGCACATTCCCATGCATGTCGTGCAATCCCCACGGGTTGGGCTTCCGTGTTGCGACCGGCTGCACCACACCGCGAGCATTCCCATTGAACCACGCATAGTCCCCCAGCAGGTAGATGTTCTCCCCGAAGCTGAACGTCGTCGTGGTTCCGGCGCGGCACGCATACTCCCACTCCGCCTCCGTCGGCAAGCGATACACACGACCCTCCTTGACGGACAGCAGGCGGCAATATTCGTTCGCCTGGTCCCACGTCACATTCGTCACAGGGAGTTGGTTGCCGCGCAACTTGCTCGGATTCTCCGGCATGACGGCGGACCACTGCGCCTGAGTCACCTCCGTGACGGCAATGAGGTACGGCCGCGTAATCGTCACGGTGTGGTCGCGCTCGGTCGCGTATCCCTGCGGCCCGTTTCCCATCGTGAACGTGCCCGGCTCCACACGAGCCATCGCCATCCCCACCGAGTTCGTAAGCGCAATCGGCAATGCTGCAGTTGCAGTCCAGGTACGGGATGGCGTCGCTGGTCCTCGCGCCCCCGCCGCTCCGGTTGGTGCCGGCGTTGCGGTGGTCGGCTTCTGCGGGCAACCCGTTGCGCACGCGACAGTGAGTAGTACTCCTGTTATGATGACGCTGTTCACCGTCATACCTTGTGAGTGTCGCAGCATCAACTCACCCCCGCAGCTAATTCTTCTAATTTGCTCTACACCAACCGATCCTCTTTGCTGATCCCCAGCGCCGGTCGCACATCGAGTGCGACCAGCACCTCACGGCCCGCTTTCTCAGTCTGAATCCGCTGCGCCGTCTCGGGGTCCACGTAATCGGAGTGGCACGAGAGCTTGGACTCACTTCCCCCTCTGTCGCCTTCGGCGACATCTCCCCCGCCGGGGGCAGGGGAGAGGGCCTTTTTGGTCTTACTCGCCAGCCTGTGTATCTCCTCCGGACTCAGCACGCCGCGCTTGGCGAGAATCTCCTGCTGCTCGGGCGTGAGCGCGGCGGACTTCAACGGCGCGCCGGCCCTGCCGTTGGCCCCGATGCGCTCGAAGCCCTCGGCCTTGCCGCTGGCGAACTCCTGGATCTCCTTGCTGATGCGCACGCTGCACCAGTCGTGCCCGCACATGGCGCAGAAGTCGGTGTCGACGTCGAGGTCCTCGTCGTGGTACGCCCGCGCGGTGTCGGGGTCGAAGGAGAGCTCGAAGTGCTTCTCCCAGTTCAGCGCGGCGCGGGCCTTGGTCAGTTCGTCGTCGCGGTCGCGCGTGCCGGGGATGCCCAGCGCGACGTCCGCCGCGTGTGCGGCGATCCGGTACGCGATACAGCCCTGCTTGACGTCGTCCTTCTTCGGCAGCCCGAGGTGCTCCTTGGGCGTGACGTAGCAGAGCATCGCCGCGCCGTGGTACGCCATCGCCGTCGCGCCGATGCAACTGGTGATGTGGTCGTAGCCGGGGAACATGTCGGTCACGAGCGGGCCGAGCACGTAGAACGGCGCGCCGTGGCAGAGCGCGCGCTGGACCTTCGCGTTCCACTCGATCTGATCGAACGGCACGTGCCCCGGCCCCTCGATCATCACCTGCACGCCGCGGCGCCACGCGCGCTCGGTCAGTTCGCCGAGCGTTTCGAGTTCGGCGATCTGCGCGGCATCGGTCGCGTCGGCCAGCCCGCCGGGGCGCAGGCCGTCGCCGATCGAGAAGGTCACGTCGTACTGTCGCAGGATGTCGCAGATGTCCTCCCACCGCTCGTACATGATGTTCTCGCGGTTGTGGACGAGCATCCACTTGGCCAGCAGCGACCCGCCGCGCGAGACGATGCCGATCAGGCGGTTCTTGACGAACTTGAGGTGCGCGCGGCGCACGCCCGCGTGGATGGTGAAGTAGTCAACGCCCTGGCGCGCCTGGTGGTGCAGCGAGGCCTCGATCGTCGGCCAGTCGAGGTCCTCGATCTTCCTCCCGATGATCATCGAGTAGATCGGCACGGTGCCGATGGGCACGGTGCTCGCCGCGATGATCGCCTCGCGGCAGGCGTCGAGGTCGCCGCCGGTGGAGAGGTCCATCACGGTGTCCGCGCCCCACCTCTCGGCCCACCGGAGTTTCTCGACTTCCTCGTCGGTGCCGGACGAGACGGGCGACGCGCCCATGTTCGCGTTCACCTTGGTGCGCGAAGCGCGCCCGATGCACATCGGGTCGAGGTTGAACTTCAGGTGGTTGGTGTTCGCGGGGATGACCATGCGGCCCGCCGCGACCTCGTCGCGCACCGCCTCCGCGGCCCTGCCGGGGAAGAGCGTCTCGAAGTGCGGCTCGCGCTGCGCGACCCGTCGCATCTGCGGCGTGACGATGCCCAGTCGCGCGTGCTCGAGTTGCGTGACGGGCGTGAAACCCGGCGGGGGCGTCACGCGACGGACGGTGCCGCGCGCGTCGGCGAAGGTGTACGACTCGCACGCGGCGCAGGGAGTGGAAGCGCAGGCGCGCGGGGCGGTGGCCGCCTCGCGCCGGCCGAGGATCTCGACCAGCCAGCCGTGGGGCATGAAGTCCCACGCGGTCCTGCCGCTGGGCGGGGGCATGCCGGGCGTGTCGGGCGAGGCGAACATGAGCGGGCCGCCGACATCGGGCGCGAGCGCGAACGAACCGGGCGTGGTGACATTCGGCGTGTTGCCGGGGTTGCGCGCGCCGTGCAGCGGCGGCGCGAAACGGTGCGCGGTGCTGGTCGTGGTCATGGTCGCTTCCCTCCGCCGGTCCGAACCGGTTCAGGTTCCACGGGTGCTTCTCAGCGGCGGCTCTCTCCGGTGAAAACCGCCGCGCCCCGAGCGTCGCCGGATGGTAGCGTCGGCCCGCGCGCCCTGCCGGGTATGCTCCGGGCCATGAAACTCCCCACACTGATGCTGCTGGGCGCGGGCGAACTGGGCAAGGAGGTGGCGATCTCGGCCAAGCGTCTGGGCTGCCGCGTGGTCGCGGTCGATTCCTACGCCGGCGCGCCGGCCATGCAGGTGTCGGACGCCGCGGAAGTGGTCAGCATGCTCGACGGCGACGCGCTCGAGGCCGTCATCCGCAGGCACAGGCCCGATCATGTCGTGCCGGAGATCGAGGCCATCCGCACCGAGCGGCTGCTGGACCTTGAACGCGCCGGGTTCGATGTGATCCCCTCGGCCCGCGCGGCGAACCTGACGATGAACCGCGACGCGATCCGCGACCTGGCGGCGACGAAACTGCGGCTGCCGACGGCGAAGTTCGCCTACGCCGAGTCGGCGGAAGAACTCGAACGCGCGGCGGAGGCGGTCACCGGCCTTCCCTGCGTCATCAAGCCGGTCATGTCGTCGAGCGGCAAGGGGCAGTCGGTCGCGCGGAGGCGCGCCGACCTGCGCACGTCGTGGGAGTACGCCGTCGCCAACATGCGCGGCGACCGGCCCCGGGTCATTGTCGAGGAGTTCATCGACTTCGATTACGAGATCACGCTGCTCACGGTGCGGCAGCGCCCGGTAGTCGGGGGCAGGAAACTGAGCGACCAGGCGCGGACGATCTTCGTGCGACCGATCGGCCACCGGCAGGAGCGGGGCGACTATCAGGAATCGTGGATGCCCTGCCGCATGAGCCCCGCGGCGCTCGCCAAGGCGCAGAAGATGGCCGCGGCGGTGGTGGGCGAGATCGCCGGACCGAACGGCGCGGGCATCTTCGGCGTCGAGTTCTTTGTGGCGGGCGGCCGCGTGATCTTCAGCGAACTCTCGCCGCGACCGCACGACACGGGCATGGTCACGATGATCTCGCAGGACCTGTCGGAGTTTGACCTGCACGTGCGCGCGGTCCTGGGCCTGCCGATCCCGACGATCCGCTACGAGCGGGGCGGCGCGGCCAGCGCGGTGATCCTCGCCGACGGAGCGTCGCCGAGCGAGCCGGAGTACGAGGGGCTCGACCGTGCGCTGGCGCACAAGGGCGTGCAGGTGCGCATCTTCGGCAAGCCGAGCACGCGGAAGTACCGGCGCATGGGCGTTGCGCTGGCGGTCGGGCCGACGGCGGACGCCGCGCGACGAACGGCCAAGGCCGCGGCCAAGTGTGTGCGGGTGAAGTCCTGAGTCTCGGGTCCTGCGTCCTGAGTCCTGAGTCCTGAGTCATTGGTCCTGAGTGCTGGGTCCCGACGCGTTGAACGTCGCGCGTCACGGGATCCGTGCATGACCGCGGTACCGGAAACCGCTCTTTCTGCGACGCGCGGTCCGCTACCCTCCCTCCCGTATGCGCCGCCCCGCCCCGAGCCTGGTCTTCATCTTCGCGACGTTGCTGCTCGACGTGCTGGGCTTCGGCCTGCTGATCCCCGTCATGCCGCGGCTGATCGCCGTGGTCGGCGACCTGCCGCCCGGCGGCGCGGAGCACGAGGCATCGGTCCCCGTCACAGCGCTGATCGTCACGTACGCGCTGATGCAGTTTGTCTTCGCGCCGGTGCTCGGCTCGCTGTCGGACCGGTTCGGTCGCAGGCCGGTGCTGCTGCTGGCGCTGCTCGGGTCCGCGCTCGACTACTTCGCCGCGTCGCAGGCGCCAGCGGTGACGGGTCAGTTCGGCGCGGCGACGGGGCTGACGTTCCTGTTCATCACGCGGGTGATCAACGGCATCTCGGGCGCGACGATCCCCGTGTGCAGCGCGTACATCGCCGACGTCACGCCGCCGGAGAGGCGCGCGGCGGGGTTCGGGCTCATCGGCGCGGCGTTCGGGCTGGGGTTTGTGTTCGGCCCGCTGCTGGGCGGCCTGCTGGGCGACGAGACGGTGCACATCCCGCTGATCGGTCAGGGGCACATCACCTACCCGTACATCGCCGCGGGCGTGCTCACGATGATCAACTTCACCTACGGGTTCTTCATCCTGCCCGAGTCGCTCACGCGAGAGAACCGGCGCGGGTTCTCGTGGCGGAAGGCCAACCCGCTGGGCGCGCTGGCGTGGCTGTCGCGCCACAGCGTGGTGCGGATGATCGCGGCGTCGCTGTTCATCGCGAACATCGCGCAGTTCGGCCTGCACACGGTGTGGGTGCTGTCGATGCAGAACCGCTTCGCGTGGACGCCCAAGGACAGCGGGCTTTCGCTGTTCGTCGTCGGCATCTCCGCGGCGGTCGTGCAGGGCGGGCTGGCGCGGAAGATCATCCCGGTCGTCGGCGAGCGCGCGTGCCTGCTGGGGGGGCTTGCGCTGGGCGTGCTCGCGTTCGCGGGGTACGGCCTGGCCACGCAGGGGTGGATGATCTACGTCATCATCGCGCTGGCGAGCATCGGCGGGCTGGCCGGCCCGGCGGCGCAGGGCATGACGAGCAAGGCCGTGCCGCCCGACGAGCAGGGTCTGCTGCAGGGCGCGCTGGGCAGTTTGAACAGCATCGCGTACATCGTCGGGCCGATCATCGCGGGGACGGTGTTCCACACCTTCACGGCCAAGGAAGGACCGACGCCGTACCCCGGCGCGGGCTCGCCGTTTCTCGTCGGTTCGGGGCTGATCGCGCTTTCGGTGCTGCCCGTGCTGATGGTCTGGGGCCGCATGCCGACGACCGTGCGCGAGAAGCCGAAGGAAAGCCGCGAGGCCGCCGCGGCCGACGAGGCGATGCGCACGTGAAGCCGCGTGCGCCGGCGCGAACGCGGGCGATTCACCCGATCGGTTCGCCGCACTCCGGGCACTTGTCGGACCTGATCATCGAGATGTCGTACCCGCACCGCGGGCACGAGGGCACCTCGACCCGCGTGTGAATGATCAGGCGACACTCGCGGCAGGCCGCTCCGCCCAAGGGGAGCGTCTGCTCCTTCTGGCAGCGCGGGCATCGCAGGTTGATGCTCCTGAGCGGGGCTCCCGCTTGGCCGGCCCCGCCCCCCACCGTTTGCGCGGCGTACACGACCTTCCGCGTGGCGCGGCGGTTGAGCAGCGCGAGCACGATCACCGCGAGCGTGCCGCTGATGGTCACGATCAGCGCGCCCGCCGCGAACCTTCGAAAGCCGAAGAGGTCGTCCGATGCGCCCTCGTGCACAAACGCGTCGAGGTTGACGAACAACGCCACCGCGCCCGCCGCGGCGATCGTGCCGTACACCACCCACTGCTGACCGCCCAAGACCCCGGCGCGGAGGAGCACGTTCGCAAAGGCGACGAAGCCGGCCACGCTGATCACGCAGGTCAGGACGCGGGCATCGTCGCTCTGCGAGACCCAGACCCCGTAGAGCATCAGCGCCAGCGCCGCCAGCGCGGCCAGCACCCCGGCCCACCGCCAGTGGCGCGCATCGGTGCCGAGGCCGACCAGCGCGAGCGAGGCGAGCAACCCGGACCAGCACAGCGCGGCGCCCGTTCCGCCGAACTGCCACCGGTCCACGCTGGGCAGGTCGAGCCAGATCTGGATCAGGAACACCGCCGCGGCCGCCGCGGCAAAGGCGAGGCCGACGGGCCCCGCGACGCGCCCGGCTTCGGACGCGCGCAGACACAGCATCGCGACAACCGCCGGCGACATGAGGATGACCAGCCCGAGCGTTGCGCCGAACCGTTCGCCGAGACGCCAACCGCCGAATCCCGCCCAGATCAGCCCGGTCGAGAGGATGAACGCCGCGACGCACGCGGCCATGCCGAACAGGCCCGCGGCGCGGAAGCGCTCGCGATCGACCAGCAGCGACAGCGGGATCATGAGCGCGATGGCCGCGGCGCCGGTGAAACCCATCGCGGTGACGCGCCACAGCAGGTCGCGCTGCGGCACCAGAACCGTCAGCACGCCGCTGGCGGCGGACGCGGCCAGACACCAGAGCAGGATGTGGAGAAGGCGTTTACGCGACGATACGGGTTGGTCGGGCATGCGGGGCTCGGTGCGTGCGCGATCGGCGCAGGCAGCATACCCGGAACGGTCGGGGGCGACGTGGCGCGGCACGCCGTGCCGGCGTGCGGCTTCCGATATCATCCACCGATGCCCGCACGGATCATCGACGGCAAGGCGCTCGGACAGCGGTACCGCGACGACATCGCCGCGCGGGCCGCGCGGCTGCGCGCCGCGGGCAGGCCGGTGCGTCTGGACGCGCTGCTGGTGGGCGGCGACGACGACGCGGCGCACCAGTACGCCGAGAGCCAGGCCAAGACCTGCCGCGCGCTGGGCATCGACTACGTGCTGCACGAACTGCCCGCGGGCGCGGGGCACGACGACATCGCCGGGCGCGTGCTGCTGCTGAACACCAAGGACGAGGTCTCGGCGATCATGGTCCACCTGCCGCTGCCGGCCGAGGTCGACGCGTACTCGATCCAGAAACTCATCGCGCCCGAGAAGGACGTCGAGGGCGTCAACCCCGCCAACATCGGCAACGTGGTCTACGGCCGCTCGTCGCTCGCGCCGTGCACCGCGCTGGCGGTGATCAAGATGGTCGAGCACACGGGCGTCGGTCCCGAGGGCCTCCGCGGCAAACTCGCCGTCGTCGTCGGCGCGTCCAACCACGTCGGCAAGCCGATCGCCGTGCTGCTCATGCGCATGGACGCGACCGTCGTGTCGTGCAACAAGTGGACGCCGGGGCTGGCCGAACTGACGCGCCGGGCCGACGTGCTCGTCGCCGCGGCGGGCGTGCCCGACCTGATCACGCGCGACATGGTCAAGCCCGGCGCGGTGGTGATCGATGTGGGCGTGAACCGCGTGCCCGGGCCCGATGGTAAGATGCGCACCGTGGGCGATGTGGCGTATGACGCGGTCGGTGGCTTTGGCGCGCAAGCGGGGACTGCCGCCAATCACGCGGGGTGGATCAGCCCGGTGCCGGGGGGCGTGGGCCCGATGACGGTGGCGATGCTGCTCCTGAACGTCGTCGAGGCGGCGGAACGCGCATCGGGTGTGCGGGTCTGAGCCGGAGTGGCCACGGATTTACACGGATGGGCACGGATTCGATCAGCGTTGCTTGGCTGCGGCCAGAAGTTTGCCACGCCGACGAGCGGCCTGCCGTCTACATCTCGAATCCGTGTTTATTTGTGGCGGCCTTGAAACTACTTCCGCCGCAGCCAGCCATCCGGGTGGTGCGTGATCAGGTAGCGGTCGCATCTCTCGCGGTCGATCTCGAACTCCGGGTGCGTCTTCAAGTACTCGTGAATCGCCGGAAGCGGCCCGGGCCGGCCGCCTGCGAAGTTCGGCAGCACGTCGATCACGCCATCCTGAACGAGACAGAAGGACCCGGGTGACACCAGCGGTGCGTACAACTCCAGTTCGGCGCGAACGTGCTTTGCCGAGTGGTCCGAATCCAGGATCACCAAGATCGGTCCGCTCGCCGCGGCATCATCGGACATCGCCTTCACCTTCGCGAAGATGTCCGGCGCGGTGCTCGAACCGATGAGATACGTGATGCGCGGGTGCGAGAGGTCGTGCATCTTCTGAATGTCGATGGTGACGATGCGGCCGCGCCCGGGCTTCAGGCGGTTCTCCGCCGCGAGCAGGTCGAAGAGGTGCGCGTAGTACATCGACGAGCCGCCGAGGTTGGTGCCGCACTCGATGAGCAGCGCGGGCTGAAGCTCGACAATCGTCTCCTGGATGGTTTGGATGTCAAAAAGGTTCTGCCAGATAGGGCGACCGAGCCAGGTGGTGTGGCTGAAGTTCCTGGTCTTGGAGACCAGGTACTTGAAGAACTTGTGGGCCACGGCGCGGCGGATCGCGGCCTTCAGGCCAGTGGGCGGTCGGCGCTCGAGGGTTGTCGCGGGCATATCGGGCATGGGTGCATAGTACCGGAATCCCAGGAGACTCCTCGGCCGCCCCGCGTTCCCATTTCTCCCGTAACCCTCCCCATCCACCTACTCTTCCCGTGATGATCCGCCAGGTGCTGCACAGCAAGATCCACATGGCCCGGGTGACGGGCGCGTTCCCCGACTACATCGGGTCGATCACGATCGACCGAGACCTGCTCGACGCCTGCGGGATGCGCGTCAACGACCACGTGCACGTGGCCAACTGCCGCACCGGCGAGCGGCTGGAGACCTACATCTTCGAGGGCGAGCGCGGGTCGGGGAAGATCGAACTCAACGGGGCCGCGGCGCACCTGTTCGAGGTCGGCGACCAGGTGATCATCATGCACTACGCGATGATGACCGACGAGGAGTACGCCCGGCACGAGCCGACGGTGCTGCTGATGGGCGCCAGAAACCGTGTGGAGAAGGCCATCCGCTACAAACCCGGCGAGCGATAGGATTTGCGCCGGGTGGCGCGCAGCGCTGGGTCTGCGCTTATACTCAAAGAGTCGGAGAAGGACAGATTCGGATCACGCACTCGGAGGGATTCGATGTCACGCAAGACAACCACCAGCCAGCCGCAGGACATCAAGATCCACATCCCGCGGCGCACGCTCAAGCGGGTCGTGGGGACGGGCGGGGCGGTTGCGCCGAGCGTGCAGTCGATGATCGGGGAGAGCAAGCCGGACCTGAAGTCCGCGCCGGTCGAGCCCAAGCGCGACTGGAAGGCTCACCTGGGGGCCTGATCGGCCAGTTTGTGCAGGGCCGGCTCGTCGAGCCGGTAGACGGTCCACCCGTCCATGGCCCGTGCGCCGATGCTCTTGTAGAAGTTGATCGCCGGGGTGTTCCAGTCGAGCACCGACCATTCCATGCGCCCGCAGCCGCGGCGCTTGGCGATCTTGGCCAGTTCGACCAGCAGCAGTTTGCCCAGGCCGCGCCCGCGGAACGCGGGCCGGACGAACACGTCTTCGAGATAGAGCCCGGGCCGGCCGACGAACGTGGAGAAGTTGAAGAAGTACAGCGCGTAGCCCTGCGGCGCGCCGTCGATCTCGCCGATCAGCGCGTGCACGGTCGCGAAGCCGTGCTCGGGGAAGAGCGCTTCGCGCACGTGATCGACCGTTGCGACCACCTCGTGACGGAGTTTCTCGTACTCGGCGATCTCGAGGATCAGCGCGTGGATCAGTTCCGCGTCGTCCGGCGCGGCGGGCCGGACGGCAAGTCCGTTGGCGAAGGTCGTCATGTCGGCGCCGGTCCTTCCTGCGCGGCCGCGCGCTCGCGGAAGAGCGCGACGAACAGCACCAGCACCACGAGCGCAAAGCCCGCGGCGGTGTACCACACGCTCTGCCAGTCGCTGACCTTCGCGCCATCGGGCCCGGACGTGTAGCGGGCGACGAGCCAACCGAACAGCTGCGCGCCGATGCCCAGGCCCAGGCCCTGCGTCACGAGCACGAGGAAGCCCTGCGCCTGAGCGCGGACGTCGGGCGGCGCGGCGCGGTCGACGTAGATGAACCCGGTCACGAAGAAGAAGTCGTAGCAGATGCCGTGGAGCACGACGCCCAGCAGCACCATCCACATGATGCCGTCGTGCGCTGCGGCGCCGAACAGCGCGTACCTCGCGACCCACGCGAGCATGCCCGCCGCGAGCATCCACTTCACGCCGAGTCGGGCGAAGAACAGCGGCATCAGGACCATGAAGACGATCTCGGCCATCTGGCCGTAGGACATGGTGAGCGTGGCGTTGGCAAAGCCGGTCTGATCGACGTACGTGCGGGCGAACGCGTAGTAGCCCGCGAGCGGGATGCACAGCAGCAGCGAGCAGACGATGAACACGGCGTAGGACGGCAGGCGCAGCAGCCTGAGCGAGTCGAGGCCGAGCACCTCGCGTGCGGTGACGCGCCTGCCGCGGGCCGGGGGCGGCGTGTGCGGGAGCGTGAGGCAGTAGAGGCCCAGCGCGATGCCCGCCGCGCCGGTGATGTAGAACTGCGCGGGAGACTTGTCGCCGTCGGCGATCCACGTCAGGCCGCTGGCCCCCCACTGCGCGAGGCTGCCCGCCACGGCGATGTTGCCGGCGATCCAGCCGACGGTGCCGAAGACGCGGATGAGGGGGAAGGTCTTGGGCGCGCTGGACAGGTGCGAGAAACTCAGCGAGTTGGTCAGCGCCAGCGTCGGCATGTAGCAGAGCATGTGCGCCAGCAGCAGCAGGATGTAGGGGTGCGTGAACGACGCCTCCGTCGCCGGCCCCGCCGCGACCGCGGCCGTCGGCACCGCGAGCATGACGACGCCGCCCAGCACGTGAAGCACGCCGAGCACGATCTGCGTGGGGAAGAACCGGTCGGCGATCATGCCGACGAAGAACGGGGAGAGAATCGCCGCGATCGGCCCCACGGTGTACGCCCATCCGACAAGGCCGCCGAGCCCGGCGATGTTCATCCAGCCGGTCATCGAGACGTACCACGCGCCCCACACGAAGAACTGCAGGAACATCATGACCGACAGGCGTGGGAAGAGCGCGGCGTGCTGGTTCATGGAACCCTCGGGGTTGTGCCCGGCACTGTACCGCGGCGGGCGGGCGCGTGCCAGCGCAGCAGGCCGCGAGGGTCGATGGTCGTGGTGACGGTGCGCCCGTCGGTGCCGCGCTCGACGAACACCGCCGCGGCGCCGGCGTCGAGGACGAGCGTCTCGGCTTCGTCGAGCCCGAGCACCGCGCAGGCGGTGGCGAGCGCGTCGGCGTACTCGGCGCGCGAGGCGACGACCGTGACCCACGGCCCGCCCACGACGCCCAGACCGGTGCGCGGGTCGACGATGTGGCTGTAGCGTCGGCCGCCGATCTCGACGTGCTGCTCCTCGTCGCCGGAAGTCGAGACCGCGCCGCCGGAGAGCAGCAACTGTCCGAGGCCCGGCCGCAGCGCGACGCGCCAGCCTTCGGCGCCGGGCGGCGGCTCGCCCGCGGCGATGTCGCCCCCCAGCGCGACCAGCGAGCGCGTCAGGCCGTCGTCGATCAGCGATTCGAGCGCGGCCTGCGCGGCGTAGCCCTTGCCGATACCGCCGAGGTCCAGCCGCATGCCCGGCTCGCGGAGGCGCACGCGGCGCGACTCGCGGTCGATTTCCAGCAGGCGCCAGTCCGAGAGTCGCACGGCCGCGGCCCGCGACGGTTCATCGGGGAGCGTGCCCGACCGACGCGCCTCGCGCCACAGGCGTACCGCCGGGCCGATGGTCGCGCTGAACGCGCCGCCGGTGTGCCGGGCCAGCGTCTGCGAGAGCGCCAGCGCGCGGAACAGGTCCGGACTGACCTCCTGCCAGTCGTGGTCGCCCGCGTCGGCCCGCGCGCAGAGGGCGGACAGTTCGCTGTCGGGCCGGTAGTCGCTCATGGCCTGTTCGAGCGCGGCGATGCGCTCGAAGGCCCGGGCCGCGCCCGCGGCGGCGGCGCTGCGCGTCGGCGCGTGCGTGACGATGCGTGTTTGCACGCCCATGCAGAGGCGCGTAAACTCGAATCGTTCCTGCATCGGTTCCGAGGCGCACCCGCCGGCCGCGATCGGCCACGCGGCGAGCGCCGCGGCCGCGAGCAGTCGGAGGATGAATCGGATGCGGACCATCGGTCGTGCGCGTGCAGCCTATCACGGCGCGGCCGCGTGTGCCGCGTGCGCGCTGGGGGGGTGCGCGGCGGGCATCGAGGGCGAGTACGCGTTCACACTGGACGACCCGCCGGCGAAGCCGGAGGCGCTGGTCCGCAACGAGGGGGAGTTCAAGCCGTTCTGGCAGGAGATCCCCGCCGCGGCGTTCAAGTTTCACATGCTCCCCGCGCCCGGATCGGCCGACGGCACGGTCCGGCCGTTGTACGTGAGCAAGACCGAGATCACGTGGGAGGCGTTCGACGTGTGGGCTTACCGGCTCGATGAGAAGGGCGAGCAGACGCCCTCGAGCCAGCAGAGCGGCGCGCCGGAGACGGAGAACCCCGACGCCGTCTCGCGGCCGAGCAAGCCGTACCTGCCGCCCGACCGCGGCTTCGGGCACGAGGGGTACGCGGTGATCTCGATCACCTTCCGCAGCGCGGAGGAGTTCTGCAAGTGGCTCGCCGCCAGCAGCGGCCTGGCGTACCGCCTGCCGACCGAGGACGAGTGGGAGCACCTGTGCCGAGCCGGGCGCGAGGGCGACTGGGGCTTTGAAGGCGGCCCGGAGCAACTGGGGCGATACGCGTGGTTCGCCGACAACGCCGACGGCAGGCCGCGCAGCGTCGCGACCAAGCGCCCCAACGCGTGGGGCATCTTCGACATGCACGGCAACGTGCAGGAGTGGGTCGTCGGTCGCAACGGAAAGCCGACGACCAAGGGCGGGTCGTGGCGCGACGAGGCCGACCTGCTCAAGGCGGGCGCGGTCCAGAAGCAGGACTCGACGTGGAACGCCAGTGACCCCAACCTGCCCAAGAGCCGCTGGTGGCTGAGCGATGGGAACTTTGTCGGCTTCCGCGTCGTGTGCGACGTGGACGCCGACGGCAAACCCAAGCGCGCCCCCGCACGGCCGGAAGGCGCGGAGCGACCCGGCACGCCCTGACCCCCCTCCCCACCCCATCTCTTGCACGCCGATCTCTCAACACCCATCCATCGCGGAAACGAGCCGCGAACATCCCGAGGTGCTTCATGTCCGAACCGTCGAGCGTCACGCGTCGTGAGTTTCTTTCCACCACCGCAGCCGTCGGCGCGGGGGCCATCGCCGGCGGGCTGGTGCTGCCGCGGGGCCTGCAGGCCGCGGCGTGGGCGGGCGGGTCGGACTCGATCCGCGTGGGGATCGTCGGCTGCGGGGGCCGGGGAACGGGGGCGGCGGTGCAGGCGCTGCGGGCCGACGCGGCGACGCAACTGTTCGCGATGGGCGACGTCTTCCAGGATCGGATCGAGGCGTCGCTCAGGGCCATCGGCGAGGAAATGGAGGACGACGCGGCCCGCAAGGTGCAGGCCTCGGCGGACCGGCGGTTCGTCGGGTTCGACTCCTACAAGCGCGTGATCGACAGCGACATCGACGTGGTGCTGCTGACGGGCTACCCGGCGTTCCGGCCGGCGCACCTGCGGTACGCCGTCGAAGCGAAGAAGCACGTGTTTCTCGAGAAGCCGGTGGCGGTCGACGGGCCGGGCATTCGCTCGGTGATCGAATCGGCGCGGATGGCCAAGGCCAACAACACCGCGTGCCTGACCGGCTTCTGCTGGCGCTTCGCGCCGGGGATGCGCGAGGCCTTCGCGCACATTCACGGCGGGGGGATCGGCGAGGTGACGAGCGTGCACACGACCTATCACTCCGGCACGCTGACGCGCCGGCCGCGCAAGCCCGAGTGGAGCGAACTGGAGTTCCAGTTCCGCAACTGGTGGCACTTCACGTGGCTCAGCGGCGACCACATCGTCGAGCAGGCGGTGCACAGCGTGGACCGCCTGGCGTGGGCGATGAACGACAAGGTCCCCGCGCGGGTCACGTGCCTGGGCGGGCGCGCCGCGCGGAGCGGCCCCGAGCACGGCGACGTGTTCGATCACTTCGCCGCCGTCTACGAGTACGACGACGGCCGGCGGTGCCTCCACACCTGCCGTCAGATCGACTCGTGCCCGAGCGACAACACCGACTACGTCTACGGCACGAGGGGCTGGACGCTGGTGAACGGCTGGGGGCCGACCTATCACAGCAGGACGCTCGGCGGCGAGACGATCTGGAAGTACACCGGACCGGCCGATGACGCCGGGCGCATGTACCAGAACGAGCACGACGAACTGATGGCGTCGATCCGCGCGGGCGAGCCGATCAACGACACCGAGCGCGGCGCGCACAGCACGCTCATGGCGATCATGGCGCGCATGGCCGCGTACACCGGGCAGACGATCACCTGGCAGCAGGCGATGAACAGCGAGCAGGCGCTCGTGCCCGACCCGATGAACTGGGACTCCCCCGCGCCGCCGGTCGACGTCGCCGTCCCCGGCAGGACGAAGTTCTTCTGATCGTTCGCCGGGGCTCCGCCGTGCGCACACGCCGCGTGCTGGTCGAGATCGCCGTGGACAGCGTCGCCGACGCGCTCGCGGCGGTCGAGGCGGGCGCGGACCGTCTGGAACTCTGCGCCGCGCTGCGCGAGCACGGCCTGACGCCGGGGCGCGACCTGATCGCGTCCGTGGCCGGGCGCGTGCGCACGGTCGCGATGGCGCGGCCCGCGCCGGGCTCGGTGCACGACGGCGCATCGTGGCGGCGCACGATCGACGACGCCCGCGCGGTGATCGGGGCCGGCGCGGGCGGCGTGGTGTTCGGCTGCCTGACGCCGCGCGGCGGGATCGACCGCCCGCGCGTCGAGCAGTTGGTGGAACTGGCCCGCGGCGCGGGGCGCGAGATCGTGTTCCACCGCGCCATCGACCTTGCGGCGGACCCGCTCGCCGCGCTGCACGAACTGGCCGGCCTCGGCGTGTCGCGCGTGCTGACCGCGGGGCTGAGCGGGGCGCGCACGGCGCACGAACTGGCCGAGCCCGCGGCAGACTGGCCGCGCGACCCCGCGTGGCACGGGGGCGGCGACGACTGGGCGCGGCGGTTCCGGCGGCTGGCGGCGTTGGTCGACGCGGCGCGCGGACGCATCGAGGTGCTGGTCGGCGGCGGCGTCCGCGCCGGCAACGCGCGGGAGATCGTCGCGCTGACCGGTTGCACGCAGATTCACAGCAGCGCGCGCGTCGGACCCGCCGCGGCGTTCAGCGCGGGCGAGGCCCGCGCCCTGATCGAATCGATCAAGTGACCCGGCGGGGCACGAGTTTCACCCGCGCCGACCACCCTCTACACTCTCCGCCGTGACCACCAAAGCCTCCACCAGATCCCCCGCCAAGGCCGCGCCCGCGAGCGTGTTGCCCGCCGCGCTCGCGTCGTTCGAGCGCGCCCGGAACGCGCTCGAGGCCCTCATCGCCGACCGCGCCCACGCGGCGGAGGTTGACCGATTTGCCGATGCGCTCGCGGCGTGCTTCCGCGCCGGGGGCAAGGTGCTGGCCTGCGGCAACGGGGGTTCGGCGTGCGACGCGATGCACTTGTGCGAAGAACTGACCGGCCGCTTCTGCGACGCCCGCCCGCCGCTGGCCGCGGTGGCGTGCGTTGACCCCGGCCACCTCACGTGCACGGCCAACGACTTCGGGTTCGAGAACGTGTTCTCGCGATGGGTCGAAGCGCTGGGGCGCGAGGGGGACGTGCTGGTCGCGCTCTCCACGAGCGGCAACAGCGAGAACGTGGTCCGCGCCGTCGAGCAGGCCAAACGGTCGGGCCTCAAGACCGCGCTGCTGCTGGGTCGCAACGGCGGTCGGCTGCGCGGCCGCGGCGACTTTGAGTGGGTCGTGCCCGGCGAGGCGGCCGAGCGCATCCAGGAACTGCACATGCTCATCCTGCACGTGGTGGTCGAGTCGGTCGAGCGGCGGATGTTCGGCCATGGCGGGCCTGAAGCAAAGGCCGGAGCGGGTCGATAACTCTGGGACGCCCCTGCTTTTTCTCCTCCGCCCATACTCGAGAACGTCCGACGGCCCATGTCCATCGTCCGGTCCATCCTGCTCGGAACGCCTGCCCGCAAACGCATGACGCTGCTGGCGTTCGGCGTGCTGTTCGCGGTGATCGGCGTGGAACTGCTCTGTCAGGGCGCGTTCCTGGTGATCGCCGCGAACTGGCGGAAGACGCGCACCGAGCACATGTTCTATTTCGCCCGTTCGGACAACCCGGTGCTCGCGTACCGGCTGATGCCGGGGTGCGAACTGTCGATCGAGAACCGGCGGCTGAAGATCAACTCGCGGAGCATCCGCGACGACGCGGACGACCCGCCGCCGGGCGCGCGCAAGGTCGCCGTGCTCGGCGATTCGGTGGTCTTCGGCTTTGCGCTCGATCAGGACGAGACCATCCCCGCGTGCCTGCAGCGCATGCTGGACCCGACGGCGCAGCGCGTCAAGGTGCTGAACTTCGGCACGCCGGGCTACGCGCTGCGCGAGTACGACGAATCGCTGCGCGAACTCGACGCGGTCTACAAGGTCGATGCGGTGGTGTGCGTGCTGAACCCCAACGACTTCACGCTCCGCAACACCATGTACGAGGGCGGGGACAACGGCCTGAACAAGATGTTCCGGCGCCCGGTGCTCATGTCGCCCTACTTCTTCAGCAAACTCGTCTACCGGATGAACAAGGGCGCCGACTTCCCGGGTTTGGGCTGGTACCAGTGGATCTTCCGCGGCACCGCGTCGCGCAACCTGCCCTATTTCATCTCGATGCGCGACTACTGCCGCGCCCGGGGTATTCCGTTCAAGGTCGTCATCATGCCATCGGGCCGGGTCTGGCGTGAGGGTCGCTACGGGCTGGAAGGCGAGGTTCGGCGGATCTCCGAGTTTCTCGGCGCGGCGGAGATTCCGCACACGTTCCCGGTTGACCGATTCGGCGGCCCATCCGAACCGAACGACGGAACGATGTTCTACGACCACACCGACCATTTCACGCCGCGCGGCTGCGAGGAGATGGCACGGGTCATCGCCGAACTGCTGGGCCGGGACGCCGCCTTCGGTCCGGGCCAAGCCGGCGCGGCGGAGACGCACAACAACTAAGCCCGGTTCGACGCTCGGTCCTGCCTCTGGAGCGGCGCGGCGCGTAGGATTCGGCGCGCTGCGACCCCAAGGAGGACCGCCATGCCGTATTACACCAGACTCGGACTTCTCCCCCGCAAGCGGCACGTGCAGTTCCGGCGTCCGGACGGGTGCCTGTACTCCGAGGAGGTCTTCGGCACCGAGGGCTTCGTCGGCCCGACGACGACGATGTACCACATCCACCCGCCGACGCAGGTGTACGGGTGGAAGCCGGTCTATTCCACCAAGACCGAGTACGTCGAGACGGACATCATGCGGATGCGGCACGTCAAGAGCGCGCCGATGAAGCCGCGCGGCGACTTCGTGACCGGGCGTGTCGTGCTGTTCGGCAACTCCGACGTCGAGATGGCCGTCGGCAACCCGGCCGAGCAGATGACGTACCACTTCAAGAACGGTCAGGGCGACGAGTGCCACTTCATCCACTACGGCTCGGGCGTGTGCCACACCATGCTCGGCACGCTGAAGTTCGGCCCGCGCGACTACCTGGTCATCCCCAAGGGCGTGATCTACAAACTCGTCTGGGACAAGCGCGTCAACGGCCCGGACGGCAGGCCCGCCGACGGCGGCCCGCCGATCGCCGACTGCCCGTACGGCAGGTTCCTGCTCATCGAGACGTGCAACGGCAGCCACATCGGCCCGCCGCCGCGCTACGTCAGCAAGATGCACGGGCAGTACCTCGAGCACGCGCCGTACTGCGAGCGCGACCTGCGGCTGCCCGAGTTCCCGATGACCTGGGACGAGAAGGGCGACTTCGAGGTGCGCATCAAGGCGCGCGACCTGGTGCACAGTTACGTGTACCACTACCACCCGCTCGACATCGTCGGGTGGGACGGGTGCTACTACCCGTTCATCTTCAACGCCGACGACTTCGCGCCCATCACGGGCAAACTGCACATGCCCCCGCCGATCCACCAGACGTTCGAGGCGCACAACTTCGTCATCTGCACGTTCGCGCCGCGCCTGCTGGACTATCACCCCCAGTCGATCAAGGTCCCCTACAACCACTCCAACCTCGACAGCGACGAGGTGCTGTATTACGTCGACGGCAACTTCGGGTCGCGCAAGGGCATCGAGATCGGCAGCCTGACGCTGCACCCGCAGGGCATCCCGCACGGCCCGCACCCGGGCACCATCGAGGCCTCGCTCGCCGCGACGCACACGCAGGAACTGGCCGTGATGTGCGACACCTTCCGGCCGCTGTTCCCGACCAGGGCCGCGCTGGACATGGACGACGTCAACTACCCCGCGTCGTGGCAGGGCGAGCACTTCCCGGGCCTTTCGAGCCACAGGTTGCACCTCAACGGCGCGACGGTGCCGCCCGTGCACGCCGCCGCCTTCCCGCGCGAGGTGCACCCCGTCGAGGTCATCAAGGCCGACGTGGCGCAGTCGGTGCTGCCCGCGCCGGGCACGAACAGCGCGGCGGCGGGCAACGGCGTGCCGCAGGTCAAGACGGTGACGGCCAACGTGTGGGCGCCGTGACAGGCCGTCGGGCAAAGATGGTGCGGCCGCCGCGCCATCCTGCTGCGCAGGCCGCGGCAAGGACTGGTGACTGAAACGAACACGTCCTCCCGTCGCGAACGGCGTGTGCACCGTCGCGAACCGCCCTCCGGACGCGGCCGACCGGTCGCCGTCGCCGACGCGATGCCGCGTCCGGTGTGCGAACGGCTCGGTGCCGACGGACGCACCGACTCGTGCGGACAAAGCGCGGGATGGGGCTTGACAGGCAAGTGGATACTTGCCTATTCTCGTGGGCAACATGAACCACGCAGCATGGACGACGTGTTCCGAGCCATTGCCGACCCGACGAGACGCGCCATCCTGGACGAACTGGTCGACCGCGATGGCCAGTCGCTCTTTGAGATCTGTTCACGCCTCACGATGAAACACGGGATCTGCTCGTCAAGGCAGGCCATCTCGCAGCATCTGGACGTCCTGCAGGGGGCGGGCCTGGTAGAGTCGCGCCGGGAGGGACGTTTCAAGTTTCACTTTCTGAACCGCAAGCCGCTCGAACAGATCGCCCGTCGCTGGCTCCGGGCGCAGCCAAGGGAGAACAACTCATGAGAATCCACCTGAGCAGCGTGCTCGTGGACGACCAGGAAAAGGCCCTGCGTTTCTACACGGAGGTCCTCGGGTTTGTGAAGAAGACCGACATCCCCCTCGGGGCGCACCGCTGGCTGACGCTTGTCTCGCCCGGAGAAGCCAATGGCACCGAACTGGTGCTGGAGCCCGACGTTCACCCTGCGGCCAAGCCGTACAAAGCCGCGCTTGTTGAGGACGGCATCCCCTGCACGTCCTTTGCCGTGGAGAACGTGCGCGCGGAGCACGCGCGGCTCGCTTCGCTGGGCGTGCGATTCGTCCAGCCGCCAACCGACCTGGGCATGGTGATCACCGCGGTGTTCGACGACACGTGCGGCAACCTGATCCAGATCGCACAGATGAAGGAACTGCCACAATGAACACGCGGGTCCCTTTCTCAGTTCGCACCGTCGTCCTTGCTTCGGCCCTTGGCCTTGTCCCGGCGCTCTGCTCCTGCGCGCCGGGGAGCGGCCGCTCGAGCCCGAACGACTCACCGGCCCGCGTCGAGGTCCGAGACAACGGCGCCGCTCGACGCGAATCGAACGCCGCGAGCATCCACTACCTTGAGATCGTCACCCCAAAGGTGGAAGAGACGTGCGGCGTGCTGGCCCGGATCTACGACGTACGGTTCGGCGATCCCGTCGCGGAAGCGGGCAACGCCCGAACGGCGAATCTCAAGGATGGTGGGCGAATCGGGGTGCGCGCGCCGATGCACGCCGGCGAATCGGCTGTGGTCCGTCCGTATGTTCTGGTGCAGGATATTGAAGCCGCGGTCAGGGAAGCCGAGGCTTCGGGCGGCGTCGTCATCGTCCCTCCCATGCCGATCGGGGAACAGGGAGTGATCGCCATCTACTTTCTGGGCGGCATCGAACACGGCGTGTGGCAACGGTAACCGCGGTTGCCCGCGGAGGGGCGGCGGCAACGGCTCGCGGCATTCCGACTACCGGGGCTCGTGCGCCGCGGTCGGGGAGCGCGCCGTCACCGGACGGTCGTGTGCAGACCGAGACGTTTGAGTCGGCCAGCATCCGGTGTCTTGGGCCGAAGAGTGCACGGCGGCCCGGAGCGCGGCCGTGCAACTCTCCAGATACGCCGCGCCCGAGAACGTTCACGCTCGCCGTTCGAGCCCCGCGCGGCGGGGCGCACGATCATCGTCGCTCCGGCCCGGCTAACCTTGTCGCCTCTCCTTCCTCCAGCCATGTCCAACGCGGTCGTCATCAAGGGACTCACCAAGACCTTCGGGCCCAAGGTCGCCGTGCGCGAACTGGACCTGGTCGTGCCCACCGGCTCCCTGTGCGGGTTCATCGGGCCCAACGGCGCGGGCAAGACGACGACGATCCGCATGATCATGTCGATCATCTTCCCCGACCGCGGCGAACTCTCGGTGCTCGGCCAGCCCAGCGCCGACCGCAGCAAGGACCGCATCGGCTACCTGCCGGAGGAACGCGGCGTCTACCGCAAGATGAAGGTCGCGGCGTTCCTCACGTACATGGCGCGGCTCAAGGGGCACGACGGCGGCGGCGCGCTGAAGCGCAAGGTGCACGGCTGGCTGGAACGCATGGGACTGGCCGACAGCGCGCGCAAGCGCTGCGAGGAACTCTCCAAGGGCATGCAGCAGAAGGTGCAGTTCGTCGCCGCGGTCATCCACGAGCCGGACCTGCTGATCCTCGACGAGGTCTTCTCGGGGCTCGACCCGGTGAACCGCAAACTGATGCGCACGCTGATCGACGAGCAGCACCGCGCCGGGCGGACGATCATCTTCTCCACCCACGCGATGTACGAGGCCGAGCAGCTCTGCGACCGCGTGTTCATGATCCACCACGGCGTGAAGGTCCTCGACGCGACGCTGGGCGAGATCCGCGACCGCTTTGACCCCCGCACGATCATCGTCGAACCGATGAGCCGCGGCAACGGGACGCGGGCCGAACTGGGTCTTGAGACGGTGGCGGGCGTGAGGGAGATCCGACCGACGCGCGAGGGCTTCGAGGTGCACCTGGAGAGCGGCGCCGACGCGCGGGCGGTGATGGGCGCGATCGTGCGCGACGCGCCGGTGCGGCGCGTCGAACTCAAGCGCGTCACGCTCGAGGACGTGTTCATCTCGCTGGTCGAGGGCACGCCCATCGCCGCGGGCGAGGACGCCGAGGCGTTGCGCGCCGCGCTGACCGCGCCGGGCGCGGCGGAGGGGGCCGAGACATGACGCGTGTGCTGCAGGTCGCGTGGCGCGAGTTCGCCTCGACGGTGCTGACCAAGGGGTTCATCATCGGCGTGGTGCTCACGCCGGTGTTCATCGTCGTGGCCGTGGGCGCGATCGCCCTGACCAAGAACCTCAAGGGCCCGCAACTGGCCGGGCAACTGGCCGTGCTGGACCGCTCGGGCGTCGTGGGCGAGGGCGTGGCGCGGCGGTTCTCTCCCGAGGGCGAGGCGGCGGAGCGCGAGCGCGTGCGCAAGGACGTCGGCGCTGCCGTCGAGCAGACCATGGACAAACTGCCGCTGGACCAGCAGCAGAAGGCCATGGCCCGCGGCGTGGTCGACCAGGAACTGGACCGGGCGGTGTCGAGCCTCGCCGGCCTGCGCGTGCGCCTGCTCGAGACCTCGACCGACGACGACGCGCTCCAGCGCATCAAGGACACGCTCGCGCAGACCAACGTGCACTCGAAGGACCCCGCCGACGGCACGCCGGCCGAGCGCACCGTCGGTCTGATCGTCGTGCCGCGAGAGGCGGTCTTCCGCGGCGAGGGCGGGTACGCGCAGATCGAGTCGTTCTGGCCCGACAAGGTGGACTTCGAGATCCGCCAGCGGGTGCACGGCCGCGTGGGCGACGCGGTGATCGACGCGCGCGTGGCGAACGACCCGCGCCTGTCCGGGGCGGGCCTGAGCGCGGCGGAGATCCGCGCGCTGCTGGAGCGGCCCCGCGCGGCGGACAGGGTCGTGACCGCTGCTGGGATCAAGCGCAGCGGCGGCGAACTGGCGGTCCTGATCCCCGCGGCGTTCATGGTCCTGCTGATGATCGCGCTGATGTCCAGCGGGCAGATGCTGCTCACGACGACGATCGAGGAGAAGGGCAGCCGCGTGATGGAGGTGCTGCTCTCGGCGGTCTCGCCGATGCAGCTGATGCTGGGCAAGATCGTCGGCCAGTTGTGCGTCGGGCTGCTGATGCTGGTGCTCTACTCGGGCATGGGCATCGCCGCGCTGATCTTCTTCAGCCTCGGGCACCTGGTCGATCCGTTCGCGGTCGTGTACCTCGTGCTGTTCTTCCTGATCGCGTACTTCATCCTCGGCTCGCTGTACGCGGCGATCGGCAGCGCGGTGACGGAACTGCGCGAGGCGCAGACGCTGATGACGCCGCTGGTGATGGTGGTCATCCTGCCGTGGCTGCTGTGGCTGCCGATCAGCCGCGCGCCCAACTCGATGCTCTCGGTCGTGCTGTCGTTCGTGCCCGGCGTCAACCCGTTCGTGATGGTGATGCGGCTGACCAGTTCCGAGCCGCCCCCGGCGTGGCAGACAGTCGCGGCGATCGTCGTGGGCGTGGCCACCGCGGCGTTCTGCGCGTGGTTCAGCGCCAAGGTCTTCCGCGTGGGCGTGCTGATGTACGGCAAACCGCCGGACCTGCGGACGCTGGTCCGGTGGGTGCGGATGGCGTGAGCGAGACGAGTCGCGCGGAGCAGCCGGCCGCGTGCTGCGCGCCTCGGCGAGAGATTTGACGCAGAGGCGCGAAGGACGCAGAGACAGAGATCGGAAGCCGCGCACTCATGTCGACCCAGCGTCCAGCATCCGCACTCAACGCCCTCTCACCTGCTTCCACTTCCATGCTCGACCGCTTCGACCTCTACGAACTGTGCGTGCAGTCGCCCGAGTACGACGTGCGGATGCTCGACGCCATCCACGGCCGGTCGCCGCGGACGCTGGGCGAGGATTTCTGCGGCTCCGCTGCGATCTCGCGCGCGTGGGTCGCGCTGGGTGCGGGCCGGCGCGCCGTCGCCGTCGACAGCGACTGCGCCACGCTCGAACGCGCCCAGAGCAAGGACCCCGGCGGCGGGCGCATCACGTACGTGCTGGCCGACGTGCTGGAAGCCCGCGACCGCTGCGACGTCATCACGGTGCAGAACTTCTCGATCTGCGAACTGCGCGAGCGGCCGCTGCTGGTGCGCTACCTCGCGCACGCGCGCTCGCGGCTGGCCCGCCGCGGCGTGCTCGCGTGCGACATCTACGCGGGGTCCGACGTGTTCTTCACCGGGCGCATCCGGCGCGAGGTCGTGGGCCCGAGCGGCGAGCGGGTCACGTACACCTGGGAGCACCGCACGACCGACCCGCTGCGGGCGCGCGTGCAGAACGCCATGCACTTTGTCGTGCGGCCGCCGCGCACGGCCCGCGGCCGGCCCGCCGCGTCGGCGCGCACGCTGCGGATCAACGACGCGTTCGTCTACGACTGGCGCCTGTGGAGCCCGCCGGAACTGGCCGACGCGATGATCGAGGCGGGCTTTGCGCGCGTGCAGTTCTACCCGCGCTTCGCCGAGGCGATCGACGACGAGGAACGCTTCCACGTCCTGCCCATCGAGGACAGCAACGAACTGAGCGATTCGTTCAGCGTGTACGTCGTGGCGCGCCGGGACTGACCGACCGCGCGGGGCGCCGCTCACACGCCGGCGCGAAGGTGCCGCGCGAGGAACTCGGTCTGCAGGTTCTTGGCGTCGTTGCCGAAGCGTCCGAAGCCCGCGTGCTCCTGCGGCGCGCCGGTCTCGGGCCAGGTGTGAAAGTTGATCAGCGCTTCGTCCGCGCCGCGGGCGCGGTAGTGCGCACGGAGCGTATCCACGAACCGCCGCTGCGTGGCCACGGGCACCAGTTCGTCTCTTTCCGAGTGCAGCGCCAGCAGCGGGATCGGCCGCCAGCCGTGCAGGTGCCGCATCGGGTCGAGCCGCGCGACGCGCGCGGGGTCGTGCTTCACGGGCCACGCCGCGCCGTCGCGCTCGCGCGAGAGGTACAGGCCCGCCAGATCGCCCGTCGTGCCCTCGACCGCCGCGCACACGAACGGGTGCGTCTCGCACAGCCTGCGCAGCGTCACCATCCCGCCGGCGGACATTCCGCCGATCGCGACGCGATCAAGATCGAACGCGCCGGCGAACTCCGGCGCGGCGAGCGCGCCGACGACGTGATCGACCTCCGGGATCGCCGCGTCGAGCAGGTCGAGCGTGCGTCTGGGCGAGTGGAACTCTTCGTCGAGCCGCTCGCCGTGCCCGGGCAGGTCGATGGCGCAGGCGGCGATGCCGGCCTTGAGCCAGCGCACGTAGCGGCCCGCGTCGAGTTCCTTGTGCACGGTGCGGCCGTGCATCCAGATGCACACCGGCGCTGGGCTGGACCAGTCCGGGTGCGCCAGCAGCGCGGGAACGTAAGTCGGCCCGAGGCGCACGCGCCGGGCCCTGGCCTCCAGCGACGCGGGGAGTCTGGCGAAGCGCTCGATCACAGCGCCAGCCTCTGCCCGCGCTCGATCGCCCGCGGCAACCCGGCGCCGGCCTTCAACTCCTCGCGCGTGCTGGCCGTGCGCGCCGAGATCTCCAGCACGCAGTCGGGCGTGCCGTCGGTCTTCCGCGGCACCGCGACGCCGCACCACTCCAGCCAGCGCGCCGCGCGCTCGGTCTGGATCTGCCGCGACGACTGCGGGCTGTCCTGTCCCTCCGCGTTCTTGATGGGCGCGAACTCCTCGACGCGGTCGGTCTCCAGCACGACCGAGTGCTCGCACATCGGCAGCGCGTCGAACACAAACCGCTCGAGTTTCACGCCGTTGTTCGCCGCGGGCCTGACCGGCTCGCCCGTCGCCGGGTCGATGCACGGGATCTTCTTCTCGGCCCGGTGCCAAGGCAGTTCGAACGCGGCGTCGGTGTTGAGTCGTTCGACGAACTCGCGCCCCAGCACGTGCACCGCGATCGACCCGGCGAGGAACCGCAGCCGCCCGTCGGGCAGTTTCTCGCGCTGCAGGTCCATCGGCAGGTCGGAATACTCGACGATCTCGACGCGGCCCTTGCGAGGGCCCGAGCCGTGGGCGCAGAACAGGCCCAGTTTCTCCTCGGCGTAGGCCTTGGGGATCATCTTGCTCGACATCTGCGACGAGGACGGCGCGGCCGCGCCGCCCGCCCCCGCGTGCAGGCCGAGGAACACCGGGTCGAGCAGGTTCACGATCGGGTTGTCAACCTGGAAGTACGAGATCGCGGTCACGCCCCGCTGCTTCATGTCGGCGAGCGAGCCCGAGGCGTGCAGCGCGCGGAGCGAGCCGCCGTGCCCGTCGGGGTTGGTGGCGATCTCCCCGCGCGAGGCCAGCAGCACCCGGCCGGTGGCGATGTCCAGCGAGGGCATCACGCCCTGCATGAAGAACCGCACGCTCTCGCGCGGCAGGCCGAAGAAGTGGTGCGCGGCGAAGAACTCCAGCGTCGCGTCGTGGTTCAACGGGCTGGTCATGATGTACCACGGCACGTGCACGCCGTAGCGGTCGTACGCGCCGAGAATCGCGTCGGCGAACATCGCGAACAGCGGCTTGCCCGTCACCGCGCCCGCGGGGTAGCAGCCCTTGGGGCCCTCGTACCCGAGTCGCGAGCCCTGCCCGCCCGCGACGACGAACGCCGCGACCTGCCCGGCGCGCAGCATCTGCTCGCCCTTGGCCTTGGCCGCGGCCCTGTCCCACGGGCGGGACTTCGCGCCCGGGTCGACAGGCAGGTACGGCGCGGGCTGCACGTCGGGCGGCAGCGCGAACGCCGGCTTGTTGCGGACGTACTGCTCGACCAGCCGCGGCAGCGCGGCCCAGTCGATCGACTCGATCTGGTTGGTGAGCGCGTCGCGCTGCGCGGGATCGAGCGTCTCCCAGAACTTCAGGACGTGGGACTGGCCGACGGGTTCGAGCCGGGCGCGGAGCGTGTCGAGTGTGGACATGCGGCCAGTTTAGGGCCCGGACCGGCGAATGCTGGAAACAGTCGCGGCGGTACCATCTGCCCGCATGCGCAATCTCTTCACGAACCCCCGCCGGCTGCCGCTGGTCGCCCCTTCGATTCTCTCGGCCGACTTTGCCCGCATGGGGGAGGAGTGCGCCACGGTGCTCAGCCCGGTCGCGGGCGGCGGGGCGGTCGTCGACGAGGGTGCGGCGGACCTGTTGCATCTGGACGTGATGGACGGCCACTTCGTGCCCAACCTGACGATGGGTCCGGACATGTGCCGCGCGCTCCGGCGAGCGTTCCCCGCGGCGTTCCTCGACGTGCACCTGATGGTGACCGACCCGCTGCCGCATGCCCGGGCCTTCGCCGCGGCCGGAGCGAGCCATGTGACCTTCCACGTGGAGGCCGTACCCGAGAACCTTCTCGGGGAGACCGCCGCGAAGATCCGCGAACTGGGCGTGACCGTCGGACTGGCGATCAACCCCCCCACCGCCATCGACCGTGCGCTGGACTATCTCGAAGCCTTCGACCTGTTTCTGGTCATGTCCGTCAACCCCGGATACTCCGGTCAGGCGTTCATCCCGGAGGTGCTCGAGAAGACCCGCGCGCTGTCGGCCGAGGCTTTGCCGTCCCAGCGCATCCAGATGGATGGGGGCATCGGGCCGGGAAACATCGCGGCGGTCCTCGACGCTGGCTGCGACGTTGTTGTGGCGGCCTCGGCGGTTTTCGGACGCCCGCCGGCCGAGCGAGCCAATGTCATTCGCGCATTACGCGGTCGGTGAAATGGCCCAGTTTGGCCGCCATTTCGACCCAGATGCGGAAATTTGACGCCTGTTCCGGGGATTTTACCTCGGTCTACGTGGGCTATCGGACCGTACCGCTGTTGTCCAACGATTGGACAGGCCGATCAGCCTTGATAGACTGCCCGTCCGCCGAACCAACCCGGGCAACCCGGATGAGGAGAGGCGGAACAAGTGTGAATGGGAACCGGGACCGCCAACCAGTAGACCGGCCCCGAGCGGGGCCGGAAAGGGAGTGGGGAGCCGAGCCGACACCATGGCCAAGGATGCTGGGATTCGGTTGCTGCTGGTTCGTTCAGGCCCGACCGCGTGGGACGCGGGCGGGCGCCTGCAGGGGGCGGCGGATCTGCCCTTGAGCGAAGCGGGTCGAACGGAGACCGAGACGTTTGTCCGGTCGCTCGGGCGGGTGACGCTCGCCACGGTGTACTGCGCCCCCGACGAGGCTTCGATCGAAACGGCCAAACTCATCGCGGGCTCGGGGCGACGCCTGGCCGGGCGGGTGCAGGCGCTGCCCGAACTGGCCGACCCGCACGTAGGCCTGTGGGAGGGCCTGCGACAGGACGAACTCGAAGAGCGCTACCCCCGTGCGTGGGGGCAGTTCGTCGAGGACGCCTGCTGCGTCACGCCGCCGGAGGGAGAAACGATTGAATCGCTGCACGCCCGGCTGATGCCGGTGCTGGCCCGGGCCGTGGCCCGGGCGCGGGCCGGGAGCCGGGTGTGCGTGGTGTTGCGGCCGCTGGCACTCGGAGTGCTTCGCTGCCGCCTGAACGGGCTTCCGCTGTCGGAGGCCTGGCGCCAATCGGGCCCCGCCTCGGCGCCCGAATGGCACGACGTTGAGAAGTACGACCCGCGGTTGGGCGACCTCGAGCGCACACCCGCGGCCACCGCGGCCTGACCGGTCGCGGCGATCGATCGCGGCTCTGTGCCCATCGCCGGCCGCGGCGGAACGAGCAAGGAACGCCCACTCATGACACAAGCCCCCGCGAAGTCCTGGACCGAGTTGAAGGCGCAAACGCCGCGAAAGAACTCGATCCCCGAAGGGCTCTGGCTGCGCTGCCCCGGCTGCGGGCAGATGATCTACCGCAAGCAGATGGAGGCGAACCTCCACGTCTGCCCGGAGTGCCAGCACCACTACCGCATCGGCGCGGTCGAGCGGGTGCGGCAGATGGCCGACCCCGGCTCGTTCGAGCCGATGTTCACGGGTCTTTCGCCGACGGACCCGCTGGCCTTCCGCGACCTGAAGTCGTACGCCGACCGCCTGCTGGCCGAGCAGATCAAGACCGGGCAGGTCGACGCGGTCGTCGCGGGGACGGCGTTTGTCAAGGGTCGTGCCGCGATGCTGTGCGTGCTCGACCTGTCGTTCATGATGGGCTCGATGGGCAGCGTCGTCGGCGAGGCGGTGACGCGCTCGATCGAGACGGCGACCGAGCGCAACCTGCCGCTGGTGATCGTGAGCGGCTCGGGCGGGGCGCGCATGCAGGAAGCGGGCCTGTCGCTCATGCAGATGGCCAAGACCTCCGCCGCGCTGGCGCGGCTCGACGACGCGGGCGGGCTGTTCATCAGCGTGCTGACCGACCCGACCACCGGCGGCGTGACGGCGAGTTTCGCGATGCTCGGCGACGTGATCTTCGCCGAGCCCAAGGCGCTGATCGGCTTTGCCGGGCCGCGCGTGATCCAGCAGACCATCCGGCAGGAACTGCCCGAGGGCTTCCAGCGGGCCGAGTACCTGCTGCAGTCGGGCATGGTGGACCGGGTGGTGCCGCGCGCCGAACTGCGCAGCGAGATTGCGCGGGTCATCGACTACTCGGGGCGCTGACCACACGGGCTTGGCGTGTCGCGGCGTTGATCGCTCGAACGCCCACGCGCCGGTTCACGTAGACTGGTCCCCATGGCGCGACCCAAGGACGCGAAGCGTTTGCCCGTGCGCGGATGGTGGCGGCTGATCGTCGCCGGGCTGGTCTACGCGCTGTTCATGGCCATCGCACTCCCGCCGGCGGGGCTGTGGCTGGCCGCGTTCGTCGCGCCGCTCCCGATGATCTGGGCCGGGTGTCGCGCGGCGGACGGGCCGCTGGTCGACGCGCTGCTCTTCGCGTTCGGCTCGTTGCCGCTGTGGTTCTTCCAGCAGCAGTGGCTGGTCGACGTCACCGCCGTCGGCTACCCGCTGCTGGCGGTCTACCTGTCGGCGTGCTCGGGCGCGGCGGTGTACCTGATGGGCCGCATCCGCCGCCGCGCCACCGGCGTGGTGGCGGTCCCGATGTTCGTGCTCGCGCCGGTCGTCATCGTCGCGCTGGAGGCGTTGCGCGGCGAGGTGCTGCTGACGGGCTACGCGTGGTTCCTCGCGGCGCACCCGCTGATCGACTCGCCCGCGCTGGCCGCGCCCGCCGCGCTGCTGGGGACCTACTTCGTCAGTTTTCTGGTGGCGGCCCTCGCGGGCGCGACGGCGGACGCGGCGGGCTGGTCGGGCGTGCCGCGGAGTTGGGGCGGCGCGGCCGCGGCGGTGATCGCCGTGCTGTGGTTCGCGGCCTCGCACGCGGGCCGGCGCAACCTGCCGGACGTCTCGGGAATGGGGCCGGGGAGCGTCATCCGTGTCGCGGTCGTGCAGACGAACATCCCGCAGAGCAACAAGATCGGCTGGAGCGTTGACGAACGGCTGGCCGCGTTCCGCCGCTTCGAGGAACTGACGCGGCAGGCCGCGGCGTCGCGCCCGACGCCCGACCTGATCGTCTGGCCCGAGACCATGTTCCCCGGCCTGACGCTGAGCATGGATACGGTGGACCGGATCGACGCGGAGTTCAACGCGGCCAACCCCGGGCTGGCCGCCGAGGGGCGGCAGCACGTCTACGTGCACATGGCTGCGCGCATGCTGCGGCTGCAGAGCGAGACCGGCGTGCCGATGATCGTCGGCGCGATCGCCATGCCGGGGGCGGAGTTCCGCGAGAGCAACGGCCTGTCGCGCCTCGAGGGGCCGCGACACAACAGCGCGTTCCTGATCGACGGAGGACGCGTGCGCGAGCCGCGCTACGACAAGGTGGACCTCACGCCCTTCGGCGAGGTCATCCCGTACGTCTGGCGGTGGCCGGCGGTGCAGGAGAAACTGCTGAGCATCGGCGCGGCGGGGATGGCCTTCGACCTCGTGCCCGGCACCGAGCCGGTGCTGCTCCCGACGCCCACGCGCGCCGGGGGCGACACCCCCGCGGGCACCGTGCTGACTGCGACGCCGATCTGTTTCGAGGTGACGCGGCCGAGCCTGTGCCGGTGGCTGTGCTACGCGGGCGGGACGCGCCGCGCCGGCGTCATCGTCAACCTCAGCAACGACGGGTGGTTCGGGCCGTTCGAGAGCGGCAAGGAGCAGCACCTGCTCGCCGCGCGGTGGCGGTGCGTCGAACTGGGCCTGTGCATGGCCCGCGCGGTGAACACGGGCGTTTCCGCCGCGATCGACCACCGCGGGCGGGTGCTCGAGCGCACGCACCCCGACGCCGGCGGGCGCAGCGTGGACGGCGTTCTGGTGGCGACGCTCCGGGTACGCTCGGAGGCCCCGCCGACGCTGTACGGGCGGATCGGCGACGTCTTCGCGTACGTCATGATGGCGGCGGGCGCGTCGTGGTGGTTGTGGCGAGTCGTCCGCGGTTAGGCCGATCAAGACTGCAACAGGAGGGTGCACATGACCAGGGACGGAGTCTGGACGGTAAGGACGATCGCGGGCGCGGCCGCGCTGCTCGGCGTGGTGGCGGGGTGCTCGGGGCCCTACCAGGCGCCGCTGGCCCGCCGGAGCATCGAGAAGGAGCGAGAGCCCGCCGTCGAGCGCGACCCCGCCGATGCGCACCGCGAGCGCGTCGAGCGGCAGGAGCGCGAGATCGCCCGCGCTCCGCAGACGGCACGCGACCCGGCGTCCATCGTCCAGATGCGCGAACGGGCGCTGATGGTCCTCTCCGCCGCGGCGGGCGGGGCCACGCCCGAGGAACGCGCCAACGCGCTCGAAGCCCTGACCCTCGCGCCGGGCAGGCTCAACGTCGTCGTCGGCTCGGCGCTGACGGACCAGAACCCCGGCGTTCGCGGGGTCGCGGCGATGGCCGTCGGGCGGGCGCGGCTGCGCAGCGCCGCTGCGCTCGTGCAGCCGCTGCTGAGCGACCCGTCGCCTCTCGTGCGCAGCAGCGCGATCTTCGCTCTCCTGCGGTGCGACCAGCCCGTCGACGCCACGCCGCTGGCCGAGATGCTGCTGGACCAGGACCCGCTGGTGCGCGCCCAGGCCGCGTTCGTGCTAGGCGAACTCGGCGAGCGCTCTGCCCTCGGCCCGCTGCGCGACGCGGCGCGGCAGTCGCTGCCGCGGGCCAGCCCCGCCGCGGTCAGGCTCATGGACCTGCAGATCGCCGAGGCACGCGCCAAACTCGGCGACGACACCGCGCTCGTGGATATCCGCACCGCGCTCTTCCCCGCCCGGCCCGAGGACCTTGAAGCCGTCGCGCTCGCGGCGCAGATCGTCGGGCAGATCGGCGACCGCTCCGCCATCGACCGGCTGGTCTTCCTCACCGCCGAGTGGGACAAGGAACGCCGCCCAATGCCGGCCGAGATCCGGCTCGCCGCGGCGGCGTCGCTGGCCAAACTCGGCCGCCGTCAGGGTTCGTTCATCGCCGACGCCTACCGCAAGAGCGAGCAGGACTCTCTGCGCGCCCACGCGGCGCTCGTCTACGGCGAAACCGGCTGGGTGGAGAACCTCGACGTGCTGAACGAGATGCTGCAGGACCCTTCGGGACGTGTTCGGGTCGCGGCCGCCGCGGGCATCGTGAAGATTGCGGCCCAGACCGGCCTTGCGGCGGACGGCCAGTAAGGGGGTTTTGTTGACAGTTCGGCCCGGGTCGGGTATCACACACGCCCCGAACCGCGGAGCCAAGGCCCCGGGCGTCCAAGGGTCTACGGTTTTCGGGCACGAATCGAACCGTCCGGCGCGGGCGGCGGATAGACGGTCCACAACTCGGCGCGGCAGCGCCGGCCAAGCACGCCGCCCACGGACCGGGCGGACCGAACGATCAGGAGATACCTGTGCACGCTGTAACCAAGATTCTGGTGGTGTTCTGTGCGATCCTGTGCCTGCTGCTCGCGGCGCTGACGATGGCGTTCGCGGCCAACGCGGACTCGATCGTCCGCAACCACAAGAGCATGGAGGCCGCTCTCCGCGCAGCCGAGACGGCGGCGAAGAACGACATCGCCCAGTACGCCCAGGAGCGCGTCAGCCACCGCAGCGAGATGGACAAACTGCAGAACCAACTCTCGCAGTTGAACTCGCAGGTCGCCGCGCTGCAGACCGAGCGCACGTCGCTCCGCGCCGCCGCGGAGCAGGCCGCGGCCGAGGCCGCGAGCATCCGCGGCCAGATCGGCCAGTTGACCGCCACCACGCAGACCCAGGCCGCGGTCATCACCAACTACCACGCCGAGGTGACCTCGCTGCGCCAGGAACTGCTCGCCGCGACCAAGCGCGAGATCGAACTGGTCGACCGCCTGAACGACTTGGAGTCGGCCCGCGAAGTGCTGGAGCAGAACTCCCGCGCTCTCAAGGAGCAACTCGAGGAAGCCAAACTCGCCATGCAGTCGGCCGGCCGCTCGGGCGGCGACACGTCGGCCTCCGAGCCGCGCGAGGCCCCGGGCCCGCTCATCCGCGCCCGCGTGCTGGACGTCGTCAAGAGCCCCGCGGGCGACGAACTGGTCGTCATCTCCGAGGGCGCCAACCGCGGCGTGCGGCCCAACACGCTCATGCACATCGTCCGCGGCAACGACACCTTCATCGGCTCCATCGTCATCACCACCGTCGAGCCCGGTCAGGCCATCGGCCGGCTGAACCTCTACGGGCGCACCAACGTGCAGGTGCAGCGCGACGACATGGTGCTCAGCCGCCTGACGTGGTGACGTGCCGCCGACCGACTGGTCGGCGATTCCAAGCAGATCCCCCCCGGCCCCGCGTCGAACACGAGACCAGACCATGAGCCAGTTCGGAATGCAGATGCCCGGCGGCGCGACGTCGCGCAGCGCCTCGATGAACATCTACACGGGGCTGCTGTTCGCGGCGGTGGTCGCGCTCATCGCCGCGTGCGCGTGGATGTTCGTGCAGGGCGGAAAGGTCGCGCCCGACGGGCAGCCCTTCAAGATGCACGGCGACAAGGTGCAACTGCGCTGAGCGGCCCGGACTCACACGCAGCCCGACTTCGTACGCAGCCCGACCGTCAGGGAGGGCGTTGTATCGAAGCCACGTGTTTGCACACGCCGCGACTTCCAGCACGCTCGCGCAGCGCGACAACGAAGCACCCAACGCGCAGGGCCGTTTACTGCGGCGCTGGCGTGTTCACGCCGCGGCCCATTCGCCGACCCTCCCCCACTGCCGCTGAGCCACTCGGCCTTGCATGATCAACCTCGGCCGCGTTGGTGGCGTCACGGCGCAGCCGCGGGGCTGCACAGGCCGCATCCCTGAGCAGGCGGTGCCGCGCAGCCGCGCGTCGGCGGGTTGCCAAACTCCGAAGTCGCCCTTGGCCCGGTCGCCCTCGGCCTCGCTCTCGCCCGAGCTGCCGATCCACGGCGGCGGATGCGGATTCCCGGACACGCCAGCCGCGGCAGCCGACCAAGCCGTGCAGAACCCTGCCGGAAGGCCATGGGGACTCTTGACACTGGAGGAAGCGAGACTACATTTCCCGGCTTGAGACGCCGCGGCCACGCGGCGGCGAAGGCGACAACCTGGGGCGGTAGCTCAATTGGTTAGAGTACCGGACTGTCGATCCGGTGGTTGCGGGTTCGAGTCCCGTCCGCCTCGCTTCGATAAACCTTGCTGAACCAGTAGGTTACGGGTATCCCCCGACGGTCGGGGGCGCAGCTCGAAACGATTTCCGCGCGGTGCGCGCACCGCGCTGGAGTTTCGGGAGGTGCCCCCTTGCCGAAGACCCCGGGCTATCGCAAGCGCCACGACCGCAACCAGGCCATCGTCACCCTGACCGACGCCGCGTCCAAACGGCGGCGGGATTACTGGCTGGGCGAGCACGGGTCGCCCGAGAGCCGCGAGCTGTACCACCGCGTTGTTGCCGAGTGGGAGGCCAACGGCCGTCGCCTGATCGACCCCGACTTCGAGAATCCCGCCGCCGGCGGGCCGGGCGGCGACGCAGGGCCGGACGGCTCGGGCGGCATCACCATCTCCGAGTTGTGCGCCCGCTTCTGGCGGATGCGGGCACCGCAGTTCAACGCGAACGAGCAGGGGCACTTCAAGGCCCTCATTCGGCTCCTTCGACGGTCGTACGGCTCGACGCCCGCGTCGGCGTTCGGGCCGCGGCGGCTGCAGCGGCTCCGCGACGAGATGATCCGCGACGACACGGAGAGCGGCCGGCGCGGCTGGGGCGTCACCTACACCAACGCGCAGGTGCGGCGGTTGTGCCGGCTCTTCAAGTGGGCGGCGTCGCAGGAGATCGTCTCCGCGAGCGTGAGAGTGGAACTCCTGGCGGTGGACCCGCTCAGGCCCGGTCGCTGCGAGGCGCGGGCTGGACGGGTCGTGAAGCCCGTGCCGGTCGAGGTCGTCGAGAAGACGCTTCAGTACATGGCCAGCCCGGTCGCCGCGGCTGTGCGGTTGCAACTGCTCACCGGAGCCCGCCCCGACGAGGTGCTCAGCCTGCGGCCGTGCGACATCGACACATCCGCCAGCGACGGAGTCTGGGTGGTCCGTCCCGAGCGGCACAAGACGCAGTACATGGGGCACGACCGCGTGCTGTTCCTCGGCCCCAAGGCGCAGGCGGTGCTCGCTCCGTTCATGGACCGCCCGCCGGGCGCGTACCTCTTCTGCCCCGCCGAGGCGGACGCGGAGCGGCGGGCGACACGGGCCGCGGCGCGGAAGACGCCGCTCTCGTGCGGCAACCGCGCCGGGACCAACCGCAAGGCCGAGCCGAGAAAGACCGCGGGCGACCGCTACGACGCGAGGGCGTACTACCGCGCCGTGCAGTACGCCTGCGACATGGCCTTCCCGCCGCCCGCGCCGCTGGCCAAGCGCGACGATGAGACGCGGGAGGCGTGGCGGAAGCGCCTCGCTTCGACCGGCCTCAAGGCGGCCCTGGACGCCTGGCGGAAAGAGCACCGGTGGTTCCCGTACCAGCTCCACCACACGGCCGCGACGCTCTACCGTCGAGAGCACGGCCTGGAGGCGTCGGCCCTCGTGCTGGGGCACGCGAGCGCCCGCGTCACGGACGCGGTCTACGCCGAGCGGGACCAGTCGAAGGTGGCGGAGATCATGCGGCGGGTGGGGTAAACCTCTGGAACAGGCGGTCGTCCGGGGCCGATAGAATCGATAGAGGAGACGATGCCGTGGTGATGAGCCTGGAGGACAAACTTGGCGTGGGCCTGTATACGGCCGCGGAGGCGGCCCGCTATGTTCGCGCGCGCCCGGAGGCGATCACCCGCTGGGTCCACGGGAACGCCAAGGGTGAGCGCGTCGTTTGCCCAGAGTTCGCAAGTACCGAAGAGCGGGTCATCACCTTCGTCGACATGGTGCAGGCACTGAGCATCCGGGCGGTACGGACTCAGGCCTCCCGCGTACCCCTGCCCGCGATCCGGGATGCAGTGCGGATGGCAGAGGAGGAGCATCTCGTCAAGTTCCCACTCGCCCGCCGCCATTTGCTCTTCTACTTTGACAAGTCGATCTTCATCAAGCTTGATGGCCGGGACGAGATCGTCGGGCTCACCCGACGGGATGTTGGCCAGCATCTGCTCCGACCAATCGTCGAACCATACCTCGAAGAGATCAGCTTCGGCGAAGAGGGGCTCGCCGAGACATGGACACCAATGTCTGCCGACGGGTTGTCCATCAGGCTCGACCCGAAGCTGCGGTTCGGCCAACCGATCGTCGCGCCGCTGAACATTCTCGCGAGCACACTTGCGGAAGCAGTCGTTGCTGAGGGGTCGATTGATGCAGCTGCGGAAGCGCACGGAGTTGATCGCAAGGCTGTTCTTCTCGCGGTCAAGTATTTCGACTCGCTCACCGGTTTGGCCGCATGAGGCTCCTCGCCGACGAGTGCATCCCACGCCGAGCTTTCGAGAAACTTCGCGAGCTGCGAAATCCTGCTGGTAGCGTAGTGACCGAGATGGTGCATCTTCTGGAGCGGTTTGAGCAGGGCGCCCCGGACGATCACTGGGTGCAGCAGATTGCCTCCGAAGATCCGCCGTTCGTCATCATCACTGGCGATCGCGCTGCCAAGAGCGGCCGCGATAACCCCCGCCTTCCCACGTTGCTTCCGCAAGCAGGACTCCGCGGTATTTCTGACGGGCAAACTCCAGCAGAGACCAGCATTCGAGAAGATCAGGGCATTGATGTACGTCTGGCCCGCGATGGAACAAGTCGCGGATCAACCGCCAGGTACGAGAAGCCGCCTCACGCCATTCGGCGATGGATACCGACTGCACGTCTGGCCGCCGTAGCCAGCCAAGTTACGGACTTCGGATTGACTGAGAAAATTCTCGTAGTTCCGACAGCCCTCCCATCGCAGGAGGGCCGTTGTCGTTGGTGGGCCGCGCGTGACCTTTCCCCCCAAACCCGGTCCACGCGGAGCGATAGTCTCCGGGCGGCCACAGGAGGATCAAGGTCATGGCGAAGAAGCGGCACTCGGCGGAAGAGGTCATCCACAAGCTGCGGCAGGCGGACGTGGAGCTGGGCAAGGGCAACTCGATCGCGGGCGTGTGCAAACTGCTGGGCGTCACCGAGCCCACGTACTTCCGGTGGCGGAAGGAGTACGGCGGGCTGAAGGTCGATCAGGCCAGGCGGTTCAAGGAGCTCGAGCAGGAGAACGCGCGTCTCAAGCGGCTGCTGGCTGATGCGGAGTTGGATAAGGCCATCGTGCGGGAGGCGGCCCGCCCAAACTTCTGAGCCCGGCGCGTCGGCGCGGAGCGGTCGAGCACGTCCGGCTGGAGCTGGGCGTGAGCGAGCGGCGTGCGTGCCGCGTGCTGGGCCAGGCCCGGGCGGTGCAGCGGCACACGCCCAAAGTGCGTGACGACGAAGACGCGCTGACGGGACGGATCATCGAACTGGCGGCGGTGTACGGGCGGTACGGCACGCCGCGGATCAACGCGATGCTCAGGCATGAAGGATGGCACGTGAACCACAAACGCGTCGAACGGATCTGGCGGAGAGAAGGGCTGAAGGTGCCCAGGAGGCAGCCCAAACGCGGGCGATTGTGGCTCAACGATGGCAGTTGCGTCCGGCTGCGGCCCGAGCGCCGGGACCACGTGTGGGCGTACGACTTCGTGTCGGCGCGAACGCATGACGGCCTGCCGCTGAGGCTGCTGGTGGTGGTGGACGAGTTCACGCGGGAGTGCCTCTCCATCGACGTGGCGCGGA
>CALKJW010000010.1 GCA_937995595.1 uncultured Phycisphaerales bacterium | reverse complement strand
ACTGGGCGCGGCGTTGCGCTCGGCGAGTCCGGCGGTACACTCCCGCCATGGCAAAGACCGCTGCACAGGCCGGCTCAGGACGCGTCACCGTTCTTCCCGATGCGCGGGTTTCGCCGCGGTACGCGGGGCTGGTGACCTTCGGCCGCTACCCGCGGCTGGAGGACGTGGCCCCGGAGAACCGGCCGGTGGACTGGGTGATCTACGGCGCGCCGTTCGACTGCGGCGTGACGTACCGCCCCGGCGCGCGGTTCGGCCCGCGCGCGGTGCGGGTCGAGTCGCAGTATCTCAAGCGCTACTCGATCGCCCACGGCGTCGACGTGTGCGCCGCGATGAGCCTGGCCGACGGCGGCGACGCGCCCGCGCGCCCGTACTCGTGCGAGGGGTCGATGAAGGCGCAGGTCGAGTTTGCGCGCGGCCTTGGCGACAAGACCAGCCGCCTGCTGGCGATCGGCGGGGACCACTCCATCGCCTACGGCAACCTGCGCGCAACGTGGGAGCGGCTCGGCGGGCCCGCGCGCGGCCTGGCGCTGCTGCACTTTGACAGCCACCTCGACACGGTCGACGTGGTGTGGGGCGACAAGTGGGGCCACGCCTCGCCCTTCCGCCGCGCGATCGAGGACGGCATCGTCGACCCCCGGCGCATGGTCTCGGTGGGCATCAAGGGCCCGCTGAACACGCCGACGGACCTGGAGTTCGCGCGCGACCACGGCGTGACGCTGCTGACCTACGACGACATCCGCCGCGGCGGGACGGGCGCGATCGAGAGGTTCGTGCGCGCGCTGGGCGATGCGCCGGCCTACGTGACGTTCGACATCGACGTGGTGGACCCGGCCTTTGCGCCCGGCACGGGCACGCCGAGCGTCGGCGGGTTCACGTCGGCCGAGGCGCTGGACCTCGTGCGGGCCTGCCGCGGCGTGGAGGTCGTCGGCGCCGACGTCGTCGAGGTGCTGCCCGACCGCGACGTGTCGGGGATTACCGCGCTGCTGGCGGCGCACGTGGCGTTCGAGGTGCTGTGTCTGGATGCGGCCCGGCGCACCGGCGTCGGGCGACGGGTCAGGCGCGGCGCAGGGCGAGGATGAGTTCGATCTTGCCCGTGTGCTGGCCGAGTTTCTGCGCGATCTGCACCGGCGGCAGGCCCGAATCGGCCAGCCGGTAGACCTCGCCCGCGAGCGGGTCGCCGTCGTGCATCGGCGCGGCCGCGACGCGCGGCTTGGCCTCGGCGAGCACGGCCAGCGGGTCGGGCGCGACCGCCCCGGCCGTCAAACGCTCCAGCCGCGCCAGTTTCGCGTCGGCCTCGGCGATGAGTTTCTCCAGTCGCTCGGCGCGCCGGTCGAGTTCGTCCGCCACGCGCGTGCACAACTCGTTGAGTTCCCTGGCGATGGCGGGGTTTGCGGCGACAGCCCCACCGCTCTCAGCGGCGTGCGGCGCGCCCGCGCCGGCAGCGTCCGTCCCGGCGGGCGCGACCGCTCGGCCGCGCGGGCCCGGCCAGCCCCGCCGGCCCGCCTGCAGGCGCGCGATCTGGTACGCGACCATCCCCGACAGCGCGAGACCCATCGCGACCATGAGCAGCGAGGCCCACAACGGGACCGCGCTACCGTCCTGAGATGGGGCAAGCCACGCGAGCATCTCGCCGCTCCAAGTCCCCGGCCGCGGCCGTCCCGGCACGGCGACCCGGAGTCTATCGGCCTTCGCCCTTGGAGCGAATGAAGAAGGACCCGGCGGTCCGGGCGGTCATCGCCGCGTGGAGACGGCTGACCACGCCGCGGGATCGTGCCCGGGCGGGCCCGGCTGCGCCGGTAATGGTGGCCTGCTCGGGCGGGGCCGACAGCAGCGCGCTGGCGGTCGCGCTGGCCGCGGCGGGCGGGCGATCGCCAGCGCGGGTGGTGCTCGCCCACGTCGTGCACGACCTTCGGCCGCGGGCGCAGGCGCTGGCCGACCGCGACGCGACACGGGAACTGGCCGCGCGGCTCGGCCTTGAGTTTGTCGAAGCGGCGGTGAAGGTCCGCGAGGGTCCGATGCGCGGGACCAACGCCGAGGGCGCGGCACGCGCGGCACGCTACGCCGCGCTGGCCTCACTCGCGCGGCGCGAGGGGTTGGCGTTCGTCGCGACCGCGCACCACGCCGACGACCAGTTGGAGACGGTGCTCATGGCGCTTCTTCGCGGCGCGGGGCCGCGAGGGCTGGCCGGCGTGGCCGAATCTCGCCGCATCGCACCGGGCGTTCGCGTCATCCGCCCGATGCTCGCGGCGGGCGTGGGACGTGCCGACGCCGAGCGCATCTGCCGCGCGTTCGGGTGGGCGTGGCGCGAGGACGCGACGAACGCCGACCAGTCGCGCCTTCGTGCGGCGGTTCGGCACAGGGTGGTGCCCGTGCTCAAGGCCGTCCGCCCCGGCGCGGCGGAGCGCGCGTGCGCGACCGCGCGCCTGATGCGGGACGTCGGCCGCGTGCTGCGCGCCCGCGCGGCGAAACTCTGGGCGTTGCGGGGCTCGACCGATGGCGCGGGGGCGCAGTGGGAGCGATCGCGCCTGCGGCGCGTGCCCGGCGCGGTCCTGGGCGAACTGGTGCGCCTTGCCGCGACAGAGTTGGCGGGGCGCGGGGCTTGCCTCGACAAACTGGGGCAATCCGCGATCGGTCCGATCGTGCGGGCGATCCGCGACGGCTCGACCGAGCCGCGGCGGTTCGCTGTCGGCGGCATCCTCGTGGACGTGACGGCGCGGGCGGCGACAATCAGGAAGCGGAGAACGCGATGAGTCAGGGCGCACCGAAGAAGATCGTGCTGGTCGGGCACTGCGTGCCCGATTCGTTCATGCTCAAGGGGGTGATCGAGCGGGCCATCGCGGGCGCGGCGGTCGTGCGTGCCAACACCGACGCCGAACTGGCGCGCGAGTCGGACGGCGCCGCGCTGCTGGTCGTCAACCGCGTGCTCGACGGCGAGTTCGCCGACACCGCCGGCCTGTCGGTGGTGAAGGCCGCCGTCGCGCGGGGCGGGAGGGCGATGCTGATCAGCAACTTCCCCGAGTCGCGGGCCGAGGCCGAGGCCGCGGGCGGCCTGCCGTCGTTCGGCAAGAAGGACCTCGGCGCCGAGGAAACGCTGCGGCGGCTGCGCGCCGCGGTCGAACCCTGACGCCGCGTCGCGTGTACGCTCCGGGCATGCCACGCACAGCCAACGCCCCGTTCATCCGCACGCAGGAGTACGCCGACCGCCGCGCGCGGCTGCTCAAGGCGCTCAACGGCGCCGTCGGGATCGTCTTTGCCGGAGATCACCCGCCGCCGTATCTCCGCCCGTGGCGGGCCGACCCGCAGTTTGCGTACCTCACCGGCATCGACAACGAGCAGGGCGCGGCGGTGCTCTTCGACCCCACCGCCGACGACCCGAAGCGCCGCATCGTGCTGCTGCTCAGGCCCGTGGACCCCGAGATGGACCGGTGGGACGGCTACCGCGAGCAGATTGGCACGCCGCTGCGCAGGCGGACGGGGTTCGACACGGTGATGCGTCTGTCCGCGCTGCCGCGGCTGCTGGGCACGGCGGCGCGCCGCTGCAAGCGTCTGGCGTGCCTGCACGCGTTTGCGCCGCACACCGCGGGCGGCCCGAGCCCCGACCTGGCCGTGTTCCGCAAGGTGCAGGAGAAGATCCCCGGTGTGGCGATCGAGGACCGCACGATGCTGCTGCCCGAGATGCGCGCGATCAAGAGCCCGGCGGAACTGGCCCTGATGAAGCGGGCCGCGCTCGCGACCGTCGCGGGGTACCGCGCGGCGTTCGCGACGCTGCGCCCGGGCATCGGCGAGCGGGACGTGCAGCTGGCGATGGAGCGCGCCTACATCGACGCGGGCGCGGAGGACACGGCCTACCAGTCCATCGTCGGATCGGGGCTCAACGGCACCGTGCTGCACTACAACGCCAACAACGGCCCGTGCAACGCGGGCGACCTGCTGGTGATCGACTCGGGCGCGCGATTCGGCGGCTACGCGTGCGACGTCACGCGCACGCTGCCCGTGAGCGGCAGGTACACGAGGGAGCAGCGCGAACTCTACACCCTCGTGCTGCGGGCGCAGGAGGCGGCGATCCGCGCCGCCAAGCCCGGCGTGCCGATGTGGAAGGTCGACCGCGCAGCGCGCGACGTGATCGAGAAGGCCGGCCTGGGCGACGCGTACATCCACGGCATCGGCCACCAACTGGGCATGGAGGTGCACGACGTCACGCCCGACGGCGCGCTCAGGCCCGGCATGGTCGTCACCATCGAGCCGGGCGTCTACCTGCCCGAGCGCAGGGTCGGCGTCCGCATCGAGGACGACATCCTCATCACGCGCACCGGCAACACGAACCTGACCGCGGCGATCCCGAAGTCGATCGCCGACGTCGAGGCCGCGATGCGCGCGGGTTGACGGCCGCGGTCAGCGCTTCTGCCTCAGCAGTTCGCGCGCGTCGATCAGCAGCTGCCGCATGTGCTCCTCGTCCGAGGCGCGGTAGAAACTGAACACGCCGCCGTCCGGTCCGACGAGGATCAGCCACGACGGGTGGATGATGTTGTTCATCACGCCGCCGTCGGGCAGGTTGATCGGCGTGTTGGGATCCTCCACCAGCGCGAACTTGAGACCGTCCTTGACGATCGCGTCGACCTGCGCCTTGTCGCCGGTGAGGAACCTCCACCGGCTCGTGTCGGCCTCGTGCAGTCTGGCGTACGCGCGCAGCGCCTCGGGCGTGTCGCGCTCCGGGTCCACGCTCACCGAGACGAACTGCACCGGCGTGCCCTTGAGCGCCGCCGCGGCGTCGGACATCTTCTCGGTCAGGATCGGGCACACGAACGGGCAGTGCGTGAAGATGAAGTCCATCACCGTCACGCGGCCGAGCAGGTCGGCCCGCGTGACGGTGCGGCCGTCCTGATCGACGAGCGTGAACTCCGGGATGAACATGAGCGTCGGCGGCGGGCGTGCAACGGTCGAGACGTCGTGCCGGTTCTCGCCGCGGCCGATCCGCACGATGGACACGAGCGCCCAGGTCGAGAGCGCGAAGCACGCGACCGCGACCACGACGACGATCTTCATCGCTCGGGGCATGCTCAAGGTTAGGAGTGCGTCAAGACTCCAGCCGTCCCGAGAGCGCGTAGCCCTCGCCGAGTTCGAAGTGCACGTTCAGCAGCGCATCGACCGTCGCCGCGGCCGCCGCGGGCGAAGCGTCCGGCAGGCGGTACAGCGCGTCGCCGACGCGTTCCAGCCCCAGCGAAGCGCAGACCCCCGGGGGCAGTTCGTGCAGCAGCGTGTTGAGTTGGTCGCCGCACACCTGCACGGACACGCGCTTGCCGTCCGCGGACGCGTCCAGATCGACCCACCCGTTGTCGTCGGCCGCGCGGTGCCGTCGCACGATCTCCGCGATCGCCGCGGCGGGCGTGTCGAAGCCGCCGCCGGGGTGGCGCACGCCGGGGTCGCCCTTGGCGAGCGCGCCGAAGATGCGTTCGAACAGGCCCATGCGAACCTCCGGACTGCGCGAGTGTAGACGTGGGTCGCGGCGCCTGCGCACGGCCGCGCAGCGTCGGCCCCCTCCCGCTACGCTGTGCCGATGTTCGGGCGTTTCTACCCGCTCCGGGGCGTGCCGCGGCAGGGCCAGATCTGGTCGTGGATCTCCTTTGACGTGGCGAACCAGTCGTTCACGCTGCTGATCAACACGCTGCTGTTCTCGATCTTCTTCACCGAGTATCTCGTCACCGACCCGGAGCGGAAGAACACCTGGTGGGGCGCGACCTACGCGGCGAGCATGCTGCTCACGGTCGTGATGTCGCCCATCGTCGGCGCGATGGCCGATGCGCGGGCGTGGAAGAAGGAGTGCCTGGTCGCCTCGGGCCTGCTGTGCGGCACGCTGACGTGCTGCTTTGCGCTCCTGCAGCCCGGCTGGCTCTGGCTGGCGATCCTGCTGTACATCCCGGCCAACTTCGCCTATTCGATCGGCGAGAACTTCCTCGCCTCGTTCCTGCCCGAACTCACCGAGCGCGAGCAGTTCGGGCGCGTGTCGGCGTTCTCGTGGGGCGTGGCCTACGCCGCGGCGTTTGTCATCCTGATCGGCACCGCCGCGGCGATGAAGGCCTGGGGCCTGACGTCGCCCGAGCGCTGGCGGCCGTTCTTCGTGTTCGCCGGGCTGTGGTTCGTCGCGTTCGCGACGCCGACGCTGCTGTTCCTGCGCGAGCGGGCGCGGCCCGCGCCGACGCCGCGCGACCGCCGCCCCACCGCCGTCGCCGAGGCGTTCCGCCGTCTGGGCGAGTCGGTCCGCAACACCCGCGGCTTCCGCGACCTGTTGATGCTGCTGGGCGCGTCGCTCTTCTACGGCACGGCGATCAACGTGGTGGTGGTGTTCGCGAGCATCATCGCCAAGGAGTTCGGCTTCAACGACGTGCAACTGGTCGGCTTTGTCGCGGTCATCACCGTGTCGGGCATCGTCGGCACGATCGGCCCGATGCTCTGGCAGGACCGGCTGGGCCACAAGCGCACCACCGTGACGCTCCTGCTGCTGTGGATGCTCACCACGCTCGCGCTGGCGGCCATCGCCTGGCAGCGCTCGCGCTCGCCCGACCCCTCGGCCCTGCCCGCCTGGCCCATCTGGGTGCTGGGCAACCTGCTGGGCTTCGGCCTCGGCTCGCTCGGTTCGGCCAACCGCGCGTTCGTCGGCTACCTCACGCCCGTGTCGCGCACCGGCGAGGTCTTCGGCCTGTGGGGGCTGGTGTTCAAACTCGCGGCGGTCGGCACCGTGCCGTTCGCGGTCGTCAAGGACCGGCTCGGCACGCCGGCGTCGCTGCTCGTGCTCGCGGGGTTCCTCGCCGTCGGGCTGGTCGTGACGCTCCTGGTGAACGAGGAGCGCGGCCGGGCCGCGGCGCGGGCCGTGGACGAACCCGCGCCGGCCGCGGACCGATGAACTAGGCTTTGCCCATGCAGCCGACCGCGACCGCCACGCCGCAGCACCCCGTTTCCGCCGTCCCGAATGCCGCGGGCCGGTTCGGCGCGTTCGGCGGGTCGTACGTGCCCGAGACGCTCGTGGCCGCGCTGGAGCAACTGCGTGCGCAGTACGACGCGGTCCGCAACGACCCGTCGTTCTGGGGCGAACTCGAGGGCCTGATGCGGACGTTTGTCGGCAGGCCGACGCCGCTGTACCTCGCCTCGCGGCTGACGGGCGCGGCGCGGCAGCGCGCCGGGAGCGGGCGCGGCGCGAACATCTGGCTCAAGCGCGAGGACCTGGCGCACACCGGCGCGCACAAGATCAACAACACGCTGGGCCAGGCGCTGCTCACGCTGCGCATGGGCAAGAAGCGGATCATCGCCGAGACCGGCGCGGGGCAGCACGGCGTGGCCAGCGCGACCGCCGCGGCGCACTTCGGCCTTGCCTGCGACGTCTACATGGGCGCGGAGGACGTGCGCCGCCAGCGGCTGAACGTGGTTCGGATGAAACTGCTCGGCGCGCGGGTGGTCGAGGTCGGGGCGGGGTCGCGCACGCTCAAGGACGCGACCAACGAGGCGATGCGCGACTGGATGGGCTCGGTCGAGCACACGCACTACATCATCGGCTCGGTCGTCGGGCCGCACCCGTTCCCGATGATCGTGCGCGACTTCCAGTCCGTGATCGGCCGCGAGTGCCGCGCCCAGTGCCTGCAGACGCTTGGCCGGCTGCCCGACGCGGTGGTGGCGTGCGTGGGCGGGGGCTCGAACGCAGCGGGGATCTTCTACCCGTTCGTCGACGACGCGGGCGTCGCGCTGGTGGGCGTCGAGGCGGGCGGTCGCGGCAACGGCGCGGGCCAGCACGCCGCGCCGCTCTCGTTCGGCGCACCGGGCATCCTGCACGGCTCGCTGAGTTACGTGCTGCAGGACCGCGACGGGCAGACGGCCGACGTGCACTCGTGCTCGGCTGGGCTCGACTACCCCGGCGTGGGGCCCGAGCACTCGTACTGGAAGGACGCGGGCCGCGTGGCCTACACCGCCGCGACCGACGCGCAGGCACTGGAGGCGTTCCAGTTGCTGGCGCGGACCGAGGGGATCATCCCGGCGCTGGAGTCGAGCCACGCGGTGCACGAGGCGGTGCGGCTGGCGACGACGCTGCCGGCCGACCGGCACGTGGTGGTGAACCTCTCAGGCCGGGGCGACAAGGACGTCGACGAGGCCGTGCGGCTCATCGGCCTGAAGTAACTTATATATTCGTTATGTCCGCGGTCGCCGCCGGCGCACGACCAGCGACGCCGCCGCGCCGCCCAGCCACGCCAGCGCGCCGCCCAGCGCGTGGGCCGCGAGTTTCACGCCCAGCCGCTTGAGCGACGGGTCGTCGGGGTCGACGCGCCGGGCCTGCGCGACCCAGTAGCGAGCGCGCCGCCAACGCCGGTCGTGCACGCACGCCACCGCCATGTTGTGCATCGCCGGCACGAACTTCGGATCGACCCGCAGGATCCGCCTGCACAGTTCCAGCCCCGCGGCCCGGTCGCCCAGCGTGAAGCACGCCAGCGACAGGTGGTGCAGCGCGGGCACGTGCTCGGGCCGCAGGCGGACCAGCGCCGAGAGCACCTCCCGCGCCAGGTCGGCCAGGCCCGCGTCCAGCAGCGCGACGCCCAGTTCCTCGGTCTGGGCCGGCGAGAAGTGCTCGGGCCGCTGTCGCCACGCCTCGGCGTCGTCGCGCAACAGTTCGCGCGCCGTCGCGGTGTCCGTCCCCTGCCCGCGGGCCAGCAGGGCCGCGGCCAGCCGACGGCGCCCGCCGGGGTACTCCGACTCCAGCCGAACCACCACGCCGAACTGTTCGATCGCTTCCTCGACGACGCCGTGCCGCGCGGCCAGTTCGCCGAGCTGGAAGTGCGCATCGGCGTTGTCGGGCTCGAGTTCCAGCACGCGGCGGAACTTCTCCGAGGCCTCGGCCGGACGGTTCATCCGGACCAGCAGCACGCCCAGGTCCAGCAGCGTGTCGATATCGCCGGGGTCCTGGCGCAGTTCGCGCAGGAACAACTGGCGGGCACGCTCCAGCCGGCCCGTCGCGGCGTAGGCCTGTGCCAGCCGCGCGTGGACGCCGGGCAGACGCGGGTCGTGGTGCGCCGCCTCGCGCAGGCACCACAGGGCGCGGTCGGTCTGGTTGCGGGCCAGCAGCGACTCGGCCAGACAGGCGTACGCCATGGCGTTCTTCGGGTCCACCTGCTGGGCGAGGTAGAACATCACCTCGGCCTGCTCGTGGTCGCCGAGCCGGCCGTAGGCCTCGATCCGGTGGACGTAGGACATCGGGTTGCGCGGGTCGGCCTTCTGGGCCCGCTCGAACCAGCGGATCGCCTCGGCCGGGTCGCCCGCGCGAAGAAGGTTGACCCCCACGCACAACGGCGCGTTGGGGTCGTCGGTATCAAGTTCGTGGCACGCACGGAACGCGGCGGACGCATCGACGTATCGGCCGGCCGCTTCCAGCGTCAGGCCGAGGTTGAAGTGCCACTCGGCCCGGTACGGGTTCAGGTGCAGCGCGTGGCGCAACTCGCGCTCGGCATCTTCCCAGCGTCCGTCCTGGAACGCCTCGTGCGCGCGCTCAACGTGCTCTTCGGCCTCGTGCCAGTCGTTCACGTTTCACCGCCCGTGCCGTCCCCCACTGTTCCACCCTGCGCAACGCCCCGCGGCCCCGTCACGCCTGAACGTTATTCGGCCTTGACGGGCCGTTCCATTCAACAACGCTCCCTACGATCCGCCGATCCAACAGGTTTGCGCGCCATGAACCGCCGCGGCACGAAACTGGCCCATGTCGCCGCCCGGCTCGCGGGCGCGGTGGCTGCGTGCGCGTCCGGCCCGCTCGCGCTTGCACAACCCGAACCTTCGCCGCCGGTTGAGCAAACGCCGGCGGCCCCGTCGCACCCCGACGTGGCGGCCCTCGTCGATCCGGCGCTTGACGCCGCCGCACGCGGCGCGGCCGCTTTGCGCGTCCTGAACTCGTCCGACCCGCAGGCTCGCCTTGCCGCGGCCGCGCTGCTCGCCCCCGGCGGCGCGGCCGATGCGCAGCGCCTGCTCCTCGAACGCGCGGCCGAGATGTCCAACGCGCCCGCGTGGCTCGTCGGCCCCTGCCGCGGATTGATCGAGGCCGGCCCCACCCCGGCGCCGGTGCGGCTCGCGGCGGTGAACGCGCTCGGATCGGTCCGTTCGCGCGATTCGATCCGGGTGCTTCTAACGTGGCTCGATTCGGCCGCGCGGCCGGAACTGTCGGACCCCGCGGCCCGGGCCCTGGTCCGGCTGACGGGTCGGGCCGAGATGGGCTCCGACCCGCGCCGCTGGCGGGAGTGGTTCGCCACGGTGGAGTGGCTGCCCGAGGGCGAGTGGCGAGGCGTTCTGGCGCAGGGTCTGGCGGAGGCCACCGACCGCGCGACCCGCGAACGCGACCGGTCCGTCTCGCTGCTGGTCGATGCCCTGCGCAGCAACTTCCAGGACGCCACCAACGCCGATCAGCGGTCTGCGATGCTGGCGCGGTTCCTGCAGCACGATCTGGGTGCTGTCCGGCGGCTGGGCCTGCAACTGGCCCGGCAGGAGGTCGCCAACGCGCGTTCGCTGGATGCGAACGTGATCCGGGCGACCGAGGGCCTGCTGTCCGACCCGAGCCGCGAGTTCCGCCGCGCCGCCGCGGAACTGTTCGCGATCCTGCCGCGGCTGGAGAACGCCGACGCGGTGGCCAATGCGCTGCTGCGCGAAGAGGACGCCGAGGTGGCCGCGCCGCTGCTCCGCGCGGCGGCCCGCAACCCGACGGCTGCGGTCGCCAGAACGGTGATGCGCTGGGTCGAGGGGCCCGAGGTGTGCCGCGGGCCTGCGCTCAACGCCGCGGCCGCGCTCTACGCCGACGGCGACCTGACGGACCCCGAGGCGTTTGTGACGCTGCGGCGGGTGCTGCGCGACGTGCCGCTCGGCAACCTGTCGCCCGGGCCAAACGGCACGCTGGCCCTCTATTACGCGCTGGGGGGCGCGGCGGAACGGTCGCGCGTCCGCGCGCTGCTGGAGCACGACGACCCGAACCTGCGCCTGAGCGCAGCGGACCTGCTGTCGTCCGACGCCGACGCGGTGGACAACCTGCTGGCCGCGGCCCGGCGAGACGCGGCCCTGCTCGGGGCCGCGGCCCGGGCCGTCGCGGCCCACCGGCCGACGTTCGACGGGTTCGACGCGGTGCGGCAACTCCCGGCCGAGAGCGCGACAGCGCACCGCGACGCGCTGCTGGAGGTCGCCGCGCGCATGCCGCCGCGAGACCTGCTCGCCGCCGCGCTGGCGGTCGAGGACCCGGTCTTTCGGGAAGCCATGCTCGCCCGGCTGACGTCGACCGAAGACCTGCAGAACTTCGGCATCTGGCGGGTGCGGTCGCAGACGCCGAACCCGTCGGTGATCGCCGGGCTCCTGCTGCTGTGCCGCACGCGGCTTGAGATCGGCCGCCCGGCCGCGGCGATGGAGGTGCTCACCGATCTCGAGCCGGTCTGGACACTGATCGAACCGGGCGAGCGGGAGCGGCTTCGCACCGTCACGCTCTTGTGGCTCAACCGCATCGAGGAGGCCGCGCAGGGCGGCGGATCGGTGTACGACTGGCTGGAGGGCCTCGAAAAGGCGCTCAACCTGCCGCACGCACCGGCGATTGTCCGGGCGATGGAGAGCCGGTTTGCGCCGATCAACGGCGCGGCGGGCGAGCGACTGCGCCTGCTCCGCGGGATGATCGCCGGTGGGGGCTGACGCGCCTCAGTCGGCGCGGCCGGGCCGGATGAGTTCGAGCACGTTCCGCACCGCGCGGATGGGGCGGCTGCGCGGCGGCACCGTGATCGACGACGGCAGCGCGGCCAGCGCCTCGTCCGCGGTGTCGAAGCCCGCCGTCGGGTCGAAGGCGCGCTCGAACCAGTCGTCCCACGCCGGGTCCAGTCGCTTGATGAGCCGCCCCGCGGGGATGATCGGCTCCTCGGCACGAAGACCGGTCAGCAACTGGTAGCCGATCTCCGCCACCGACCGGATCTCGTCCCGCGCGACCTCGGCGTTCATCGCGCTCTGGCCCTGCAGGGCCCGGCGGAACCCGTACAACTCGATGACGATCCGGCCGTGCCGGTCGACCAGCAGGTCGCTCAACGCCAGCGGCCCGTTGCACCGCGCGTTCGCGTGGGCGTGGCGGACGCCCTGCAGCACCTGCGTGACCGCCGGCTCGACCTCGAACGCGTTCAACTGCCCGCCCTTGTCGCGGAGGAGCCGGTCCAGCGTGCGCACCCCGTCGGCGTCACCGGTGAACGGGGTCACCACCCAGGCCGCGTCGGTCTGGTCGAGGGCGAACTGCTCGATCTTCAGGATGTGGGGCTCGTCCAGCCCCGAGAGCGACTCAACCGCGGCAAGAAACCGACGCTGGTCGGCCCGGCGCGACAGCACGCCCAAGCGGTAGGCCACGTGGCTGGACTGGTCTGTCTCGTGCAGAGCCAAGAACCGCTGGGCCAGAGCGCTGGCTTGCAGTTCCCGGGTCAGCACGTAGGGGCCGAGCGTGAGTCGATGGGTGCGTTCGGACATGAACCCGCCGGAAACCGGCCTCCTCCACCCGCCCGCCACCACCCTCGCCCCCGTGTCACCGCCGCAAACCCACCCGGTGTGCGGCTGTCTGTCATCGACCCGCCCGCCGGAGGGCGAGCAGTTTAGGCCAACCTCGCCGCTTCAACAAGCCAATACCGTACATACTCCGATCAAACTGTGGCGATTTGATCAAGAGGCCGACCACTCCCCCGCGGCGGGACAATCCAGCTCACTCGTCCCGCTGCTCGCGGAGCCGGCGGACCTGCTCCAGCGTCGCGTCCAGTTGCTTCTTGAGCAGACGGACCCGCAGCAGCGACCGCACCCGCGTCAGGAGTTCGAGTTTGTTGACCGGCTTGGTCAGGAAGTCGTCGGCACCGCACTCGACCGCCCGTTCGACGTCCCCGACCTCGTTGAGCGCGGTGACCATGATGACCGGGATGTCGCGCGTCGCCGGTGATGATTTGAGTTTGGCGCAGACCTGAAACCCGCTCATCCGCGGCATCATCACGTCCAGCAGGATGATGTCCGGCTGCTCGCGGTCGATGGCCTCCATCGCCTCGACGCCGTCCCGGGCCGTGCGGATCGGGCTGTCGAGGTCGTCGAGATAGGCCTGCAGGAGTTCGAGGTTCTGGGCGTTGTCGTCCACCAGCAGGACGGCACCGGCGACCGGCGGCGCGGCATCGGCGGGTTCGGTCGTCGTGGGCTTGGGGTCCGTCATCGTCACCTCGTGCGGATGGTACCACGGGCCCGCCGGAGACGCCCTCCGAAACCCGCGCCCGCCGGTATTATCGCCCATCGCCAGCGGGCTGAAGGGCCGGTACCCGCGGGGCCGATGACTTGGGGCCGCCCACGGTTTGCCGGCCACCCGGAGGGATTCGTCATGCTTATCGGCAGCGTCCAGCGCCGCTGGATCTCGGTCGCGGCGTTCGTGGCAGCCGTCGTGCTCCTGGGTGCGGGAGCGCTGGCGCAGGGCTCGCTCGACCGGCGCATCGCCGCGGCGGTCGAGAAGGCCCGGCTGGGCAAGGCCAGCGTCGGCGTCAGCATCTTCGACGCCGACAGCGACCGGGAACTGGCCTCGTTCTCCACGGGCGAATCGGCCGACCAGTCGCTGATCCCCGCCTCGAACCTCAAACTCATCACGACCGGCGCGGCCCTGCTCACCCTCGGCCCCGACTTCGAGTTCCGCACGTCGTTCGTGCTGCTGGGCAATCAACTCGTCGTCGAGGGCTGCGGCGACCCAGCGCTCGCCGACCCCGACCTGCTCTCCAAGATGCAGACCGGCGTCGAGCAGTTCCTCGACCGGCTGGCCGACTCCATCGCCGCGGCGGCAAAGGGCCGCGTCGCGGCGGTGGTGATCGACGACCGCGTGTTCGACCGCGACCTGGTGCACCCGCTGTGGCCGACGGACCAGTTGAACCGCGCGTACTGCGCGCCGGTGTGCGGGGTGAACTTCCACCGCAACGTGCTGAGCGTGTTCCCCGCGCCCGCGGGCCGCGCCGGCGACCCGCCGAGCGTGCGCACCGAGCCCGCCGCGGCGTGGATCGAGTTCGACAACCAGCGGGCAAGGACCATCCGCGAGGGCGACACCGCGGTATGGATCGAGCGCGGCGGCTCCCCTTGGCAGTTCCGCCTGCACGGGTCGGTGCGCACCGCGCCGACCGACGCGGTGCGCGTCGCGGTGCGCGAGCCGGCGCCGCTGCTGGGCCGCCTGCTGGCCGACCGGCTCGCCGCGCGTCAGCGTGGGCCCGTGCCCGAGGTCCGGATGGTCGACCCCGAGGCGCCGGTCGCCTCGGGGCAGCCGGGCGCGACCGTCGCGGCGATCGTGCGCACGCCGATCTCGGTCGTGCTCGAGCGGTGCAACGTCGATTCGGACAACCTCTACGCCGAGGCCCTGCTGAAACTGACGGGCCACCACGTGACGCGCCAACCGGGGTCATGGTCCAACGGCTCGGCGGTTGTCCGCATGATCATCAAGGACCGCCTGGGCGCGCAGCACGCCGCTTCCACGGTCGTCAGCGACGGGTCGGGCCTGGCGCGGGCCAACCGCGTCTCGGCCCGCACGCTGGCCGCGTGGATCGCCAACGTCGCCTCCGACGGTCGCGTGGGCGAGACGTACGTGCGCTCGATGGCCGTGGCCAAGGAGGAGGGCACGCTGCGCCGCCGGTTCCGCAACAAGACGCTGACCAACGAGGTCCGTGCCAAGAGCGGCTACATCAACGGCGTGCGGACGCTCTCGGGCATGGTGCTGGAGTCCTCCAACGGCGGCGCGCTGGTGGGCGCGGGGAACGGCCGGCGCCTCGCGTTCGCCATCCTCGTCAACGACATCCCCGCGGGCGCCGACGAGCGAGCAAAGGAACTCCACGAGAACATCGTCGAGATCCTCGACAACTACATCAACGAGATCCGCCGCGCCGCCGCGGCGGGCGGCCGCTGAGTGACCGGCTTGCCGCGGCCCGTGGCGCGGCGACAATGTCCGCATGAGAAACCCGATCCTGTGCGTTGTCGCGCTCGCCGCCGCGCGGACCGGCTGCGCCGCCCCTTCGGCACGCCCCGCGACCGACGCGCGGGCCGATGCCGCGGTCCGCGCACCGCGCCAACTGCCCGTGCTCCGCGGCACGGACGGCTCGCTCGTCGCGTGGGAGGACCTCGTCGCCGCCTGCGCACAGGCCGAGGCCGTGCTCGTCGGCGAGACGCACGGGCATCGCGTCGGTCAGGCGTTCCAGGCCGCGCTCTTCCCCGACGTGCTGCGTGCCGCGCCGCTCGCGGCGGGCGCGCTGGAGTTCTTCGAGCGCGACGAGCAGGCCGCGCTGGACGACTACCTCACCGGCGTCACCGACGAGGCGGCCTTCCGCCGCGCCGCGCGACGCACCGAGAGCAACTACACCAGCGGGCACGCGGCGATCGTCGAGGCCTGCAGGGCCGCGGGCCGGCCTGTGATCGCCGCGAACGCCTCGCGCCGCTACGTGCGGCTGGCGCGGACGGAGGGGTTCGACCGCCTCCGCGTGCTGGGCGCCGAGCAGAAGCGGCTGTTCGCCATCCCCGAGTTCGTGCCCGAGGGGCGGTACCGCGCCGATTTCTTCAAGGTCATGGGCGCCCAGTCGCTGCTGGACCCGCCGGCCGACGCCCCGCTCTCGGCGAGCGACGCCGCGCGGCGCGAGAACATCGACGCCATGCTGCGCTCGCAGAGCGTGTGGGACTGGACCATGGCCGAGTCGGTCGCGCGCGCCATCGCGGGCGGCGCGCGGCCGGTCGTGCTCGTCGTCGGCCGGTTCCACGTCGAGCACGACGGCGGGCTCGTGCAGGCGCTGCGGGCCATCCGCCCCGGCACGCGCGTCGTCACCATCACCGGCGTCGACGCGTGGTCCGACTCGCTGCGCGACGACGACCGCGGCGCGGCGGACTTTGTCGTCTACATCGGCGAGTTCGAGAGCCGCTGAGCGCGGGCCGGCCGCGCCGCGTCAGTGCGGGATTTCCTTGACCGCGTTGCGGTTCCACGCGGGGACGCGCACGACGATCTCGCCGGGCTTGAGGATCTCGCACTGGCAGGCCAGCCGGCTGTTGCGGCGAACGTCCGGGGCCTCCTCGACGCGGTCCTCCTCGGCCTCGGTCGATTCGCTCAGCAGGTCCATGCCCTTCTCGATGTACACGTGGCACGTCGAGCACGCGCACACGCCCCCGCACGAGTGCTCGATGTTGATGTCGGCCCCGAGGGCCAGTTCGAGCAGGTTGTACCCCCGCGCGCCGTCGACGACGTGCTCGGGCTTGTCGGTGCCGGTGACCGCCTGCGGGTCCTCGCAGATGTAGCGGACGACGTTGGTGGCCTCGCCCGCGTTGACTTTGACGCCGTGGGTGTGCATCGGTATGCCACTATATTCCCGCCGCGCGGCCGCCGGAGGCCGGAGAACCGGACCCGCCGCTCCGCTAGAATCGGCCCATGCCACCCCCACCGGCACCGGCCCGCGACGACGCGCACCCGCCCGAGGGCGTCGAACTCTCGGTGGTCGCGCCGGCCCACAACGAGGAAGAGAACGTCGAGAACCTCGTCCGCGAGGTCGGCGACGCGCTCGCGCCGCTGGGGATCGCCTTCGAGTTCGTGATCGTGGACGACGGCTCGACGGATTCGACCCGCGCCCGCGTGCGGGAACTGGCCTCGACGCGCCCATGGCTGCGCTGCGTCGCCATGACGCGCACGCCGCCGGGCAAGGGGTGCGGGCAGTCGGCGGCGTTCTTCGCGGGCTTCCGCGCCGCCCGCGGCCGGCTGGTCGCCACGCTCGACGCCGACCTGCAGAACGACCCGGCCGACATCCCGGCGATGCTCGACCTGATGCGTCAGACCGGCGCGGACATGGTGCAGGGCGACCGCTCGCACGCGCGCAAGGACAACGCCGTGCGCCGCGTCGGGTCGATCGTCGGCCGCAAGTTCCGCCTCTGGCTTCTGGGCGATTCGATCCGCGACACGGGGTGCTCGCTGCGCGTGATGAAGCGCGAGATCGCGCTCAAACTGCCGCTGGAGTTCCGCGGGATGCACCGGTTCATCCCCGTGACGGCGCGGCACCTGGGCTACACGGTCGTCGAGATGCGCGTGAACCACCGCCCGCGCCACGCGGGCCAGACCAAGTACGGCATGGGCATCGTGCAGCGCGCCCTGCCGGGGCTGGTCGACCTGCTCGCGGTCCGCTACATGCGCAACCGCCGGCGCGCCACCGACAGCGCGGAGGTCACCCCCGCCGCGGCCCGCGCGGGCGAGAGCGTGCGCGTCGCGCCGCGCGTGCGCGAAGGAGCCGCGGCATGAAGTGGGAGCCGGTCGCGGCGATGCTCGCCCTGCTGCTGCTGGGCGTGTGGGTCGTGTGGGGGCCGAGCGTGCGGCACGAACTCCGCCCCGGCGCGATGACGACCAAGTACAACTTCGCGGGCCTGCGCGGCGAACTGGAGACCGTGCGCGACGCCGCGACCGGCGAGTGCACCTTCCGACTTCTGCCCAAGGACGGCCCGCCGGGCGAGGTCTTCGGGCGCGAGAAGTTTGTCGAGATGTTCGGCGCCCCCGGCTACGACCGGGTGACGGCCAACGCGGGCAACCTCGTCTTCCGCGCGCTCAACATCACCTCGTGGGGCGGGGTGGTGTGGGTGTGCGTCGGGTTCCTCGGGCAGGGCGCGTTCTTCGGCCGCATGTTCATCCAGTGGCTGGTGAGCGAGAAGCAGAAGCGCTCGGTCGTGCCCGAGGTCTTCTGGTGGCTCTCGCTGCTGGGCGGCGTCACGCTCTTTGCCTACTTCGCGTGGCGGCAGGACATCGTGGGCGTGCTGGGGCAGACCTCGGGCGTGGTGATCTACGCCCGCAACATCCGGCTGATCCGCAAGCGGGCCCGGCGTGAGGCTCGCGAGGCCGCCGCGGCAGGCGGGTTGTCGATCGCGGGGGCGTAGCTCAGATCGCCGCAACTCGCCGCGGAGCGGCGCGGTACCCGCGTCAGTTCACCCGGTTCTCGAACTTGCCGGTGTTGCGGTAGACCTTGACGATCCGCACGACCTCCTCGGCCACGGCCATCTGCGCCTGGTCGGTCGATGCGCCGACGTGGTGGGTGCCGTAGACGCAGGGCAGCGCGGCGGTGGGCGTCGAGTAACTGCACCTGGCCTCGCCCGGCTCGTCCTCGAACACGTCGAGCCCGGCGCGGATGCCCTTGCTCGCCACCGCCTCGCGCAGCGCGGCCTCGTCGACGACGCTCCCCCGCGAGGTGTTGATGAAGTACGCGCCCGGCTTCATCGCCGCGAAGAACTCGGCGTTGCACATCCGCTCCGACTCGGCGTTGGCCGCGACGTGCAGGCTGACCGCGTCGCACTCGGGGAGCATCCTGAGCAGGTCGGCCCGCGTGTGCCCGCCGTAGCGCACGCCCAGGTCCTGGGCGCGCAGGGGGTTCATGTTCAGCGAGTGCGCGATCACGTCCATGTCGAACGCCCTGGCCCGCTTGATGACCTCGCGCGCGATCGAGCCCACGCCGATCAGGCCCAGCGTCATGCCCTTCAGGCCGCGCGCCTTGGAGTAGAGCCCCTTGTTCCACTGCCCGGCGCGAAGGTCGGCCACCTGGTCGGGGATGCGCCGGTCGAGGCTCACCAGCAGGCCCATCACCAGTTCGGCCACGGCCACGGCGTTCATGCCGGGGCAGTTGCACACGGCGATGCCCTTGGCCGCGGCGGCGGCGCAGTCGATGCTGTCGTAGCCCGCGCCGGCGCGGATGACGAGTTTGAGCGACTTGGCACCCGCGAACGCCGCGCCGGGAATCTTCTTGCCGCGGACCACCAGCACCTGCGGGTCGAGTTGCTCGATCGCCGCGCCCAGCGTCTGCGGCGTGAGGTCGGGGTTGCTGGTGACCTGACAGCCAAGGCCGGTCAGGCCGTCGATGCCCTGCTTCTCGAACTTGTCGGCGATGAGCACGCGCACGCGGAATCTCCTTTGCATGGAGTGTATTCGCCGCGGGCACGGCCGGGAATGTTCCGGCACGGCGCACGCGCGGGCCGTGCGCGGCGCGTCAAGGCTCGTGAAACAACGCCGCGGCGGGGAGATCCTCGCGTTTGCCGCCCGCCTGGCCGACGTCACGCCACATCACCTTCAGGTCGCACCCGCCCCAGTTCTCGAAGAACGCGAGGCGCAACGGGTGCAGGCCCGCCGCGAGCGCGATCGTGCCGCGCTCGGCCTTGAAACTGTGCGGCTTGTCGTTGTCCACCACCAGCGTGTCGCCGATCCACAGACGGCTGCCATCATCGGAGGCCGTCGTGAACTCGTACACCGCCGTTCGCGGCACGCGCACCAGGCCCTCGTACACCACGCCCCAGTGCCGCTCGCGCGGTTGGACGTGCGAGAGCGCAAAGTCGGGCACGGGCCTGATCTCGCGCGGCGTCATCTGCCGCAGCGCATCGACGCTCTGAATGTCGCCGGTGTCGAACGTGTAGATTCGCGCGCGGAGACCGGGCTGTGTCCGCGCGGGCAACACCGCCTCGCGCGGCGCGACGCGGCGGAACGCTCGCGCGGCCAACGGGCTGACGCGCTGGCCGTTTCGGAAGCACGCCGCGCGGACCTCCGCGCTGCCCGACAGGACGATCGGGCTCTCCGAGCCGCCGATCGGCGAATCGGGCGCGGGGTCGGTCCCATCCACAGTCCAGCGCACCTGTACGTTCTGGCGCTCGCTGGCGACGGTGACGCGGAGCGACTCGATGAAGATGTCCGCCGCGGCGGCGATGGTGGGCGCGATGGCGACGTCGGGATCCCCGCCGATGGTGAGCGCCACGGTGCTGGAGTGCGCGTTCAGGGGCTTCGGGCCGACGCGCAGCAGCAGGTCCGGCCCGTCGCGCTCGACTCTGTTCTGCGGCAACGGGCCGCCCGTGTCGGCAAGGCCGACCGCGGGGCCAACCGGCTGGCTGTACAGGCCGGGAACGCGGAGCACGCCATCGGCGGGCCATTCGAACACGTGCAGGTACAGGATCGTCCGGTCCGGCGCATCGAGGTCCGGCCGCGTGGTGCAGCGTCCCCACGGCAGATGCCCCGCGGGGAACGGACTGGCGCGAGTGCCGATGACCGCGACATCGTTCGCACCGGCCCACTGCGAGATCTGGCGCAGACGGTCGACCGATTCGGGAGGCACCGCGCCCGTGCCGGTGGGCCCGATGTTGAGCAGGAAGTTGCCGCCCTTGCTGGCGATTTCCACGAGGTTGCGGATGAGCGTCGTCGCGCTCTTGAAGTTCCTGTCCGCCCGGTTGTAGCCCCAGTGGTCGTTCATCGTCATGCAGGTTTCCCAGTCCAAGCCGGGGTCGCTGCTCGGGATGAACTGCTCGGGCGTGGCGTAGTCGCCGAGCATGCCCGACTCGGTGTCGAGCCCGTGGTCGCCGCCGGCGCGGCCGACGCGGCTGTTGATGATGATGTTTGGCGCAAGCGAGCGGACGTAGGCCTCCAGGTCGCGCCCGCGCTGGTCGTTCCAGTTGCCCTCCCACTGCCCGTCGAACCAGAGCACGCCGATGTCGCCGTAGTTGGTCAGCAGTTCGCGGAGTTGCGCCTTCATGTACGCGACGTAGCGCTCGAAATCCGCGTCGTCTGTCGGACGGTCTGTCTCCCACTCACGGCGCGGCAGGTAGTCGGGGTGGTGCCAGTCCATGATCGAGTAGTACCAGCCGATGCGCAGGCCGTGCCGCCGGCACGCGTCGGCCATCTCGCGCATGACATCGCGCCTGAACGGCGTGCTCATCACGTCGAACTCGGTGTGCGCCGAATCGAACAGGCAGAAGCCGTCGTGGTGCTTGGTGGTGATGACGACGTACCCCATGCCCGCGTCCCTGGCCAGACGCACGATGGCGTCGGCGTCGAACTCGACGGGGTTGAACTTCTCCAGCAGCGGCGTGTACTCGGCCAGCGGGATCTGCGCGCTGGAGCGGAGCCACTCGCCGTAGTGCGTCCTGCCCCCCCACTCCCCGCCCGGCACGGCGTACAGGCCCCAGTGGATGAACATGCCGAAGCGGGCCTCGCGCCACCACGCCATGCGCTCGTCGGGCGGCTTGGCCAGCGCCTGCGCGGCGAACACGAGCGTGACCGCCATGAGCACGATGGGACCGATGCGGCCCACGAGTCCCATCACTCCAACTCCCGGATGTAGATGTTGGCGAACTGCACGGGGCTGCCGTGGGCCTGCAGCGCGATCGGGCCCTCGCGCGCCACGCCCGGCAGGTGCGCGTTCTCGATCACCGTCCTGCCGTTGAGCACGACCGTCAGGCGGTCGCCCTTCATCGTGATCTCGAACCGGTTCCACCGGCCGATGGGAGCGTCGGCCGCCTCGCGCGGCGTCACGCCCGCGCGGACCTCGGGCGGCATCTTCGGGTCGGTGCGGTAGCCGTACACCTCGCCCGAACCGATGGGCCAGCACCACATGTTCACCTGGCTCTTGCTGCTGCCGCGGAGATAGATGCCGCTGTCGCCGGCTTCCTTCACCCGCTGTGTTTTCTGTTTTCCGTTCTCGTCGCGCGCGTAGTCGCCGCTGGGAAGCACGACGGGCAGGTCGGCGTCCTTCGCTTCGCCGCTCCACCGCCAGTCGCAGATGAGCACGAAGTCGCGGAACGACTTCTCGCTCCACAGGTCCGCCTCGCCGCGCCCGTCGAAGTTCAGCGTCCAGTCACGTGCCGTCCAGTGCCCCTGGTGCTCGGGCCCGGCCTTCCAGCCCGAGAGGTCCACGCCGTTGTAGAGCGACACGAAGCCCTCGTCCTCCCGCGCGACGTGTGCGGGCGCAAGCGAACCCGACGGCGGCAGTTCCCTGATGCGGATCCTGCGGAACTGGACCGGCGAGCCCTCGGATTCGAGGCAGATGTAGCCCTTCCGCGGCGAGACGTCGCGCCCGCGCGTCACCACCTTGCCGTTGACCGCGAGGCTGATCTCGCCGTTGTTGCACGTCACGCGGTAGTGGTTCCACAGCGGCGCGCGGTTGGCGCGCTTCTCGGTGGGGAAGGCCCGGTCGCCGCCGCGGCCGTTCTCGGGCGTCATCTGCGCGCCGTGGATCGGGAAGATGTCGCCGTCGCTGGTGTACCACTCACCCTCGAGGCCGTCCATCACCTGCACCTCGACGCTCCGCGTGAACGGCTGGCCGCGCGCGGTGAGCGCGTCGCTCCAGACAAACAGCCCCGCGTTGCCGCCCGCCTTGAGGTGCCGGTACTCCAGTTCGAGCACGAAGTTCTCGTACATGCGCTCGGTGCGCAGCACGCCGGTGGGGAAGCCGGAACAGGCGATCACCGGCTCGCCCAGATCGTCGCTGCCGATGGTCCATGTGCTCGGCGCGCAGTTGACGTTGACCCACCCCGACAGGTCGCGCCCGTTGAACAGGTCGACGAAGCCCTCCTCGCGCGTGCGGTAGCCCTGCATGTCCTCGTCGTTGCTCGGCGGAGGGAGCGACTCGTCCCAGAACTCGCTGCGGAAACTCGACGCGGGCAGGCCGGCCGCGTTGAACAGCGTCGGCGTCGGCGCGTCTTCCCACGCGTAGCGCGCCGCCACGGGGCGCGGCACGCGCGGGTGGCTCAGCACCACCGTGTCGCCGTCGATCTCGGCGCGCGCCCGGAAGAACTTCTGATCCTCCGCGGCGATCCAGAAGCCCTTGAGTTCGCCGCGGGCGACGAGGCCGCCGTCCACATGGTCGAACTCCACGCGGAGCCTGTCGCCCTCCTTGCGCACCGTGCGGAAGAGCGGGCCGCTGGGCGTGACGTTCTTGCCGTAGGTCCCGGCCAGCGCCCACAGGGCGAGGCGTTCGCCGACGGTCTTCTTGTTGCGCGGGTGGATGTCCGCCGGGTCACCGACGTCGAGCGTCACGACCATGCCGGTGTCGGGCGTGCTCATGGCCGTGCGCTGCGCGTCGCGCAGGGCCGCGGCCCGGCCCGGCGCGCCGCCGTAGTTGAACGGCGCGATCTGCACGAAGTAGAAGGGGAAGGCCGTCGACGCGCCCGCGTTCTTCCACCGGGCGCGCCAGTCGAGGATCAACGTCGGGAACAGGCGGCTGTACTGCTCGGCCCGCCCGATGTTGTTCTCGCCCTGGTACCAGATCGCCCCGCGGATCGGGTAGCCCGCGATCGGCGCGATCATCCCGTTGAACAGCACGCTCGGCGTGTGCGGCGTGATGCCCACATCGGCCGGACGCGGCGGGAGCGCCGACGCCGCCGCGCCCTTGAACATCCGCCACTCGCCCGCCAGCGGCACGCGCGGCCCGCCCTCGGACGCGCTGCGCAGGACCATCTGATCGGCCTGACCGTTGACGCCCCCGGGGCCCGCCGTGTCGAGCATGCGCACCGCGATCACGTTCCGCCCCGGCTTGAGCGTGCCCGCGGGCACGGTGTACCGCCGCGGCACGTTCCACTGGTTGTCGGCGTGCGTCGATCCGACGTGCACGCCGTTGACCCACGCGTCGTCGTAGTCGTCGATCGGCCCGAGTTCCAGCGTCGCCGCGCCCGCGGCGAGTTCCGCCGGCACGTCCACCGCGCGCCGGTAGTAGACCACGCCGTCGAACTCACCCAGACCGTCGCCGCGTTCGCCCCACGTGCTCGGCAGCACGGCGAGCGACCAGTCGGCGTCGTCGAAGCCGGGCGCGTTCCACTGCGCCGGCGCGCGGCTCACGCGGTCGAGGTTCGTCCACCACGCGCCGCGGCGCTGGCGGACGGCCTGCTCGCGTGCGCCGGGGTCGGCCCCGACCGCCGCGAGAAAGTCGAGCGAATCGTTGAACTCGCCGAAGGCGCGCAGGGCGTCGGCGCTCACCCACGACTCGGCCGGCGTGCCGCCCCAGTCGGCCGCGATCAATCCGACCGGCACGTCGCCGAGTTTCTCGCGCAGCGCGAGCGCGAAGTAGTACGCGACCGCGCTGAAGTTCCGTGCGACCTCCGGCGTGCACTCGGCCCACGTGCCGTTGACATCGAGCCGCGGGTGCGCCGAGATGGTGTTCTCGACCGTGAACATGCGGACGGACGGGTGCTTCGCCGCGGCGACGGCCGCTTCGGCGTTCTCGGTCGCCGCGAGCGGCCATTCCATGTTCGACTGCCCGCCGCACAGCCAGACCTCGCCGAGCAGAACGTTCTCGAAGGTCAGCGTGTTGTCGCCGGCGATGCTCAGCGTGTGCGGCCCGCCCGCGGCGCCGGTCGGCACCTTGGCGCGGAAGTTTCCCTTCTCATCGGTCACGGTTTCGACGGCGGCGTCGGACCACGAGCTCTTGATCCGCACGCGCTCGCCGGGCCGCGCCCAGCCCCAGATCACGGTGTCGGTCTGCTGCTGCAGGACCATGTTGTTGCCGAAGATCGCGGGCACGCGGACATCCGCCGCGCTCGACGCCGCGCACACCGCCGCCGCCAGAACCGACAGTCCAACGAGCTTCATGGGTCGCTCCGTTCCCCCCCCCCCGATGTCTCCCGGAGGGATAGTGTACGGGGGGGCGTGCGGCCCATGCGCAGGGACGTCACTGTTCCCAGAGCAGGCGCGCCGGCGGGTCTCCGCCGCGGAGCGCGAACCACAGCATCGCCAGCGCCGACATCGCCGCCCGCTCGCGGACATCATCGCGGCGGCCGGGGATGAGGAACCGGCGCGCTTCGACGGGTCCGCCGTCGCCCGCGCGTCGGGCGAGGCCGACGTGCACGGTGCCGACGGGCTTCTCGGCCGATCCGCCGTCGGGCCCCGCGATGCCGGTGATCGAAACACACCAGTCTGCGCCTGAGCGCTCCAGCCCGCCCGCGGCCATCTCGCGGGCGCACGCCGCGCTCACCGCGCCGTGCGCGGCGAGCGTCTGTTCTCGAACACCCACCTGCGACTGCTTGAGCGCGTTGGTGTAGGTGACGAACCCGCCGGCGAACGCCGCGGACGATCCGGGCACCGCGGTGATCTGCGCGCCGAGCAGCCCGCCCGTGCACGACTCAACCGTTGCGAGCATCTGCCCGCGCGCCTTGAGCGTGTCGAGCACCGCCGCGGCGAGGGAGACCTCGCCATGCGCGAACACGTGCTCGCCCATCGCGTCGGTGATCCGCCGGGCCACGCGCTCGACCTCCGCCTCCGCCGCGTCGGGCGCAAGTGTGCCGCGGTAGCGGATGCGCCACGTGAGAATGCCGCCGCTGGCGGTGATGCCGACCTGCGGGTTGGCGTCGCGGGCCATGATGCCCGGCACGCGTGCCGCGGCCTCGGCCTCGGGGATGCCGATGAGTTTGATGAACCGCGTGCGGATGGTCAGGCCCGGCTGGGGCCGCAGCAGCGGAACGACCGAGCGCTCCCACATCGGCACAAGTTCGCCCGGCGGACCGGGCAGGCAGAAGACGTCGGCCTGGCCGCCATCGACGCGGACGCGTGCGGCCAGCCCCGGCGCGGTGCCGAAGTCGTTGCGCAGGCACCGCGCCGTCGCGGGGCGCAGCGCCTGCATGCGCTGCGCGGCGGAGACGTCGCGCCCGCGCGAACGCAGACGCTCGGTCAGTTGCGCCAGCGCGTCGGAGTCCTCGACGAGTTGATCGCCGAGCACCGCGGCCAGCGCGTCGCGCGTCAGGTCGTCGTCCGTCGGGCCAAGCCCGCCGGTGGCGACAACCAGCGGCGCGCGGCTCGACAACCGCCTGATCGCGCCGACGAGCGCGTCGAGATCGTCGCCGACCGTCGCGTGCTCGATGGTCTCGATGCCAAGGTCCATCAGGCGTGCCGAGATCAGGCGCGAGTTGGTGTCGAGCGTCTGGCCCCGGACCAGTTCGTCGCCGATGGAGAGGATCGCCGCGTGCGTGTGAACCAGTGCGGACATTGGCGCAGATTAGCCGCGCCGGCGCGGCCCCGCGCGGGCACGTTCAACCCTTGGACTTGCGGTAGCGTTCGAGGCGCTCGGCGATGCGGTCGCGCGTCGCCCGGTCGGTCGGACCGCTCTGCTCGGCGAGGGCGGCCAGCGCCTCCCGGGCGCGGCCGATCGCGCCTTCGACGTCGCCCGTGCGGAACAGCGCGAACGCCAGCGTGTCGAGCGTCACCACGCGCCCCGCGGGGTCGCCGATCTCGTGCGCGCGCCTCGCCAGCCGCAGCGCCAGCGCGCAGTCGGCCTCGGACGCGGACTCGTTCCGGAGGACCGTCTCGGCCATCGCGTACAGCACGTAGGCGTTGTCGCGCAGCTCACCGGCCAGCAGTTCGTCGCCCAACGCGCGGCCGCGCTCGGCGTCGGCCTTCATCATCATGCGGAAGCGGTTCCGCTGGATGATGCCCCGGGCCGACGGATCGGCCTCGATCTGCAGCAGCTCGTCGAGCAGTTTGATCGCCTCGGCCTCCTTCCCGCCGTTCTCCAGCAGGCCCGCGCGCGCGAACAACTCGTCCTTCTTGGCCTTGATCTTCGCGGCCTCGGCTTCCGCCGCGGCGTGCGCGCGGGCATCGAAATCGCCCGAGAGCACCTTCTCCAGCACGTCGTCCAGCCCGCGTCCGGGGTTGCCGATCCACGCGATGCGCCCGTGCGCATCGACCACGAACGACGTGGGGATCGACCTCCGCCCGGCCGGCTCCATCCACGCGCGGACCATCTCGCCGTCGGCGTCGGAAGCGACGCGGTAGTTCATCGCCTCCCCCTGCTCGTCGACGAAACGCCTGGCGATGGCGACGCGCTCGCCCGGATCTCCGGCTCGCTCCCACGCGCTGACGCCGATGATCGTCACCTTGTCCTTGAAATCCTGCTGCAGGCTGGTCAGGTGCGGGATCGCCGCGCGGCACGGGCCGCACCACGTCGCCCAGAACTCGACGACGTACACGCGCCCGTTCTCCATACGGCGCACCGGCTCGCCCTTGAGCCACGACAGGCCGACCAGCGGCGGCGCATCGTCGCCGACGGCCAGCCGACGGACGACCGCCGGGCTCGGCGCGGGAACGGGCACAGCGTCCTGCGACCACGCGGGACCAACCACGCTCGCGGCGAGCACAACAGCCGCGAAACGGCCACGGAGCGTTACGGAGTTCATGCTCAACACTAACCGACGGAGCGGTTCGCGGCGGCGAAACACGATGGATTTCGAACTCTCGAAGGTCCGAGAACCTCTGCCACGCTCCCCCCGCCCCCCTCTCGCCCGGACTTTCGATGGATCCTGAGCGTCGGGGGTTGAGAGAAGGGGTCACCAATCAGGCGTCCAGGCCGGCCAGACCCATGAACCCCGAGCGCGGGTCGCCCACGCGGTGCGCGGCCAGCGTGTTGGTCGCGCCCTGCTCGCCGAGCGGCGCGCCCGCCACGAGCACGATCGGGTCGTTCTTCTCGACCCAGCCGAGTTCGAGCAGGTCCATGTCCACTTCGAGGTTGAACCACGCGAACGTCGGCGGGCGCCGGGCGGGCAGTTCCATCAGGCGGGGCGTGACGCCGCGGAGCAGCGACATGCGCCGCACCTCGCGCTCGTCGGAGGAATAGGCGACGACCGGGATGGGCAGGCCGGTCTGCGAGAGGTAGCGCGCCGTGCCGCCGCGCTGCGACCAGCACACCACCAGCCGGGCGCCGAGGTCGGTCGCCACGTGCCACGCGCCGTGGGCCAGCGCGGCGGTGCGGTAGCGCGACTCGCGCAGGCGGGCGCTGGGGCTGGGCGCGACGCACCGCTCGGCCATGCGCGCCTCGGCCGCGGCGACGATACGGCGCATGGTCTCGACCACCAGCGCGGGATGCCGACCCGTCGCCGTCTCGGCGCTGAGCATCACCGCGTCGGCGCCGTCGAGGATGGCGTTGGCGACGTCGGTCGCCTCGGCGCGGGTGGGCGTTGCGGCGGTCACCATCGACTCGAGCATCTGCGTCGCGACGATGCACGGCTTGCCCCACTCGTCGCACTTCTCGAGCAGGCGCTTCTGCATGACCGGCACTTCGGCGATGTCCATCTCGACGCCGAGGTCGCCGCGCGCGACCATGATCGCGTCGGCCGCTTCGACAATCGCGTCCAGATCGTCGAACGCCTGCGGCTTCTCGATCTTGGCGACCACGGGGATCGCCGCGCCGAACCCGCGCCGGTCCAGCGCGTGATCGACCGGGCACATGTTCGCCAGCGCGGCCTTGAGTTTGCGCACCTCCTCGGCGCGACGGACAAACGACAGCGCGACAAAGTCCAGCCCGTGCGCCACCGCCCACTCGACGCACGCCCAGTCCTGCTCGGTGATCGCCTCGTCGCGCACGTCGCTGTCGGGCAGGTTGATGCCCTTTCGGCTTGTCACCAGCCCGCCCACCAGCACGCGGCAGCGCAGCGCGTCGCGCGGGTCGCCGGCCTCGCGCTCGACCGCGATCAGCCGCACCAGGCCGTCGTTGATCAGCACGCGGTGACCGGGTTCCACGTCCCGCGCCAGCGGGTAGTCGCTGGGGAGCAGGTCCGCGTCGCGCGGCGGGCTCGCCGCCGCGGCGGCGTACGCCGCGCCCGAGGGCGCCAGCAGCACGTCGCGCCCGGTACGCAACTCGACGCCGTCGCCCTCGATCTTCCCGACGCGGATCTTCGGCCCCTGCAGGTCGCCGAGGATGCCCACGGGCTGCTCCAGCCGGCGTGCGACCTCGCGGATGGTCGCGACGCGCCGCGCGTGGTCCTCGAACGACCCGTGCGAGAAGTTCACGCGGAACACGCCGACGCCGGCGTGGATGAGTTTCTCCACCATCTCCGGCGAATCCGAGGCCGGACCGATGGTGGCCACGATCTTCGAGAGCGTCGGCGAGGGGCGCTTGGGCATGGCCCACAGCGTATCACCGGACGACCACCCCCACCGCCGCGGCGGCGAAGACCGCCAGCCACACCAGCCCCTTGATGAAGAAGAACGCGAACCCCGCCCCGCCCGCGAGTTTCATCAGCCTCGCCGTCCTGTCCGTGTCGATTGATCCTTGCCGCCTTGCATGTTGTTGTCCGTCGCGGCACGGGCACGCGTTTGCGCGCGAACTCCGCGGGCTGTGCGAGCGCGCCGGGGCCGACGACCCCGACACGCTCACCAAGCGCCTCATGCTGCTGGTCGCAGGCGCGGTCACCGCCCGACACGTCGATCTCGACGATCGCGCCGCGACCGATGCTCGCGACGCCGCGGCGGTGTTTGTCGATCACCACTGCCCGCCCGTCGAGGCGCGCCCGCGCCACTGACCTCGATGAACTCGCGCGGCCTCAGCCCGCGCGCCTGAACAGGTCGAGGAACCGGTCTTCGTACTGCTTGAAGACCCCGAGCCGGTCGAGTTCCTGCTTGAGTTCGACCGCGCGGGACTGGTCCTTGCGGGCCGCGTCGAACAGTTCCTCGAGTTTGCGACGCGTCGGCAGGTCGAGCCCGGACTCGCGCCTGGCCGTTGCGGGCGGCGTCTCCGCCGGCTCTTCGCCCTCCTCGTCGGTTTCGAGGTCCTCGAGCGTGATCGGCTCCGTCGAGCCGCTCTCCATCCTCTCGCGCAGGTGCGTGAGCAGCCGGTTCATGCGCTCGCCGTGCCGCAGCAGTTCGGCGCGGTCGACCTCGACGCCGCTCAGGCGCGCGAACGCCTCCAGCACCGAGGCCGCCGCGGCGGGGTTGGCGATCTGCGCCGCGTAGTACGGGATCTCGCCCAGCAGGCTGACGCCCGGAAGCCCGGCGAGCGATGCGGCGCCAACCGTCAGGCCGTTCATACCGCCGATCTCGCCCTCGCCGAGCGGGTCGATGTGCGCCGCGGCGAGTTCGTCGGCCAGTTCGTCGGTCGTCGCCGCGCCCAGCACGCGCGGGGCCGCGCTGGGCTCGACCTGCGTGGCGACGGAGGCGAACGTCACCACGTGGTCCGCGCCCATCTGGCGGGCGCGGTCGATCAGGTCGCGCGCGAACGCCATTGCGCCGCTGTCGGGCTGCGCCTCGGCGAGCAGCACCGTGACAACGGGGCCGCTCTCACCGGCGCGACCAGAGTAGATCACCGTCCGCGCGGGCTCGGGCACCGTGATGCGACCACCGCGGACCATCACCGCGCCGATCTCGAACCGCCCCGCCCCGTCGATCACGGCGACGGGCTTGAGCCCCAGTTTGCGAACGAGGTAGCCGCCCGCGATGACGGCCACGTTGCCCATGCCCGGCCACGCCGCGATGAACCAGTGACGCTCGTTGCGATTGTCGCTCATGCTGCACCCCTTCCCGGGCACCCTGCCACCTTGGCAGCGGCCCAAGGCTTCTACGCCCCTGCAGGTCGCCTTGTGCAACCCACGTGCCGAAAACCGCGTCGGGAGCCCGCGTGATCACTTCGCCGACGCGGCCCACAGGCGCAGCACTTCGCGGTAGCGGTCGCGGAAGAAGGTCGTGTACTCGATCTGCGCCCGCCGCGCCCGATCGGGGTCTCGCCAGCGGCCGACGTCGGCGCTGATCGCCTTGTAGTTCGCTTCATTGAACTCCAGCATCGAGCCGTCCCGCATGCGGTGGGCGGGCATGGCGTAGAACGCGGCCTCCATCTCCGCCAGCACACCCGGCGACAGGCGACCGGCCGCGGCGGCGGCACGGGCCCGGTTGAGCGCGCGCCACGCGGCGCGGCAGTCGTGCGCGGTGTCGATGCCGAACGCGGCCATCATCGGCGCGATCGCGTCGCGCCAGCCGCGGGCGGGCACGTCGCTGGCCGCCTCGAAAGGGTTGGACTTGTCCACCATGCGGTCGAGGTACCGCTCGTACATCACCCGCCGCACGGGCATGCGGCGGAGTTCGTAGACGCGCGGGCCCAGCCCGTCGGCGGGCGCGCCGCCGAGCGACTGGTGCGAGCGGAACTGCCAGAGCGACTGGGCCTCGATTGTCAGGCAGAACTCGACGAACCGGCGCGCCAACTCGAAGTCGTTGCACCCGTTGAGGATCGTCACCGGGTCCGCGTCGATGTACACCGCGCCCTCGGGGTCGACGTACCCCACGCGGCTGTCGTCGGCGCTCTGCCCCGGCCGCAGCACGAACTGCGACTGCCCGCGCCCGTAGAAATCGATCGCCAGCCCCGCCGCCGCCTCGCCCTGACTGACATCGACCGGCGGGCGCGTGCTGGCCGAGGCGAAGTAGCGCGCGTTGCCGCAGAGTTCGCGCAGCGTGCGCCACCCGTCCCACGCCTCCTTGTTCAGGATCGACTCGTACGTCGTCGTGACCGAGCCGGAGAGCCGGCCATCGGCCAGCGCGAGCATGTTGAAGTACCGCGGGTCGCACAGGTCGCGGAACCCGCGCGGCTCGGGCAGGCCCAGTTGCCGCAGGGTGTCGCGGTTGTAGACGATGCCGAACCCCGACAGCGCGGTGCCCAGCCAGTGCTGGCCCGGCTCGTAGAGCAACTGCACGCCGATCCTGTTCGGGCCGAACCACTCGTCGAGTTGCGCCTGCGAGAAACCCGCCGGCCGGGCGAGGCGGTACACCGCCTCGCGCGCCTGCCCGTCGCGCACAACGGCGATGCGCCGCTCCGAAGCGACCTTGCCGTGCTCGAACGATCCGCCGCCGAAGAACACGTCGGCCCCGGACATGCCCGGGGCGAACAGGCCGTCCTCGCCCAGGCCCCCCTGCCTTGCCGCGGCGACGGCCTGGGCCTCGAGTTGCTTGACGATCTCGCTTGTGCCGCCCGGCACGCGCCAGTCGATCCGAACGCCCTCGCCGAAGCGTGCGCGGTGCCAGCGGTCGAACGCCCCCTCAAACTCCAGCCGGATCTGCTCGACGTGCGGCGTGACGACGACGAGCGTACGGGCTGCGCCGTCGGCTCGCCGGACGCCGGCGCCGTGGTCGCCCGCGCCGGAGAACGCGCGCACCAGCAGCGGCAACACCAGCACGAACACGAACGCGACGGCGACGCCGATCCTTGTCCCCATGGACGGAGTCTATCACCCGGCCGCGGCGCGGCCCGGCCTCACCCCTGCCGCCCTTCGATCGCCGCGAGCAGGCACCCCGCCGCGAGGATCACCAGATCGTCGATCTCCGGATCGTCCACGAACACCGACACGCTCATGCGGTAGACCAGCAGGTTGAAGTGCGTGCGGTACGCGGCGACCATCGTGCCGTCCTCGCGCACGAGGTGGAACGTCTGCGGCAGCAGCATGTTCATGAGGTCGATGGAGCGCCGCAGGAACGCCTTGGTGCCGCTGTCTTCGGTGATGTGGCCGATCTGCCGGCCGTCGCGCCCGAAGATCAGCCACTGGTCGCGCAGAAACGAGGACGTCAGCCCCTTGCGTCGCAGCGACCCGAGCGCCTCGCCGGTCGGCAGCGTCCGGTCGTAGGTCGCGCCAAAGTCGATGATGTTCCGGGCGCGGATGACCATCAACTCCAGCGCGCACGACTCATCGGTGCAGATGCGGAGGTCTTCCTTGAGTTTGAAGGCCTTCTGCCTGCAGTAGCCGATCGGCCGCCCGGCGGGGTCGTAGACGTGGAACGCCCCGCCCAGCGGCCTGAAGAACTGCCTTCGGATGGTGTGCGACTCGCCGGGGTGGATGTTGAAGGCCATCTCCGCGGCACGATACCGCCGCGCCCGTCGCGTCGCAATCGATCACCGCGACTCGGCCGAGACCTGCCGCACGGGGATCTGCACTTCGTACCACTTGCGGCTGCCGGGCATCTCAGGGCCGTTGTAGTACAGCGCCCGCGGCTCGCCCGCGGCGCGCCACTCGGGGTGCTCGTCGAGCCAGCGGCGGAGTGTTTCGACGCCGTCCTGCACACGGCGCCGGGCATAGGAACCCTGTGCACCCAGCGCCAGCACGGTCATGGGTTCGGTGTCCACGACGCGCACCCTCCCCGCCTCGCCCGTCGGGCCAAGGTCCGCGGTGCGGTAGACGAACGACATGGTCCACTCGCTGCCGGCACGCCCCTCGCCGCCGCCGCGGTAGTCCATCTCGACCGGCGAGGTCATCGCGATCCCGCGGTCCTTGATGTGCCGGAAGAGCGGCCAGAAGGCGAAGTTCATGCCAAGGTCGGGGTTCGAGCCGCCGTCCACCTCGGCCCGGCGGATGGAGGGGTACCGCTTCCGGTCGATCGCGCCCGGCGGCGTCGGCGGTGGGTAGCCCTCGGGCAGCGGGGTCGTGATCGCGCACCGACCGAAGTAGAAGTTGTCGCCCCGTTGCACAACCGCCGCGTTCATGTCGCCGCCCACGCGGAGGACCTGCCACCGGCCGTCCTCACCGGCCGCGTTGACGTCGTGCACCACCGCGCCCGGCGACTCGGCGGTCACCGCCTCAACGCCGCGTCCGCGGCAGCCCGCGACCACCGCGACCGTTGCGACAAACAGACAAACACCGGCGCCCGTCAACCAAGGGTTCGCTGCAACGTTGATCGCGGACATCGTCGGCTCCTTTACAGGGGCGTTCGATGCGCGGTCGGCACCGGATTCGTTCAGTATGCTGCCGTGTTCGGCCGCAGGTCTGGTCAGGATCGCGGGCCGCGCCCCAGCCGTGCCGAATCAGTCCGTGGGCCCGGCGCGCTCCCGAATCTCGATCCGGCCGTTGGTGGTTCGTACGCGCGACCTCGGCTCGATCCCCTCGCGCCGCCAGACCGCCCACTCGCGCTGCTCGTCGATCTCGACGTGCCCGCTCGACACGCGCACACGCACACGACCGTTGAACGACTCGGCCCGAGTCTCGCCCCGGAAGCCCGGCCCGACCTCCAGTTGCACCGAGCCGTTGGTGGTACGGATGTCAACCGGGCCCGCGTTGTCGTCGCTGAGCGAGACCTCGATCGGCCCGTTGGCCGTCACCACCTGCACGCGTCCGCTGACTCCGCGCAGGTCGACCGGACCGTTGCTGGTCCGCACGCGGCACTCGCCGCGGTGGTCCGCGACGTCGACCGAACCGTTGCGCGTGCTGACCTCCGCGTCGCCCTCGTGGCCGCGCACGGTCACGTCGCCGTTGCCCGAATCGATCAGCGCCCGGCCCGACAGGCCCTCGACCGCGATGCTCCCGTTGCCGGTGTGCACAGTCAGCCCCGAACAGCCGGGCAGTTCGATCGACAGCGACGCGGCCTCGCCCGCCTCGCGCCAGCCGACCGGCCACTGCACGCGGATGCTCAGGTCGCCCCCGGGGCTTGTCTGCGTCACGATGCGCACCGATTCGCCCCGCCGCGCCGTGCGGGCGCGGATGTCGGCGCTGATCACCGCCTCGCCCGTCTCGCCGCGCCGGACGGCGATGTCGCCGTTGTCGCCCTCGACGGTGACGGCGCGGTCGGCCGCGAACGGCACGCGCACGACGGCCCGGCGCTCGGCCATCGGCCCTTCGGCGTCGGTCGTGACGCACCCGCCGAGCGCGACGCACGCGGCCGGGAGCCACAACATAACAATGAGTGAACATCGAAGCATGCTCTGACACTCCGCGACATTCTTATGATGGCAGATTCGCCAGTTCGGCCTCGACCGCCGCGGTCAGGCGGCCGATGTTCTCGGGCGAGAAGTCGAACGCCAGCCCGGCCGCGGCGAAGAGTTCGGGCAGTGTCCGCGACCCGCCGAGCGCCAGCGCGCTCTTGTACCGCCCGATCGCCGCGGCGCGGTCCCGCCGCGCGTTCAGCCACACCTGCAGCGCGCCGAGTTGCGCGATGCCGTACTCGATGTAGTAGAACGGCGCGCCGAACAGGTGCAGCACGCGGTGCCAGGATGCGCCCAGCAGGTCCTCCAGCCCGGTCCAGTCGAACCCGGGCCCGTAGCGTCGCTGCAGTTCGGCCCATTTGGCGTGGCGAGCGGGCGCGTCGTTCTCCGTCGTGTACAGCCAGTGCTGGAACTGGTCCACCACCGCGATCGTCGCCAGGCCCACCAGCATCTGCTCCAGGTGCGCCCGGCGGGCCCGCGCGGCGTCGGCCGCGTCGTAGTACTCCTCGAAGTACGGGTGCGCGAGCAGTTCCATGCTCATCGACGCCACCTCGGCGAACTCCAGCGGCAGTTCGTTGCGGTAGTGCAGCAGCGGCTCGGCGCGGCACAGCAGCGTGTGGAACGCGTGCCCGGCCTCGTGCACCAGCGTCTCCACGTCGCGCTGCACGCCCGCCGCGTTCATGAAGATGAACGGCACGCGCATCCGCTCGCGGCTGGCCTGGTAGCCGCCGGGCGCCTTGCCCTTGCGCGACTCCAGATCGAGGCACTCAACGCCCGCCGCCGGCTCGCACAGAAAGTCGAACATCGTCTGCAGGTCCGGGTCCATGCGCGCAAACACCCGGCGCGTCCGGTCGACCAGTTGCGCCGCGCCCTCGAACGGCCGCAGCGCGGGCCGGCCCTTCGGGTCGGCCTGCCCGTCCCACGGTCGCGGCTGCGCGACGCCCATCGCCCGCGCCCGGCCGGCCATGATCCGGCGCACCAGCGGCGTGACGTGCCGCTCGATCCCCGCGGCGAAGGCGTCGCAGTCGGCCGGCGTGTAGTCGAACCGGCGGCGGGCCTTGAACGCGTAGGCCCGGAAATCGGGCAGGCCGGCGTTGCGCGCGATCTGCCGTCGCAGCGTCACCATCCGGTCGAAGATCGCGTCGATCCTCGCGGCGTCGGCGAAGCGCCGCTGCGCCGCCAGCCGCCACGCCTCCTCGCGTGTCGCGCGGTCGGGGTCCTCGTTGAACACGGCCATCTGCGTAAGCGTCCGCTCCCTGCCGCGGAAGTGCACCGTCATCGCGCCGCAGATCTCGGAGTACTGCTGGTCGAGCCGCGCCAGTTCCGTCTCCAGCGGGATGTTCTCGGGGCGGAACAGCTCGACCGCGGCCCTCAGGTCGCGCAGCATCACTCCGTAGCGGCCCTGATCGAGCCCGCCGACGAACGGGCTCTCGACGATCTTGCGGTCAAGGTCGAACGACACCTGCTTGAGCCGGGGCTGCACGTTCTCGACGTGGTCGAGGTACGCCTTCTGTGCAGCGGCGTCGTCGGTGTGACGGGTCATGTTGATGTACAGCACCGAGCCCGCCTCGCCCGCCGCGGCGTCGAGTTCGCTTCGGTCCATGATCAGCCGTCGCAGGCAGTTGGCGCAGTGCAGGTCGCGCGAGAGCAGGTCGGCGTACAGCGGCGCAAGCGCGGGCCACGACGCGGCGTCAAGGTCGGCGGGGACAAACTCGGACGCGGGGGCGAAGTCGGTGAGCATGGGCCATTGAAGGCGCGGTCGCGCGGCCCGTCAGGCCGCGGCCTTGCCCGCCGCGGCGACCCACGCCGACAGTTCGGCGCCCAGTTGCAGCAGCACCCAGAGCACGAAGTGCGCCAGCGCGATGACCGCCGCGCCCGCGCGGTCCTTCTTGAACAGCAGCCACAAGGCCAGGTAGTACACGCCCATCGCGGCGGCCCACTTGAGCGCGACCGCCAATCCGGGGTGAATCGGGATCCGCAGCGACACCACCAGGTGGAACAGGGCGACGGCCAGAAACATCCGCGCAGCGGCCAGTTCGAAGCGGCCGAACGCCTGCTCGGCCAGCCGGGCGGCGACGGCGACCGCCGCGACGCCGGTGCAGGTGTGCAGGGCGATGTTGTAGAGCGTGAGCGCGACGGTGCCGGCGGTGACCCACGCTCCGCCCGCCTGCGCGTTGACGCCGCTGAAGGTGAGCGCGCCGAGCGTCAGGAACACACCCGCGGTCGCCAGCACCTGCGGGCCGCCGCGCCCGGGCACGACAAACTCGCCCGCGCGCGGCGCGGCCTTGGGCTTCTCGCCCGCCGGATCGACCTCGACCACGCCGACACCCGGCTCGCGCACCACGTTGGCCTTGAGGTCGTACCCGCACTTGACGCACAGCACCGCGTCGTGCGCGAGCGTTGCGCCGCACCTGGGGCACGTGTCGTCGACCAGTTCGATCGGCGCAGCCCCCTGCGCGGCGGGACGCGCCAGTGGCGGCCGCGGGTCGGTGCGCGCGGGCTCCGCTCCGGGTTCGGGTGTCTGCTCGGGCGCGGCGGCGGGTTCGTCGGGCATGCGGGCTACCTCGGATCGCGTTCGTCTGTGGGCCGGCCCGACTGGACCGCGTCGAGCACGGACATGAGCAGTTCGACGACCTGTTGTTCGGGATCGGCGGGAAGGTGTTCCAGCGGGTGGACGGCGAGGATCTCGCGGTCGGGCGCGATCACGACAAACGCCGCGCCGGCGCCGGGCGCGATGCGCCGCAGTTCAGCGTTCACGCGCGATGCCGCACCGGCGACGACCGGCTCTGAGCCCGGGCGAGCGTCCCACACGGCCCACCGCGGCGCGCTGTCCGCGGCGTCCCACGCCGCGCACAGGCCGACCGAGATCGCGTCGGCCCCGCGCGCAGCGCCGATCTCGCCCGCCAGCGCGTCCAGCACGGTCGCCGCGGCGGTCCGTGCACGCTCGTCAGCCCCCGCCAGCAGAACCAGCGCGGGCCGCGGGCGGCCGTCCGGCCCTCGGGTCAGGTCGTGCAGCAGACCGGCGCTGTCGCTCCCCGCGCCGATCGTCAGCGGCGTGCCCGCGCCGGGGCCCGCCGCGCCGTCGGCCAGCGCCGACATCGTCTCGACGCGCGGGCGCGGCTGGCCGTCGGGGGCGGCGCCCGAGACATCGGCAAGCCGTGCGGTGCTGGGCGCGTGCTCGATCGTGATGACCGTGCCCGTGGACGAACCGAGAGCATGCGTGATCAACACCCGCCGCAGACGCCCGGAGGCGCGGTCGATGGTCACGGACACAAGGCCGTCGGCGCACTGGCCTTCGAGTTTCAACTCGCCGGCGCGCGGCGCGGTCGCGGCGTCGGCCCACCGCACGTTGCGTGCGTACGGCGTGAGCGACACGGGCGCGCCGCCTTCTGGTCCGACAAGGTCGAACACAGCCAAGGGCAGCGGCGGCAGCGCGGCTTCGAGCAACTCCGCCACGCCCGCGCCGGGCATCGAACGCTCGAAGACGGGGCCGTGGGTTGCGCTCAGCGCAACGCGAAGTGTGCCGATGGCATGGTCGCCAGACCCGCCGCGAGCGTCGATCAACAGGCGGCCCGCGCTGATGAGCACGCGCGCGATGGCGCGCCCGTCTTCCGTGGGCTCGGTGCGCACCAGTAGCAGACTGCGCCGCGTGGACCCCTCGCCGCGACGGACACTGACGCGAAGGCGCTCGGTCACGGGCCCGTCCGCGTAGGCGGCACGGGCCTTGGCGAAGAACGCCGCGGCGTCGACCGCGGCCTCGCGTTCGCGTGTCGCGATCGGCGGCTCGGGCTGCGCCGCCGCGCACGGCACCGCCAACGGCAGCGCGACTGCCGCGACGTGCACGAGCGCTCTGCCAAGGGCACCCCGCATGGGCTGAGTCTAGCGCGGCGGGTCGGCGGACCGCGCCGCTCGCCCGCGCAGCGCGCCGAGCAGTTCGGCCACGGTGCGGCCGAGCGTCGGCACGACCCAGCCCGGCGCGACCTCGGCCAGCGGCCCGAGCACAAAGGCACGCTCGTGCATCCGCGGGTGCGGGAGGCGCAGTCCGGGCTCGTCGATCACCATGTCGTCGTACAGCAGCAGGTCGAGGTCGAGCGTGCGCGGGCCCCAGCGCCCGTGCTCGGCGGCGCGGTCCCGGCCCGCGGCGCGCTCGATCGCGTGCAGACGCGCAAGCAACTCGCGCGGCCCGAGCGTGGTGCGGATCACCGCCGCGGCGTTGAGGTACGGCCCGCCGGGGTCGGGCCCGTCGGGAAGGCCCACGGGCGCGGTGACGACCGCCTCGGACCGCCGCTCGACCGCCGTCCCGGGCATCGACGCGAGCGCGACCAGCGCGCCGGCGACGTGCGCGGCGCGGTCCCCCAGGTTCGAGCCGATGGCGATGGCGGCACGGCGCGCGGCGGACACGCGCAAAGGCTAACCGCACCAACAAGCACGGGCCACGGCAACGCCGCGGCCCGTGCGAGGAGAACCCATGTTCGGAGAGGCCGCGGGTGTTACTCGACCGGCTCGAGTTCGCGGGCCCGGTGCTGCATCTGCGCCTTGAGGCGGGCGAGGATCGACGAGTGCATCTGGCTGACGCGCGACTCGGAGAGGTCGAGCGTCGCGCCGATCTCCTTCATCGTCATCTCCTCGTAGTAGTAGAGGATGACGATCAGCCGCTCGGCGCGGGACAGGCCCTTGGTGATCAGGTCCCTCACGTCCTTGCGCTGGATCTCGGAGAACGGGTTGCGCTGCGTCTCGTCCTTGATGACGTCGATCTCGCGGACGTCCTTGCTCCCGTCGGACTGGAAGCACTTGCGCGTCAGCGAGTAGGTGCCGACGGCGACCGAGTCGCGCTTGAGTTTCTCGAACTCCTCGCCGTCGAGGTTGAGCCGGCTGGAGAGTTCCTCGTCGGTCGGGTTGCGCCCGTTCTCCTTGGCGAACTGCTGGCGCGCCTTCTCGAACTTCGACGTGCGGTGGCGGACCAGCCGCGGCACCCAGTCCATCGAACGCAGTTCGTCGAGGATCGCGCCGCGGATGCGCTGCGCGCAGTAGGTCTCGAACTTCACGCCGCGGTCGAGGTCGAAGGCGTCGATCGCGTCCTTCAGGCCGAACAGCCCGACCGACATGAGGTCCTGGATGTCCACCTCGTCGGGCAGACGGACGTAGATGCGCTCGGCGTTGTACCGCACGAGGTGGAGGAACTTCTCCATCAGGTAGTTGCGGATCTCCACCGACCGCGTGCGCTGGTACTCCTGCCAGACGGCCTTCATCGGCCAACTGTCGTAGGGGCTGGGCCGGTTGGAGGGTTCGGCGTGTTCCGCGGCGTACCGCGAGGATCGCGCGTGCGCGCCCGAGGCTCTCGTCCTTGCCATATGGTCGGCTCCTTGACCACTCATCGCATTGTCCGTCGCCGCACCCGTTGGGACGACGGTCTCATCCGTGCGAGCCCGGCCGGTCCTTGGCCAAGCGGGCCGGAGTATACACAGACGCACACCGACGCAAGCCCTCCGTGGCTGTGGATAGCAATGTGGAAAACATCACGACGCCGCCGCGCCGGTGTTCGGCGGCGTCGGGCTCGACAACTCGGCCGGCTGGGACGGCCCCACCGGCTTGGACTGCTTGTACGACTCGACCGATTCGATCACCACGCGCTCGATGATCATGCCGACGACCAGGCCCACCACCTGGCAGGCCACCATCCCCACCAGCGCGCGGAGAAGGATCACATCCCCCGCGTTGTCCGCGGCAAGGCCCGCCACCACGGCCACGGCGAACGCCGACAGGCCGCAGCACGCCGAAACAACCTTGGGGAGGGTTCCGCCCGTCAACACAACGCTCCGGAGAATCCGATCGTGCGGCCGGGGGCCGCAGCGGCAAGGCGACAGCGCACGGACTTGAAGAGGTCCATCAAGGATCGGCCGCGGCGGGTGACGACTTCAGTTCGCCGCGCCGGATTTCACGATCGTCGTCCCAGCAGAATGCGGGCCAACGCCGCGCGGAAGCCCGACGCGGTTCTCGGAGCCGCGTGCGGGACACCGACGCCCAACCGATCGATGAGCCGCGTCGCCAGCACCACCATATGACGTGCCGCTGCGCTCTCGGGTGCGTGCAGCACGACCGGGCAGCGAGCCCGCACGGCCTGTGCGACCCGCAGATCTTGCGCGATCGACCCAAGCAGTTTTGGCCGAACGCCAAGAAACCGGCCGCACACCGCCGTCAGGCGCGCGTGCACGTCGTGGGCCTCGCTCTCGTCGGCGCTCTGATTGATGACGACGTGGAGCGACTCGGACCTCGCGGGGTCCCACTCCAGATCTTCGGACAGCACCAGGCACTTGAGCAGCGCGTACGCGTCGGCCATCGAGGTCGGCTCGGGCGTTGCCACGACCAGCCCGGCGTCCGCCGCCTGCAGCAGCGCCGTGACCGACCGGCCGACGCCCGCGCCGGTATCGACCACCAGCACGTCGGCCTCGCGTTCGAGTTCGCCGAGCACTTCCAGCAGGCGGCGCTGTTCCGGCGGCGTGAGGTCCGCCATGCGCGCGATGCCCGCCGAGCCGGGCGCGAGGCGGAAACCGCCCGGTGCGTCGACCAAGATGTCCCGCACGCCGATCGCCGCGCCGTCGTGCACGGGCAGCGGCGTCACCACGTGGTCGAGCCGCGCCGTCGGCGAGAGACCACACAGCACGTCGGCGTTGGCCGTGCCCAGATCGGCGTCGAGGAGGATGACGCGGAGGCCGCGGGCCGCCATCGCCGCGGCGAGGTTCACCGCGATGTTGGTCTTGCCGACCCCGCCCTTGCCCGAGGCGACCGTGACCACGCGGGCAAGGTGCGTGCGCGCCCGCGCCTGTTCGCGCGTGCGCTCGCGGTCGCGGCGGTCGAGCACCGAGCGCAGCACCGCCTCCGCCGCGGCGAGGCTGCTCACGCAGGACGCGGGCTCGGCGTTGCCCGCCACCATGGCGCGGAGGCGCGTGGCCTGGTCGTCGGCCGGGTTCGCAGCGACCGCGGAAACGCCCAGCAGCGAGTCGATCTCGTCGTCGAGTTCGCGCACGGGCGCGGCGTGCGGGAGGTCGCCGATCATGCGGCCCCCCTTCCGGCCGGCGCGGCGATGGGCTGCACGTTGGCGAGGCCGTCGTCGCCCAGCGAGTTGTCGAGGATGATCCGCGCCAGGCGGTCGGCGCATCCGGGCTCGATGTGGTCGGGCACTTCCTGCCCCGTGGTCACGAAACTCAGCGGCAGCGCACCGCCGGGGCCGCCGGCGCGAGCGAGCCGCCGCAGGGTGTTGGCCACCACGCCGAAGTTCACCGCCTCGTCGAGTTTGGTCAGCAGCACACGGTTGGGCCGCACCCGCGCGAACGACTCGGCCGCCCGGACCAGCACGTCCTCGCCCGATGCCGTCGAGAGCACCAGGTGCGTCTCGTGCGGGCTCGCCGCGGCGAGGAACTGCTCGAGTTCGACCAGCCGGTCGGCGGCGTGCTGGCTCCGCCCGGCGGTGTCGATGAGCACCACGTCGCAGGCGGCGAACGACTCGACCGCCGCGGCCATCTCCGCCGGCGTCATCGCCACGCGCAGCGGCAGCCCGATGATGCTTGCATAGGTACGCAACTGTTCGACCGCCGCGATCCGGTACGTGTCGCTGGTGATCAGCCCGACCGAACGGCCGTGCCGCAGTTTGTACGCCGCGGCGAGTTTCGCGACCGTCGTCGTCTTGCCCACGCCCGTCGGCCCGACCAGCGCGACGGTGTGCGGCCGGCCGTCGGGCGCGCGGCGCGGCGCGGCGACGCCCTCGGCGACGGGGATCAGGCCGCCCAGATGGCGCAGCACCGCGGCGCGGACGATCTGCTCGTCGGCCAGTTGCGCCGCGCTGAGTTCCGACCGCACCGCCGAGAGGATCGAGTCGGCCAGTTCGCGCGAGACCTGCGACTCCAGCAACTTGAGGTAGTGCCGGAAGAGCGCCTCGGGCATGTTCGCCGAACCGGGCACGCACGCCGCGGCGGGCGCGCTGTGCAGCACCTGGTTCACGAGCAGTTTGATGTCCGCCAGTTCGCGGTACAGCGAGACCGAGGATTCGGCCGCGACCACGCCGGGCGGCGGAACAGGGCGGTCGGCCTCTCGGCGCGCACGCACCTGCATGACCGACGCCTGCTCGGACCCCTGCGGCGCCGCGCGGGGTGCCGGTTGAGGATCGGGCGCGGCCGCCGCGGCGACCGGCGTTGCCCGGCGCATCGCGATCTCGTCCACCATCGCCGCGGCCGCACCCCGGTACGCCGCGACCGCCGCCGCGGGCGGCACGGACGCGACCGCGGGGCTCCGTGTTGGTTGCTGGGCGGCGACCGGCGAACGGCGCGGGCGCACCGTCGCCTCGTCCGCCGCGGTGATCTCGACCGCCGTCCGCGCCCGCCAACCGAAGATGCCGCCGACCCGGACCGACCGCGTGTGCAGGATCACCGCGTCAAGGCCGAGTTCGCGCTTCACCAGCGCGAGCGCCTCGGCCATCGTCGGTGCGCGGAATGTCCGAACGTTCATGGTCGCCATCCGTGGCTCGAACGCGGCGTGCATCCTGCTCGCCGGGAAAGAATCGGGACGGGATTGTCCGACCCGGACCCGTCATCGTCAAGTCGCCCGCTGTTCGTGGAGAACTTCGGGCACTGCTCGCATCAACCCGCTACGCCGCCGCGGCGGGCGCAAGAGACAACCCCACCCCGGCCGGCGGCGAGACCAGCGCAACCGACTCGACCTCAACACCCGGCACGATCTCGTTGTACCCCAGCACCGCCGCGTTGGGCAGGCGCGGCTCGAGCAGTTGCCGCACCACCGCGCGGACCTGCGGCGAGGCCAGCACCACCGGCTGGTGCCCCTGCGCCACGACCTGCTGGAGCGCGCCGAGGATCGCGTCGGTCACCTGCGTCGCCACGCGGGCGGGCATGTTCACGGTCGTTGCGCCCGTCGAGCGGTCGATGTAGGCGTTGATCACGTCCTCCAGCGCGGGGTCGAGCGTGACGCACACCAGCCTGCCCCCCCCGCCCCCAACCCCACCGCCCGCCGCCCGGCCGCCCGACGCCGGGTCGCCGCCCGTGCCCGGCACCACGTACTGCTGGCAGATCGTCCGGCGCAGCGCGTTGCGGACGTACTCGGTCAGCACGTCCAGGTCCTTGGTCTTGGCCCCCCACTCTGAGAGCGTCTCGAGGATCGTCTCCAGGTCGCGGACGGGCACGCGCTCTCGCAGCAGGTTCTGCATGACGCGCTGCAGTTCGCCCGGCTTGATCATCGCGGGGACGACCTCCTCGACCAGTTTGGGCGCCTTCTCCTTGAGCGTGGCGACGAGGTTGTTCACCTCCTCGCGCGTCAGCAGTTCGGCCGCGTGGTTGCGGACGACTTCCGTCAGGTGCGTCGCCAGCACGCTGGTGGGATCGACCACGGTGTAGTTCATGGTTTCGGCGCGCGACTTGAGCGCGGGGTCGATCCACCACGCGTCGAGACCGAACGCCGGCTCGCGCGTCCGCTCGCCCTGGATCGGCCCCGAGGCGACGCCCGAGTCCATCGCCAGCAGGCGGCCGGGGATCGTCTGGCCGGTCGCCACGACCGCGCCCTTGATCTTCACCCGGTACTCGTGCACGCCCAGTTGCATGTTGTCGCGGATGCGCACCGGCGGCAGTATGAAGCCCAGTTCGACCACCAGTTGCCGGCGGATCGCCGCGATGCGTTCGAGCAGGTCGCCGCCCTGATTGGCGTCGACCAGACCGACCAGCCCGTAGCCGACCTCCAGTTCCAGCGCGTCCACCTTCATCAGCGATTCGGGAGTCGGCCCCTCGGGTACGGGCTTGGCCTTGGCGGCCTGCTCGTCGGCGGCGCGCGCGGCCCTCTGCTTCGAGGATCGGTGCATCCACCACGCCGTGACGCCGAGCACCAGCGCGGTGCCGAGCAGCGGCGCCGTCGGCAGCGGCGTGGCCGCGAGCACCACGAGGAACCCCGCCGTGAGCGCGAGGCTGATGGGCTGGCTGACCATCTGCCCGGCCAGTTCCTCGCCCAGTTGCTGCTTGGAGCCCGAGCGGGTGACGATCAACGCCGCGGCGATGGCCACGACGAACGAGGGAATCTGGCTCGTGAGGCCGTCGCCGATGGTGAGCAGTGTGAACACGGTGGCGGTCTGACCGGCGGGCCAGCCGCGCTCGATCATGCCGATGGCGAAGCCCCCGGCGATGTTGACGCAGGTGATGATGATGCCGGCGATGGCGTCGCCGCGGACGAACTTGCTGGCGCCGTCCATCGCGCCGAAGAAGTCCGCCTCGTGGGCGATGCGTTCGCGGCGCTTGCGCGCCTCGGCCTCGTTGATGATCCCGGCGGAGAGGTCGGCGTCGATGGCCATCTGCTTGCCGGGCATGGCGTCGAGGGTGAACCGCGCGGCGACCTCGGAGATGCGCGTCGCGCCCTTGGTGATGACCACGAACTGCACGATCACGAGGATCAGGAAGATCACCACGCCGACAAACAGCGAGTCGCCCGCGACGAAGTTGGCGAACGCCGAGATGACGTGCCCGGCCACGCCGATCGCCGCCTCGGGCGTCGCGGCGTCGGCCATCAGGATGCGCCGCGTGGTCGCGACGTTGAGCACCAGCCGGAACAGCGTCATGCCCAGCAGCAGCGAGGGGAACACGCTGAAGTCCAGCGGCTCGGCCATGTAGATGGTCGTGAGCAGCACGATCACCGACGCGGCGATGTTGAAGCAGATCAGCACGTCGATCAGCCAGGCCGGCATCGGCACGAGGATGACGACCATCAGCGAGACAAAGCCCAGCGGGACGATCAGCCCGCGGTGGCGCGCGACCATCTCCAGCGCGCGACGCAGCACGGGAGGCAGCCCGACCGGGGATGTGACCTTCGTGCCGGCCATGGCGCGTTACGCGGCCCTCCCCGCCAGGCGGTAGACGTACGCCAGCACTTCCGCGACCGCCTCGTAGAACTGCGGCGAGACCTCGCGCCCGACGTCCACGTGGTGGTACAGCGCGCGGGCCAGCGGCGGCTTCTCGACGATCGGCACGCCGTGCACCGCCGCGATCTGCCGGATGCGGATCGCGACCTCGTCCACGCCCTTGGCCACCACGCGCGGGGCCCGCATCCGCTCGCCGTCGTACCTGAGCGCGACCGAGTAGTGCGTGGGGTTGGTCACGATCACGTCGGCCGTCGGCACGGTCTGCTGCATGCGCTGCAGGAGCATCTGCCGGGCCATGCGGAGCCGGCGGCCCTTGGTATCGACGTCGCCCTCCATCGCCCGGTGCTCGTCCTTGACCTCCTGCTTTGTCATCCTCATGTCCTGCGTGTGCTGCCAGCGCTGGTAGACGTAGTCCAGCAGCCCCATCAGCAGCATGAGCACGAGCAGCCACGCGCACAGTTCCAGCAGCGTCCGGCCGATGAGCGCGGCCGCGCCGGCGACCTCCAGCAGCGGGAGGCCCGAGGCCTCGTGGAAGTTCCGGCGGATGACGAACGCCGCCGCGCCGGCGACCAGCACGAGTTTCACGATGTTCACGCCGGTCTTGACCGCGCTGCGCCTGCTGAAGATCTTCTTGACGCCCTTGAGCGGGCTGAGTTTGTCGAGTCTGGGCTTGAGCGGGTACGCCGTCAGCAGCCACCCGACCTGCACGAACTGCGAGAGCGCGGAGAAGAGCACCGCGACCAGGAACAGCGGAAGCACCGCCGCGCCGGCCTGCACCGCGGCCCACCACGCGTACCCGCCGACCTCCTGCGCCCGCAGGCCGTGCCCGCTGGTGCGCGCGTCGAGCAGGTGGCGGACGATCCCCGCGAGCGAGCCGGCCAGCGGCGCGCCCAGAAACAGCAGCATCAGCAGCGAGCCGAACAGGTCGATCGCCGAGCCCAGGTCCTGGCTCTTGGCGACCTGCCCGCGGTTGCGGGCCTCGCTGCGGCGGCGCGCCGTCGGCTGCTCGGTTCTCTCGCCCAGTTCCTCGGCCATGGTCTAGACGCCTCCCCCCGCCGCGACGGGCACGCCGGCAGACCCGAACCAGCCCGCCCACTCCAGCATGGCGCGGAGCGACCGGGCGACCTCGTCGCCCGCCAGCGCGTGCACCGCGCCCAGCGAGCCGATCAGCGCGACCATCGCGACGATGATCTTCACGGCAAAGCCGATGCTCAGCACGTTCATCTGCGGCATCGTCTTCATGATGAACCCCGCCGCGAGCGTCTCGGCCAGGACGATGCACAGCACCGGCGCGGCGATGCGCAGGGCGATGCCGAAGCCCGAGGCCGTGAGCCCGACGAGCAGGTCGAGCGGCGCATCGGCGGCGGCGAACCCGCCGAGCGGGACGTGCGCGAACGTCGAGGCCAGCGCGATGAACACCGCCTCCAGCCCGCCGATGGCGACGAACACCGCCAGAGCCATGTAGAGCAGGAACTGGCCGATCACGTCCGCCTCGGTGTCGAGCGCGGGGTTGTAGACGTTGGCGAGGCCCACGCCGACCTGGTGGCCGACGAGCATCCCGCCGAGTTGCACCGCGTACATCGGCAGCGCGGCCAGCAGGCCGATGGTGACGCCGATGAGCGTCTCGCCGGCGACCGCCCACGCCAGCGACAGGCCGTCGAACTCCACTGGCCTCATCGACGCCGGGGGGAGCGTGGGGTAGAGCGCCAGCGCGAACACCGCGCACACCAGCGCGCGGATACGCGCCGGGATCGCCGGGCTGCCCAGAACCGGCGCGAAGACGAACAGCCCCGAGAGCCGGAACAGGCACATCAGGAACGGCCCGACGTGATCGAGGATGGATCCGAACCAAGGCATGGATGAACGCGAGCGGGGACGGCGCCGCCGCCGGGCGGCGGGGCGGTTACCAGTGGGTGAACATGTACGCGGCGAACTCCAGCAGCCGCTGCACGATCCACGGGATCAGCAGCACCGCCACCATGAGCATGACGAAGATCTTGGGCACGAACGTGAGCGTCTGCTCCTGGATGCTCGTGACCGACTGCACGATGCTGATGATCAGCCCCACCACCACGCCCGAGGCGAGGATCGGCAGCGCGATCTTCATGGTGACCAGCAGCGCGGTGCGCACCGTGTCGACGAGTTGGAAGTCCGTGTCCATGGCGGTTGGTAGGGAGGACTCGAGAGCGACAACAGGCCGGCGCGGGCTACGTGACCGCGCCCACGACCGCGTGCGCCGCGGCGGCCAAGGCGTCGGGACGGCGGAAACTCGACATCAGCGAGCCCGCCACCAGTTGCCAGCCGTCGACGAGCACGAACAGCAGCAGTTTGAACGGCAGGCTGATGAGCACGGGCGGGAGCATCATCATGCCCATCGAGATCAGCAGGGCCGCGATCACCATGTCGATGACGAGGAAGGGCAGGTAGATCTTGAAGCCGATCATGAACGCGGCCTTGAGTTCGCTGAGCATGAAGGCCGGCACGAGCGAGACCATGTCCACGTCGGCGGTGGTCAGTTCATCGGGGCGCGAGGTGTCCACGCCGCGGTAGTTGAGCACCATGTAGAGGCTCGACCAGTTGCCGGTCGCGTCGATCTGCGCGAACATGAAGTCGCGCACCGGCTGGCGCGCCCTGGCCCACAGTTCGTCGTAGTCGCGGATCTCGCCGCGCGAGTAGGGCCCGACCGCCTCGGCGTGGATGCGGTCGAAGGTCGGCGCCATGACCAGCAGCGTCATGAAGAGCGCAAGGCCCACGATCACCTGCGGCGGCGGGAGCGATTGCGTGCCGATCGCCTGCTTGAGCAGGCCGAGCACAACGACGATGCGGACAAAGCACGTCGTCATGAGCATGATCGACGGCGCGAGCGACAGCACCGTCAGCACGACGAGGATGTTGATCGAAGCCGAGAGCCCGTCCTTGCCGCCGCCGCCACGCCCGCTCGCGTCGAGATTCGCTGCCTCGGCCGCGTTGGCGAGCAGACTCAGCGGGTTGGCGGGGTCCGCGTCGCCGGCCGCGCCGGCCGTCGCGCCCAGCGGCCCGTAGACCTCCTGCGCCGCGGCGGGCCACGGCGCGCACGCGAGCACCAGCAGCGACACGACGATCGCGCGCACGCTCACGCCGCACCCCCCGAGCGCAGCGCGCTCAGCCGCGAACGCAGCGACCCGACGACGTCGCCGCCGGTGACACGATCAAAGTCCGCCAGCCGCAGCGGGTCCGGGTTGTCGCTCGCCAGCGCGCCGGCGTCGAGCAACTCCGCGCTGTCGCCGCCGCTCCCGCGCCGGACCAGCCGGCCCCACATAGACGGGCGCGGGGCCTCGACCACTCCGTCGTGCGCGCGTTCGAACGCGCGGAGGGCATCGCGGAAGCGCGTGCCGATCGAGCGGCCCTCAGCCTCGTTGGCCTTGACGATGATCGAGGCCACCTCCTCCGGATCGGTGATCTCGGAGAGCGTGCGCAGGGCCGCGCCGCCGCCGCGGAACCGCAGCCCCGGCGAGGTCTGGCTCAGCACCAGCACGCGCCGGTCGACTTTCAACAGAACCACGGACGACCCGCGCGAGACCGGGTACCGCCCGAGGACTTCGAGGATCCCTGCCGGGCTGGGCGCGGCGCCCATCGCTCCCAGCGCCGCGCCGAGCGATCCGCGCGACCTCGCCAGTCGCCTGACGCCCGCCGCGAGGGCGAGGATCAGGCCCAGCACCATGCCCAGCGAGAACAGGGTCTGCGTGATCGGCGAACGTGCGGACGCGCTGTTGTCGCCGCCCGCCGGCGCGCTCCGCTGCGACAGGGCCGGCGCGCGCGGGGCGCCGGCGTCGCTCAGCGGGCGCGGTCGCAGGTCGGCCGGTCGCGCGGCGGCGTGATCGGCCGCCCGCTCCGCGGCAGCGGGAACCGGCACCAGCGAGTCCTGGGCGTGCGCCGTGCCGAGCAGCGCGGCGCAAACGGCCGCCGCCGCCGACGCGCGGAACGATGCGCCGTGATGGAACGGGGTCTCGCGCTGCACGTGCGTGCCTTCCTGGCGTGCCGAAACAGGCGGGCTCCGCCGCCTGCGCGTGAAACGTGGAACTACGCCGCCTGCTCGCGCCCGGCGGGTGTGAGGATCTCGTGGATGCGGACGCAGAAGTTGTCGTTGAGCACCAGCACCTCGCCGCGTGCGACGCGCCGGTCGTTCACGTACACGTCGACGGGGTCGCCCGCGAGTTTGTCGAGTTCGACGACCGACCCCTCGCTCAGCCGAAGCACGTCCTCGACGAGCATGCGCGTGCGGCCCAGTTCGATCTTGACGTGCAGGTTCACGTCGGCCAGAAGGTCGATCGCCTCGGGCTTGGCCGCGACTGGGCGGGCCGCGAAGTTCGGCAACTCGACCGGCGCGGCGTTGGCCGCGCGGGCCTGCGCGATGGCCGCCTCCGCCGCCTTGAGCGCGTCGGGCTTGGCGGGCGTCGCGACGGCCTCGACGTCCTGCTTGAGTTCGCCCGCGGCCTGGCTCGCGGCGTCAACGGCCTCGGCCGCGGCCTTGGCGACCGGGTTCGCGTCCGGCGCGCCGGGCGCGTCCCCACCGGGTTGTTTGGGCTGCTGGGCGTCCATCGGTCCTCCTGACCGCTCGACAAGACTCCGTCGTCCGGACACGGCGCGTATCGGCAACAGTCCGCGCCGGGCCGGGAGGATCGGCCCGCCTCGGCAGGTTCGCCCACTTTTGGCGCAAGATCGATCGCCGCGGGCGCACCACCCGCGCAAGTCATGCCGGGACCGCCAACGGTGTCGCTCAGAAGTCCGACGGGAAGCCGCGGCACTTGGGGATCATCACCCGCTCGACCAGCGGCCTGCCGTCGCTGTCGGTCATGCCCCGGAGTTTCTCGAGGAACGCGCCGATCTGCCGGATGAGCGTCTGCCGCTCCGGTTCCTTGAGTTGGGTGTGCTGGGCGCGGCTGATGATCTGGCTGATGCCTTCCTTGATCTCCGCCGAACGCTGCTCCATCACGCCCTTGACCGTCTCGGCGTTCTTGTTCTTGACCTGCAGATAGACCGAGAGGTCCCACACCCACACGCGCCCCGTCGACAGGTTCTGGAACTTGTCCGAGACGACCTCGATCTCCACCGTGTCCTCGGAGTCGTCGTGGGCGACGTTCTTCTGCTCCGTCTGCGCGTGCGAGGCCTGCGGGCCCAGCAGCCCCAGCGCGAACACGACCACCGCCGCCTCGACGATCATCAGCACGGCGACGATCGCCAACGTCTTGACCGGAAGGCCCTTCTTGGCGGGTGCTTCAGCCTCGGGCGAGGTCTCGGGAGCCTTGGGTTTGTCGGCCATGGGTGCCTCGGCAAAACATGCGCGTTGACCGCTCCACGAGCGGACCGACGCTTCCCATCGGCACCCGGATTACCCAGTTTGAGGGTTGGCAACCCCGGAAGCGGTGGCTCGCCGACCGAGTCCGCCGCTTATGCCGCCTTGCGAAGGTCTGACGCCGCGCCGACCGTGCTTCTCGGCCGTAGCAACGCTTCGAGACGGTAGCGGACTTCCTGAGCGGGTTGGCCCGCGGCAAGCCGGCGGACGGCTTCGACCACCACCGTCGCGGCCAGTTCGTCCGACACTTCGCTCAGTTCCAGTTGGTCTCCGGCCGCGCTCAGGATCGTCGTGCCCAGGAGCGACACGACCATCAGGCCACCGATCCACGCGGCGACCACCGAACTGATCGCGGCGGGGTCGGCCCAGTACTCGGCCATGAGCACCAGCATGGCCAGCGCGGACCCGAGCGCGACGGCGGGACCGAATCGGCAGAGCGGCAGCGCCAACGCCCGCGCACGCGCGCGGCGATCGGCCCACCCACGCACGGCGGTCTCGGCCGCGGCACGTGTTTCCGCCGGCGGGAGCCCGCGCGACAGTGCGTGCGTCGCCGCGTGGACGAGCGGCGCGTACACACCGCCCGTGGTCCCGGCTTCGCCCTTGGGCGCACAGGCGGTGCGCACCACGTCGTCGGCGAGCGCCGAGAGCGATTCGAGACGCTTCGACCGGCGCGGCGAGAGCCACTCCACCAGACCGAGCCACCGCGCGACCGGGAACGCGCCCAGGCACGCCGCGACCGCGCACGCGACGACGATCGCGGCGTCGGACACGCCCGCGAGCCACGCGAAGGGATCGAACGCGAGCACGAGCGCGGGACCGGCCATGCGCAAACCTCCAGCCGCCCCCCCGCCCCCCCTCCTGTCCCACGCGCGGGTTTGCGCGAGGGGACGAACAGGGTTTATCGGAGCGCGGGCGACGGGGCTTGACTTGTCCCACCGGCGGATCAGCGGCCGAGCACCAGCAACTGCTGCATCAACTGGTCGGTGGTGGTGATGACTCGCGAGGCCGCCGAGTAGCCCGTTGAGGCCAGGATCAGGTTGATGAACTCCTGCGACAGGTCGACGTTCGACAACTCGAGCGCGCCGCCGATGATCCGCCCGGCGCCGAGCGTCTGCGGCGTGGTGACCTGCGGCGTGCCGCTGTTGGGGCCGGTGGTGAACATGTTCGAGCCGACCTCGACCAGCCCGTCGTTGTTGCTGAACGTCGCGAGCACCACCTGCCCGAGCGGCCGCGTCAGGCCGTTGGTGAACGCGCCGACGATCACGCCGTCGGCCCCGACACCGAAACTCGCCAGCGTGCCGCGGGGCGTGCCGTCCTGAAAGGTCGCGGCGATCTGCGAGGTGACGTCGGCCAGCGCGGTGACGTTGTCCGAGGACGAGGAGAGCGCGACGTCGATGACCAGCGGCGTCTGCGCGCCGGTGTTCTGCCGGTCGATGCTGACGGCGAACGAGGCGGGCGAGTCGAGCCGGCCGGCGGTGTCGAACCGCGCCGTGCCGGTCGTCAGCGCGCTCGACAGGTCGGTGTCGTCGCCCGAGTCGGCGTAGTAGCGCCAGGTCGTGCCCGCGTTGGTCTTGCTCTCGAGCACCATGGCCAGTTCGACCGTCACCGGCGTGCCGAGCGAGTCGTACACCACCAGGCTCGTGCGGACCGACTCGCCGTCGGCCGCGGCCTGTCGCGTCGGACCGAACGGCGTCGACACCTGCGCGCCGTTGGAATCGAGCACGCGCAGGTCCGAGGCGTCGATCTGAAGGTCGTTGACCGTGCCCGTGTTGCCGACGATGCGCACGACGCCCGTGACCGGGTCGAGCGACACGCCGGGCGCAAAGCCGTCGGGGTTCGTGCCCGCGGCCGTGCTGATGCCCAGCGCCTGCTCGAGGAAGTCCAGGAGGTCCTGCACGGTGGTCGTGGGCGTGACGGGCAGGTCGGCGGTCGGGATGACGCGCGAGCCGCGGTGCGCCTCGCGCAACTGGACCGACTGGCCCGCGGCAAAGAGCGGGTTGCCGGGGTTGGCGGCGTCCTCGATCTCGACCAGGAGCGAGGTGGTCTCGATGACGTTGCCGGCCGAGGGCGGCGTGGCGGTCGAGAGCAGCCCGAGGGGCGCCAGTTCGTAGCGCGCGCCCTGCGAGGCCTCGGCGCCGTTGGTGTTGAGGTTTCCCGCCAGCCGGACGTTGCGGGTCGCCTGCGCGAGCGTGAGCGTGCCGACGGGGATGTTCAGGTCGCGCGGGGCGCCCTGCACGATGTTGAAGTTGGCGTCGACGCCGTAGCCCTGCACGCGCTCGCCGGAGATCGTGACCAGGTCGTTCTGCTCGTTCTGGCGGAACGCGCCCGCGCGGGTGTAGAAGGTCGCGTCGCCGCGCCGGACGATGAAGAACCCGTCGCCCTCGATGCCCAGGTCGCGCTGGTCGCCGGTGGCGGAGATGGACCCGCCCGAGAAGTCCCGCTGCGTGCCGGCGATGGTGACGCCCAGGCCGATCTGCCCGGGGTTGCTTCCGCCGAAGTTGGCTGTCGGCCCCGCGCCCATCGAGAACGTCCGCGAGAACTGCGTCGAGAACAGCATGCGGCTGCTCTTGAACGCGGTCGTGTTGACGTTGGCGATGTTGTTGCCGATGACATCCAGGTTCCGGGCGTTGGCGACCAGACCCGACAGACCAGTGAACAGCGCGACGGTTGAAGCCATGGTGACATTCCGGTTTGCGGCGCCGCGTGGCGGCGGGTAGTAACTTATAAGTTCATGTTGTCGGCCCGCGACCGTCTGTTGCCGCGGTCTGTTCGCGCATCGCCAGCAGCCGCGCCACGGCCGGGCTCTCCAGCCCCGTCGGCGGGCCGAGCGGTCGCGGCGGCGGGGGCGGCGTCAGCACGTCGGCCAGGTCGATCACCCCGTCGATCCCGTCGAGCACGCCCTGCTCGGGCGCGGCCACGCCCACCACCGACCGCTGGTGCACGTCGAGGATCAGCCGGCGGTCGTCGATCAGCACCAGCGCGGTGCGGAGGCCCGCGGCTTCGGCGCGATCCGCCGCGAGCGACAGCCGCGCCAGTTGCTCCTCGCTCAGCGCGACGCCCGCGCTCTTCTCGACGCTCACCGGCCGGTTGCTGGCCAGCGTGCCCTCGCGGGCGCGCTTGAGCAGTTCGGCGAACGCTCCCTCGTCGGCCCGGGGCGAGCCCGCGGGGGCCTGCACGGCGCGCGGCGCACCGGCCGTCCCGAGTTGCCTGAGCATCTGTGCGGTGTCGATGGTCATGGCGTCGCCGCCGGCGCGTGCGCCGCGCGATTCCGACGATCCGGCGGCTCCGCCGACCAGACGCGAACACGATGCGGGTCCGCCGCGGGCTCCGCCGCGGCACGGAACGAACCGGCGGGCGCGTTACGCGCCGCCGCCTTCGGGTTCGAGCAGCGCGGGGTCGATCATCTCGTCGACGTTCTCGAACCGCACGCGGTAGCCGTTGTTCAGGTTAAGGATCGGGCCGTTGTCGGTGCGCGAGACGCTCACCACCGCGCCCTCGACGCGCGTGTTGCCCAGGCTGATGCCGGACACATACTTGCCGATCAGGCCCCCCGCCGCGGCCAACTGGTTGTGCGCCACCATCGCCGACAACTTGTCCGACAGTTCGATGTTGGACTGGATGCTCCGCAGGCTCGACATCTGCTCCAGCAGGGCGGCGGAGTCGTTGGGCTTGAGCGGGTCCTGGTTGGACAGTTCGGTGAACATGATCCGCACGAACTCCTCGCTCGTCAGATCGCTGAACGCGTTGGGCGAGCGCGGCGCCGGGCCGCTCAGGCTCGACAGGGATCCGATCGCGGACATGCGACACCTCCGTTGGCCGTTCACACCACCACGTCGACCGCGCCCGGCGCGAGCCACACGCGCCCGACGCTGCCCGCGACGGCGTCGCCGTCGGGCGCGGGGTCATCGTCCTCGCGCCGCCGGGCCTCCGACCCGTCCTTCCCGCTCCGCGGGTTGTTCGGGTCCTCGCCGCCTGTGTCCTCCGACGCGACTTCGGGCTCGGCCGCGGCGCGCTGCGCCAACGCCTCGCCCTCCCTCGCCAGGTTCCGCAGCAACTCCGCCGCGGAACGGGAGGCGTCGGCTTCCTCCAGAAGCGCGACGCGGATCTCGGCCGACTCCCAGCCCCGTGCCTCCAGCGCAGCGCGGAGAGTCTCGGAGTTCTGCGCCAGCAAGCGGCGTGCCGCGTCGGTCGAGGCCTCGAACCTCGCCGCGACGCCCTCCGGCCGCACTTCCAATCTCACGCGCAGGAACCCGAGCGATTCGGGGTTCAGCCGCAGCGTGACGTCGCCCGCGCCGCGCGAGATCGCCGCGGCAAGGCCGCGCGAGACCCGGGCCGCGAAGGCCTCGGACCGGCCGGTTGCCTGCGCCGCGCGATTCGAGCCCCCCGCGGTCGCGCCGCCGCGCGGCGACATCCAGCGCGGCAGGTGCGCATCCGCGCCGCTCCTGCGCCCCGGCGCGGCAGCGCTTGCGCTCTGGATCGCGCCCGCGGCGGTGCTGTTGGGCGTCGCGACAGGCGGCTCGGACCGCGCGGCCGGTTGAATCACCGGCGCCGGGGCGGCGGGTTGCTGCGCCGGCGGCCTGCCCGGTGCGTCGTGGCGGGCCGCGTTGGGCCGCGCCGCTTCCGTGTCCGCGCCGTCCGCGCGTTCGGGCGCGGACGCGGTCCGCGGCGGGTTGGCTCGCTCGGCAGCGGGGATCGGCGCTTCGCGGGAGGCCGGCGCTTCGGACGCGTGCTCCGAGGTGACGCGCGGCGCGCTGTCGATCCGCCGATCGGTACGCGATGGGTCACCCGCCGCGACCGCGGTGTGCTGCGCGGTCTGGCCCGGCGCGTCGGCCTCCGGGCGGGCCGGATCACGCCCCGGCGCCCGGCCCGAGAGCAGCAGTTCGTTGAACGCGTGGATGGTGAGCGGCGCGTGCGCCTGCGCGAGCGCGAGGTCGCGCGCGGCTGCGTGTTTCTCTTCGCTCTGGTCGGGGTCGTGCAACCGATCCCCGTGCCGCGCGGACGCCTGTTCTTCCCGTCCCGCCGCGGCGGCCCGGTCGTGGAGCAGTCGCTGAAACTCGGCGGCCTCGGCCCGGCCCGGCGCGACCGTGCGGGCGCGCGCGGCCGGGGGCGCTGCGTCGTCAGGGAATGGCAGACTCGGCAGGGTCATTCGGGACGGCGCTTCGCGGCGCGGCGGAGGCGGTGGCCACGCCGCGCGTCCGCAGCCGCTCCAGCAAGTCCGCTGCCAGCGAGGGTTGTTCCCGCGCAAACTCGCTCACGATCGCCGAGCGTTTGCGGTCGTCCATGCGCGACAGGTACGCGACCACCTGCTCGCCCTGCCCCTGGTCGAGCATGGTGCCCAGCAGCGCCTTGGCCTCCTTGGCCTTGAGGCCCTCGAGGGTCTCGAGCGCTGCGCGGAACTGCTCCGCGCCCTCGATCTCAAGGTACCGCTGTTTCTCGGCCTCGAAGGCCGCGATCCGCTGCTGGAGCGCGCGCTCACGCTGGTCGAGGTCGTCCTGCCGGCGCACCAGTTGCGCCCCGAGGTCGTCGATCTCGCGCTGGCGGCGCAGCATGCGCTGGTGCGCCAGTTCGGCCTCGTCGCGCTCGGCGGCGATCTGCGCCGCCGCGGGCACGGGCGCGGCCGCGAGGCGGATCTCGCGCGCCCGGTCCTCGGCCTGCTGCTTCGCCGCGGCCTCCGCCGCGAGCCGCTCCTGTTCCTCGACCGCGATCGGCTTGGCGAGCATCTCCCGGATCCTGTGCACGCGGTCTTTGCTGAGCCGGTCGGTCGCCGCGAGCCAGCCCACGACGCCGCCGACCGCCAGCACGTTGGCCAGCGCCAGGGCGCTGATGATCAACCAGAGACTCTTCATGATGCGGCCCTCCGTGCCGCGGCGTCGCGCGCCGCGCCCATGGTCGTCAGTTCATCCAGTTCTCGGACCTCGCGCCGGTTCTCCTCGGCGCGCCACTGTGCGAAGCGCCGCTCGCGCAGGCGCTCCACGCCCTTGCGCGCCGTCGTCGCCGCGAGCAGGTCGGCCCGCGCGCGGTCCAGCCGTCGCAGCACGCCCGAGAGCGCCAGCGCGCACCGCTGCATCTCCAGCGTCAGCCGGAGCGACGCGTTGGCCTGCAGGCGCACCTCGCCGATCCCGCCGCCCGGCGCGGCGAGCCGGTCGCGCAGGTCGTCCCGCGCCGCGCCCAGTTCGCGCTGCAGGGCGCGCAGCCGGTCCTCCAGATCGACGCGCTCGCGCTCCACGGCTGCGACCTCGCGCAGCCGGACCTCCTCGGCGCGTCGGCGCTGCTCCAGCACCGGCTCGAGACTGAAGACGAATCGGCGCGGCATCGCTCACCTACCCTCGCCTGCCCTGCGCCGCCTGCAGGGCGGCGCCCGCCTCGACGGCCAGTTTCATCATGCGCGACCGCGCCGACTCGAACGGCTCGACCTCGCGCGGCTCCTGCACGAGCAGCGACCGGATCTGCTCGTGGTAGCGGATGGCCACGTCCGCCGCGGGGTTCGAGCCCTTGGCGTAGGCCCCGATCTGCAGCAGGTCCTCGACCTTGGCGTGCTCGGCGAGCAGGCGCACGAGTTGTCGCCGCGCGGCGCTGTGCGCCGGCTCGCACACGTCGTCGGCGACGCGCGAGACCGAGTCGAGCACGTCGATCGCCGGGTAGTGGGCCCGCTGGGCCAGCGCGCGGCTGAGCATCACGTGCCCGTCGAGGATGCCGCGGGCCGCGTCGGCGACCGGCTCGGTCATGTCGTCGCCCTCGACGAGGATCGAGTACAGCGCGGTGATCGACCCGCCGCCGCGCGCGGGGACGACCGAGCCGGCCCGCTCCAGCAGGCGCGCCAGCGCGGCGAACACGCTGGGCGTGTACCCGCGCGTGGCCGGGGGCTCGCCGACCGACAGGCCGATCTGCCGGCGGGCGTGGGCGAAGCGCGTGAGCGAGTCCATGATCAGCATCACGCTCGCGCCTTGGTCGCGGAAGTGCTCGGCCACCGCCGACGCCGCCAGCGCGGCCCGCGCCCGCAGCAGCGGCGACTCGTCGCTGGTCGCGCACACCACCACGCTGCGGCGCAGGCCCTCGGGCCCGAGGTTGTGCTCGATGAAGTCGCGCACCTCGCGCCCGCGCTCGCCGATCAGCGCGACCACCGACACGTCCGAGGCGCAGTTCCGCGCGATGCAGCCCAGCAGCGTCGACTTGCCCACGCCCGGCCCGGCGAACACGCCCATGCGCTGCCCGCGCCCCAGCGTCGCGAACAGGTCGATCGCGCGGACCCCCGTCGGCATCGGCTGACGCACCGCCTCGCGCTGCATGGGCGGCAGCGGCTCGGGGTCGAGCGCGCGCGGCGACAGGCCGTGCACGGGGCCGCGCCCGTCGATCGGCCGGCCCAGCCCGTCGATCACCCGTCCGAGCAGTTGCGAGCCCGCGCCGATGGTCTGCTGGGCGTGCAGCGCGACGACGCGGTCGCCGGGCCGGATTCCGGCGCACGACCCGAGCGTCATCACCAGCGTGCTGGGGCCGTCGAAGCCCACGACCTCGCCGAGTGTTTCCGCCGCGCCGCCGCCGCGGGCCGACGAACCGCCGATGCGCACCAGCGAACCGACGGGCACGGGCAGGTCGCGCGCCAGCACCGTCAGACCGCGCAGGGCCTCGACGCGCCCCGTGAACCGCATCGGCTCGACGCGCGAGACCACCTCGATCGCCGGCAGGAGCGTGGTCATGACGGCGGCTCCGTCGCGTCGTCGGCCTGCGCGCCGCGCCCGCCGGGGATCAGCGCCTCGACGATCCGGTCCAGTTGGGTGTGGATCGACGCGTCGATCTCGCCGCCGCCGATGCCGCCCGCGCCCGACCGCGCCGCGGCGACGCACGAGCCGCGCGGCAGCGACGCGTCGCCGACGATCTCGGCGCCTTTCACCATCTCGAACGCGCGGAGCAGGTCGGGCATCGCGGCCCGCGCGATCTCCAGATCGTCCGGGTGCACGCGGAGCAGCAGTTCGGTCGGCCTTGTCACCGCCGCGAGCACCGCACGGACCTGGTCGGTCACGACGGACGGGTCGAGCGTGATGGTGCGCTTGACGACGCGCTCGGCGATGAGCGCGGCGAGCCGGAGGATGTCCGTGTGCGCGTGGTTGAGGAGCGTCTGGCGCTGCGCGGCGAACTCCTCCAGCGCGCCCTGCCACGACGCGGCGAGGCGGTCGAGTTCGGCGCGGTGCTCGGCCTGCGCGGCGGCGCGGCCCTCTTCGCGCCCCTTGGCGCGGCCTTCCTCCAGGCCCTTGGCCAGCCCCTCGGCGCGGCCCTTCTCCGCCGCGCCCGCGACCAGGCGGTCGCGCTCGGCACGGGCTTCGGCCAGCACCTGCTCGGCCCGCGCCTTCGCGGCGTCGACGATCGCCCTGCCCTGGCGCGAGAGGTCGCCAAGGTCGAGCACCACGGCCTCGCGGGCGATGAGTTCGGCGTTGGCGTTCTTGATGAGAGCCATTGGGAAAGTGGGTGGGAAGAGGGGGAAGACGGGAACGTGATCGGTCTGACGAAGTGGATTCAGAACATTGTCGGGTCGCGCCGTTCCGACCCCGCACTTCCGAGTTCCGGCGTCGTCACACGATCAGGTCGCTCTCCCCGCCGCGGCCGGCGATGATGATCTCGCCCGCGTCCTCGAGCCTGCGCACGATGTCGACGATGCGCTGCTGGCACTGCTCGACGTCGCTGACGCGCACCGGGCCCATGTACTGCATGTCCTCCTTGATGAGCGTGGCCGCACGCTCGGACATGTTCTTGAAGATCTTGTTCTGCAGGTCGGGCGAGGCGGTCTTGAGGGCCAGGGCCAGTTCCTCGTTGTCGATCTCCTTGAGGATCTGCTGGATGCCCTTGTCGTCGACCTTGAGGATGTCCTCGAAGACGAACATGAGCCGCCGGATCTCCTCGACCAGTTCGGGGTCCTCGGCTTCGAGCCCTTCCATGATCGCCTTCTCGGTGGCGCGGTCGGCCAGGTTCAGGATCTCGGCGACGGTGTTGATGCCGCCGGCCTTCTCCATGCTCTGGGTGAGCATGTTGGCAAGGCGGCTCTCCAGCCCGCGCTCGACCTCCTTGATGACCTCCGGGTTGGTCTGCTCCATGTTCGCGATGCGCTTGATCACCTCGATCTGCTTCTGCATGGGCAGGCCCGAGAGGATCTCCGCCGCCTTGTGGTGCGGGAGGTGGCAGACGATCAGCGCGATCGTCTGCGGGTGCTCGTCCTGGATGAACGTCAGCAGGTTCTCGCTCTCGGCCTTCTGCAGGAACGAGAACGGCGTCTTCTGCACCTGCGTCTGGATGTGCTGGAGCACACGGTCGGCCGTGCCCTTGTCGAGACACTCCTTGAGCAGCGTCTTGGCGTATTCAAGCCCGCCCTCGTTCACGAACTGGTTGGCGATCGTGAGGTTGTAGAACTCTTCGACGACCGCGGTGCTCAGTTCCGGCGGCACGCGCCCCAGGCTCGCCAGCTCGCGCGTCACTTCCTCGATCGTCTCGGGCGAGAGTTGGCGCAGCAGGTTGCTCGCCACCGACGCGTCCAGCGACATGAGCAGCACCGCCGCCTTGGTGATGCCGGTCAACTCGGCGGGATCGGTCGGGAGTTTCTCTCCGGGCTTGCGCGGCATCGCTCAGTTCTCCGGCGTCAGCCAGCGGTTGAACACGCCCACCGCCACCTGCGGGTTGCTCTTGACCAGTTCGGCGACTTCCTCGAGCATCTTCTGACGCTTGAGTTCGTCGCTGTTGATCTCGATGCCCATCATGGGCGTCTCGCCCTCGTCGGCCTCGCCGACCAGGTCGCTGTCGGGCTGGAGCGCGGGCGGGATGCCCACCAGTTCCTCGGCGGTGGGCATCGGCTGGGCCTTGCCGGCCTTGCGCACCAGCACGAACATCATGCCGATCGACAGCACCGCCAGCCCGCCCAGGAGCACCTGCTTGAGCACGCCGCTCTGAGCCAGGGACGACACGCCGTCGAACACGCCACCGCCCCCCGAGCCGGCCGCGCCCGGTCCCGCTCCGCCGCGGAGCCCGTTGGGCCCGACCGACGCGAGCGCGATCGGGATCAGCGAGACGACCACCTCCCCCGCTTCCATCGCCGTGCCGGAGATGTCCGCCGTCTGCACCAGCGGGCCGATCATCTTCTCAAGATCGCGCGCCAGACGCGAGGACCACTCGGTCTCGATCTCGGTCTCGGTGATCTCCGGGGCGCCGCCGCCTGCCGCGCCTCCCCCCGCCCCCCCCGCCCCCGCGGCCTTGCGCTGGCGAAGCACTTCGGCGACGTAGTCGCGCGGCACGCTCACGCTCACGTTGATCTTGGTCGGCCTGCCGCGCGGCATCTGACGGTGCGTCACCTCGGTGCCGATCTTGGCCTCGCTGCGGATGCGGCTGGTCTCGTCGCTGGTATTGCCGCCTGAACCGCCGCCGGCGTACTCGATGTCCATCGGCGCGTTGCTGCTCAGGCCCGGCGCGGCGGCGCGCGACGCGGTCGTGGTGGTCGAGGCGGTGGTCTCCTCCTCGACGGGCACACTCACCGTGCCCTGCCCCTTGGGAAGGGCCTTCTCGGTGCGTGTCTCGGTGCGCGAGCCGTCCACGATCGCGTTCACCGACACCACCACGCCGGAGATGAACCGGCCCAGGTGCTCGACGATCTTGTCGCGCACGCGCTCCTCGACGACCGCGACCTGCTCCATGTACCCGCCGGCCGAGAACTCGTTGGCGGCGCCGGCGCGGTAACTCCGCCGGTTCACGCCGTCGATGATGTTCACGCTCCGCGGGTCCAGGCCCGTGGTCGTCCCGGCCACCAGATCGGCCAGCGCGTCGACCGTGTTCTGGTCGAGTTTGCTCCCCGCCACGGGGAACACCGTCACCGTCGCCACCGGCTTCTTGGCCGGCGAGCCCAGACCGGAACTCTCGGGCGCGGCGATGAACACGTCGGCACGCTCGATGCCGGGGAAGTTGCGGATCACCTGCCCCAGTTCGTTGCAGACCGCGGTCAGGTAGATCTGGTCCTGCACGCTCTTGGGGTCGAGCCAACTCTTGCGCTCGATCACGCTGTTGCGGTCGATGATCGCCGCGCCGGGCAGGGCCTGCGCCTTGGCCAGCCGCGCCAGCGTGGGGTACTTCCGCTCCGCCGCGACCAGGACCTTCTTGGACGCGCTGAACTCGTACGCGATGCCCGCGCTCTCGAGGTAATCCGCGGCCTTGGCCTGCTCGTCGGGCGTGCCGGTGGGGATCAACTCCACCATCCGCGGCCGGCCGGCGTACTGCGAGACCAGGAACAGCGACATCAGCACGATGACGCACAGCGAGCCGATGAGCAGTTTCTGCGTCGGCGTCAACTTGCCGAACTGGCTCCCGATCAACCCAAGGACCCGACGCAACTGGTCCATCGCTGCTGGCCTCCGGCCGTTCCCCGCCCGCACGCGTGCGAACACTCGCGGCGTTCCACGCCGCGGGCCTCAACGTCGGCGACACATCGGCCCGGTTGTGCGACCGGCTCGACACCAAGGCCCCATGCTTTCGGTTCGCGCGGGCGTTGCGCTCCACACGCAGTTCCGGTGCGCACGAACTGCGCGGGCGGGTGGGCGGGCGCCTCCGCGGTGTGGCGGCCCGACCCAAGGTCAGACGCGGATCTGCTTGATCTCCTCGTACGCCTGGCTCAGTTTGTTCCGCACCGAGACCAGCATGCGGAAGGCGGTGTCGGCCTTCTGCGTCGCCAGCAGCACGCCCTCGACGTCGTTGCGCTTGCCGGTCTGAAGATCCTCGATCGCCGTGGACGCCTCGGCCTGCAACTTGTTCACCTGCCGGATGTTCTCCATCAGCAGGTCCTTGAACGACGGCGCGTTGGGGTCGGGCCGAACGCCCCCGGCCGGCGCGCGGTGCTGGCCCGCGTTGTGCACGCCGCCGAGCCCGCCGCTCTGGCCGATCAGTCCGAGTGGGTCCGTCATGCTGCCGTCCTCCGGGAACGCCTGCGGAGCGTGGCGTGTTCAACGCCTACGCGATCAGTCGCAACGCCTGTGCCAGCATCGCCTTGGACGCCTCCGCCGCGGCGAGGTTCGCCTCGTAGGCCCGCATCGCGTCGTAGGCGTTGAGTTGCTCGAACACGGTGTTGATGTTGGGGTACTTGACGTACCCCCGCTCGTCGGCCAGCGGGTTCTCCGGCTGGTACCGCTCCTGGAAGGAGCGGTCCTGCCCGATCGCCGCGACGTGCACGCCCATCAGCCGGCCCGCGCTGGTCCGGGCCGAGGGGTCGCCGGGGGCGAAGTACACCTCGCGACGCGCGTAGGGGATGTTCCGGCCCAGCGCGTCGGTGAAGGTCGCCGCGTTGGCGATGTTGGCGGTGTAGGCTTCCAGCCGCACGCGCTGGGCGATCATGCCGCTGGTGGAGATGTCGAGCGATCCGTACATGGTTCACCCTGACGCGGAGATCACACCCGCTCGGCGATGGCGGCGCGGAGCGTCTCGTGGCGCGAACGGAGCAAATCCGAGGCCACGCGGAAGACGGCCAGGTTCTCCGCCTGATCGGCCATGAGTTGCTCGATCCCGCGGTTGTTGCGGTCGTGGAAGAGAATGTTGCGCGACTCGCGCGATCGCGACGGGACGAGCGTGAGCGTCCCGTCGGGCCCCTGCCGCGCGGGGCCGTCGGTCCCCAGACGCAGTCCGGCACCCGCCCCACCGCTCCCGCCGGCGCGCCGGCGGGTCTCGATGGCGCGGCGGAGCTGGGCCTGAAACTGCGCCGGGTCGGCGTCGGACTGCCGGAAGTTCGGCGTCGAGATGTTGGCGATGTTGTGCGCGATCATCCGCTGGCGCGCCGCGGCGAACCGCACCATCGCCTCGAGTGCGGGCGTCGCGCCGTCGTGGAGAAGGTCGGAAATGAGCATGGCCGCACCCGAACCCGCAAACCGCCTGCCGCGCGTCAGAGCGTCTGCTCGACCAGTTGCTGTTGCTTCCACTTCTTGAGTTTCAGGCCCAGCGTCCGCACGCCGATGCCCAGCGACTGCGCCGTCCGCTGGCGGTGCCCGTTGAACTTGGTCAGCGTGCGGACGATCGCGTCGCGCTCGATCTCCTCGAGTTGCCGGCCGTCGAAGGGGATGTACCCCGGGTCGGGCGCGGCCGCGGCGGGCGCGTGCCCCGCGACGGCCCTGTGCTCGGGCGCGGGCGCGACCCCCGCGTCGCCGTTGAGCAGCCACGGCTCGATGAGCGAACGCTCGATGACCTCGCCGCGGCAGAGGACCGCGGCCCGCTCGCACACGTTCTGCACCTCGCGCACGTTGCCCGGCCAGGTGTACGCCCGGAGCACGGCCATCGCCTCGTCGCTCATCCGCCGCGCGGGCTTGCCCTCGCGCTCGGCCGTCTGCGAGAGGAAGTGGTTCACCAGCGCGGGCACGTCCTCGAGCCGGTCGCGCAGCGGCGGCAGGTGCACCGGCAGCACGTTGAGGCGGAAGAACAGGTCCTGTCGGAACTCGCCCCGCGCGACCGACCGCGGCAGGTCGCGGTTGCTGGTCGCGATGACGCGGACGTCGACGCCGATGGTCATGCTCGAACCGACGCGTTCGAACGCCCGCTCCTGCAGCACGCGGAGCAGTTTGGCCTGCACCTTGGGCGAGACTTCCGAGATCTCGTCCAGCAGCAGCGTGCCGCGGTCGGCCAGTTCGAACCGGCCCTTGCGCAGCCGCTCGGCCCCGGTGAACGACCCGCGCTCGTGCCCGAACAGTTCGCTCTCCAGCAGCGACTCGGAGAGCGCGGCGCAGTTCACGGCCAGGAACGGCTCGCCGGCGCGCGGGCTGAGTTCGTGCACCGCCCGCGCGACGACCTCCTTGCCCGTGCCCGACTCGCCGCAGATCAGCACCGTCCCGTGCGACTCGGCCACCGCCAGCACCTGCTGGCGCACGCGCCGCATCGCGGGCGACTCGCCCACGAGCCGGTCCAGCCCGCGCGGGCCGGGGGCTTGTCCTGGCGCGGCGGGGCGCGCGCCCTCGGCCGTCGTGCGCAGCACCGCGTTCTCGCGCGCCAGCCGCGCGTGGTCGATCGCGCGCTTGACCGCGACAATGAGTTCGTCGCCCTCGAAGGGCTTGGTGATGTAGTCGAACGCGCCGGCCTTGATCGCGTCCACCGCCGTGTCCACCGCGCCGTACGCGGTCATCACCACGATCGGCAGGGTGTCGTCGATGTCGCGGGCGCGCTGCACCAGTTCGATGCCCGTCATCCCCGGCATGCGCAGGTCCGTCACCACCGCGTCGGGACGACGCCGCGCGATCGTCTCCAGCGCGCCCGGACCGTCGGGCGCGCTGAGCACCTCGTACCCGGCACGCTGAAGCGTGGCCCCCACGCTGTCTCGCAGCATCTCCTTGTCGTCCACGACCAGAACGGTGTTCATGCGGCTTCCTCCCGTACGCGTCCACGTTGCGCCGACACGGCCCCCACGCGCACCTGCACGCGCGGCCCTTCGGCCCTGCTCCTGTCATTGCCCGCCGGCCGCGCCCGGCGCGGCAGCGAAAGATCCACCTCGGCCCCACCGCCCTCCGCGTTGCGCACGCGGATGCTGCCCCCGTGCGCGTCGACGATGCGGTGCACGATCGCCAGCCCCAGACCCGTGCCCGTCGCACGCGTCGTGAAGAACGGGTTGAAGATCCGCTCCATCGCCTCGGGCGGCACGCCCGGCCCGGTGTCGCGCACCGTCAGCGTCACCGACTCCCCGTCGCCCGCCGCGGCCGCGCCCAGCGACAGCGTGTGCCCGCCCGCGGGCGCCGCCCCGGCCGAACGCATCGCCTGCACGGCGTTGCGGACGACGTTGACCAGCGCGCGGTGCACCAACTGCTCGTCGCACTCGACCGCCAGCCCCTCGTCGGCGTGCAGGACCACGCGGATCGGCTCGCCGGCCGAGCCCAGGTCCTCGGCCAGCACCTCCTCCGCCGCGCCCTCCAGCAGCGCGCGGGCCGATGCGGGGACCGGCTGCACGCGCATCTCGCGCGCAAAGTTCAGCACGTCGCCGACGACCGCGTCGAGCCCTCGCACCGCCGCGACGATCTTCTCCGCCACGCGTTGCTCCTCGGGCCGGTCGGCCAGGTCCTGCACGAGCATCCGCGCGTACAGGCGGATGCCCCCGAGCGGGTTGCGCACCTCGTGGGCGATGCCCGCGGCCATCTCGCCCAGCGCGGCCAGCCGGCGCGAACGCTCCAACTGCTCGTTGGCCTCGCGCAGTTCGCCCTGCAGCCGGGCCACCTCGGCGCGGAGCGCCTCGTGCGCGCCGTGCAGGCGCGACGTCGCCTCGTTGAACGCCGCGAACAGTTCGCCCAGGTCCTCCTGCCGGAGGTCGGCCGCCGCCGGAGATGGGATCGCGCCGTGCGCCATGCCGCTCACCCCTGACGGTCCTGGAACTGCGCGCCGCCGCCGCCCGCGCGGGGCGTGCCGTAGGCCGCGACCGCGCCGCGCGCCCGGGCGAGGCCGCTCAACTCCGCCGCGATCCCGGTGCGGCGCCGCTCCATCGCCTCGCGGTCCTGCTCGTCACGGGCCCGCACGCGCTCGACGGTCTGCGCGATCTCGTCGACCCTGTCCCGCACGCGCTGCCGCTCGGCGGCGGGCAGCGCGGCCATGAGTTCGTCGCGGCGGTCGCGGAGGGGGGCCAGTTCGGCGTTGAGCACCACGATGCGGTCGATGATCCGCTGGCGCCGCCCGAGCACCTCGAGCACGCCGTCGGTGTCGCCACCCTCGACCATCGCCGACTGCGCGACGCTGAGCCCGTCGAGTTCCAGGCACAGCGCGTGCTCCTCGTCGATGATCCCGGCCAGGCGCCGCGCGCCCGCGTCCGTCGTTGGGTTGGGTCTCGCGTCCATGCGGTCCTCCTTCCGATCAGGGCTCGGCCCGGGCCGACTGCTCCAGCAGCGTGCGCGAATCCAGCCACCGCTCCCAGTGCTTCTTCTCCATGGGCATGTCCGGGCGCTGCCACACCTCGTCGGGGAAGCGCGTCAGGTGCTGGCGCGCCCGCTCGTTGGCCGTCCGCGCCTGCGTCCACCGGCCCTGACGCACGTAGGCGTTCACGATCTGCACCATCGCCACCAGCGACGAGGGGTCCTCGGCGTAGGCCAGCCGCGCGGCGTCGTAGGCCGCGATCGCCGCGTCGTCGTCGCCCAGGTCGAACGCGCAGTCGCCGATCGCGAAGTACGCGTTCCGCAGGCACACGCGCTCCAGGTCCGTCAGCCGCCGGTCCGTCACCGATTCCAGTTCCGCGCGCACCTGCTCGTAGAGCGCCGCCGCGCTGCGCAGACGCTCGACGCGTTCGCGCTCCAGCGCCTCGCGGGTCGCCTGAGGCAGGCCCTGCCGCAGCGTCTGGGCGATCTGCCCGGCCGACAGCCGGTTCGCGTCCGCCAGTTTGTAGCGGAGGATCGGCGCGCGCGGGTCGCCCGCGAATCGCGCCAGCGCCTCCTCGAGCCGCGCGATCGCCTCCGCGTGCCGGCCCGTCGCGTAGTACAGGCCCGCGAGTTCGACCAGCGCCTCGCGGAACGCCGCGGCGTCGGGCCCCACCACGCTCCCGTCCACCGTCGAGAGCAGCAGCCGCTCGGCCTCGTCGTCGTTGGACGCGTCGGCGTCGGCCAGCAGGCAGCGCGCCAGCGGCACCCGCGCGCGGTCCGACACCGCGCCCGAGGCGGCCATCGCCTCGCGGAACAGCGCCGCGGCGGTGGCGTAGTCGCGCCCCACCTGGAAGACCTGCGCAAGGCGGAACCGCGCCTCCGGCCGGCGCGCGTCGTCGTCGGGCGCGCCGTCGGCGTAGAGCGCAAACTCCCGGCGGGCCTCGTCCATGTCGCCGGCGAGGTCGAACGAGTCGGCCGCGAGCCAGCGCGAGTCGAGGTACCGCTGCGTGTCCTCGGCCGAGACGCGCTCGGCGTGCCGGCGGAACCACTCGCCCGCGGCGAGCAGGTGGCGCTTGAGTTCGCTGCGCGTCGCCGGGTCGAGTTTCTCGACCGCCGCCGCGCCCTGCTCGCCCGGCGCGCCCAGCAGCGCGTCGGCCGATGCGCGGTGCGTCTGCGCCAGGGCCAGCAGCAGCGCGGCGGGGATCTTCGAGTCCTCGAACAGGCTCGCCGCCAGTTCGCCGTAGCGCAGGCTCGTCGCGTAGTCGGCCGACAGGAAGCGGCCGGTCTGCCGCTCCATCAGGCTCGCGTAGACGCGCTCGACGGACACGCCGCGCGGCAGCGATGCCCCCGGCTTGCGCACCGCCTCGACCAGTTCGGCGTAGCGCTCGCACGCCGCGCCGTGGTCGCCCGCGGCCGAGTCGATCTCGGCCAGTTCGAGCACCGCCGGCAGGTACGACGGCGACGTCGAGTACTCGTTCACCACCACAGCGAAGCGGTCGGCGGCGCGGGCCATCTGCTCGGCGTCGGTCCCCGCGCCGGCCTTGAGCAGCCGGCCCAGCATGAGCGCCGCCTCGGCCCGCAGCACGCTGTGCGGGTCGAGCAGGCCGTCGGCCAGTTCCAGTTGCCGCGCCGACGCCGGCTCGTTGCCCGCGGCCATGTACGCCTCGCCCAGCCGCAGGTGCAGTTCGCCCATGGTGTGCGACGGCGCGTCGCGAAGACGCTGCATGTCGCGCAGCAGTTTGGTGATCGCCTCCTCGGCGCGGCCCGCGGCGATGAGCATCTCGGCCTGGCGCGCCAGCACCCACGCCCGCTCCGCCGGGCCGATCGACGGCTCGACCGCCAGCGCGGCGAGCAGTTCCAGAGTCTGCGACTCGCGCCCCGGCGGGCCGCGCAGGCACGCCTCGATCACCAGCCGCGTGAGCCGCACGCGCCGCGACGCGTCGTCGCGCGGAAGCGATTCGATCCGCCGGACCGCGTCGTCGACCCGCCCCAGCGCGACCAGCGACTCCACCAGCCGCGAAACGTCGCCGGCCTCGAGCGTCACGCCCAGTTTTTCCGCCGCGGCGAAGTCGTCGGCGATCACGCGGTGGTTCTCGGGGCGGTCGGCCCCAGGCAGCAGGACCGCGCCCGCGAACGCGCGGGCCCGCGCCAGCCGGAATCGGGCGCGGTGCTCGTCGGTCGCCGCGGCGGAATCGACGAACCCGCGCACGCGGTCGTTCAGCGTCGTGACCGCCTTCTCCCACTCGTGCGCCGCGACCAGCGCCTCGGCCTCCTGCAGCGGGATGGTCGGATCGACCTTGGGCCGGCTCTTCATCGCCGTGACCACGCCCGCGGTCAGCAGCGCGACCGAGACGAAGAGCAACGGGATCTGCCATCCCGCGCGCAGCACCGACGGCGGGCCGGATGGCGGCGTCGCTTCGATGGCGGGGTTGGCCTCTTGGCTCGACACGTACGAACTCCGTGCGCGCAGGCAGAAACTGCCCGAAACGCACCGTCTTATCGGGCGGGCCTGTGCACGTCCTTCACTCTGTCGGGCAGACTTTGCGCGAGCGGAGCGGGAATCTGGCCATCTCTGGCCGATCAGCCCTCGTCGTCCGGCTCGGGGGCGAGGGCGACCACCATGGTCCGCGCGGCCAGATCGGGAGGGTACCGCCGGGATGGATCAATCAGCAGCAGCATCCCCAACGCGGGGATCGTCCACTTGGCGATGTTCCGCGTCGCCGCCTGCCAGAACCGCAGCGGCGCCAGCCGCACCTGCCCCGACTCTTCGTCGCGCCGCAACGCGACCACACGCAGACCGGCCAGCGACTTGCCGATCGAGCGGCCGATCGCCCACTCGCCGATCGTGCAGTGCACAACCGTGAACAGCACGGCCATGGGCCAGGCCATCGGCTCGGCGTTGGGACCCAGAAAGATGAGCGGGCTGAAGAGTTGATCCAGCCCCACGCCCATCACCATCGACGACAGCAGCACGCCGGGGAGAAGGTCCGCCAGCGCGGCGATCAACCGCTGGCCCGGCGTCGCGACCGCCAGGCCCGGCGGGAGATTCGTCACCGTGTTGCCGTCCGTCCGCAGCGCGAACAGCAGCACCACGGCCGTGATGAGCAGCAACGCCACCGCGAGCGTCTGGAACTCGCGCGCCGAGAACACCCCGCCGCCGACTGTCGGCCCCTCGTACAGCACCCGCCCGCTCGAAGCCGACACTTCCGCGATGCGGAACACGCGCGCCGACGTCGCCCCTGGTACCGCAGGGCGCCGGTCGCTCGCCGGTGCGTTCGGCGACGACTCCCACCACAAAAACGCCAGCGAACCCGTGCCGTCGAGCGCCGCCACGCGGTGCTGGCGCGGCACCTGCGGGAGCGCGGCGACCAGCACCGCGCGGCCGGCGCGAAAGCCGATCACCTCGACGCCCCCATCTGCACGCGCTCGCACCCCGACCAACTGCTCCGAGCGACCGTCGCTCACCTGATACACCGCCTCCGGTGCCGGGCCAGCAGGCAGGTCGGCCATCAAGAACTCGGAACGGGACCATGCGGGCGCACCAAAGCCGGGGTCTTCTGTTTCCAACAACCCGGCCTGCCAAAGTGTCGCACGACCACCTTTTTCGGGGAACAGCATGATCCCAATTGCGGAGCCCATGCCCAGAACACGAATGGAATCACTTGATGAAGGGATATTCTCACCCAAACTCCACGGCAAGGAAGTCTGTTGCCATCCCGAACGAGCGAGCACGAGCAACTGCCAAGGGGCCTCACTCGCACCCGATTCCGACAACGCCGGCCGCGACTCGCGCGAGCGGAGCAGAACGACCGGCCCGCGCGCCGTGCCGGCGATCCCGACCAACTCCATCTGCCCCGGCAGGGGCGGGCAGACCTCGGGGCGGCCGGGCGGGTAGTCCCACGCGCCGCCGAGGCTCGGCGTCGCGCTGAGCGTCACGACGCGTCGGATGTGCTCATCGCCGCCGCGCTCGGGTTGCAGCACGAGCCAGACCCGGTTGCCGAACGCCGCGAGCGCCTCGGTGGGGTGCGAAACGCTCGGCGCGATGCGGACCGTTCCCCACTCTGCGCCGCCGGGCGCGTTGGCCGCGCGGGGCGGCAGGTGCAGCAGGAGCGTGGACTGGTCGCGGTCGTCGCGGATGGTCATCCAACCGTGCGTCAGTCGCGGGACGCCGACCGCCTCGGCCGTAGCGCCGAGCGTCTCGGTCTGGGCGCGTGCGGCGCCTGCGCACAGCAGCGCGGCGACAAGCCCGGCGAGCAATCGCAAAGCAGCGCGAGTCGGCATCTGGCCATCATACGTCCTGTCGTCCCGACCTCCCCCGCCGCGCCGCGGGCCCGTCGCGCGGTCGTTACGATGGGCCGCGTGCCCGCCGGAACGTCGAACCCCGTCACCCGTCGCGTCGCGATCGGCACGCTCGGCGCGGGCGCCTTGGCGTGGGCGGCTTGGCCGCGCCAGCCGCGCGAGCACGCCCGTGCGCCGCGCGGCCGGAAGATCCTGCACTACTGGGAGAAGTGGACCGGCGTCGAGGCCGTCTCCCTCCAGCGCGTCATCGACGTCTTCAACCAAGCGCAGAACAGACTCTGGGTCGTGCTGGTGCCGATCAGCGACATCTCCAGCAAGGCGATGGTCGCCATCGGCGGGGGCGACCCGCCGGATGTCTGCGGCCTGTTCAGTTACTCGGTGCCGCTCTACGCCGAGGCCGGCGCGGCGATGCCGCTCGATGAGTTTCCGCGAGAGGACTGGTGCGGCGAAGAGGGCTACCTGCCCAACGTCTGGAAACTCCTCACCCACGAAGGCCGGCCGTGGGCCGGTGTGAACACCTGCTACACGCTCGGCCTGTACGTGAACCGCGCGCACCTGCGCGAGGCGGGGCTGTCCGAGTCGCCGCCGCGGACGATCGGCGAACTCGACGCCGCGGCGGACGCGTTGACGCGCACCGATGCGCGCGGGCGCATCGATCGTGCCGGCTTCCTGCCCAACCTGCCGCTGTGGTGGCCGTACTCCTGGGGCGTGCTGTTCGATGGGCGTCTGTACGACCGCGCGACCGGCCGCGCCACCGCCGATGACCCCTGCAACATCCGCGCGCTGGAGTGGGTCGCGACGTATCCGAAGCGCTTCGGACGCGAGGCGGCGGGGGCGTTCGCGCAGACCTTCTCGCGCAGCACGCACTCGCCGCAGGACCCGTTCATCTCCGGCCGCGCGTCGATGATCGTGCAGGGCCCGTGGCTGGCGAACTTCATCCGGGCGCACAACCCCGGGCTCGACTACGCCGCCGCGCCCGTGCCGCTGGCCGACGGCCTGCCCGAGCCGGACGTGCCGCGCGGGCTGGTCGAGGCCGACGTGCTCATCATCCCGCGCAACTGCAGGGACCCCGAGGCGAGTTGGGAGTTCCTGCGTTTCATGCAGCGTCGCGAGGTGCAGGAACAACTCGCGCAGGCGCACTGCAAGAGTTCGCCGATGCGAGACGTCTCGCCCGGCTTCTTCGCCGCGCACCCCGGCCGCGTCGTCGGCGTGTTCGACGCCGTGGCGCGCAGCCCCCGGAGCGACGCGCTCCCGCCGACGCGCGTCTGGCCGCAGTACGCCGACCTGCTCGGCGGCGCGTTCGAGGCCGCGTGGCGCGGGGCCGACGTCGCCGCGGCGCTGCGCGACGTGCAGAGCCGCGCGCAGCGGCTGATCGACGAATCCGCGGCCCTGCGTGCTCGGCGCGCCGCGCGCGGGGGTGTGCCGTGAACGGAAGACCGCGGAACCTCGCGCGCCCGGCACGGAGCGCCGGCCCCTCCGCCGCGTGGCTCTATCTCGCGCCGTGGCTGGCGGGCTTTGTGCTCTTCCTGCTCGTGCCCGGCGCGATGAGCGCGTATTACGCCTTCACCGACTACTCGCTGCTGGAGCCGCCGGTCTGGATCGGCGCGGCGAACTTCGCCGAACTCTGGCGCGACCCGCTGTTCTGGAAGGCCGTGCGGAACACCGCGTACTACGCCGCGGCGAGCGTCGCGCTGGGCTCGGTCCTCGCGCTGGCGGTCGCGGTGCTGCTGGAGTCGCACGTGCGCGGGCGCGGCGTGGCCCGCGCGGTCATCTTCCTGCCCACGCTGGTGCCGCTGGTCGCCGCCGCGCTGGCGTGGTCGCTGATGTACAACCCCGAGGCGGGATTGGTGAACCGCGCGCTCGCGCTGGTCGGTGTTCGCGGGCCCAACTGGCTCGGCGAGGCACGCTGGGCGATGCCCGCGCTGATCCTCATGGGCCTGTGGAACATCGGCACGGCGATGGTAGTCTATTCCGCCGCGCTGCGCGACGTGCCGCGCGCGCTCTACGAAGCCGCGGAGATCGACGGCGTGTCGCGACTGGGCCGGTTGTGGCACGTCTCGATCCCGTGCGTCTCGCCGGCGATCCTGTTCAACGTGATGATCTCGATCATCTGGTCGCTGCAGGTCTTCGGCGCGCCGCAGATCATGACCGAGGGCGGGCCCGACCACGCGACCTACGTCTACCAACTCTCAATCTACGAGAACGCCTTCCGATACGGCCGCATGGGATACGCCAGCGCGATGGCCTGGCTGCAACTGCTCGCCACGCTCGGCATCGCGGGCCTGACGCTCGCGCTCTCGCGCCGGCTTGTGCACTACCGCGCCGCATGAAACCCGAACATGACAACTGCCGTGCCTCCGACCGCGGTGCCACCGACCGCAATGCCACCGACCGTCGCGAAGCGCGGTCGGTGCGCAACTCAACACACCAGCACCCACACGCGCGGACCCCGATCGGCGGCACGCTCGCGCTCACCGCGCTGCTCTGGATCACCGCCGCGGCGTACCTCGTGCCGCTGCTGGTCATGCTCACCGGCTCGATGCGCACCGCCGACGCCGTGCTGGACCCCGCCGCACCAGTCCTGCCGCGCGCCGGCGACCTGGCGCAGGCCGTCGAGAACTACCGCGCCGTGTGGACCGACACCTCCACCGACTTCCCCACCTACCTGCGCAACTCCGTGCTGGTCGCGCTGCTTAGCACCGTCGGCATGACCCTCTCCAGCGCGTGCGCGGCGTACGCGTTTGCGCGCATGCGCTTCCTCGGCCGATCGGGCCTGTTCGTGCTCGTCCTCGCGACGCTCATGATCCCCTCGACGGTCATCATCGCCCCGCAGTTCGTCCTCTTCAAGCACATGGGGTGGATCGGCACGTTCCGCCCGCTGTGGGTCCCGGCGTTCTGCGGCGGGGCGTTCAGCATCTTCCTGCTGCGGCAGGTCTTCCTGACCATCCCGCGGGAACTCGACGAGGCCGCGGCGATCGACGGCTGCTCGACCTTCGGCGTGTTCTGGCGGGTGATCCTGCCCGTCGCGCGGCCCGCGCTGGTCGTCGTCGCGCTCCTGCAGTTCATCGGCTCGTGGAACGACTTCGTCGGCCCGCTCATCTTCATCAACCAGCCGCACATGTACACGCTCTCGCTGGGCGTGTACATGTTCCAGAGCCAGCACGGGCAGACGCCCTGGAACCTCTCGATGGCCGCGAGCGTCATCGCCGTCGCGCCCGTGCTGCTGGTCTTTCTGCTGGCGCAGAAGGCGATCATCGACGGCGTGGCGACGCAGGGGCTGAAGGAGTGAGGCGATGGCAGATGGCCTGCGACGGACTCTGGATCACCACACCTGAGCCGCTCGGGGTACGGTTCGCGGGGCTCGGGTTCCGGACCTTTCCTGCATCACCCACACACGCCCTACGTCCCCGTGCCATCCGCTTTGCCAGCCTGCGAAGCAGGCTGCAAAGGCAGGAAGCACTCAGGACATCAGGACTTTGTACTCCATCATTCCCTCCGCTCGGCCTGCACGAACGCGCCGTCGACCGACCACGCACGCAAGGTCTCTCTGCTCGCACCCGCCCCGCCCAGATGCGCCCGCAGGTCGGCGATCGGCCCCGCGCAGCGCGGCCCGATGCGCACGCGCGCGCGCCACGAGCCCAGAACCTCGCCGCTCGGGCCGGTGCGCTGCGCCACAACCTCCCCCTCCCACGCCTCGTCGGTGTCGTTGATCGCACACAGCCACGGCATGCCGCCGACCGCGTGAATCGACAGCACGCGGGCCGACATCGCCCGCCGCGCCGCCTCCCACAGCGGCTTGCGCCGACCCGCCGCATCGACCGCCGACCACGAGTGCCCCGCCCAGCAGTCGTTGAACTGCCAGAACAGCACGCCCCCGCATCGCGGCCGGTTGGCGCGGTGCCACTCGATGCCGCGCGCGACCGCCGCGGCCTGAAACGCCTGCGCACGTTCGAGCCACGCCGCAAACTCTTCGCCCCCGGGCGGCAATCCGAGGCCGCGCGAGCCGTACCACCGCGCATCGCCACCCGGCCCGCGCTGGCGGCGCGCCAGTTCGCCGATCGTGCCACCGACCTTCTGGTGAGAGCCGCTGTGCGTCTGGTCGATCACACCCTGCTCGCGCAGCGTCTGGATGCACGAAGGGCTCTGCTGCCCGAACTCCGAGCAGAACCTCGGAACCCCCGACGCCGTCGGCGCGCGGAACCCTTCTTTCCACGCATCGACCTCCCACGTGTGACGGTCGCCGTGATCGGCGTCGAGCACGTCGCGTTGCGCACCGCGCTCGTCGAACCCCGACCACGGGCTGTTCGGCCAGTACGGGCGCGTCGGATCGACCTCCGCGCACACCCGCGGCAGCAACTCCAGCCAGTAGCCGCGGCCCCACGTCTGGCCGGGCTTGAGCCGCTCGCGCCAGCCCCACGCGTCGTGACCCCAGAAGTTCTCGTTCCCGCCGCACCACAGCACCACGCTCGGGTGCGCGCTCAGCCGCGCCACCTGGTGCCGCGCCTCGCGCTGCACCAACTCTCGATACGGCGGCTCTTCCGGGTACATCCCGCAGGCGAACATGAAATCCTGCCAGACCATGACGCCGCGCTTGTCGCACTCGTCGTAGAAGCACGCCGGCTCGTACACCCCGCCGCCCCACACGCGCAGCATGTTGGCGTTCATCTCCGCCGCGTCGCGAACGCGCCGGCGGATCGTCGCCTCCTGGGCGTACCCCGCGTAGAGGCCCTCGGGGATCCAGTTCGCGCCCATGCAGAAGACCGCCCGCCCGTTCACGCGCAGCGTCATGGCGCCGCCCCAGCCGTCGCGCGAGGTGTCGAGTTCCACCGTGCGCAGGCCGATCCGCCCGTGCCACTCGTCGAGGTGCGCGGCGTCGTCGCGCAGCATCACGCGCACGCCGTAGCGCGGCCGCTCATCGTCGGCGTCCTGCGGCCCGTAGCCCCGCGGCCACCACAGCCGCGGCGAGTCGATGGCCAGTTCGACGATGCCCGTCGCACCGCCGCGCTGCGCATCGGTGCGCAGTTCACACTCGCCCCGCGCCACCACGCCGCCGCGCGGATCGTGCAGCGTGACGCCAGCCCGCAGCGGCGCGGCGTCCCGCGGATCGACCGCCGCGTCGACGTGCACGCGCACCTCGGCCCGCTGCGCACCGGCTCGCACCACCAGCGGACGGACGTGCGCCACCCGCGCGCCGCGCCACCGCTCGACCGTCACGCCGCCGGCGATGCCCACCGTCGCGACGCGCGGGCCCCAGTCCCACCCGAAGTTGCACGCGGCCTTGCGCGCAAAGACGAACGGCTCCCACGGGCCCATGCCTTCCGTCGTCTCGTCGCCGTTGTACGGCCGCGGGCCGAGCCGCGCTTCCTCCGCGCGGACGTGCGCCAGCGGCGGCGCAAAGCGGATCACCAGTTCGTTCGCCCCTGCGCGCAGCGCGCTGCGCACGTCGAACCGGTGCGGGAAGTGGACACTCGCGCCCTCGCCGATCGGCACGCCGTTGAGGTCCAGCGTGCACACGGTGTCCAGCCCGTCGATCACCAGTTCGAGATGGTCGCGCTCGCTCGCGGCCAGTTGCCCCGCGCTGCACGCAAAGCGGCAGCGGTACTCCCACGCCGCCTGGCCGACCCACTGCAGGCGCAGTTCGGCGTCGCCGCGGTCGGGCGGTTCAATCAGCCCGGCGTCGACCAGCGCCTGGTGCACGCACCCCGGCACGCGCGCGGGCACGCCGCGGGCGAGCGCATCGCGGAACGCCCCGGTGTCGAACTCGCGCGGCAGCGATACCGCCCGCGCCCCCGCCGCGCGGACGGACCACTCGAATACGGAGAGCGAGATCAGCCGCTCGGCGGGCATCGGGCTGAGCGTAGCAGGACGCCCACGACCCCAAGAACGATCGCGGCGAGCCTGTGAAACCGACTCGCCCAAAGGGCCCGCAAAACACGGGCGAGACTCTCAAAGTGCCCCCCGAAGGACTCGAACCTTCGACCCGCTGATTAAGAGCCGGGCGGCATAAACGTAACGGCACCTCACGTCACCTTCGGATATCTCACGAAAACACCTCGTTTTCCCGCTGTTTTCAAGCGATACTTGAACAGTGGCCGTGACTAATCCGTAGGTCATGGAACGCCGCGTGACGTGAGTTTGTGCCCCAGTTGTGCCCCACCATGAACACCCAACCCACCATCGACCATGCCCGTTCAGGCAGCAAGCCGAAGCACGAACGCCCGCTGACCGAAGACGCCGACGTGCTGGCGCTCCCCCGCCCGCGCGCTGGGCGTCGTGACTACCACGTCAAAGACGTTCCGGGGCTGGTGGTGCGAATGTCGCCCGCTGGTGGCCGGTACGTCGTGCGCAAGCGTGCCCCCGGACAGCCCGGCAAGCCGGGCCGGGCGTGGAAGGTGACTATCGGGGAAGTGGGCGTGATGTCCCTTCCCGATGCGAAGGAATCGGCCCGCAACCTGTTGGGCCGTATCGAACGGGGCGACGATCCCACCCGGAAGAGTGCCGAAGGCATGACGCTGGGTGAGGCCCACGATTGGATGCTGGCGAACCGTCCCGGAATGCGCGCCCGCACGCGGAAGAACTACGAAGCGCTCTGGAAGCGCCACCTGAAGGAACGCCATGCGGCTATCGCGCTGGAATCCATCGACGCCCAGTGGGTGCGCGCTCGGATGGAAGAGGTGGTGACGGGCTGGGAGGATGCCGCGAAGTCGAAGCCGAAGCACGGCGCGGGCGGGGTCGAAGCGAACCGACTGCGGGCCATGCTGGGCACCATGTTCGCCGAATGGGTTGCGCTGCGCGGCGGCGGGGTCAATCCGGTTCGCGCTACCCGAAAGTTCAAGTGTGAGCGCCGCCGGAAGAACAAACTGACCGTCGAACAGGCACGGGCCTACCGCGCCGCGTGTGAGACATACGCCACCGGCGGCGGACGCCCCGGCAAGATTCCCGATGATCCGTACCGAATGCGGGTGCGCCGAACGTCGGCTGACTTCCTCATTCTGAATCAGTTCGTCGGCTTGCGCCGGTCCAACGGGCTGGGCCTTCGGTGGGCGTGGGTTGACCTGTCGAAGGGCACCATCACGGTTCCCGCTGGCGAGTTCAAGACGGGGAACACCACGAACGCCGCTGACTTCACCGTGCCCGTGACCGGCGCGGCGCTCGCCATGCTGAAGCGCCGCCACGCTGACCCGGAGCGCCACCCCGTCTTCGTCTTCCCCGGACGCGGCAAGGAATCGAACCGGCCCATGACCGAACCGAAGGCGGTTCACCGTGCCGTGCTGGCGCTCGCCAAGTTGCCGAAGGATGCCGTCACCATCCACGACATGCGCCGCACGCTGGGCAGCGCGATGATTGCCAACGGCGCGGATATCTCCGAAGTGCGGGAGCAGTTGGGCCACGCGAACGTGGCGACCACCTCTATCTACCTGAACCTGACCGGGGAACAGACGGTGCGCAAGTCTCTGGAGCGCACGGCAGCGGCGTTCGGGGGTGCCCAGTGAGAGCAGGACGGAAGACGCCGCGCCAGCGGACGACAGAGGCGGCGCTGTCGCGTCTGGACTACGGCCCGGACGCCGGGGCGGGATTCGAGCACACCGACGAAGCCGGGGGCCGCTGGATCGTCACCATCGACGCTGGGGCCAACCTGCCCGCGTTGCTGGCGACGCTGGGCACGATGGAAGGCGGCGCACGATTGATCCGGCACGCTCAGCGCCCGACGTGGTATCGGGAACTGTCGAAGTGGGTCCGAAAACGGATGGAAGATAACGTGGATATTCCCGAAGGTATCGTGGTGAAGCGGAAGAAAGGTTGACACGACCGAACCTTCTGCTATATTCCGACGTAGAACCTTGGACAGTTTTTTCACTCGGCGGGTGTCCCCACAGTGTTGGGAGGGACGCCCAGAACGCGAAAGACGTGCCCCGCCTTCACCGGCAGTTCGGGCCACCCACGCGGCCAATCGGTGCTTCAGAGCACCGGGGGCCGCGTTGTCATTCTTCGGTGCTGACGTTCTCACCGTGACGATGCGCACCCGGTGCCCGCAAAGGGCAACGGATCATGGCGAATCGAAGAGACAGTGACGAACGCAACCGGCTGGTAGCAGAGGTGCGCGAACTGATCGCGCACAGCGGCCCGCTGGCGATGCTGACCCGCAAGCAACTGGCCGCGATGCTGAACCGAAAAGTCGGCACGCTGAATGACTGGGCATGGCGCAAGGTCGGCCCGCGTTCCATCGTCGTGGGCGGACGGCCCATGTACCGCTGGGGCGACGTGGAAGCGTACCTGAACGCCCAGACGACGGGCACCACCGATCAACCTGCGGAAGGTTCGGTGGTGGCGTGAGTGACAGCGGCCCCCACCAGTTCGATGCCGTGGCGCTTCGTGACGACGTGCGATTGATCGCGCGTCTGTTCGGCACCAGCGGCGGGAAGATGATCGGCACCGGCTTCGGTGAAGACCCGTGCGGAACGTCGATGCTGACCCCGCGCGTGGTTCACGGCCACCCCGCCGATCCCGATGCGTTCGCCGATGCGCTGCTGAGCATGGCAGAGGAACGGCACCGGAACGTCTACGTCGGCTTCTACGCCGTGAATGAAGACGTGAAGCCGGGGCTGAAGGGTTCGGAAGACGAAGTGCGCGCCGTCGTGGGCGTCGTGGCGGAGTTCGACGCGAAGAACGATCCCCGCGCCGGTGAGTGGGCCAAACGTTGCCCCGCCCCGCCGACGATGGTCATTGAATCAAGCGCCGTCCCCGCGCCGTCGGTCCAGTGTCGGTTCCTCTTCAGTCGCCCCGCGTCGCCCGAGCAGTCGAAGCGAATCGCGGTGATGCTGGCCGAAGTCACCGGGGCCGATCCGGTGTGCAAAGACGTTTGTCACGTCTGGCGTCCCGCTGGGCTGTTGAACTGGCCGAACCGAAAGAAGGTGGCGGCGGGGCGTCCGCTGGAACCCCAGCCCGTGCGCGTCATCGTTCCGTTCGACGCGGCGCGCCTCATCGACCCGGACACATTCGAGCAGACGCTACGAACGCTGGCACCGGCACCGAAGGCGGTAGCCCAGTCGAATGCGAAGGCCCCCGATGCGCCCGACTTCGACACGACGAATCCGCCCCGCACGGCGGACCTTGCCGAACTGGACCGCTGGAAGGTGCCCAACTGGTGCCGCGTGCTCATCGCGCGCGGGACCGATCCCGACGAACCGACGAAGTATCCCAGCCGTTCCGAAGCGCTGTTCGGCGTGGTGTGCGAACTGACGCGCTGCGGCGTGCCGCGCGAAGTCATCTTCGGCATCATCACCGATCCGACCTGGATCATCGCGGCCAGCGTCACGGACAAGGGCAGCGATGCCGTTCGTTACGCGCTTCGGCAACTGGACCGCGCGGCGGAGCACGCGATAGCGCCCGAACTGGCGGAACTGAACGAACGGCACGCCGTCATCCGCAACTACGGCGGGAAGACGCGCGTCATCGAAGAGGTGTACGACGAAGCCTTGAACCGCTACCGAGTGACGAAGCAAACCTTCGACGACTTCCGAAACTCATACATGAATCGGAAAGTCATCGTCGGACAGGACAAGAACGGCAACGCACAGGAAATGCCGCTGGGCGAGTGGTGGCTACGTCACGGGCAGCGCCGGCAGTATGACCGCGTGGTATTCGAGCCTGAACGCGACGTGCCCAATGCGTACAACCTCTGGCGCGGGTTCGGCGTCGAAGCGCGGCCCGGTGACTGTTCCCTGTACCTGAACCACGTTCGATACGTCGTGTGCGGCGGACACGCCCCGCGCTACGAATACCTGCTGAACTGGATGTCACGGGTGGTCCAGCATCCTGGCGAACCGGGGCAAGTCGCCATTGTGCTGCGCGGCGTTCAGGGTTGCGGCAAGGGGACCGCTATCGAAGAGTTCGGAAGTCTCTTCGGGCGTCACTACCTCTACGTCGGTGACGAAAAGCACCTCATCGGAAACTTCAACGCCCACCGGCGCGATGCCGTCGTGATGTTCGCCGATGAATGCTTCTACGCCGGGAATAAGAAACACCGTTCGTTGCTGAAGTCTCTCATCACTGAGCGCGTGACGGTGTTTGAGGGGAAGGGCGTCGATGCTGAGACTGGGCCGAACTACGTCCACCTCTTCATGGCGTCGAACGAAGACTGGGTGGTTCCTGTCGAAGACGGGGACCGTCGATTCGTCGTCTACGAATGCTCGCCCGAGCACGCGAAGGACATCCCATACTTCAAGGCGATTCGGGAGCAGATGGACAGCGGCGGACGTGAAGCGCTGTTGTACCTGCTGCTGAATCGGGACATCTCCGCCTTCAACGTCTGGGACAAGCCGCACACCGACGAACTAGCCGAGCAGATTCGGCATGGGCTGGAAGGTGCCGAAGGGTTGTGGTTCCACCTGCTGGCGCTGGGTGAGTTCCCGTGCGGCATCCACCAGCCGGATGGATCGGTGGTGGTGAGCAGTCACGCGCTGATTCAGTGGGCGCGCGATCAGCGGCGGGGCTGGGAGCGTGTCACGCCCCACGCTCTGGCCGCGTTGCTGGGCAAGCCGCAATCGAACCACGTCGGCAAGGGGAGCAAACGCCCCGGCATGGGGTTCGGCAAACGCGAGAACGAACGCCCGCGCGGGTGGGTCATCCCGCCTTTGCCAGAGGCCCGCGAGCGCTGGGACGAATGCCGTCCCGACTGCCCCGGCAAGTGGGACGACGGCACGTCATGGGACGCCCCGGCGGAGCAGTTGCCCGACTACGGCGGGGAGGGGGCATTCTGATGGGCGCACCAATCAGCCAGATCGGTTTGGGAGAACGGCATTCGTCCCGCACGGTGTTTTCCGGTGCGGAACCAATCTCACCAATCACACCGATCTACAGGCACAAGTCACAGGACCGGGAGTGTGGGGCGCGGGGAGGGGTGGGCCGACACTCTCTGTCCTACCAACACTCTATTCAGATTGGAGAGATTGGTAAGACTGGTTTGGGCCTGGAAAACAAGGGACGGACGGGCCACCGATCACCGGAACCTGATCGGTTGAGACTGGCGACGGCCACCCTCAGCACTGGGCAAACGGGCCGGAAGACGCCCGCGATGCCCCATAACCCCTCGCCCGCACACATAACGACCGATAGCCCACACTCGGTCATGCCCACCGATCCGCGTTCAGTGGGTCGAAGGTGCCGAGTTCCCGGCCCGTCCCATAGAACCCGCCCCAGCGTGGCACCAGCCCCGATTCTGGACGGTGCTCGCCCCTCTGCGCCCCAGCCCGGCGGACGGCATGGGGCACAACTGGGGCACAACCTGAACCCTCTCAGACGGCCCGAAGGTTCTCGGATCGTCGGCATTATCGGACAGACCGATAAGGGGAGGGGGATACCCGAAAAAACGCCGAACTTTCTGAAGAGGGGTCCCTATCCCCACACAATCCGAACCGAATCCCTAGACCATTGTGTTAGGTAAATATATGGATATCACTCCCGACACCTCAAACCCCATTCCCCCGCGCCGCGGCCCGATCACGGACGCTGAATGGGCCGTCATCCTGTACACGCTCCGACAGCACGGCCCGGACAGCGCCAAACTGGTGCTGGCGCAGGGTCGAACGCAATCCGACGGACGCCCGGCCCGAGTGCGCACGCTGGAAGAACTGCTGAAGCGTGACCCCGCGAAGCGTAACGAATGGGAGCAAGCCGAACGCGAGTTCTTGGCGCAGTTCGTCCAAGTGCTCCACACTTCGGCGCGCACGCCAGAGGTGGTTCGGCGCTTCGACAGGAAGTCGGGCACGCTGATTGAAGAACGGATCAGTCGGCGCGATATGAACTGGGCGGCGCTGATGGTGCTCCGCCGGTATGACCCCGCGTGGCGCGAACAGAAACGAACGACCATCGACGGTCAGATTCAGCACGACCACGCCCACACACTGGGCACCCGGCATGACCAGTACGTCATCGGCGCGGAAGACGTGAGCGCGCTTCCGGCGGACCTTCAGGGGCCGTTGCTGGAAGCGCTCGCACTCATCGAAGAGAACCGACAGGCATTGAAGGAGAATCCCCGTGTCATCATCGCAACCGAACGCCCGCGTGAACTACCTGCTGCTGCGGAAGAAACTGGGCAAGGCGACGCCCGCTGAACTGGAAGAACTGGGCCGCGCGTTCCTTCGTGTCGGCGCGCCCGAAGGTGGTGGGCTGGCGATCCCGGCACCGTGCGCGAACGCCGCTGAATGGCGAGCGCGATACGACAACAAACGGAAGCACGACTGACCCGACATTATGTGTTCAATGTTATGTGTCGCCATTATGTGTATATCGCGCAACCCGCTGCGTCCCATGAACTTAGGTAGTGTTCCGAACGTAGTAAATGGACAGCCCCCGATTCCACAACAGAGCAGAATGCGCGACGGCGGGGGCCGGTCGCGCAGACTCCCGCCAGCGATCTGAAAGGAACGCCCGGCGGATTATGAATCAAGCCCCGTTCTCTTCCACCGAAATGGTGGACGTGCTCGCCAACCTCGAAACGATCACCGATCCCGTTCGGCTTGCCGTCTGTCGTGCGCGTGACATCGCACGCGAGCAGGAACGCGACTACCCGGAAGTGCCCGACTGTGAGACAGCGGCACGCGAGCACGGCGCGGACATCGCGCCGGTGGCCGCGTCGTGGGGTTATGTGCGATCCGCCGACGATCCTGCCGAGTGGTTGAACGCCCGGTTCACGTTCGCCATGCCATGCCGTGACGACCACCGGCGCGGAATCGTGCCCACGTCGGAAGCGCTGGTGTGCCTGACCCTCTGGAGTCTGTTTCACGGTATCGAAGTGCCGTTCAGTTTCGAGTTCGCAAAGCGCCGCCCACCGGCGGCATGAGCATTCGTGCGGCGCGGGTCTTTCCATTCGCGTGGGCGGACCCGATGCCGTGCTCCGCTGGGTGCGGGAGGTAAGGCCCGCACCCGGTTTTCCCCGTTCGCTTCCGGGGAATCTGATCGGTCCACCGGCGCTTCGTCGCGCCGGTGGGCTTTCCGAACGCGACACGCTGGGCATGTGTCCAGAGGTGAAGCGTTCCTGTCCGTGGCGTCGCGTGATGCGCCGCCCATAGGAGAACCGTTGGAATGAGTACGGAACAGCCCCAGTTCTTCAGCCCGAGCGTGGACCCTGCCGCGCTCCAACCTCTGGAACGTGCATTCGAGATTGGGCCGGGCGTCTTTGACCCGGCATTCAGCGCCACCCGATCCGCCTTCGACAGTCTCAGCGGCACCAGCGCCGCGCTGTTGGAAGCGGAAACGGCGGTGAAGGCCGAGAAGGACCCGGCATCGGAGCGCCGCCTACGGGCCGCTGCTGAACACCGGCTGGGCGCGCTGAAGAAAACCATCGACGGCACGCGGGCCACCATCGCGCAGCGCCGCGAAGCGCTGGAAGGTGAGATTGACGCGGCGTTGGGCATCCCGGCGGCGCGTGAACAGGTTGTGACGGCGCTTGCCTGTGCCGATGTCCGGGCCACGCTCCGCGCCATGCACCCCGGAAAGAGGTTTGAGGCGGCGCGGGAAGCGATTGCCGCTGGCGATCAAACCGCCGTGGCCGCGATCCTCAGCACCTCACCTTGGGCCGTCGGCATCCCGCGCGAGCAAGTTGACCTGTTGCGGGCTATGGCCGCTGAACGGTTCGCGCCCGCGAAGGTCCGGCTGAAAACATCACTGGACGCGCTGGCGGTTGTGCTCGAAACGGCGGGGCGCGTCACGCTGGATCGGTTCGGAGCGCTGACCGGCATGGGTGACGGCAAGGATTCACGCGCACAACGGGCGCTGAAGGCGCTCGAAACGAATGGGGGTGCCGCGTGAGCACGACCCCGAACCCCAATCCCGACAACAGCAACCCGCCCGCGCCGACTGCGGCGGACCTGGACCGGCTGAAGGCGGCGCTGGAAGCCGAGCGCACGGCGCACAAGGAAACGAAGGCGAAGGCGGCGGAGCGCCGCACGGTCTACGCCCGCACACTGGGCCTTGCCGAGAACGTGAACGATGAAGACATCGTGGCGCACCTCAGCGGCACCGACCACGCAAAGGCTGTCGCCAGCGTCCAAGCCGAACGCGACGAACTGCGCGCGAAGGTGACGAAGATTGAGCAGGAGCGCGACGCGCAGCACGTCGAATCCGCAATCAGTTCGGCGCTGTCGAAGTCGGGGATGATCCCGGCGAATCACGAAGACGCGGCCAACCTCATTCGTTCCATGCTGACCGTGAAGGATGGAAAGGTAGTCACGAAGGACGGGGTGCCGAACGTCATCCCCGGCATGGACCCGACACAACTGTTCCACGCGACGGTGAAGACTCTGCGGCCCCACTGGTGGCCGTCGTCAGTCGGTGGCGGTGCGGTGGGCAGTCGGGGCAACGGCAACCCCAACGCGCTCCCCGGTGATGCGTCGTGCTTCGACCCGCGTTCCCCGAACTTCAACGTGACGAAGCAAGGGCAGTACCACCGTGCCTACGGCCCCGAAGTGGCGGCGCGGGCGCGAGCGCAGTACGGGGGTGGGCGATGAACACACCCGCCGAACTGTTCGCCGAATCGTGGCGGCGCTTCCGGGCGTGGTGCCCCCGAATCGTCGGTGACGGCGACGTATCCGCAATCCATGACCTGTTGGCCCGGTGCTCCGAAGGGGGGACGCCGGGCCTTGAAGAGGTTTGGGAAGCCGTCGAACAGCATCCGGGCGCTGACCGGCGGACGGTGACGGAATACTTCGCGCGGGACGCAGAGTGGAATCGTCCCTGAATGTGGCCCGCGCCCCGCCTTCACCGTTCGGATGCGTTACACTTCGCCAATCATGGCGAGAAAGCGGAAAGACAACGGGACGACGGCAATCATGGACAACGCCGAAGGCGATTCGGAGTCACCCGTTCTGAACGGGAAGGCTCCGAAGCGCGGAGCGCCACCCCCTATTTTGGGGCTGAAAACTCGCCGGAAACTCATCGCGTTTGGATGGTACGGCGGGAAGTTCTCTCACCTCGATTGGCTGTTGCCGCTGCTCCCCAAGTGTCATCACTACTGCGAACCGTTTGCGGGTTCTGGTGCCGTGCTGTTGAACCGTGAACCATCACCGATTGAGACGTACAACGACCTAGACGGTGAGGTGTGCAACTTCTTTCGTGTGCTTCGGGAGCAACGGGAGAAACTCATCGAAGCAATCGCGCTCACACCGTTTTCGCGCGAAGAGTTCTCTGTCGCGTGTGACCTAGACCCGAAGCAGACTGCGTTTGAGCGCGCGCGGCGGTTCTATGTCCGAGCGCGACAGGTACGGACGGGACTTGCCCAGACAGCGAGCGTTGGCAGGTGGGCAAACTGCAAGGACACCAGCCGTGCCGGAATGAGTGGCGTTGTGAGTCGGTGGCTGGGTGGCGTCGAAGCGTTGCCAGAGATTGGGGGCCGACTGCTCCGCGTACAGATTGAGAATCGCCCGGCGGTGGACGTGATTCGGCTGTATGACTCAAAGCAAACCCTCTTCTACTGCGATCCCCCATACGTTCACGACACACGGGGCGACTCGAAGGCATACGTCCACGAAATGACCGATGAACAGCACCGTGAACTAGCCGACTGTCTCAATGCCGCGAAGGGAATGGTCGCGTTTTCCAACTACGACTGTGACCTTATCAACAGGCTCTATCCCGCCAAGCGTTGGCGGAAGATCGTGGGGCCGGAACGAACGATTCACTCCACGAAGGACACGCGATCCGAAGTGCTCTGGGTGAACTACGACCCTGAAAAGGCACAGCCCAGCGAAGTGCTTTGGGAGGCGCGCTGATGGCATCACCCCGCGAACTGCTCGATGCTGCATTGGCAAAGGCAGTGAAACTTGGAAAGACGCCCACGATCACGCACAAAGATGTGCTTGGGCGTATCGACTATGTGTGCCGCTGCATCGGCAATCGTGCGGGTGTGCGCCTCTTGATGTCGTGCATGTTGGCGAAGTTACACCGACCCGAAGTCGATCCGCGCAAGCCCTACACCGAGATCGGCGGGAAGGACTCATTCTCTGGACGGACCTACGACGAACAGCACCTGACCGGGTTCATTTCATCCAACCGCCTTCCCTGCAATAGCACGACAGCGTTCCTCACCCCAGCCCTTCGGAATCAGGATGCCATGCTCACGACGGGCACGATTCTGGTTGGGCGTCCGCCACAGGTGTACCGCGACACCCTGCAACTTCTCGACGATGTGGCGCGGGGCAAAGTGACGGCGGAACAAGTGCTGATTGAAACGCTCCGAATACTGGTGCTGGTGCGCGATGAGAAACAGGAACGAATGAAGACGCTGGTAGCCGCACTTCAGCACGGCGAAGACGCGCTTCCTCTGGCATCCGAGCAGATTGTGACACTGCTACGCCAACACTTGGCGTGCAAACACAGCAGCCGCCTTCCCGTGCTGATCGTGGCAGCGGCGTATCAGGCGGCGGCGAAGCACTTGGGCGAAAAGGCCATGCCTCTTCGTGGGCACCTTGCCGCCGATGAGCAGACGGGCGCGGGTGGTGACGTGGAAATCTGCCTGACGAACGATGAGCGCGTTTGCACCATCTACGAAATGAAGTCGAAGCGCGTCACGCAAGACGACATCGACCGCGCCATTCAGAAAATCGTGGAGCGAAAGCCGCGCATCGACAACTACGTCTTCATCACTACCGACATGATCGAAGACGAGGTAGCCGAGTACGCCGCTGCCATGTACGAAGAAACGAACGGAACGGAAATCGCCATTCTCGATTGCGTTGGGTTCGTGCGGCACTTCCTCCACCTGTTCCATCGACTCCGCATCCAGTTTCTGGATGCCTACCAAGCGCTGGTGCTTGGCGAGCCGGATAGCGCAGTGAACCAGCCTCTGAAGGAAGCGTTCCTGTCCCTCCGCCATGCGGCAGAGTCGGACGAGTGAGCGCCGAACGTCCGGTTTGTGCCCCAGTTGTGCCCCACCATCCGACACGCCCCGAAGCCGGTCCAAGAAAAAAGCCTCTGGCAAGTGCCAGAGGCTGGTTTTCAAGTGCCCCCCGAAGGACTCGAACCTTCGACCCGCTGATTAAGAGTCAGCTGCTCTACCAACTGAGCTAGGGAGGCGTGCGCCGGACGTACCGGCGATGGCCCGCCATCATACGCATTCCGCTGCCGCGGCGTCCACTTTCGGACGATCCTGCCGCGGGGTCGGCGGGGCGAACGTCCACGCGGCGTGCGAAGCAGGCCCGCACAGTCCGCCGCTGGCGGAATCGGCTGGTGCAGAGCGGGGCGGGGCACGTGCGCGTCGAGACGCGTACAGCGTTTGGTGGAGAGAACGCGAAAGAATACGTGGCTTGCCGCCACGGAGGAGCGGCGCGGTAAGCGACCAGCCGCCGCCACGGAGTGGCGGCCCCACCCAGACGCGGCTCACTCCAGAGCGGCACGACCCAGAGGCGGCCCCACCCAAAGTCCTGCCAACCCGCAAATTGACGGTTCCCCAACTCGGGTCTATCGTCGTGGCCCGAGATTGCCCGCCGCGGGGGCGTTTTCGCGCACGCGAGCGGCGTCGAGGGCTTTGTTCGGGTTCGGGCACCAGGTTTCAGCGAGGATCGAACGATGCAACCGTGTTTCAGGCAGAGCCATGGCCGTACGCGTCGCCGCCGGTCCCACCACGCGCTGTCGCCGGTCCACCCCACGACCTGCCCGCTCTCCGGGCAGCCGAAGATGCACCACCGCGCCTGCAACGAGTCGGGCTACGTCCGCCCGGGCCTGAAGATCAGCGTGCCCAAACTCAAGATCGGCGACAACAAGGACTGACGCGATGCGCATCGCCGTCGACGTGATGGGCGGTGACCACGCGCCCGACGCGATAATCCGCGGCTGCATCGGCGCCTTGCCCTCCCTCACCGCCGACGACCGCCTTGTGCTCGTCGGCAACCGTCGCGACATCGAGGAAGTGCTGACCGAGCAGCGGGTCTCTGACCCGAGGCTGGAGATCGTCCACACCACCGAGGTCATCGGCATGGACGAGTCGCCGGTCGACGCCGTCCGCGGCAAGCGCGACTCGTCGATCGTCCGCATGATGCAACTGGGCTCGGTCAAGGCCGAGGTCCGCTGCGACGCGGTGCTCTCGGCCGGCAACACGGGCGCGTGCGTCTCGGCCGCGACCATGCACATGAAGCGCCTCCCCGGCGTGCACCGCCCCGGCATCGCCGTGACGTTCCCCTCGTTCTCGGCCGGGCCGGTGGTGCTGTCCGACGCGGGCGCGAACCCCGAGCCGCGACCGACGCACCTGTGGCAGTACGCCCTGATGTCCGAGACCTACGCCAAGGTCGTGCTGGGGATCGAGCGCCCTCGCGTCGGGCAGTTGAACATCGGGTCCGAGGAGGGCAAGGGCACTGACCTGATCAACGACACGCACGCCCTGCTGAAGAAGACGCCGGGGATGAACTACGTCGGCTACGTCGAGGGGCGCGAACTCTTCGACGGCGCGGTCGACGTGGTCGTGACCGACGGCTTCACCGGCAACTCGGTGCTGAAACTCGCCGAGGGCCTGGCGCGCAGCCTCTTCAAGGCCATCGCGCACGAGGTCTTCACGCTCGCGCCAGACCTGGGCTTCCAACTCGAACCGATCTTCAAGGAAATCTACCGCAAGAACGACTACCACGAGTACGGCGGCGCGCCCCTGCTGGGCGTCAACGGCGTCTGCGTCATCGCGCACGGGTCGAGCGAGGCCCGTACCATCGCCGCGGCGATCCGCAACTCGCGCGCCTACCTCATCGGGCACCTGAACGACGCGATCGTCAGGCGTCTGGCCGAGGTCGAGCACGTGGCACGCCACATCCCGGAGCCGGCATGAGCGCCCCCACACCCGCGACCGCCCGCATCGAACTGCCGCGCGGCCGCGTCGGCGTCCGCATCGCGGGGTCCGGGATCGGCCTGCCCAGCCGCACGCTCACCAACGCCGACCTCGAGAAGATGATGGACACCTCGGACGAGTGGATCGTCCAGCGGACGGGCATCCGCACACGCCGCGTGGTGAACCGCGAGGCCGGCGAGTGCACGCTCTCGATGGCCACGCCCGCGCTCCGCGGCGCGCTGGCCGACGCGAAGATCGACGCCACCGAACTCGACCTGGTCCTCTGCGCCACCATGTGCCCCGAGATGGCCTGCCCCCCCACCGCCTGCCGCATCGCGGCCGAGGTCGGCGCGGGCCGCGCGGGCGCGATGGACATCTCCGCGGCGTGCTGCGGCTTCGTGTTCGCGCTCAACATGGCCCACGACCTCATCAAGGGCGGGGCCTACCGCACCATCGGCGTGATCGGCGCCGACACGCTCTCAAACTGGATGGACTACAGCACCGAGGGGCGCGGCACGGCGATCATCTTCGGCGACGCCGCGGGCGCGGTCGTGCTGACCGCGTGCGACGACCCCTCGCGCGGCATCCTCGCCCAGTCGATGCACGCCGACGGCGCCGGCTGGAAGGACATCTTCACGCCCACGAGCAGGCACCACTTCCCCGCGGGCGTCGACCCCGACCCGCGGAAGTTCGGCCACCTGCAGATGAACGGCGCGACGGTCTTCAAGTTCGCCGTCGGCACGTTCCCGAACCTGATCCAGGAGACGCTCGACAAGGCCGGCCTCACGCCCGAGCAGGTGGACATGTTCGTCTGCCACCAGAGCAACGCCCGCATCCTCCACGCCGCACGCGAACGCTTCGGCCTGCCCGAGGACAAACTCTACGTGAACATCGACCGCTACGGGAACACCGTCGCGGCGTCGGTGCCGCTGTGCCTGCACGAACTCCGCGCCGCCGGCCGCGTGCGCGACGGGCAGAAGGTCATGTTCGTCGCCTTCGGCGGCGGGCTGACGTGGGGCAGCAGCCTCTGGCAGTTGTAAGCGGCGGTAGATTGGTTGATTGGTTGATTGAATGAGTTCCCCTCTCCCCATCGCAGATGGGGAGAGGTGCCCGAGCGTGAGCGAGGGCGGTGGCACGGGGAAGGCGCGGGTTCTTCCCCTCTCCCCATCGCAGATGGGGAGAGGTGCCCGAGCGCAGCGAGGGCGGTGAGGGGCGGATCGGTGTGGTTCCCCTCTCCCCGTTGCTCTCAACGGGGAGAGGATGTCGCGCAGCGACAGGTGAGGGGCGCATGGTCGATCGAGAATCACCCCTCACCGGCTCGGCCTTCGGCCTCGCCACCTCTCCCCGCGGCGCGGGGAGAGGGGAAGCGTTGCTGCTCTTCCTCTTTTCCCCTCTCCCCATCGCAGATGGGGAGAGGTGCCCGAGCGGAGCGAGGGCGGTGAGGGGCGCGTGGTCGATCGAGAAGCACCCCTCACCGGCCCGGCGTGCGGCCTCGCCACCTCTCCCCGCTGACGCTGGGAGAGGGGAGGGTCCGGACCTTTCTGACGGTCGGGTGGCGGCACGTCGGAGTCTGAAGTCCGACCTGGGAGTGCCCTCGACCTGACACAACTTATTTATAAGTTATTCTCCCGGCAGGACGAGCAGGCCGACGCGGTTCTCGGGCGTGCAGGCGCGGCGCATGGCCTGGAGGACCTCGGCGGGCTTCATGGCGCGGTACATGGCCGCGCCGTCGATCAACTGGTCGGGGTCGAGGCCGGTCATGGTGCTGCGCGCCAGGAGCATGGCCCAGTAGCGCGGGTCGCGCTCGGAGGCGCCGACCCACTGGGCCAGCGCGTCGGTGGCGCGGGCCAGTTCGTCGGGCGAGAGGCCCTGTTCGAGCAACTGGCACATGGAGTCCTGCATGACCTGCCGGACGGCGGGCGCCTCGGTCGGGGAGACGCGCGCGGTGATGACGGTGACGGAGAGGCCGTCGAAGGGGCTGGGCAGGTACTGCGAGCCGACGCGCGGGCCGCCCGCGCCGGCGCCGGTCGGCGCGCCGCCGAGGCCGAGGCCGTGCAGTTTGGCCTCGAGGCGCTCGGCGAGGACGCGCGCGCCGGCGCGGAGCCGGCGCACCTCCAGCACGTCGCACTGGTTGGGGGAGAGGAAGCCGGCGATGACGTGGGCCTGCTCGACCGGGGCGTCGGGGCCGCATCGGGTCTCGCCGATGAGCGGTCCCTGGGGTCGGCCGACGCAGCGGTTGTCCTTCATGCAGGCGTGGCTGGCGCGCGGGCGCTCGGGCAGCGTGCCGAACGTCGCCGCGACCATGCGGAGCGCGTGCTCGAGGTCGATGTCGCCGACGACGGCGATCTCGGCGGGTGACCGCGTGCCGTGGCGCCGGACCCACTGCTCGACGTCCTGGGCGGTGAAGCGGCCGACGCGCTCGGCGCAGGCGGGCTTGGCGCGGCACTCGCCGCGGCCGGTGAGCAGTTCGCGCAGCGGGTCGGCGACGACGACGCGCTCGTTCTCGCGCGAGCGGGCGACGACGAGCCGGGCCTGCGCGGCGGCGCGCTCGACGGCGGGCTCGTCGGCCCTGGGGTCGCGGAAGACCGCCGCGCCCGCGGCGAGCCCGGCTTCGACGTCGCGCGCCGAGCCCCAGACGCGGAGGACCAGCCCGTCGGGGGCGACGCCGCCTTCGAGGCGCACGTCGCGCGACTCGACGATGCGCTCGATCGCGGCCGCGCCGAGGTCGGCCGAGGCGGGGGCGTCGAGGTAGCAGGCGGCAAGGAGGGTGAGGCCGCGGGTGTTGGCGCACTCGAGCAACTCGCCGCCGCCGAAGCAGACGACGACTTCGACGCGGCCGCGCGGCTCGGGCATGTGGCGGTGGTGGACGCGCAGGCCGTTGTCGAGCCAAGCGGAGACGACCGCGCTGCGGCGGTGGGCCTGCATCTCGACGACGCGGTCCTGCCACGACGTGGCCACGCGCTGGCCCGCGCCGACGGGCGGTACGCACTCGGCGGAGTGGGCGCCCGCGGACGCGCCGGCGGCGAACGCTGCCGCGGCGGCGATGGCCAGGACTGTCCGACTGTGAGTGTGCATGCGGGTGTCCGCCGGTTCTACGCCGCCCCGGCGCGGCGGTTGCATCGGCGAGGGGAGCGTCCGGGCTTTGGGCGCGGCGGTGCGGCCGGGGCGGGTGGAAGGTCCGCGAACCTGTGCGGGGCTACGGGTTCGCGCCCGGTTCGGCGGGCCCGGGCAGGTGGAGGCACTCGCCGCCGCGGCACTTGGGCGAGGGCGCGAACTTTCCGGCGAGGATGCCGCGGACGGCGGTGTCGATGGTGTCGCGGACGGCGTCGAGGTCGATGTCGCTCATGCGGATGGAGCCGCGCTCGCCGGTGGATAGGAGCCAGTACTCGGCGGTGGTGGCGGCGAGGTCGATGTCGGGGACGATGTGGGGCAGGGCGAGCGCGTAGACGCCCATCTGCAGGTCGTCGCGTTTGATCTCCTTGTACCTCTGCCATGCGCCGCCGGTCTTGTAGTCGACGATGCGGAAGCCGACGCGGCCGTCGGGCAGGGTGACCTGGTCGATGCGGTCGATCCGAGCCTCGAAGCGGTGGGTGGTGCCGCCGTCGGGTCGGTCGGGGTCGCGGGCGTGGTACTCCCATTGCGCCCTGCGTTCGACTTCGAGGACCTGAGCGCGGGGGTCGTGGAGGCGGTCGAGCATGAGTCGCAGCTGCGCGGCGGTCTGCTCGAACTCGCCCTCGTCGATGGCCTCGCCGGCGGGCCAGCGCGCCAGGAACGCCTCGCGTCCGTAGGCGAGGAGGTCGTCGCGCGTGGGCGGCGGTTCGCCCGCGCTCTCGGCGGCGCGGACGCGGAGGTAGAAGCGTTCGAGCGCCTGGTGCACCGCGGTGCCGGCGGCGGTGACGCGGCGCTCGCGCTCGGGCAGGCCCTGCACGAACCGGAGCCAGTAGCAGCGCGGGCAGTCGAGGTAGGCCTGCACGGAGGTGTAACTGAGCGAGAGGGGCGGCCGCGGGGCGGAAGCGGGGACGCGCTCGTCGCGCGTGCGGGCGCGGAGCAGGGACTCGGCGAACGCGGCCAGACCGGGCTCGCGCGCGTTCGCTGCCCACGCGGGGACGGCGCGCTCGCGCTCGACGTGGGCGGTGATCGCGAGGCGCGCCGCGGCGTTGCGGAGCAGCGCGGCGGCCTCGTCGAGTTCGCGCTCGCCCGCGCCGGCGGCTTCCATGCGCTCCAGCGCTTCGGCGGCGGCGAGGCGGGCCTCGCGCCGGGCGCGGTCGAAGCCGTCGGTGTCGGCGGATTCCTCGTCGAGGCGCGCGGTCGCGGAGCGGAGGGGCGAGCCGCCGAGCGCTTCGGCCGCGTCGGCGAAGACGGCCGCGCCGGGGCGGACGGAGACCAGCGCGCGGCCCTCGGGGTGGCGGGTGAACTCCTCGAAGAAGTGGGTGCTCCTGCTGGGTGCCTTGTTGCGCTTGGCGAGCAGGACGAGGCGGCGCTGGGCGCGCGTGCAGGCGACGTAGAAGGTGCGTCGCTCCTCGGCGCGCTCGGCGCTGCGCGCGGCGGCGGCGTCGCCGTCGATGCCCTCGGGCAACTGCGCGTCGGGGTCGCGGCGCTCGGCCTTGCCGTAGCCGGACGAGGGCGAGACGTTGGGGACAAAGACGGTGTCGAACTCCAGGCCCTTGGCCTTGTGCGCGGTGAGGACGGCGACGGCGGGCCCGTCGGCGTCGGGGTCGGCGCCGCCGGCGTCGAGCGCGTCCTCGGGGTCCTCGACGCGCGACTCGATGGGCGCGGCGGCGCGGAGGGTGCGGTCGTCGTCGCTCAGGTCGTTCCAGTAGGACCAGAACTCGCGGACGTCGCCGGGGGGCTCGAGGCGCGACTGGGCGAGGCGCGCGAAGCGCACCAGCGCGACCAGGGCCGAGACGCGCCGCGCGCGGGCGCGTCCGGGAAGCAGGTCGGCGTGGGCGGCGTCGATGAGCGAGACGGCGCGCTGGATGACCTCCTCGGCGCGGGCGCGGGCGGCGAGTTCGGACAGTTCGGCGTTCCAGGCGGCCAGGCGCTGGGCCGGTTGGCGGAGCGCGGGGGGGAGGTCGGCCTGTGCGGCGAACCAGGCGCAGAAGGGGAGCGGGGCGGGGCGGGCCGGGCCGCCCTCGAAGCGGGCGCGATCGGTCTGGGCGCGGTAGCGGCGTTCGGCCTGCATCGCCTCGTGTGGGTCGGCCGCGAGCGGCGGTCGGACCAGCAGGCGTCGGGCGGCCCACGACGCGCCGGGGTTGGCGAGCAGTTCGACAAAGGCGAGGACGTCCTGCACGCCGTCGTCGTCGATGAGCGACTCGGAGCGCGAGGCGCGAACGGGGATGCCCTCGAGGCGCAGCGCGGCGGCGACGCGGGCGACGTGCGCGTTGGTGCGGCAGACGACGGCGTAGTTGTCCCACGGGCGCTTGGGGACGGGCCCGGCGGCGCGGTCGGTGAGGATCAACGCGGCGACGGCGCCCGCGGCCTCGGAGTCGTCGTCGAGTTCGACGCACTCGACGCCCGCGCCCGGGGCGGGCGGGACGTCGGCCAGCGTGCGGGCGCGTTCGACGCGCTTGTCGGGTGCGAAGCGCGTCTCGGACAGGCCGATGACGCGGTTGGCCGCGTCGATGACGGCGCGCTCGCTGCGGTAGTTCTCGCTGAGCGTGACGCGGCGCGAGCCGGGCCAGATGCGGTCGAACTTCTCGAAGGCGCGGTCGTCGGCGCCGCGGAAGCCGTAGATGGCCTGGTCGTCGTCGCCGACGATGCACAGGTCGGGGCCGGGCGGGTCGGCGCCGGGCGCCGCGGGTCGCGGGGGGAAGAGCAGGCGGAGCAGTTCGATCTGGGCCGCGTTGACGTCCTGGAACTCGTCCACGACGGCGTGCCGGATCTCGGAGCGGAGCATCGCGGCGGGGCCGGCGCGTTCGCGCAGCAGGCGGATGGCGTGGAGGATGAGGTCGTCGTAGGCCAGCCAGCCGCGCCGGCGGCACTCGGCGGCGAGCCACGCGTAGGCGCGTGCCGCGGCGTCGAATCGGGCGTGGCGCTCGCGTTCGGCGGGCAGGTCGTCGGGGTCGAGTTCGCGTCCGGCGGAATCGAGGCCGCGCGCGATCGACTGCTCCCATGTACGGGCGAAGGCCTGCGCGTCCTCGGGGAGCCTGCCGAGGTTGCACAGCGCGGACACCTGCGCGCCGACGAACTCGACCGCGGCGTCGAGGCCGGCGGCGCGGCTGTCGGCGAACAGGCCCTGGCGCAGGATGGCCTCGCGGAGCAGCCGGCTGCGCTGGGCCGAGTCGAGGATCGCGGCGTCGGCGCGCACGGGCGGCAGGCCGAGGTCGGCGGCGAAGCGGCGGACCATGGAGAGGCCGAGGCTGTGGAAGGTGGAGGCGCGGACCTCGTCGGCCGCGCGGCCGACCAGTTCGCGCAGGCGGTCGCGCAACTGGAGCGCGGCCTTGTTTGTAAAGGTGACGGCAAGAACGGTGGAAGGCTCGGCGCCCGATCGCAGGAGGCGCGCGACCCGGTGCACGATGACCCTGGTCTTGCCGGTGCCGGGGCCGGCGAGGACGATCAGCGGGCCGGTCCGACCGTCGGCCCCGTGCTCGACGGCCTCGCGCTGCGCCGGGTTGAGTCCGCTCAGCAGGTCCATGACGCCCACAGCGTACACAGCGGGCGCGGGTGTAACGGTGTTCCGCGACGGCGCGTATCCTTCTGGCGCGCCCCCAGGCGGCTTCGGTGGCGGGGGTGGGAAAGCGGTGGCCGGGGGTGCGCCGGCGCGTGCACCCGGCGGGGGACAACTCCCAACACCTAGACTGCGTGCCCGCCGGGGCGGAACCGGCCGCACACGACGATTGATCACGTACTTCTCAAGGAAACCGACCATGCTCCGACTTCGAGGAATGACTGTCTGTGCCGGCCTGTCCGTGGGCCTGTTGGCGGGCGTCGCGGCGGCGATCCCGCCGGTGCTGGAGAAGGCGCCGTCCGACGCGGTGTTTGTCATCGCGGTGCCGAACCCCGACAAGATGCAGAAGAGCATCCAGTCGCTGACGACGGCGACGGAGTTGCCGCTGCCGCTGCCGGGCGTGTCGGACACGCTGGCGATGATGGGCGTTCACGGGGGCGTGGCGACGGACAAGTCGCTGGCGCTGGTGGTTATGGGCGTGCCGGACGACGAGGACGACGAGCCAAAGATCCTCGCGCTGGTTCCGGTGACGTCGTACGCCGATTTCCTTGACAACTTCGGCGTCAAGCCCGGCGCTGCGGGCGGCATCGACGAGTTCGAGGTCGAGGGCGAGGCGGGCTTTGCGCGCGACATCGGCGGCGGCTACGCCGTGATGTCGAACATCCGCGACCTGGTGGCGGACTACAAGCCCGGCGACGGCCGGCTCAAGGCCGACATGGGCCCGGTGGGCGAGCGGCTGGCGGACACGTCGGACCTGGTGATCGTGGCCAACGTGGGCGCGGCGATGCCGGCGATGAAGGCCGCGGCGGCGCGCGCGGGCGAGGGGCTGGGCGACCAGTTGGGGATGATGGGGATCGAGGCCGGCGCCGCGGCGGAGAACCCGATGGCGCAGTGGCTGGCGGATCAGTTCGCCGACAGCGCGAAGGTGGTGGTGGGCGGGCTGAAGGCGGGCGGGCTGGGGCTGTCGCTGGAGATGGTCGCGTCGTTCAAGGAAGGCTCGGCGATGGCGGGCATGTTCGCCACGCGCGGGAACGCGAACGCGCTGATGGGCCGTCTGCCCGGCGCGCCGTTCCTGCTGGCCGGTGCGCTCGACACGTCGTCGCCGGGCGTGAAGAAGTTCTTCAAGTCGGTGGCGGAGAAGGCCGGGGAGATGGGCGCGGCGGAAGGGTCGGGCCTGTTCAGCAACGGCCTTGCCGACGCGGACGGTCAGGCGTTCACGATCGGGATGAGCCCGACGATGCTCATGGGCGGGGGCGTGCTGACCAACACGGTGCAGTTCACCGAGGCGGCCGACCCGGACACGGCGCTCGCGTCGGTCAAGTCGGAGATGACCGCGCTGCACGGCAGGACCATCGAGGGCATGACCTACGAGTTCACCTACAAGGAGGGCGGGGCGAAGGTCGGCGAGCGCACGGTGGACTCGTGGCAACTCAAGATGCAGTCGGACGGGTCGGACCCGATGGCGATGCAGGCGATGTCGATGATCTTCGGCCCCTCGGGCGGTCCGGGCGGGTACATCTCGAAGGTCGATGGTGGGCTGATCCGGACCTACGCCCGCAACTCGAAGTTGATGGGCGACGCGCTCGACGCCGCGGCGGGCAAGGGTCAGTCGCTCGGGGCCGATCCCGCGCTGGCGCAGGTGGCCTCGCAGATGCCGGCGGGGCGGATCGCGGAGGCGTACATCGGGATCAAGAACATCCTGGACATGGTGCTGCCGATGGCGGCGATGTTCGGCGTTCAGATGGACCTGGAGAACCTGCCGGAGACGCTGCCGCCGATCGGTCTGTCGATCGGCGGGGAGTCGGGCTCGGCGCATCTATCGGTCTTCCTGCCTGCCCCGGTGCTGAAGACCATCGCGACGATCGCCGAGGGCCTCGGCCCGCAGTTCATGGATATGGGCGATTTCGGGGACATGGACGAACCGGACGCCGACCAACCCACTGGACAGCCCCGGTTCTGACGCTATACTGAGAGTCGATCATCAAGCCCCCCCCCCCGAGGGCTCGCTGGCAACGTGCCGCGGGCCCTCTTTGTTTTTGGCCGGAGCGCGGCCCGCGCGGCGCTGACCCATGAACCCGAGCACGTGGCAGATCGGCAACAGCAAGGCGATTGGGCTGGATCGCCCGGCGGTGCTGGCGATCCTGAACGTGACGCCGGACAGTTTCTCCGATGGCGGCGAACTGCCGACGCCGGACGCCGCGGCGGCGGCGGCGGAGCGCGCGGTCGCGGCGGGCGCGGCGGGACTGGACGTCGGGGGCGAGTCGACGCGCCCGGGGGCCGATCCGGTGTCGGCCGATGAGCAGATCCGGCGGGTCGTTCCGGCGATCGAGGCGATCCGTCGGGCGGTGGGTGCGGGCGTGCCGATCGGGATCGACACGACGCTGGCGGCGGTCGCCGCGGCGGCGATCGACGCGGGGGCGGACATCATCAACGACGTTTCGGCCGGGCGCGACGACGCGGGCATGCTCCCGCTGGCCGCGGCGCGCGGCGTGGGGCTGATCCTGATGCACCGGCTCGCGCCGCCGCGACAGGACCGGTACTCGGACCGCTACGACGCGCCGCCGGATTACGGCGCGGGTGGCGGGGTGGTGCGCGCGGTGCGGTCGTTTCTGGCCGAGCGAGTAGAAGCGGCGTGCGCGGCGGGAGTGGAGCCGGCGCGGATCGTGATCGACCCTGGGCTTGGGTTCGGTAAGACGGTCGAGCAGAACCTGCAACTGATCGCGGGCACGCCCGACCTTGCCGCGCTGGGGCGGCCGGTGCTGAGCGCGCTGAGCCGGAAGAGTTTCACGGCGCGTGCCGCGGGCATGGGGCCGCAGACGCCGCCGCGGGAGAGGCTGGCGGCGACGATCGGGCTGAGCGTCGCGCATCTGGCGGCGGGCGCGCGGGTGTTCCGCGTGCACGACGTCGGCGAGCACGTGCGGGCGCTGGGCGCGGCGTGGGCCGCGCTGCGAAGCAAGTGACTGCTAACACGATCCTATCGGACTTGCGGGTACGGGGGATTCGCGGGTGGCGTCGGGGGTAGAATCGACCCCGCCGAACCTACGGCCATGGTGGCCGCGAGAGGGCGGAGGCAACGTCGGACGCGGGCCCGCGGGCATCGAAGGGGGCGGGGCGGGTCGGTCCGGTTCACGAATGAAGGAACCATTGCACATGGCCAGCGCCAACGTTTCGCAGTTCACCGACGCCAACTTCCGGGACGAGGTCCTCGAGTCAGACATTCCCGTGCTTGTGGACTTCTGGGCCGAGTGGTGCATGCCGTGCAAGATGCTCAGCCCGACGATCGACGCGCTGGCCGAGGAGTTCAAGGGCCGGGCCAAGGTGGGCAAGGTGGACACCGACTCGAACCGGGAGACGGCGGTGAAGTACGGGATCTCGGCGATCCCGACGGTGATCATCTTCAAGAACGGCGAGGTCGCCAAGAAGTTCGTGGGCCTGCAGAGCAAGAACGACTTCGCCGCGGCCCTGGAGTCCCTGGCCAAGTGACGCGGCGCGACGGTCGCGGCGTCCGCAGATGTGGGGCCTGACATGGGCTTGTCGAACGGAACAACTCCGGGCGGGTCGCTCAAGCCCGCGCTGCGCACCTTCGGGGCCGACAAGCGCGTCCGGTGCGGGGTGGTGGGCGTGGGGCGCATGGGGCGTCACCACGCGCGGGTGTACCACCAGTTGCCGGACACGGAACTGGTGGGCGTCGTGGACGCGAACCTGGAGCGGGCGACGGACGTGGCGGACCAGTGGGGGTGCCGGGCGCTGTCGAGCGTGGACAAACTGATCGCGGCGGGGGTGGACGCTGTGAGCGTGGCGGTTCCGACGACGCACCACCGGGCGGTGGCGGAGGAACTGCTGGCGGCGGGGGTGGCGTGCCTGATCGAGAAGCCGCTGGCGGGGACGGTCGAGGACGCGTGGGCGATCAAGCAGGCGGCGGAGCGTTCGAGCGGCGTGCTGATGGTCGGGCACATCGAGCGGTTCAACCCGATCATGCGGGCGTTGCAGAAGGAGCGGGCCAACGGCCTGCCGATCGTGCCGCGGTTCATGGAGGTGCACCGCGTCAGCCCGATGACGTTCCGCTCGGTGGACGTGGGCGTGGTGATGGACATGATGATCCACGACCTGGACGTGGTGCTGATGCTGATGGGGGGGATCGAGCCGGAGGAGATCCACGCGTCGGGCGTGCCGGTGCTGACCGAGCACGAGGACATCTGCAACGCGCGGCTGGTGTTCAACCGTCCGGCGGGCCCGGGTGCGGGGCGGTGCGTGGCGAACGTGACGGCGTCGCGGCTGGCGCTCAAGACCGAGCGGATCACGCGCATCACGGGCGAGAACGCGTACATCAAGATCGACTACGCGGCGAAAAAGGGGACGATCATCCGCCGGATCGCCAACGAGATCCAGATGGAAGAGGTCCGCGAGCAACTCCGCCGCGGCGTGGACCTGACGGACCTGAAGTGGCAGGAACTGGTGAACATCGAGAACCTGGTGATCGACGACGCGGAGCCGATCGTGGCGGAGATCCGCGCGTTCCTGGACGCGGTGCGTCAGGGCGTGCAGCCGGAGATCGACGCGGACGCGGGGTTTGTCAACGTGCGCACGGCGCAGCGGATCGTCGAGGCGACGAGGGCGGATTGGCCGACGTGGAAGGCCAAGCCCGAGGTGACGACGAGGCCGGGTGTGCAGCCCGCGCGGCCCGCGGCACGTTCGTGAGCGTCGGTCGGGTGTGGACCCTGTCAATACGGGGAAGGTTGGCGGCGTGCGCCGTCGGGCGCGGCGCCGGGCGGTGCGGCTTGCAAGCCCGAAGAGCCCGCCGCGTGTAGACTTGTCGCGCCCGGGAACCCCGGCGAGCGGGTGCGCGGCGTGCGCGTGCTGCTCGAAGCGGGGACCGGCCGAGTCAGGAGCGAGCCCGCCGCGAATCTCAACGCCGCTCGAACGCCATGGACCCGCAAACGCAGCCGCACCCGATCGTCCCCGCCGCGTCTGACGCGCCGGGTTCAAGCACTTCGAATGGTCCCGCCGCGCAGCCCGAGGGCGGGCAGGCGCCGGAGCGTCCCGAGGCGTCCGCGCTGAGTTCGGAGGTGGCGAGCGAGATCGACGAGGCGATGGCGGCGCTGGGGTTCATCGACCGGCCCGCGGGCAAGGGCGAGCGTTCGAAGAAGGAGCGGCCCAAGGCCGCGCCGCGACCGGAGCGGAACATCGCGCCCATCGGCGGGTACGAGCGGCCCAAGGTGCACGGCCCGCGCGTGGTGCAGGCCGGGCGCGAGCACCGGAGCGGGACGGTGGTGAGCGTGGGCCCGACGGACATCTTCCTGGAGTTCGGGCCCAAGGAGTTGGGCGTTGCGCCGCGCGCGCAGTGGCCCGAGGACGCGCTGCCCAAGGTGGGCGAGGAGGTCGAGGTCGTCGTCGACAAGTTCGAGGCCAGCGAGAACATCTACGTGTGCTCGCGTCCGGGCGCGGTGGTGAAGGCGGCGTGGGAGAACCTGAGCGTCGGGCAGGTGGTCGAGGCGCGGGTGGTGGGCGTGAACAAGGGCGGTCTGGAACTGGAGGTTGGCGGTCACCGCGCGTTCATGCCCGCCAGCCAGGTGTCGCTGGACCGCGTGGCGGACCTGTCGGTGTTCGTGGGCGAGAAGATGACCTGCCAGGTGTCGCAACTGGACACGCGCGGGCGCGGGAACATCGTGCTGTCGCGGCGCGACCTGCTGCAGAAGGAGCGCGTCGAGAACGCGGCGAAACTCAAGGACACGCTGCAGGAGGGCCAGACGCTCGACGGGACGGTCCGCAAGATCATGCCGTTCGGCGCGTTCGTGGACATCGGCGGCGTGGACGGGCTGGTGCACGTGTCGGACCTGACGTACGACCGGACGGGGTTCGGCGAGAACGCGGTCGCGCGGCACGTGAAGGAGGGCCAGCAGGTCCGCGTGAAGGTGCTCAAGATCGAGTGGGACGACGCGGACATCCGCAAGAGCCGCATCTCGCTGGGCATGAAGCAACTGGCGGCGGACCCGTTCCAGACGGCGCTGGCGGACATCAAGGAGGGCGCGGAGGTCGGCGGCCGCGTGACGCGGCTGGCGGATTTCGGCGCGTTCGTCGAACTGGCGCCCGGCGTCGAGGGCCTCGTGCACGTGTCGGAGATCGCGCACCGGCGCATCGCGCACCCGCAGGACGAACTCAGGATTGATCAGGTCGTGCAGTGCAAGGTGCTGAAGATCGACCCGGAGTCGCGGCGGATCTCGCTGAGCGTGAAGGCGATGCTGCCCGCGCCCGAGCCGGCGGGCGGCGGCGGGCGCGGCGGCGGGCGCGGTCGGCGCGACCAGGGCGGCACGCCGCGGACCGAGGAGGAGATCCGGGCCGAGACGCCGGCGATGCGCCGGCTGCGTGCGCAGGCCGCGCTGCGCGCCAAGTCGCAGCAACTCAAGGGCGGGTTCTGAACGAACAGCGCCGGGCGCGGGGGCCGGCGCATCGGTGCTGATCGGCGTGTCGGTGCGGCGGGCCGCGCTCAGGCGTGCGCGGGCTCGTCGTCGTCCTCGTCGTCGTGATCGTCGGCGTTCGCGGCCGCGGCGGCCTCGGCCGCGGCGGCGGCGGCGGCCTTGCGGGCCTCTTCCTCGTGGGCCTTGAGCGCGGCCTCCTCGGAGATGCCTTCCTTCGCGGCCTTCTCCTTGGCGAGTTTGCGCTTGACGGCCTCGACCTTGGCGCGGTCGGGGGCGATGATGATGCTGGCCTGCTTGCCGAACCAGCGCGGGGTCTGCTCGAGTTTGCCGATGTCGGAGAGGGCCCTGGCGATCTCGTCGAGGCGCTGGAGGCCGAGTTCCTTGTGGGCGATCTCGCGGCCCTTGAAGCGCTGGGTGAAGAGGACCTTGTGCCCGGCCATGAGGAACCGGCGCGCCTGATCAACGCGGATCTGCACGTCGTGCGGGTCGATCTTGACGGACCGCCCGAGGCGGACCTCCTTCATCTCGCTGGCCTTCTGCGACGCGCGGGCCTTCTGCTCCTTCTTGGACAGTTCGTACTTGTACTTGCCGTAGTCCATGATCTTGCAGACGGGCGGGCGCGCCTCGGGCGAGATCTCGACCAGGTCGAGCCCCTTCTCGTCGGCCATGCGCAGGGCCTCCTGCGTCTCGATGACGCCGATGGCCTCGTTGTCCGGGCCGATCACGCGGATCGGCGAGATGCGGATCATGTGGTTGACGCGCGTGCGTCGCTGCTGGCCGGGGTCGCGCTGGAATGGGCGTGGGGGCGGGATGGGCAGGACTCCTCAGAAGGTGGCGGCGACGCCGGCGACGGGAACACCCCGCGCGCCGCGATGGCTCGCGTATGCGGTGTGGTGAAGCGTGTGAGCGACGCCGCGGGTTGGAACGGGCCGACGCGTCATGAGCGACGGCCGGGTGCGGCTGGGCCGCGAAGGCTCTCGTGATGGTTGAGCATCGGAGGAGCGGGTCCCGGGCGCCGGTCCGCGGCCGCGAACGCCGCGACCCGCGAACCGGGAACGCCTAAAGACTAACCCTTGTTGCGGGCCGCGGCAACCGAAGGGAGGGATGAAAGTCCGGTCGGCATTCGGTGCGGTCAGGCCTGCAGGATGAGCAGGACGACGTTGAAGACCACGCTGATGGCCAGCAGGACGAGCATAACGAAGAAAAGGGTGGGGGAACTGGTCCAGCGCTCGGGCTGGGGGGTGGAGGAATCGACGGGGAGTTCGGCGGGCGCGGCGGACTCGGCCTTGGCGATGGAGGCCAGGTCGAGGCCGGCCAGGTCCTTGTGGGCGATGGGCGGCGGCTGGCCCTGCCGGACGGCGCGGAGGTCGACCAGCAGGTCGGCGCAGGTCGGGTAGCGTGCCTTGGGGCTCTTGGCCATCATCATCTCGATGACCTCGGAGATCCCGGCGGAGAGTTTGGGGTTGACGTGGTCGGGCGGGACGAGTTGCTGCTTGAGGTGCGCGTGCATGACGGCGGAGGGGTTCTTGCCGTCGAAGGGCACCGCGCCGGTGACCATGTGGTAGAGGGTCGCGCCCAGCGAGTAGATGTCGGCGGCTGGGCCGATGTTGATCTCGCCGCGGATCTGCTCGGGGGAGATGTAGTAGGGCGTGCCGAAGGCCTTGCCCTGCTCGGCCTCGGCGGCCTCCTTGTCGGAGATGGCGCGGGCCAGGCCCATGTCGGCGAGTTTGGCGACGCCCTCGCGCGTGAGCATGATGTTCTTGGGCTTGACGTCGCGGTGGATCAGGCCCTTGCCGTGGGCGTGCTGGAGGGCCTCGGCGATCTGGATGACGATGTCGATGGCCTCGGCCTCGGGGCAGCGCTTGTGCTTGACGATGTCGTCGTAGACCGTGCGGCCCTCGACGTACTCCATGACGAAGTAGTGGTACTCGCCGGCCTGTCCGACGTCGTAGGCCTGCACGATGTTGGGGTGGTTGAGTTGCGCGGCGGCGCGGCCCTCGGCGTAGAAGCGCTCGATGAACTGGGGGTTGTTGGTGAACTTGCGCGGCAGGACCTTGATGGCGACGAGTCGGTCGAGCGAGAGTTGGCGGGCCTTGAAGACCGTGGCCATCGCGCCCTGCCCGAGTTTGCCCAGGATCTTGTATCCGGGGATCTGCTGGCCGGAACTCTCGGCCTCGGCCTGGGCACGCAGGCGCTCGAGTTGGCGGCGGGTGATGTAGTCGTTCTCGACCAGCAGGTGGGAGAGGGAGCGCTGGTTGCCATCCTGCACGGTGGCGCGGGCCTGCTCCATGCAGTGCTGGACTTCCTCGGGCGTGGCGAAGCCCTGATCGACCACGATGCGGCCGATGATGGTGTCGATGTTGGTGCCGCCCTTGGTCCGGCGCGACGAGGAGCGCCGGTCGGCGCCGGGTTGCGAGGAGCCCGCGCTGTCGCCCGACACGGCGGAGCGGCCGACGCTGTCGGCGCGGGCCGCGGCCTCGCGGTTCTCGCGCGCGGCGCGCTCGGCCTCCGCCGTCGCCTTGGAGTCCATGGGCGAGGTTTCGGTCAGGTCGGTCCTGGGTCGGTCTTCGGGCATGATCAAGCCGGCCAATCACCGCACGAACGGCGGGGCAATCGTGCCCTCCCGTTCGTTGCCGTCAAGGGTACCGTGGATGATCCCCGGGTGCGATAACCCCTTGAAGAAGCGCCACCTTCTATCGAGTGTACGTACGCGCCGGGGCGGGAGTTTCGCGGGGCGGGGTTCTCGGTCGGTCGGCGCGTCGGGTTCTTGCCGGGCGGGGTCGGCGGGCTATCATCCCCTCCCTCAAAGCCAGCGGGCCAAGGCCCTTGCGCTGGCCGGAGAACGACCCATGCCGTACGTCTGCCATTTCACCGGTCGCAAGTCCTCGTTTGGCAAGCAGCGCACGTGGCGCGGTCAGGCGATCAAGAAGGGCGGCTTCGGCCTCAAGCCCACGGGCATCACGCGGCGCAAGTTCCGCCCCAACCTGCGGAAGGTGACGGCGTTGATCGACGGCGTGCCGCAGCGCGTGCTGGCCTCGACCCGCGCGATCAAGGAAGGGCTGGTCGTCAAGCCGCTGAAGCGGAAGTACGGCTACACCCGTCAGCAGAAGGCCGCGGCGGCCGGACACTGAGCGGGTTCCCATCGGGTTGAGCTTCGGGCCCCGCGCGAGCGGGGCCTTGTTCGTTTTGTGGCGTGCGGTCGGGCCAGAGGGGCGTCGTGCGAGCGGGGTTCGGGAGTCCTGAGTCCTGGGTCCTGTGTGCTGACCTTCCGTTGATTCGGGGAGTCACCGTCAACGATGCGGGACGCGGGGCGCGGGACTCTGGCTTGCGGATCGTCCCACTTCGCGGCGGGAAACGCCGATACCATCGGAACGGTGAAATGCGACCTGTGCGACAACGAGGCGACGGTGCACGAGGTGTCGGTGCAGGGGGGCCGCCAGGTTGATCGGCACCTGTGCGAGCGGTGCGCCGCGTCGCGCGGGCTGGTGCCGCCGCGGCCGGCCCAGCCGGTGCATCAGATCGTGATCCAGGCGGTGGTGACGCAGGGGGGGCCGGGGCAGGCCGAGCCCGGGCGTGCCCAGAGCGCGGCGTGCGAGGGGTGCGGGCAGACGTTCGCGCAGTTCCGCCAGTCGGGGCTGATGGGGTGTCCGCGGTGCTACGCGGCGTTCGAGGGCCAACTCGGGCCGCTGCTGTCGCGCGCGCACGAGGGCGGGACGCACCACGTGGGCAAGACGCCGCGGAGCGCGGCGGGCGAGAAGGCGCCGGCGGGCCGGGCGAGCGGTGCGTCCGCGGCCGGCGCGTCGCAGGCGAGTCGGGCGCGTGCGGCCGCGCTGCGCAGGCAGTTGGCCGAGGCGGTGGCATCGGAGCAGTACGAGCGCGCGGCCGCGCTGCGTGACGAGTTGCGCGCGCTGGAGCAGGCGGGCGGCGCGCCGACGCCGGGCGGCGAAGCGGAGCGTGGGGCGGGTCGTGTGCGCCGTGGGCGGCCCGCGCAGGGCGCGGGCGAGTCCGAGCCGGAGGGCACATGAGCGGGTCGGCGCAGGGTCCGTGTCCGTCGGGTCTGCCCGAGGGCGCGCAGCGCGCGTGCGCGGACTGGCTGAGCGGGCGCGGCGCGCACGCGGACGTGGTGATCTCGTCGCGCGTGCGGTTGGCGAGGAACTTGGCGGGCTTCCCGTTTCTGTGCCGCGCGACGCGCGAGCAGCGGACGCGCGTGCTGGATATCGCGCGCAAGCGTCTGACGTCGACGGGGATCGCGGAGCGCGTGCTGTGGGTGGACGTTCACCGCGCGCCGCCGCTGGACCGGACGCTGATGCTCGAGCGGCACCTGATCTCGAAGGAGCACGCGCGGGGCGTCGCGCTGCCCTCGCCGGGCGCGCCGGGCGACCCCGGCGCGGCGGGTGGCGAGCCGCGCGGCGTGGCGGTCGCGCTTCCCGACGAGTCGGCGTCGGTGATGGTCAACGAGGAGGACCACCTGCGCATCCAGGTCGTCAAGCCGGGGCTGGAACTGGGCGCGGCGTTCGAGGCGGCCAACCGGGTCGACGACCTGCTGGAGGGCGAGTGCGAGCTGGGCGTGCTGGAGTACGCCTTCAGCCCGCGGTTCGGGTACCTGACCGCCTGCCCGACGAACGTGGGGACGGGGATCCGGGTGTCGGTGATGCTGCACCTGCCCGCGCTCAAACTCATGGGGGAAATGGACAAGGTCCGCCGCGCGACGCGCGACATGGGCCTGGCGGTGCGCGGCTACTACGGCGAGGGCTCGGAGGCCGCGGGCGAGTTCTACCAGGTCTCGAACCAGTCGACGCTGGGCAAGCCCGAGTCGGCGATCCTGCGGGAACTGGAGCAGGAGATCGTGCCGCAGGTGATCGAGTACGAGCGGGCGTCGCGGCGGATGCTGCTGGAGAAGCGCCGGCGCATGCTGGAGGACAAGGTCTTCCGCTCGCTGGGGACGCTGCGCGGGGCGCGGCTGCTCACGCCGGAGGAGGCGGTCGTGCTGCTCAGCGACGTCCGGCTGGGCGTGCTGTGCGGGCTGGTGCCGGAGGTGGCCGTGCAGACGGTGAACCAACTGGTGCTGCTGACGCAGCCCGCGCACCTGCAGCGCGTGCTGGGGCGCGAACTGGACCAGGGCGAACGGCGCGAGGCCCGGGCGGACTTTGTGCGCAAGGCGCTGGGCGGGAACTGATACGACGCGGCCAAGCGGCGCGACTCTGGTACATTGCCGGGCATGGATGCGCCGCGCGCCACGGGTGGGACGGGCCGGTTCACGTGGCCGCCGCGTGCGGCGGTGTCGGAGCCGGCGCGCGATCCGGCGGACGGCGCGCGGGCGTCGGTCGTGCTGAGCGGCGCGGCGCTGCGGGAGGCCGTGGGCGGCGAGGGCGGGCGGTTGCGGCAGGTGTGGCGCGCGATCGAGACGGACTGGCTGGACCTTGCCGCGCCGCCGCTGGGATCGCGCCTGGCCGCGGCGGGCTGGGCCGCGGACGGGCACGATTCGTACTGCCCGCGGTGCGGCCTGGGGTTGTTCGACGGCCGGCGCATCGGCGAGGGGTGCGATCGGTGCGAGGGCCGGCGGCCGGCGTGGGAGCGTGTGGTGCGGTTGGGCGAGTATCGTGGCGAACTGGCGCGCATCGTGCGCGAGATCAAGTTCTCGCGCTGGCGCGCGCTGGGCTTTGAACTCGGTCGGTTGATGGGCGCGCACGCCGCGCCGGTGGTCGCGGCGCATGCGCCGGGCGCGTCGGTCGTGCTGGCACCGGTGCCGATGAGCCGCTGGCGACTGATGGCGCGCGGGATGGACCACGCGATGGCGATCTGCCGCGGCGTGCGCGCGGGGATGCGCGGGGCGGGGCTGGAGGCGCGCATCGCGCGGCTGCTGGGGCGCCGTCACGGCCCTTCGCAGTTGGCGGTGCTGCCGAGCGAGCGGGCGGGGAACGTGGGGCGGCGGATCTATCCGCGCCGGGCGGCGGCGTTTTGTGCGGTGTCTGATCGGGAGTTGGTGGTCGTGGTGGACGACGTGATGACGACGGGGGCGACGATGCAGGCCAGTTGCCGGGCGGTTCGCGAGGGGCTGAAAGTGGCGGGGCGGAATCCGGCGGGGGTGTGGGCCTTGGTCGCGGCGAGGACGGAGCGGGCGGACGGCGACCGGTTTGATGCGTAAATATTTATTGGATGGGACTTTACGGCGATTGACTCGGGTGGTCAGGCTCGATTGGCAAAGAGGCCTTTTCTGCGTGGTGTGTGGAGGGAGGGGGGAAAAAGTGCGGTGAAGTTTGCCGCGGCTTGACTGGAGGAGGCGTGCGCCTACACTCTCTCTCGCCTTCGGAGAACCCGTTGGCGGGGTGTCGCGCCGTCTGAAGACGGCGAGATGCCGGGATCATTGGCAAGTGAAGACAGTTGGGTGATCCGCGAGAATGTGCGGTCACGGCAGCGGCGTGGTACGCCGCGTCCTTCGCTGGGACAGCCGTGATCGATCCAAAGGCGGCCCGGGTTCACAGCCGGGCGCTGGACATTCTCTCGTATCACAACCCTTTTTGGGATTCGGATCCGGCGGACAAGCCGGGTCCGGAGAGAAACCAGCCTTATCCCCGGCTCTAGCCGGCCGGGGATGCCGCGGAGATCTTCCCCCGAAGATCGTCGCGGTCGACCCTCGCGTCGCGGAAGCGGCGCGGGCAACAGGTCGAACCCTTCAAGTTTGAAGCAAGCGGGGCGTGAGCCCTGTTTCGACGAACAACAATTGAAGAGTTTGATTCTGGCTCAGATTGAACGCTGGCGGCATGGCTAAAACATGCAAGTCGAACGAGAACCCCGCAAGGGGGGACAGTGGCGGAAGGGTTAGTAACACCATCGAACGTACCCCGAGGTGAGGGATAGGCATGGGAAACTGTGCGTAATACCTCATGATCTCCAAGGAGCAAAGGCTTGCCGCCTTGGGAGCGGCGATGGTCCTATCAGGTAGTTGGCGGGGTAATGGCCCACCAAGCCGAAGACGGGTAGCGGGTGTGAGAGCACGGCCCGCAACATCGGGACTGAGACACTGCCCGGACTCCTACGGGAGGCTGCAGTAACGAATATTCCGCAATGCGCGAAAGCGTGACGGAGCAATGCCGCGTGCAGGACGAAGCAGCTTCGCTGTGTAAACTGCTGTCAGGGGCTACTAACTTATGAAGAGCCTCAGAGGAAGGACCGGCTAAACTCGTGCCAGCAGCCGCGGTAATACGAGTGGTCCAAGCGTTAGTCGGAATCACTGGGCTTAAAGGGTGCGTAGGCGGATCGGAAAGCGTCTTGTGAAATCCCCCGGCTCAACCGGGGAACAGCAGGGCGAACTACCGGTCTTGAGGAAGGTAGAGGCCGGCGGAACGATCGGTGGAGCGGTGGAATGCGTAGAGATCGATCGGAACGCCAAAGGTGAAGACAGCCGGCTGGGCCTTTCCTGACGCTGAGGCACGAAAGCGTGGGGAGCAAACAGGATTAGATACCCTGGTAGTCCACGCCCTAAACGATGCGCACTAGACTGGTGCGGCTCTCACGCCGTATCGGTCGTAGAGAAATTGATAAGTGCGCCGCCTGGGGAGTACGGTCGCAAGGCTAAAACTCAAAGAAATTGACGGGGGCTCACACAAGCGGTGGAGCATGTTGCTTAATTCGAAGCAACGCGAAGAACCTTACCTGGGTTTGACATGCATGGATTAGTTCCTGGAAACAGGGATGACGCCCGCAAGGGTGGAACATGCACAGGTGCTGCATGGCTGTCGTCAGCTCGTGCTGTGAAGTGTCGCGTTAAGTCGCTTAACGAGCGCAACCCCTGTCGCTAGTTGCCAACAGGTAATGCTGGGGACTCTAGCGAGACTGCCGGTGTCAAACCGGAGGAAGGCGGGGATGACGTCAAGTCCTCATGGCCCTTACATCCAGGGTTGCAAACGTGCTACAATGGCGAGTACAGAGCGAAGCAAGGCCGCGAGGCGGAGCAAATCGCAAAAAACTCGCCCCAGTTCGGATTGCAGGCTGCAACCCGCCTGCATGAAGTCGGAATCGCTAGTAATCGGAGATCAGCTACGCTCCGGTGAATATGTTCCTGAGCCTTGTACACACCGCCCGTCAAGTCATGGGAGCCGGTAGTGCCCGAAGTCGCCACGATACTGTGGTGCCTACGGCAAGATCGGTGACTGGGACTAAGTCGTAACAAGGTAGCCGTAGGAGAACCTGCGGCTGGATCACCTCCTTTCTAAGGGATTTCCTTGGACCGGGCGGCGCCGTCCGCACACCAACAGCGGCGGCCGCGGAGCGATCCGCACCCGGTAATGTGAGCGCGTTCTCGTCCGCTTCGGCGGGCAGCCGCGTCGCAAGACGCGGTCAATGGACCCCAACTGTCTTTCACGATACAACGCAGCGCCCCCGGTCTGACGGCCGGGGGCGTTGTTGTTTTGGCGTTGGCGCTGGGTCCGGTTGGGCCTCGCCCGCGGCGGGTCTAAGCGAGTATGCACCGCAGAGTCGCTGGGAGCGCGGAGAGGGCAACGGACGATCGATCCCGTTCCCGGAGCGGCCGCGGCTCGGCGGCGCCGCGTTTGTGCCCGCGCTTTTCGGGCACCGACGTTCTTGGACGTGCGGAGGGAGGGGTCCGCCCGGTGTGCGTGTGGTTGTGCCGCGTGTACCGCCCTTGCCGTCCGTAACGGCGCGCCATCGGGGGTTATCGGGATGTCCCGGGGTGTCGGTGAACGCAGTTACCCCTTGAACCGATCAACCTGGCCGACCCCCCACGCGTGAGGGTCGATCTGCGACCCATTCTCGGCACAACGGCTGTGACGGGAGGTGTTTGGTGAGTATCCAGTCTTCGCCAGTAATGTTGCTCGTCGAGTCCGAGGCGATCGTGCGTGAGCCGCTCGCGGCGGCGTTGTCCTCGGCGGGGTTCGAGGGATAACGTCCCGAATCATGCGCACATTGACAAAGAGGGCTCTCCCGCGGGAAGGTGGTGATGTGAACGCACCCCTTCAAGGAGAGAGCCCATGGAGAGCGTATCGAGGAACGCGGGAACTGCAAGTGTTCAGTGTGAGGATGGCCTGAAGGCAGCGGTGGTGGTGGACACGGAGAGGGTCCGCGGGCACCTCGATGAGGTGGTCCGTTCGACGGTGGAGCAGACGTTGAACCAGTTGCTTGACGAGGAGGCGGATCGTGTT
>CALKJW010000009.1 GCA_937995595.1 uncultured Phycisphaerales bacterium | reverse complement strand
TTGCCCATGCCCACCGCCTCGAAGTTCGACAAACTCGCCGCGCAGGTGCTCATCGTCGAGGACGAGGCCGAGCACGCCGAGGTCATGGCCGAGGCCCTGAAGAAGTTCGGGCACGTGTGCACGATCGTGGGCGGCGTCGCCGCCGCGCTCGACGAACTCAGGCACGGGCAGTTCGACGTGATCATCACCGACCTGCGGATGCCGTCGTCGGCGGGGGTGGGCGGCGTCGCGGCCGACGGTGGCGACGCGGGGCTGAAGGTCCTGCAGGCCGCGCGGGAGTTGCAGCCGCAGGCCGAGACGATCATGGTCACCGCGCACGGCGACGTGCCGACGGCCCGCGCGGCGTTCAAGTTCGGTGCCTACGACTTCATCGAAAAGCCGCTCGACCTCGACGTGTTCCGCAACCTCGTGAACCGCGCGGCCGAGACCGTGCTGCTGCGGCACGAGGCGATGGGGGGGAGCGAGGGCGGGGCGGGCGGCGGGCTGAACGAACTGGTGCAGCACGACGGGTTCGAGGGGATCATCGCCGGCTCCGAGCCGATGCGGCGGATCCTGCAGACGGTCCGCGCGGTCGCGCCGTCGAACATCCCGGTGCTCATCACCGGCGAGAGCGGCACGGGCAAGGAACTGATCGCGCAGGCGATCCACCGCAACAGCCCGCGGGCCAGGGCGCGGTTCGTGCCCTTCAACTGCGCGGGGCAGAGCGAGAGTCTGCTCGAGGACGCGCTGTTCGGGCACGTGCGCGGCGCCTTCACCGGCGCCGAGAAGGACCGCGAGGGCGTGTTCGAGTACGCCGGCGGCAGCGGGCCGGGCAGCGGCGGGCCGGGGACGCTCTTCCTCGACGAGATCGGCGACATGCCGCTGAGCATGCAGGCCAAACTGCTGCGCGTGCTGGAGAGCGGCGAGGTGGTGCGGCTGGGCAGCAACGAGGCGCGCAAGGTCGACGTGCGCTTCGTGAGCGCGACCAACAAGGACCTGTTGCAGGCGTCGAAAGAGGGGAAGTTCCGCGAGGACCTGTACTTCCGCATCAAGGGCGCGCACATCCACCTGCCGCCGCTGCGCGAGCGGCGCGAGGACATCCCGCGCATCGCGCGGCACGCGATCGCCAGGTTCGCGACGCAGATGGTCCCCAAGGGCAAGGCGGCGGTGATCCCCGACATCTCCGACGCCGCGATGATGCGGCTGACGGCCTACTCGTGGCCGGGCAACGTGCGGCAGTTGCTGAACGTGATCCAGAACATGGTGGTGATGGCGATGGGCGAGGCCGCGGCGGGCGTCGCGGGGAGCGACGGCGCGGTGCGCATCGACACGCGCCACATCCCCGACGAGGTGAGCAGCGCCGATGCGCCGGAGGATGACGCCGCGGCGGGCGGGGCGGCGGGGGGCGTGTCCTCCGATGGCGCGTCGGGCGCGGGCATCGCGTCGCTGGCGGGCACGAGCCTTGAGCAACTCGAGAAGCGGGCGATCCGGGAGACGCTTCGCCTGACCGCGGGCAACCGCGAGAAGGCGGCGCAACTGCTGGGCATCGGCGAGCGGACGCTGTACCGGAAGTTGAAGGAGTACGGGCTGCGGTGAGCGGCCCCGGAGAGGAGACGCCTTGAGACGCCTGTTTGCCCGCGTGCGGCGGATCGCCCACCTGAGACTCGGCCTGCCCGGTTCGTTCGCGACGCTCCTGCGGCTCGACGCGCTGCCGCGTCCGCACTACGCGTACGGGGTGTACCACGCCGCGCTGCAGGCGCGGGCGCTCGGGGTGCCGGCGATCAGCGCGATCGAGTTCGGCGTTGCGGGCGGTGCGGGGTTGATCGAACTCGAGCGGGTCGGGGAGATGGTCGAGGCCGAGACGGGCGTCGGCGTGCGGGTCTACGGCTTCGGACTTGCCAAGGGCATGCCTGTCCCGGTCGATCACCGCGACATGTCGTACGTGTGGGCGCCGGGCCTGTTCAAGATGCCGCTGAAGCGCATCCGCTCGCAGCTCCGGCGGGGCGAGTTGGTGCTCGGAGATGTCCGCGCGACGGTGCCGACGTTCCGGTCAAGGTTCAACGCCCCGCCGGTGGGGTTCGTCGCCTTCGACCTTGACTACCACTCTTCGACGATGGCGGCGTTCGGCCTGTTCCGCGACGAACCCGCGGCGACGCTGCCTCGGGTGTTCTGCTACTTCGACGACTGCATCGGCGATGACGCGGAACTGCACGGGCCGTTCGCGGGCGAACTCGCGGCGATCGAGGATTTCAACCGCGAGAGCGAGCACCGCAAGATCTCGCCGATCTTCGGGCTGCGCCACAAACGCCTGCTCCCCGCGCCGTGGAACGACGTGATGTTCGTGATGCACGCGTTCGACCATCCGCGCTACAACGACTACATCAACCCGCGCTGGAAGGCGTTCGCCCGCGCCGAGCCGGGCGCCGAGGTGGTTGTGCGGCCGGGTTTGAACGGGAAAGTGACGCCGCGGCGCGTCAGTTCCTGAACGCCCGCACCCAGCCCAGCACCATCAGCACCAGCCCGCTGAGAACGCCCATCACGACAAATCCTGCCAGCGCGCCGAAGATCGCACCCTGCGTCTGCATGTACGCATACCCGACCCCTGCGCCCACGAGCGCGCCGACCACGACGCACGCGCCTTGGAAGAGATAGTCGAACCTGCGGAACGAGGGCACCATGCCCACCGTCTCGGCGACGCGGTTGTACCGCTCGAGGCCCGAATGCGCCGGCTCGGGCGACCGAAGAGGGCCGGGCCGGACGGGTGGGGCGGATTCGTGTTGGCCGGGTTCGCGGTTCATGGGCGCTCCTTCGACTCACACGGCCCGCCAGCCCGTGGCACGTTACAGCGCGGCCTTCTTCGGCTGGGCCAAGACCGCCGCGAGGATGATCAGCCCCTTGAGCAGGCCCTGATAGTACACGTTCACGTCGAGCATGTTGAGCATGTTGTTGATGACGCCGAGGATAAGCACGCCGACGACCGTACACCACACGCGCCCGGCGCCGCCCTGCAGGCGCGTCCCGCCGATGACCACCGCCGCGATCGCGTCCAGTTCGTACAGCATGCCGGTCGAGGAACTCGCGACCGAGTTGGCGCGGCTGGAGACCAGCAGCGCGGCGACGCCGCAGCACAGGCCCGCGATGGCGTAGACGTTGATCGTCGTGCGCGCGATCGGCACGCCCGCGTAGCGGGCCGCCAGCGCGTTGTCGCCCACGGCGTAGACGCGCCGGCCGAACACCGTGCGCGTCAGCACGACGTGCGCGACCAGCGCAAGGCCGAGGAACACGAGGATGCTCACGCGCAGGGGCAGGTCGCCGCCTTCGAGACCCAGGCCCGGCACGTTGATCGTGGCCGAGCCGATGCCGCGATAGGCCGGCACGGCCGAGCGGATCTCCGCGCCCTGCACCTGCGCGACGATGAGCGATCGGTAGATCGCCATGGTGCCGAGCGTCGCGACAAACGCCGCGATGCGCCCCTTGGCGATCAGCAGGCCGTTGAGCGCGCCCGCGAGCGCGCCGCCCAGCAGGCACACCGCCACCGCCGCGGCGATGCCCGGGCCCGCGGCCTGCCCGTCGCCGGGCGAGCCTGCGACGCGGTTCATCGTCAGGATCGCCGCGCCGCCGACCAGCGCGACCATCGCGCCCACCGACAGGTCGATTCCGCCGAGCAGGATGACGAACGTCATGCCGATGGCGACGACGCCGACGAAACTGTTCTGCCCGAGGATGTTGTTGAAGTTGGCGAGCGTGAGGAAGCGCCGGTCCTCGGCGGGAACGGTCATCGCCTCGATGGCGGCCGTCCCGGCGATGAGCAGCAGGAGCGCGGCCAGCGGGCCGAAGCGTTCGAGCGCGCGCGTGAGGCGGGGGGAAAGGGCCATGAGGCGGATGGTACGGGAACGCGGCAGCGCGTCAAAGGGATCGCAGCAGCGGGGCGGCGGGCAAGCGGACCCGGTTCTACCGGATTCGATTCCTGCCGCGTACGCTGTGCATCGCCTGTCCGGCGGTGCCCGTCAGCGAGTGCCGGGCGCTGTGCAGGATGAGACGTCCACCCGAGCCGTCCCGCCACGGAGTGGCGGGGCACCCAACGACATGCCCGACCCCCGCGACACACCGGCGATGCGTCAGTACTACCGCTTCAAGCGGCAGCACCCGGAGTGCCTTCTGCTCATCCGCATCGGCGACTTCTACGAGTGCTTCGACGACGACGCGGTCACGCTCTCCAAGGCGCTGGGCCTGACGCTCACGCGGCGCACCGAGGGCGTGCCCATGGCGGGCATGCCCTTTCACCAACTCGAGACCTACCTCCGCAGGTTGATCGACAAGGGCTACCGCGTCGCCGTCGCCGACCAGATGCAGGACGCGGCGGAGGCCAAGGGCCTGATCGAGCGCGCCGTCACGCGCGTCCTGACGCCCGGCACGCTCGTCGATGAAACCCTGCTCTCGGCCGACGCCGCGTGCGCGCTCGCGGCGGTCTGTTTCCTCGATCCCGGCGATGCGCCCTCCGGTCGCGTCGCCGCGGCGGTCGTCGAGGTGAGCACGGGCCGCTTCGCGGTGTTCGAGACCACGGCGGGGGCGCTGGCCGATGATCTGGCGCGGCGGCAGGTGACGGAGGTGCTGTTTGCACAGACGGCCGACGGCGCGACGCCGCCGCGCATGAAGACCGTGCTCGACGCGCTCGGCCTTGCCGGCACGCCGCAGCCGTCGTGGCACTTCCGTCACGACGAGGCGCTGGAGGCGCTGCTGGGTCAGTTCGGCGTGGCAACGCTGGAGGGGTTCGGCATCCAGCGCGACGACCCGGTGATCCGCGCCGCGGGCGCGGCGATCCGCTACCTGCGGCAGACGCAGGGCGCGGGCGAGGAAGGCGAGCCCGGCGGCGGGAACGGCAGGAAACGCGGCACGCTGGCCCACCTGCACCCGCCGCGGAAGGAAGAGAACCGCGGCCACCTGCACCTCGACGCGATCGCGCTCCGCGCGCTGGAAGTGCTGGGGACGATGCGCGGCGACGTGGGACGCATCGGCGGCGGCGAGGGCGCGCCGGGCGATGGCTCGCTCGTGGGGATCTTCGCCGCCAGCGGTGCAGGTGCGGGTGGGGGTGGCTGCCGCACGGCGATGGGCAAACGCCTGCTGCGCGAGTGGCTCTGCCGGCCGCTGTGCGACCGCGCGTCGATCGAGGCGCGGCAGTCGTGCGTGGCGGCGCTGATCAGCGACCGGCGTGCCGCGGCCGAACTGGGCGAGGCGCTCGCGGCTGTGCAGGACGTGCCGCGCATGGCGGCGCGGATCGCCATGGCGCGGGCGACGCCGCGCGACCTGGTCGGTCTCGGCCGGTCGGTCGGTCAGGTGCGCGTGGTCGCCGATGCGCTCGAGAACGCGCCGGCGTTCGCGGGTCATCTGGCCGCGCTGCGCAGGGTCGAAGCGGAACTGGGCGCGCTGGCGGAGAACATCGCCGCGGCGTGCGTCGAGGCCCCGCCGGCGCACCTCCGCGAGGGCGGGCTGGTGCGCGACGGCGTCGACGCCGAACTCGACGAGGCGCGGCTGCTGCAGCGCGACAGCGCGCAGTGGATGGCGCAGTATCAGAAGGACCTGATCGAGAAGCACGATCTGCCGAGTCTGAAGGTCGGGTACAACAAGGTCTTCGGGTACTACATCGAACTTCCGTCTGCCCAGTCGCGCCGCGCCCCGGCCGAGTTCACACGCAAGCAGACGCTCAAGAACGCCGAGCGGTTCATCACCCCCGAACTGCGCGAGTTCGAGCGCAAGGTGACGACGGCCGAGTCCCGCGCCGTCGCGCGCGAACTGGCGATCTTCGAGTCGCTCTGCGCCGCCGCGGCCGGGATGCTCGGCCCGATGGGCGTGTTCGCCGACACCGCGGCGGAACTGGACGTGCTGCAGTGCTTTGCCGACAAGGCCGCGCGCCGAGGCTGGGCGCGCCCCGAGATCGTCGAGGAGCCGGTCCTGCGGATCGTCCAAGGGCGGCACCCGGTGCTCGACGAGTTGCTCGAAGGCAGCGGCGGCGGGTTCGTGCCCAACGACGTCGAACTCGGCGGGGTCGACGCGCAGGGCGAAGCATGCGGCACGCTCGCGCTCATTACCGGGCCCAACATGGCCGGCAAGAGCACGTTCATCCGCCAGACCGCGCTGCTGGTCCTGCTGGCGCATTGCGGCAGTTACGTGCCCGCCGCGGGCGCGACCATCGGCCTGACCGACCGGATCTTCACGCGGGTCGGGGCCGACGACGCGCTGCACGCCGGGCAGAGCACGTTCATGGTGGAGATGACCGAGACCGCGCGCATCCTGCACCACGCGACAGCGCGTTCGCTGGTTGTGCTCGACGAGATCGGCCGCGGCACGTCGACGCTCGACGGGCTGAGCCTGGCGTGGGCGATCGCGGAAACGCTGGCGGCGGGGAGCGGCTCGGGCGTCCGGCCCGTGAAGGATGGGTCCGGCCCGCGCACGCTGTTCGCCACGCACTACCACGAACTCACGCGGCTGGAGGAGATGATGCCCGGCCGCGTGCGCAACCTGCACGTGAGCGTGCGCGAGTGGGGCGACGAGATCGTCTTCCTGCACCGCATCCTGCTGGGCAAGACCGACCGTTCGTACGGCATCCACGTCGCGAAACTCGCGGGCATGCCGGCGGGCACCGTGTCGCGGGCGCGCGAGGTGCTCGAGTCGCTCGCCGTGCACCAGGCCGAAGGGGTGAGCAGCACGGGCATACTGCCCGTGCCGGGTGGGGAGGTCGCCGACAGCAACGGCGATTCGCCCGACAAACCACGCCGCGGCAGGCGGGCCGATGCATCACGCGTCCCGCCGCGGCGGGAGAGCGATCAACTGGCGCTGTTCACGCAGTTTGTGAGCCACCCGGCGGTTGACCAACTCCGCGAGGTGAAGATCGAGGCGCTGACGCCGCTGGAGGCGTTCGACACCCTGCGGCGATTGAAGGGCCTGGCGGAGGAGTGAGCGCGGTGTCGCATGAACCCTGTGAGAACCTACACCTACCTCGTCCTCGCCCGTGAGAAGATCCTCGACTGGGCGCGGCCGCTTCCGGCCGAGCAGCACGCGCGGCAGTTCCCCATCGGTCTTGGCTCGCTGGCGCGCACGCTCACGCACATCATGGTCTGCGAATGGTTCTACATCCGGCGGATGCAGGGGCTGGACGTGCCGCCGTACAGGGAGTGGCCGATGCAGGACGAAACGCCGCCGCTGTTCGAAGTCATCGAGCGCGAGTGGCACGCGCAGGAGCAGCGCACGCGCGCGGCGATCGAGGCCGTGGAGCGCGCAGGCGAGTGGGGCAGGGCGGTCACGTGCATGGCCCAGTGCGACGACGGCAAGCGCGTCGAGATCAGCGCCACCAAGGGCGACATCTTCACGCAACCGGTGCTGCACGAGGTGCACCACCGTGCGCAGGCGATGAACATCCTGCGGCAACTCGGCGTGCAACTCGACGACATCGACTACAACGCGATGATGTACACGCGGCGAGAAGTGGCGTAGGCCCGTTCACGCCTCCGGCCGCGCGACCCGACCCACGAACAGCACCACGCCCGTCTTCGTGTCGCGGATGAGGAACACGAACGGCCGGTCGGCGTGGAACCTCGGGATGAACGGCATTGTCTCGACCGGGGGCGCAACCGCGCTCGACGTGGCCATGACGACCGCGGTCGCCGCGGCGGCCTCGGTGCCGACCTCGTTGACCTCGACCCAAGCCTTGTGCAGCACCGCGCCGATGAACGGCTGCTCGGCCGGGTCCTGGCTGGCGCAGATGCCGGGGAACTCCGCGCCGCCGGGTTCGAGAGGGCTGGTGAACGCGCGCTTCATGCCCAGCGCCTTCAGCGGTTCGTTCAGGTTGTGCGACGATTCGAGCCGGAACCGCGGCACCGCCGTGTCCACGGTGCGGGCGTCGAGTTTCGCAAGCCACGCGCTCAGCGACTGGGCCGTCAGCCGGCGTTCCAGCGCGGGCAGGCCGCCCGGCGTGCGCGGCGCGATCAGCACCATCGCCAGGTCCCCGCCCTTGTAGGGCAACTGGATCATCGAGAACCCATCATCATCCGGATAGACCTGCGGCCATTGCTTCTGATCGACCGGCACCTCGCGCGGCGTGTCGAAGTACTCGCCGGTTCCCGAGAACGCGGCGTAGGGCACCGCGCGCCGCCACGGGTCGCTCATCAGTTGGGTTTTCACCGTGCGCCCGTCGGCGAGCGTGAACTCGCCGTCGCGGGTCCATTCCTTCTTAAAAGGCTCGCTCCACTGCCCGAGGAAGTACACGGCGTTGGTCAGCACCAGGCACGTGCCGCGGCCCAGGACTCCCGGCGGGATCAGGTCCTTGATGCGCTGCTCGGTGTTGTCCGCAACCCACGTGTTGATCGTCGCGCGCGACTTCTCAGGGTGTCCGCCGAAGTCCAGCGCGGTCACGCGGCCCGTGCCGTAGAAGCGGTCGATCGTCCGCACGTACGCCGGCGCGAGTTGGTAGGCCTTGTCCACCCACAGCGCGTTCGCGCTTCGAAGGTCAAAGCGGTCGACCGCGCTCAGCAGCGCGTTGAGTTCCGAGGCGAGCCGCCCGGCCGCTTCATGCGCATCCGAGACTTGGTCCCACTTCCCTTCGTTCTGCAGCTTCTCGACCTGCTTGTTTGCCGCGTCGAGTTTCTTTCGCAGCGCGGCGATCCGCTCGCGCGTCGTGGGAGCGGCGCTCCCCGCCGCGGCGGAGAAGTGTCGCGAGAGCGCGTCGTACCCCGCGTGCACCGTCTCGACCGGCCTGCCCGTCGCGCGCGGGTCGAAGGGGAACCGCAGCACGCGCGACATTTCGGCCTCGGTCTCGCCGCGTGCGCCCTCGGCCGTCATCGTGAGCGCGATCGAAACCGAGTACGGCGAGATGAACAGGTTGTCGCCGGCGGCTTGCGAAGCGAGCAGGCGGAACAGGTCGAGGCCGAAGGCGTTGTTCGCGGCCACGGCGGGCGCGGCCACGGCGAGATCGACGGGCGCGGCGGCGGTCGGCTTGCCCGATGCGAAAGCGTCCGGCGTCGCGCTCGCGGCCAGACCGGCGGAAGCGAGAAGCAACGCCGCGGCGGTGGCGGAGAGTCGGTGCATGGAGATCCTCTCGGGGTAAGAGGGCGGTTCAGTTGGCGGGCCGTACGACACCGTCGGCACACGGTACCGTTGTCCCGACCGTCCGGTCGTCGCGGTGACAGATGGCCGGAGCGGCTCTGGTGTCTCCAATGGTCTGCACGCGATTGCGGCATCTCGCGTCGCTTCGCTCCGCGGCGCCTCCCTGGCGCTTGGCGTGAACCCCCGAGGCGTTCCGGGCCTTCGGCCTCGCCCGCGGTCGCGGGTTCGTTTCTTCACTCGGTCTCAACGAGCACGGGCGACCCGTTGGGCCGCCCGTGCTCGTTGAATCGGGGTGGCGGGATTTGAACCCACGACCTTTTGACCCCCAGTCAAACGCGCTACCAAGCTGCGCTACACCCCGTGGGGAAAGCGATGCTAGGACGCCTATCGGCCGCTTTCCGCGCGCGGTTCAACGTCCCGATACCATCCGGACAACACCCCTCGGAGCACGCGGCATGACCGCCCGTTCAACCACCGGCCCATCGCCCGCCCCGCCGCCATCGCAGGCCGCTTCCGCCGCCCCCGGCCTCTTTGCCGCGGCGCCGGCCTGCCCCGCCGAGAAGATCCCCGTGTCGGTCTTCGCCACCAGCGCGATGGCCAGCGCGGCGGTCGCGGCCGAGATCGCCGCGCTCATCCGCGAGCGCGCGGCCCAGGGCCGGCAGGCGGTCATCGGCCTGGCGACCGGCTCGACCCCGCAGGGCGTCTACGACGAACTGGTGCGCATGCACAGGCGCGACGGCCTCTCGTTCCGCAACGTCGTGACCTTCAACCTCGACGAGTACTGGCCGATGCCGCCGGGCGCGCTGCAGAGTTACCGCCGCTTCATGCAGGAGCACCTGTTCGACCACGTCGACATCGACCCCGCCAACACGCACGTGCCCGACGGAACCGTGCCGCAGGACCGTGTCGCGCAGTACTGCGAGGACTACGAGCGCGCCATCGCGCGCCACGGCGGCATCGACCTGCAACTGCTGGGGATCGGCCGCACCGGGCACGTGGGCTTCAACGAGCCCGGTTCGCCGCGCGACTCGCGCACGCGACTGATCACGCTCGACAAGGTGACGCGCATGGACGCGTCGAGCGACTTCTTCGGCGAGCGGCACGTGCCGCGCCGCGCGATCACCATGGGCGTGGGCACCATCCTCGATGCCAAACGCATCATCATCATGGCCTTCGGCGAGCACAAGGCCCAGATCGTCCGGCGCGCCGTGCAGGGCGAGGTCACGCCGTCGATCGCGGCCAGTTACCTGCAGCAGCACACTGGGCAAGGCGGGCGTGGGGGGGCGGTGCGGTTCGTGCTCGACCCCGCCGCCGCGGCCGAACTCACGCGCTTCAAGACGCCGTGGCTGCTCGGGTCGGTCGAGCAGTTCGGCCTCAAGTGGGACGAGCGGCTGACGCGCCGCGCCGTCATCTGGCTCTCGCGCGAACTCGGCAAGCCCATCCTCAAACTCGTCGACGAGGACTACAACGAGCACGGCCTGCAGGAACTGCTCGCCGCCCGCGGCGGGGCGTACGACATCAACCGCGAGGTCTTCCGCGCCCTGTCGCGCACGATCACCGGATGGCCGGGTGGGAAGCCGGAGAGCGCAGGCGGCGCGGGCGTCCCGCCCGAGGTCGCGGAGCCCTACGGCCGGGAGGGCCGTGCCACGAACCAGGCCCACGGACGGGACGGCCTTGCCACGTCCGCCTTTCCCAAGCGCGTCGTGGTCTTCAGCCCGCACCCCGATGACGACGTGATCAGCATGGGCGGCACGCTCATCCGCCTGTGCGACCAGGGGCACGAGGTGCACGTGGCCTACCAGACCTCGGGCAACATCGCCGTGTGGGACGAGGCCGCGGTGCGGCACGTCGACTTTGTCCGCGAGTTCGCCGCGGCGTTCCCGCAACTGGGCCGCGAGTTCGCCGAGAAACTCGAATCCGGCATCGAGGCCTTCCTGGCCCGCAAGAGCCCCGGCGAGCCCGACACGCCCGAACTGCAGCGCGTCAAGGGTCTGATCCGGCGTACCGAGGCCCGCGCCGCGGCGAGGTACTCGGGCGTGCGTCCCGAGCGCATCCACTTCCTCGACCTGCCCTTCTACGAGACGGGCCGAGTGAAGAAGAAGCCCATCGGCGAGGAGGACGTGCGGATCACGATGGCGTTGCTCGAGCGCGTCCGCCCGCACCAGGTCTACGCCGCGGGCGACCTGAGCGACCCGCACGGCACGCACCGCGTCTGCCTCGCGGCGATCATCGAGGCGGTGCACCGCCTCTCGACCCGCGACTGGATGCGCGACTGCGTGCTGTGGCTCTACCGCGGGGCGTGGCAGGAGTGGGGGCCCGAGGACATCGAGATGGCCGTCCCGCTCTCGCCCGACGAGGTGCGCCGCAAGCGCATCGCGATCTTCAAGCACGAAAGCCAGAAGGACTACGCCCTGTTCCCCGGCCCCAACGACCCGCGCGAGTTCTGGCAGCGCGCCGAGGACCGCAACCGCGCGACCGCGGCGCTCTTCGACCAACTCGGCCTGGCCGAGTATGAGGCGATCGAGGGCTTCGTGCGGTGGAGGGCGGGCATGGCGTGAACGTGCGGCGCGGCCGCCCAGGCCGCACGCAGGAAGTCGCGCGCGGGACGCGCGCCACTTTCACCCGATCTCGACGACAAACTCCACTTCCACCGGCGCGCCCAGGGGCAGGCTCGGCGCGCCGACCGCCGCGCGGGCGTGCCTGCCGCGGTCGCCGAAGACCTCGACCAGCAGTTCGCTCGCGCCGTTGGCGACCTTGGGGTGGTCGGCGAACTCCGGCCCGCACGCGACGAACACGCCGAGCCGCACAAACTGCACGACGCGCGCAAGCCCGCCTTCCAGTCCCGCCGCGGCGACGGCGTCGCGGATGATGGCCAGCCCGTTGAGCGTGCACTGCCGGGCACACTCAACGGCCAGCGGCACGGGCACGACCGAGGGCACCGCGCCGGTGGCGATCAGCGTCCCATCGCGAAAGGGGATCTGCCCGGCAACGTAGACGTGCCGCCCGGAGAGCCGGAAGGGGATGTACGCGGCGACCGGCTTGGGCGGCGTGGGAAGGACGAGCCCCAGCGCGGCCAGGCGGGATTCGGGAGAGGCGCTGTTCGAGGCGTGCGGAGAGTTCGACATGTCGGGCCATCCGGTATGGTTTGTGTTTGGTGTTGACTGCGCGGCTGGAGAAGTCGGTCAAGAAATTTCAAGATTGCCCGGTTGCCCGGAACATCCGGCGTTGACGTGCGAAGAGTACGGTGTATCGTGTGCACGTGCACGTGCAGAAATCTGGGTTTCGTGGGGCAGGTGGGAATGGCGCGCGGGTGACCGAACGAATATCACCCGTTGACTGGCAAGCGACAGTCGACAACATGGCCTCATAGCGACCGTCCGGTCGCCGCATCATCCGCGAAGAGGTCAACCGCACGCCGACATTCTGGTGGACGCACCGCAGGCCGCGGGGGCATTCGCTCTCGCGGCGCGGCAAGGCGTCGGGTTGGTTTCGCGCATCGGCCGACGGTGCCGCATAGTGCGGCAGAGTCGGGCTTGAGGCGCGGCTGCGCTGGGCCACGTCGGTCCGGTCGCGGTGACCCGTGTCTGGTGTGTGCCCGTTCCGACATCGACATCAGCGTGATCCGGTGCCGTTCGGGCGAAACGACCGTGCTTCGTACACCTTGTTTCTGGAGAAGTCTGCCATGAAGAATCGTGCATTTACCCTCATCGAGCTGCTGGTCGTCATCGCGATCATCGCTCTGCTCGTCGGCATCCTGCTGCCGGCCCTCGGCAAGGCGCGCCAGTCGGCCCGCCAGCTGAAGGACTCCACGCAGGTCCGCGGCATCCAGCAGTCCATGGTGGTGTGGGCCAACAACAACAGCGGCGAGTACCCCATCCCCAGCCGCATCGACACCGGCAACACGACCGTGACCGCTGTCGGCGAGGCCAAGAACATCACCTCCAACATCCTCTCGGTCCTCATCTTCAACGGCAACATCTCGCCCGAGATCTGCATCAGCCCCGCCGAGGCCAACACCGGCCAGGTGCAGAAGGACGAGAACTACGAGTACAACAACCCGCAGAACGCCGCGAACCCCGCCCAGGCCCTCTGGGACCCGCGCTTCAAGGGCACCGCGCTGGCTGTTGACAACCAGCAGGGCACGGACGCGGCGAACGTCTCCAACAACTCCTACGCCCACACCGTCCTGTTCGGCAAGCGCCGCGCGCAGTGGGCCGACACCTTCTCGACCACGGAAGCCGTCTTCGGCAACCGCGGCCCGGCCTACACCGCCAACGACCAGGGCACCTACCCGGCCAACGGCCGCTGGGCCCTGCTGAACGGCGCCACGGGCACTGGTTCCAACACCCTCCTCATCCACGGCGGCCGCAGCACGTGGGAGGGCAACATCGCCTACAACGACGGCCACGTCTCCTTCGAGACCAAGCCGAACCCGGACGGCCTCACCTACACCCGCGCCACGGGCACGCCCCGCGCTGTGACGGACAACCTGTTCGTCATCGAGACCGACGAGGTCGGCGCGACCTCGGGCCAGGCGCTCGGCACGACGACCAATGCCTATCTGCGTCCGATCGGCCAGGCGACGGTCAGCGGCACGTCGATCACGATCCAGACTTGGATCGACTGATCCTCGTCGGTTTGCGATCGTGAATCCAACGTGATTCGCAGGGGCCCGGGCTTGTTCCGGGCCCCTGTTCTTTGTGCCGCGCTGTGTGCGACGCACGTCGCACCTACGCTCGGGCGTGCCGCGAGCGCGACGAACACAGCGACAGACTGCCGACGCAGGCGAGCCCCATCGGCCCGCACCGCTCGGCGACTCCGCACGCGACGCGGCGGTGCGGACGCTCGCGCGACAGGCGCGGCTCTATCCCGAACTCGACCCCCACGCGATGGAAGTGGTCGACGCCCGGGCCGACCTGTCGCCCGTCGACCTCGCGCTCGCGCACGCCATCCACGACGCCGCGGTGCGCCGGTTTCTCACCCTGCGGTTTCTTCTGCAGGCCTGCCTGACCCAGCCGTTTGACGACCTCGAAGCCCGCGTCCGCGGCGTGCTGCTGGCCGGCGCAGCGCAACTCGCTTTGCTCGACCGCGTGCCCGCGCACGCGGCGATCAACCACGCCGTCGAGTGGGCCAAGGTGGTCGTGCGCCCCGGCGCGGGCGCGCTGGTGAACGCCGTGCTGCGCAAGGTCGCGCAACTCGCGCCCGAGGGTGCGCCCCGCGCCGCCGAGCCGCAGCTCGGGGCCGTGGCCGACGGCCGCGCCGACCTGCCGCGCGACCGCCTGCCGCTGGGCGACGGCCTGTGGCGCGCGCTCGCCGCGCCGCTGCTGCCCGAGGACGCGGCGGAACGGCTGGCGGTGTCCACGAGTCTTCCTCGGTGGCTGGTCGACCGCTGGACCGCGCGCCTCGGCGCGCCCGCCGCCCGCGCGCTGGCGCTGCACGCGCTGGCCGATCCGCCGGTCGTGCTGAATACCGCGCACGCGGGTGCGCCGGTGCGCGGCGCATCGCCGCACGAAGAGCACGGCCGCGCGGTGTTCGAAGGTGCGCGGCACGAACTGGTCGCGCTGCTCCGCTCCCGCGCCGACGTCTGGGTGCAGGACGCGGCCTCCGCCGGCGCGGTCGAGAGCATCGCCGACCTGCGCCCCGCGCTGGTCATCGACCTGTGCGCCGGTCGCGGCACCAAGACGCGGCAACTGGCCGCGGCGTTCCCCGACGCACGGGTCTGCGCGACCGATGCCGACGAGCGCCGGCTGAACGCCCTGCGTTCGGCCTTCGAGGGGCACGGGCGCGTGTCGGTCGCGGGCGTCCGCGCGACGATCCGCGCCAACATCGGCAAGGCCGACCTCGTGCTGCTCGACGTGCCCTGCTCGAACAGCGGCGTGCTGGCCCGCCGGCCCGAGGCCCGCTACCGCGCCGACGCGGCGCACCTGCGCTCGCTCGTGGACGTGCAGCGCCAGATCGTCGCCGACAGCATCCCGCTCCTGGCCGAGGGCGGCCGAATCCTCTACTCGACGTGCTCGATCGAGCCGGAGGAGAACCACGGCATGGCGGAGTGGGCCGCGAAGTGGCACGGCTTCGTGCCGCGGCGGGAGCGGCTGGAGTTGCCGCGGGGCCTGCCCGGCGGTCCGGCGTCGCACTACCGCGACGGCGGCTACTCGGTGCTGCTGGAGCGCGGCTGAGCGTGCCTGGCCGCCGCGCCCGGCGGGGGTGCGCGCAGTACAGTTCCGAAGAACGATCCGGGGCGGGCGGCGTGCGCCGCGCGGGCAGCGAGCAGGAGCGACATGAGCAGCACCAACGCACACCAGCACGCCGCGTGCACCGCCGTGGTCGGCCTGCAATGGGGCGACGAGGGCAAGGGCAAGATCGTGGACCTGCTCGCGCCCTCGTTCGACGCGGTCGTGCGCTACAACGGCGGGGCCAACGCGGGGCACTCGGTCGTCGTCAAGGGCGAGCGGTACGCGCTGCACCTGGTGCCCAGCGGCATCCTCTACCCCGGCAAGAAGTCCGTCATCGCCAACGGCGTGGTGGTCGACCCCGAGGTGGTGCTGCGCGAGGCCGACACGCTCTCGTCGCGCGGCGTGGACGTGAGCGGCCTGATCATCTCCGACCGGGCCCACGTCGTCATGCCCTACCACAAGGCGGAGGACGAACTGCGCGAGCGCACGCTCTCGCAGGCGGGCAACGTGCCCACTGGCGGCGAGGCGATCGGCACGACCAAGCGCGGCATCGGCCCGTGCTACGCCGACAAGGCGCACCGCGCCACCGCCGTGCGCGTGGGCGACCTGGTGCGGCCCGACGCGCTCCGCCGCCGGCTGCAGCACATCTGCGCGCTCAAGAACGCGTACCTCCGCGCCATGGGCGGGGAGAAGTCCTACACGCCCGACGAACTGCTCGACTGGGCCCGGCCGCTGGGCGAGCGGCTCGCGCCGTGCATCCGCGACACCACGTACCTGCTCCACGACATGCTGCGCGACGGGAAGCGCGTGCTCTTCGAGGGCGCCAACGCCGCGCTGCTCGACGTCGACCACGGCACGCACCCGTTCGTCACCTCGTCGTCGACGACGGTGCTGGGCATCCCCGCGGGCACGGGCGTGCCCGGCACGCGCATCGGGTCGGTCATCGGCGTGGTGAAGGCGTACTCGACGCGCGTCGGCAACGGGCCGATGCTCACCGAGCAGGTCAACGCGATCGGCGACCGCATCCGCGAGCGCGGGCGCGAGTACGGCACCACCACCGGCCGGCCGCGGCGCGTCGGCTGGCTCGACCTCGTCGCCGTGCGCTACTCGGCGATGCTCAACGGCGTCTCGTCGCTGGCGCTGATGCTGCTCGACGTGCTGTCGGGCCTGGACGAACTGAAGGTCTGCACGCGGTACCGGCTGGAGGACGGGTCAACCACCGACCGCTTCCCGCCCGACGCCGACGTGCTCTCGCGCGCCCGGCCCGTCTACGAGACCCTGCCCGGTTTCACGGAGGACGTGACGGGCGCCAGGCGCCGGGCCGACCTGCCCGCCGCGGCACGCGCGTACGTCGATCTGGTCGAGCGCGCCGTCGGCGTGCCGGTGTCGCACGTGAGCGTCGGCCCGGACCGGGCGCAGACCATCGTCGGTTGAATCGCGATCCGCGCGGTCACGCGCCCCCGGGCGTGCCCTCGCTCAGCCCGCCGAACCGGCGCGAGCGCGAGGCGTAGTCCCGCACCGCCGCGTGCAGGTCCGCGACCGTGAAGTCGGGCCAGAGCACCGGCGTGACGTGCAGTTCGGCGTAGGAGATCTGCCAGAGCAGGTAGTTGCTCACGCGCATCTCGCCGGCGGTGCGGATCAGCAGGTCCGGGTCGGGCAGGCCCGCGGTGTACAGGCGCGCGCTGATCGCCTCGGGCGTGATGTCCTCGGGCCGGAGCGTGCCCGCGGCGACCTCGCGCGCCACCGCGCGGCAGGCGTCGGTGATCTCGGCGCGCGAGCCGTAGTTCACCGCCAGGCAGAGCGTCGCGCCGGTGTTGGCCGCGGTCGCGCGGGTGATGCGGTCCACCGTCGCGAGCACCTCGGGCGGCAGCCCCTCGCGCCGGCCGAGTTGCACAAAGCGGATGTTCTCCCGCATCAGCCGGTCGAGTTCCCCGTCGAGGTAGGTCGTGTACAGGTCCATCAGCCCCTGCACTTCTTCGGCCGGGCGCTTCCAGTTCTCGATCGAGAACGAGTAGAGTGTGAGCACCTCGACGCCGAGTTTGCCACACTCCTCGAGCACCGCGCGCACGGTCGCCGCGCCGTTGCGGTGGCCGAACACCCGCGGGAAGCCGCGCTGGGCCGCCCACCGCCCGTTGCCGTCCATGATGATGGCGATGTGCCGCGGGATCCGCGCCGGGTGCACGTCGGGCAGACGCGCAAGCGGGTCGGCCTTGGGCGAGCGGGCCCGCATCCGCGCGACCGTCTCGCGCGCCAGCGCGTCGTCGACGCCCGCGGCGGACGGGCACGGCTCGGCACGGGGCGGCGTTGGAGCGGCGGTGGTGGGGGGCATCGGACCTTCGACGGATGGTAGCGGGCACCGAACCTACGCCCGGCCCCGCGGGAAGTTCTTGGGCGACGCCGTTTGAGTCTTCCATCGCCCGCCAACGCCCGGCGGTATCCTCTGCCCCATGCTCCGCCACCGGCTGCTGCTCGGGCCGATCGTCATCGCCGCGCTGATCGGCGTGCTGTGGCTCGATGAGTGGATCGACCGGCAGCCGATGCCGGAGTGGGTCTTCCGGTTCTTCCCGACGGCCCCGACGACGCTTCCCCCGACCGTGGCGCTGCTGGCCCTGGGACTCCTGATCGTCTCCATCGCCTCGCGCGAACTGGGGGCGGTCTTCCACGCCAGCGGCGTGCCGGCCTCGCGAAGGTGGATGTTCATCGCGGCCATCGCCGGCCTGATGGTCGCCGCGGCGACGCCCTCGCGGCTGTCGTCGATGCACTCGGTTGCCATCGTCTCGACGGCCGGGTGCGTCGTCCTGATCGGCTCGATGCTCTGGCACATCCGCGACCGCAACCTGCGGGGCGCGACCTCCGCGGCGGGCGCGTCGATGTTCGCGTTCGTCTACCTCGGGCTGCTGTTCGGTTTCCTGCTCGCCCTGCGGCGCGAGCACTCGGCGTGGTTCATCCTGTGCGTGGTAGCGATCACCAAGTCGTGCGACACCGGGGCGTACTTCGCCGGCAGGGCCTTCGGCCGCACCAAACTCATCAAGTGGATCAGCCCCGGCAAGACGTGGGAGGGGCTGCTGGGGGGCATGGCGACCGCCGCGGCGGTCTCGCTGCTGTGCGTCTACCTCTCGCGCGTTCTCGGCGGGCCGGACGAGACGTTCGCCAAGGTGCCGTGGTGGGCCGCGCTGGGCGCGGGCGTGACGTTCGCGCTGGCCGGTCAGGCGGGGGACCTGCTGGCGTCGGTGCTCAAGCGGGACGCGGGCCTCAAGGATTCCGGGCGCATCCCGGGCTTTGGCGGCGTGCTGGACATGATCGACTCGGTGCTGCTGGTCGCGCCGGTGGCGTACTGGACGCTGGGCAAACTCTGAAGGGCCGGCGCGTACGACCGGTTTGCGAACACCGGCGCGCCCGGCGCGCGGAAATTCCGTTCCGCCGTGCCGACGCCTCCGGCGCGGTGTATAGTTTAAGCGAGCGCCGCAGCCTGACATGCCGTGTTTCACCCGGGGCGATCTGAATGAGCGTCACCAAGCACCTGCTCGACCTTTTTCGCGTCGATAAACAGCTCCGCGGCCTGAGGCAGCGCCTCGAGGCGGCGGAGCGTTTTCTTTCCCAGCAGTCCGCGCAACTCGCCGAACTCGAACGCCTCAGGGCCGACCTGACCGGGCAGGTGCGGCAACTCCGCGCCGCCGCGGCCAACGACGAGGGCGAGGCCCAGCGCCTGGACGCGAAGATGGCGCAGGTCCGCGAGCAGATGAACCAGACCAAGACCGCCAAGGAGTACCAGGCGCTGGTCACCGAACTCAACACCTTCAAGACCCAGAAGGGCGAGTTCGAGGAGCGGGCCATCGAGAGCATGGAACGCATCAACGCCGCCGAGGCGCGGCTCAAGGAAATCGACGAGCAGCACGGCGAGCGCACCAGGATCGTCGCCAAGGCCAGGGCCGACCGTGACGAGCGCGAGGCCGAGATCAGGGACCGCGTCGCCGAACTCACCGCCCAGCGCGCCGAACTGACCAAGGCCATCCCCGCGGCCAACCTCGCCGAGTTTGAGCACCTTGTCCGCACCCGCGGCGACGAGGCCATGGCGCACATCGAGATGATCGACCGCCGCGCCCACGAGGGCTCCTGCTCGGCGTGCATGATGGCCATCCCCGTCGAGGCGCTCAGCGCGCTGATGACCGGCAAACTCACGCGCTGCCCCTCGTGCCGGTGCTTCCTCTACATCGAGGAGAGCATCATGGCCGCCGGCGACGAGGCCCCGCGCAAGCGCAAGACCAAGGCCAAGAAGGAAGAGGCGGCCAAGGCCCAGTGACCGGGCCTCTGCGGCACCGATCCAGACATCGGCGGGCGTTTCCGGACCGGGTGGAACCGCGGGCCGTTCCGCCGGTATTCTGCCCGTCGGCGATCAGCCCGGCGTTCGCCGCGCATCGCAGGCCCGGGGGAGGGAACTTCGGAGGCCCCGGCCATGATCCTTGCCGCCCAGTCGTTGCTCGTTCGTCTTCGCACCCTGCACCTGCCGCTGGCGGCGCTCGCCGCGGCGGTCTTGCTCACGGCCTGCGCGGGCACGCAGTCGTCCGAGTCCGCGGTTCGCGGCCGCTCCGAGCCCGCGGCGACGGCGAGCGCGCCCGCGCCCGTCGCGCCGAGCAAGCTCGCCGCAACGGCGTGGACGGCGTACATCCGCGGCGAGCCGGTGCCGGCCCCGCAGATCGAGATGGGCGACCCGAAGACGATCAAGCGCATTCTCGACGAGGGGATGCACCGCAACCAGGTCATGGCGCACCTGACGTACCTCACGCAGGAGATCGGCCCCCGCCTGACCGGTTCGACCCGGCTGGAGCGCGCCAACGAGTGGGCCGCGGCGAAGTTCCGCGAGTGGGGGCTGAGCAACGTGCACCAAGACAAGTGGGGCGAGGTCGCCGCGCGCTTCGACCGCGGCCCGTCGACCGGCGTGGTGTACCTCAAGCGCGCCCGACGGGCCAGCGAGGGCGATCAGGCCGCGACCGACCGCGAGGGCGAGTTCCGCAAGGTCCGTGACCTGCAGTTCTCGACGCTCGCGTGGACGCACGGGACCGACGGCCCGGTGCGCGGGCGCGTGGTGCGGATGCCCGAATCGGCCGAGGAGTTCGAAGCCGTCAGGGACCAACTCAAGGGCGCGTGGGTGCTGCGCAAGGCGGTCATCACGCCGGGCCGGACCGACATGCGCGGCGTCGGATCGTCGATGAGCGACCGCGTGCTGGCCAAGCACGCCGAGCGCACCGGCGCGGCAACGGCCGACATGGGTGTGCGCGAGTCCGACACGGACGCGTTCGACGCGCTGCGCGCCGAACTCAGGCCCTACCTCGACGCGGGCGTCGCGGGGTTCGTGTCGTCCTCGCGCGACGACCGCGTGTGGACGACCAGCGTCCGCCGCTGGCGCGAGACCAGCGCCGAGGACGCCCCGCGCGACATCGAGGTCAGCATCACCCTGCCCGACTACGACTACATCAACTCGCGCATCGCCGACGGGGAGGAAGTGCACCTGGAGTTCAACCTCCGGCACGAGTTCGTGACCGGCCCGTTCGCGGTCTACAACACCGTCGCCGACATCCCCGGCACCGAGAGGCCCGACGAGTACGTGATCGTCTCGGGCCACCTCGACTCCTGGGACGGCCCCGGCTCGCAGGGCTGCACCGACAACGGCACCGGCTCGAGCGTGACGCTCGAGACCGCCCGCATCCTCATGGCCGCGGGCGCCAGGCCCAAACGCACCATCCGCTTCATCCTGTGGACCGGCGAGGAGCAGGGCCTGCTCGGCTCGCGGTCCTACGTCGAGCGCTACGCCTCGACGCTCGACAAGATCTCGGCGGTCTTCGTCGACGACGGCGGGACCAACTCGCAGGGCGGCCTGTCGTGCACCGACGCGATGGTGGACATGCTCGCCGCGGCGACCGCGCCCGTGAACGACAAGTTCTTCGACTCGGCCGACGGTAAGCCGCTGCGGGTGAACATCCGCTCCTCCGGCAGCCGCATGCAGCAGAGCGGCGGGTCGGACCACGCCAGTTTCGTCGCGCGCGGCGTGCCGGGGTTCTTCTGGGACGAGGTGGGCCGGGCCGAGTACGGCCGCGGCTGGCACACGCAGTTCGACAAACTCGACCTGGCGATCCCCGAGTACCTCAAGCAGTCGGCGACCTGCTCGGCGGTGACGGCGTACAACCTGGCCTGCGCCCCGGACCTGCTGCCGCGCTGGCGGACCGACGCTCCCGCCGAGGGCGAGGATGGCGATCGCCCGCGCCCCCGCCGCAACCGCGCGGCCGAGGCGGCGAGCAACTGATCCGAATCTGGTTGTAGGAAGTCAGGAGCCTAGTCGGGCCGTCCAACGCAGCGCTGGCATGTTCTGCGATCACGGCTGACGTTGCTACCGAGACGTTCCGCACTCAGGACAGCGATCAACGCAATTGACCGGATAAGCGCACTGCGGGCACAAGCCGCGCTTTGCGCGCCGTCGCCTTCGCCAGTGCCGCGCCGAAACAAGCGGGAAAAGGTGCGCGGCATACAGCGCGGAGTTGCCAAGAAACCCCGGCCAGATTGGGGTCGTTGGAAGAACAGCGCGCTCGACTTCTCTCCCGAATCGCGTGCAGAGAACCCTGACGAGGTATCCGCGCTCGATTGCCGGCGAGGAACCGGGCGCCGTTGAACTGCCAAGGGCCGAGCGGAGCGCCGGGAAAGGCCACCCGCTTGCGGTTTCGGTCACCAGAGGCCAGGAGTCGGCTCGCCCCGCGTGGCCCCCCGCAACCGCGGTGGCATTGACGCGGGCCGCACGCGACCAGTTTGCAACTGGCGGCCCCGAGCGAACCGGCACGCCGGCGTTGCGCTGGTTGCGCAATCGGTCCGCGTCGTCGTATAACTCGCTGATGACGACCTGCACGCCCGGCGCGTGCATGGTCCAGACAAACCACGCAGCCGGTTGGGCGTTTGTCAACGCAGAATCACCTCGAACAAGGTTGGTCGGCAGGCACAGGCAGGCCCATGCGACGACGACCGTGACAAGGGAGCCAAGGAGAAGCGATGCGATCACACGCAACATATCGAGTCCAATCTACGGCTCACCACGGCGGTGTCGGCGGGGGCCATGCACCCGGCGTGCCCGGCGTGGTCGGCACTGTGGCCGGGCCCGGCGGAGTTGCGCTGTTGAAGCACGTGGCAGTCGCCGTGCATGGCTGTGGTGGAGACCCGGTCAGCGTTCCGGTGTCATCGCAGCATACGGTGTGCGTGTCGGTGCGGGTGCGGGTCACAACACGTGTTGCCCGAGAGCAATCGACACACCGGTGCGTCGGGGTCTGGGATTGCGAGCAGACCCTCACTGACGAATAGCAGCAGTCGACCTGAACGCCGCCAATGGTCGTGCGAAGAAATTGAACCGGGGCGCCGTAGGCTCCCCACGGGCCGCATGTCCAAGGGCCCGGAGGGGTGGATACCCATGTCCATGGAATGCACAATGCGGCGCAGTTCTGGGCCAGGGCCGTACGCGCGACTGCCTCTCCATCTGCGCTGATGTTCAGTTGGGATTCAACTCCTACAGCGATGGAAGCAAGCACGACATCGGAAGGACAATCGGCGATGGCCGACGTTCTTTCAAACTTGACATCCGCAACGGGATACCCAAGCGCCATGAGCGCCTCCACGAGGACATCGCGAAAGGGCGATTCTTGAGCGAGTTCGGCGATGGGGTCAGTAAAGAAGAAGCCGGATCTATACGGCTCCGGGACGGGCGCCGCCTCCCCGCCTTCGGGAGTGCCCCAGATGAACCACGCATCATCGAACTCTGGACCGATTTCGAGTTCGGCTTTGACCGATTCGACAACCTTCCACTCTGGCTCGCTCGCCCATGCCTTTGGCAACCACTGGCCGCCTTGGCGAACATACCAGATCGCGGTAACGTTCGAACCTGCCGCGATCGATGGATTGAGCAGCCCTACGAAGCTGTGGACCGCCTTCTGACCTGCCTGGCCGGAAACGACCGGGGTATAGCGCCACCCTTCGATCTCGATACCCCCTCCGAAAGGAATCGTGTCGCCGCTGACGTCAATGCACCAGATGAGTGCACCAAGCATGCACCATGCCGCTCCAGAGCGCGTTTTCATCGGATCTCCTCTGCGCAGAGCCCTACACTTCCCTGTTGCTCGATCCCAACGAGGAAGTAAAGTACCCCCCCCCGCCCCCCGCCCCCTTCTGTCAAGTGCGGGGGGACTGCGCCGTCACCCATTCCGGTCCCGTTTATCAGGCCCACTCGTTTCACTCATCTCGTTCCCGACCCTGATAGACTCGCCCAATGGCCGTCGAACGCCTGGTCTCGCCCGTGGCCGAGCCGCTCGCCGAAGAGCGCAACTGGTCGCTGCGCCCTCGGCGCATGGCCGAGTACATCGGCCAGCAGGATCTGATCGAGCGGCTCGACATCGCCATCCGCGCGGTCAAGGCCCGCGGCGAGCCGATGGAGCACGTGCTCCTGCACGGCCCGCCCGGCCTGGGCAAGACCACGCTCGCCCACGTCATCGCCGAGGAGATGGGGACCAAGGTGCACGTCACCAGCGGCCCGGCGCTCACGCGGCCGACCGACCTCGTCGGCGCGCTCACGCGCCTGGAGCACGGCGACGTGCTGTTCATCGACGAGATCCACCGCCTGCCCATCGCCGTCGAGGAGTTCATCTACCCCGCGATGGAGGACTTCCGCATCGACGTGCGGATGGAGTCGGGCCTGCACGCCCAGACGGTGCAGATCAACGTCAAGCCGTTCACGCTCATCGGCGCGACGACCCGCGCGGGGCTGGTCTCGGCGCCGCTGCGCAGCCGCTTCGGCATCGCGCACAACCTCCGCTACTACACGACCGACGAACTGCTCACGATCCTCACGCGATCGTGCGAACTGCTCGGCGTCCGGGCCGCCGGCGCGCAGCGCGGCGGCGACGCGCTGGCGATGATCGCCGCGAGGTCGCGCGGCACGCCCCGCATCGCCAACCGGCTCCTGCGGCGGGTGCGCGACTTTGCGCAGGTCCGCGGCGACGGCGTGCTCACCGCGCCGATGGTCACCGACTCGCTCGCGCTCGAAGGCGTGGACCAACTCGGGCTTGACGAACTCGACCGCTCCTACCTCCGCGTGATCGCCAAGGTCTACGCGGGCGGGCCGGTCGGGCTCGAGGCCGTCGCCGCGACGCTCAACCAGGACTCGGGCACGCTCGAGGACGTCGTCGAGCCCTACCTGCTGCAGATCGGCTTCCTCGCGCGGACGCGGCGCGGCAGGATGCTCACGCCCGCGGGCGCGGCCCACGTGGGCCTGCCCGGCGCGGGCCACGCGCCCGAGGCCGAGTTGTTCTGACGTGCCGTTTGCGGGTGCGTCGCCGCTCCGCGGCGAGGCGCTATGCGATTGACGACTTCTCGCTTGATCTCGGGCATATTCGGTCGAACGCAGGACTCACCGCAGAGCCACAAAGTGCGCTGATGACGCGGGAGGAACGCACGGTCAACTCCGATTCCCGGAGCACCCGTCGTTCCTGGTCTCTCTGCGCCCGCTGCGCCTCTGCGGTACATCTCCGCCGACCACTCTACGCGGCAAGAGACGCATCGAGGATGCGCGTTACTCGCCGGGGTCGGCGACCGCGCGCGGCGTCCACGGCTCGCGCTCCAGCCGCGTCACCACCAGGTCGTCGAGTTCGAACGCGACCGTCTCGTGCTCGCCCGGCGCCCATCCGTCGCGACGGTGATAGACGAGCAACGCCCCCGCGCCGGGCGCGGCGATGACCCGGCCCGCGGCGTCGCGCGTCGGCGTCGGCCACCGCCCGGTGTCGAGAAACACCTGCGCGCTTCGCTGCGGCGCGAGCGCGCCGACGTGCAGTTCTCGTGACGGGTCTTCGGCCAGCCACGCCGCGAGCGCGGTCCACTGCGGGTGCGGCGGCCGGTGCAGCCGAACGCCCGAGGCGACAAGCCCCACGCACGCCGCCGCGCCAACCGGCACAGCCCAGCGTTCGACGGCGCGCCACGCCGCGCGCACGGCCCGCGGAGCCAGCCGCGCCAGCAGCACGCCGCTGGCCACCGCGCCCAGCGGGTAGATCACCAGCAGGTACCGCGGCCGCTTGTCCGGGAACGCCGACAGCAGCACGAACCACGCCGCGCACCAGACCAGCGCGAGCCACAGCGCTGCGCGGAGCGGGCGCGTGCCCTCGCCGCGCGCCAGCGCGACGAACGCGAGCGCGACCGTCGCCAACCAGGGCCAGTACGAGCGTGCGACCTCGCGCACGTAGAACAGCGCGCTGTCGCTGCCGGTGTTGAAGACCGCCGCTCCGCCCGCCGTGCCGGCGGCCGGCCCCGCCGCGCGGTCGATGATCTCGCGCCCGAAGTACTGGGCCGTGAACGCCTCGCCGTGCATCGCCAACATCGACACGTGCCACGGCGCGGCGACCGCCGCCGCGACCACCGCCGCGAGCGCGACCCAGCCGAGCCACCGCGATCGCCCGACGATGCACAACCACGCCGCGAGCATCGGCAGCGCGAGCAGCGGCACGATCGGCTTGACCATCAGCGCGGCGCCGACCCACGCGCCCGCGATGCTCAACCCGCGCGGCCGGTCCGTCGCGTGCGCCGCCGCCGCGGCGCAGCACGCCAGCAGCACGAACAGCGTCATCCACAGGTCGAGCGAGAACGCGTGCGAGTGCCGGACAAACTCCCACGTCGTCGCCAGCACCAGCCCCGCGCCGAGCGCGACCGCGCGCCCGGCGAGCAGCCGCCCCAGCCGCGCCGTCGCCAGGACGCACAGCACGCACGCGACCACGCTGCCCAGCCGCGCGCCGACCACCGACGGCCCCAGCACAGCCAGCGGCGCGCCGCCCAGCCAGAATGCCAGCGGCGGCTTGTTGAAGTAGTGCTGATCCGCAACGCCGCGGAGCGTCCAGAGCGCGCCGAGGTCACCCCCCAGCGTGTCGCTCCACGCCCGCCACGCGATGGCCGTGTACCACGCGGTGTCGGTCGCGAGCGCGCCCTGCCCGAGCCCAGGCACGCACAGCAGCAGCGCCACCGCCGCGGGAATCAGCGCGTGCCGCGATCGTGCCCAGAAGGTTGAGATGCCGCGCCGGGCCATTGCCCAAGCGTACCGACAGCGCGGCGCGAGCGGGCGACCGCGCCCCCGGTGTCAGCGCGAACGGCCGATCGTGCCCGTCGGCAGGCCCTTGCGCTGCCAGAGGCGCTGCAGTTCGTCGGAGTCGATCGTCTCCCACACGCTCCCGTCGTCGAGGACCGAGCGGAGGAGATTGCCCTGCGCGTCGTAGGAGTACCGCTGCGGCGTGGACTCGTCGCGGAACGTCGTCACCACGTCCCAGTTGCCGCTCGTCCCGATCGGCTGCGGAAAGTCGCGCCGCAGCGAGACCGACCTCGACTGGCTCTGGTAGGTGTAGAACGCCAGTTCGGTCTGGATGCGCTTCGTGACCAGCAGGCGGTGGAGCAGGAAGAGTTCGAACTGGCTGACGTACCCCTCGGCGGGCACGAACGGCCGAAGTTCCTCCGGCGGCTTGCCGCTGTCGTGGATGACCACGTTCAGGTCGCGCCCGACGCGTCCGCCGGTCTCCGTCGCCGAGCCGAGCCGTTCGCCCTTGGGCCCCCACACGACCGTGCGCAGCGTCCACGTCTCCTCGCTCCGGTCCGGCGACATGAAGTACGTCGCCTCCGAATCAATGACGCGCTCGTCGAAGAGCATCCGCGCCTGGATCCGCGCAAGGTACCCGTCCTGCGAGCCGCTCCGCGCGCTGGTCACGCCGCCCACGTCCGAACGCTTGCCCTTCCAGAACTTCATCCGGCGGAAGCCCAGTTCCCGCGCGTCGTTCGGGTTGCCGGTGCGCGAGGGCATGCTCAGGCGGTGCACGAACTCCCGTCCGCCGGCGAACGCCGCGGCGTAGTCCGCGTCGGTCAACCCCGCGAAGAACGCCACGCCCGCCTTGACCAGCGCGCCCCGCGCAGCGTTGAGCGTCTCGGGGTCGAGGAACGACGCCGTTGCGACGCTCGCCTCGTACAGCGGGCGAGCCAGCGCGAACTGCGTTTCATCGGTGATCAACTCGAAGACCGCGAACGTGTCCGCCGCGGGCTTGAAGATCGTGTACCCCTTCACGAGCCGCGACCCGTCGGGGCGCGGCACGCTGGTGTACAGCCGCTCGCACACCGCGCCGCTGCTCAGCCGCAGGTTCGACACGCGGTCGATCAGCGTGGCCTTGGTTTCGAGGATGACCTTCTGGTCCTTGTCCAGCGTGCCGTACGCGCCCTGGATCAGCGCCCACGTGTTGTCCGCGGCTTCCTTGATCGTCGTGTCCAGACGCGGCGAAGCGGGCGTCTGGATGTTGATCACCCACTTCTGATCGTCGGGCACGATCTGCACCGCCTTGCGCTCGCCGATCATGGTCGATTGTGCCGTCGCGTTCCGCGGCAGATACATGGTCAGGCCGACCTCGTCGAAGTTGAACGGCGCATCGGCCAGTTCAACGGCCACGCCGGCGGTTCGCGGCGGCGCGGACGGAGTGCGCGGCTGAGATTGAGCCGGAGCGGCAGCACAGATCGTCGCGCAGGCGGCGAGCGCGAGCACGTTGGCTGGGCAAAGGAACATCGGTGGTATCCGTTCGGTTTTTGTGCGGAAGTTGGGACGAATCAGGGTCGGACGCATCCTCATCGGCTGTTTACCGGTCCTTGTGTGGTCGGGACGCCCCCGGGGTGAAGGAAGGCATGGGCGTCGAATATGACCGCCTGTTTGGGTGGTGACATGGCGGGAGAGGTTCCGGGCGGCGGCGACGTTCAGACGGTGGGCGAACGGGGGGAAACAGGCAGATTCTTCAACTCCGCCGCGGCCTGAGGTTTGACATTCGCGTTGAGCCCCGTATCTTTCCCGCTCGCCCCGCGTTGCGCGGGCGTTGTGCATCGGATCTGGACCACGAGGACAGTCGGAAGGACACGATGAGCGGCGGCCGCATTCGAATCCGGATGGAAGCGTACGACCACCTGGCGCTGGACGCCTCGGCCAAGGAGATCGTCGAGCACGCCAAGCGCACCAGCGCGAAGGTGGCCGGTCCGATCCCGCTGCCGACGCGCGTCGAGCGCTACACGGTGCTGCGCAGCCCGTTCATCGACAAGAAATCGCGCGAGCAGTTCGAGATCCGCACGCACAAGCGCATCATCGATATCCTCGAGCCCAACCCGCGCACGGTCGACGCGCTCAACCGTCTGATCGTTCCCGCGGGCGTCTTCGTGAAGATCAAGGCCTGACGATCCACCCACGCGACGGCGCGTGGGTTTTTTGTTGTCCCGAACGTTCCCGCTTCCTCTGCCCGTCGAGGCACGAAGCCGCTCAAGAGAGCACCCGAGGTTTGCGATGCTTCTGCTCGGCAAAAAGATCGGCATGACGCGCGTCTTCAACGAGGAGGGCGCGAGCGTCCCCGTCACGGTGCTGCAGGTCGGCCCGTGCGTGGTGACGCAGGTGCGCACCCCCGACAACGACGGCTACGCCGCGGTGCAGGTCGGCTGGGGCGACGCCAAGCCGCGCCGCTCGACGATGGCGACGATCGCGCACGACGCCAAGGCGGGCGCCGGCCCGAAGCGCTTCCACCGCGAGTTCCGCGTGCCGGCCGACAAGGTCGGCGAGTTCTCACTCGGGCAGGAACTGACCGTCGCCGCGCTGGAGGGCTCCGCCTACGTGGACGTCACCGCCACGAGCAAGGGCAAGGGCTTCCAGGGCACGATGAAGCGGCACAACTTCAAGGGTATGTTCGCCAGCCACGGCACCGAGCGCAAGCACCGCTCGCCGGGCTCGATCGCCAGCCACGCGACCAACCGCGGTCACTCGGGCAAACTCAAGAAGGGCAAGAAGATGTCCGGCCACATGGGTGCCGAGCGCGTCACGCTCCGCTCGCTGGACGTCGTGAAACTCGACCCGGCGCAGAACCTGGTGATCGTGAAGGGGCCCGTGCCGGGCGCCAATAATGGGATGGTCATGGTCCGGCCGGCGGTCCGGCTGAACCGGTCCAAGGCCAAGAAGGTCGCCGACGCGGCCAAGAAGTGAGTGATCTCGCGGCGGGCCGCGCCCGCCGCTGATCGTGGAACATCCGCCGGCCGCGAGGGATCGCGACCGGCGGGCCCGGAGGGTCCGAAGGGAAACCGCCGGGCGGGAACAAGAGGTTGATCCGGTTCATCGGGCGAGTGTCGCCCGTGCCGGGCAGACGGCCGAGTCGATTCCGTGCCGCCCCATTCGTGACGGGCGCGAGCCGGATAGGCGAGGGTAACACAAGGACGCGGGAAGGTCCCGCGTCCGCACGAGGCGTCAGACGCGAGGCGACACGAATGGATGTCCCCGTCATCAACATGAAGGGCGTCGAGGTGGGCAGACTGTCCATCGACGCGAGCAGGCTCGGCGGCGAGATCAACCCCGCGCTGATCAAGCAGGCGTACGTGATGTACCACGCGAACCGCCGCGTGGGGACGTCGCGCACCAAGAACCGCCACGCGGTCGAGGGATCGACCAAGAAGATCTACAAGCAGAAGGGCACCGGCCGCGCACGTCACGGCGACAAGAAGGTGCCGCAGTTCCGCGGCGGCGGCCACGCGCACCACAAGCAGCGCGACGCCGAGGACTACGCCAAGGACATGCCCAAGAAGATGCGTCGCAAGGCGAACCTGAACGCGCTGCTGTCCAAACTGCTGGACAACGAGGTGCGGGTGGTCGACGCGATGTCGATTGCCGCGCCCAGGACGCGCGACTTCGTCTCGTTCCTCGAGGCGATCAAGGTCGACAAGTCCGCGCTGGTGGCGGTGCCTGCCGACAACGACAACGTTCGTCGCTCGGGCCGCAACGTCGAGAGCGTGACGCTCTGCCAGCCGTCGCAGCTCAACTGCTTCGAGATGCTCAACCACCGCTACCTGGTCATCGCCAAGGGCGACCTGCAGGCCTTCCTCGAAGGCCCGCAGGCCCAGACCGGCAAGTCGGCGAAGATCAGCCCGCTGGGCCGCAGCCGGAAGGAGGCCGCCTGATGCTTGCCATCGACGTGATCAAGCGCCCGCTCATCACCGAGAAGGGCACGTGGGGGATGAACGAGCAGAACCGCTACGCGTTCGTGGTCGACCGGCGCGCGACCAAGACGGACATCAAGCGCGCCGTCGAGCAGATCTACAACGTCAAGGTCGAGAAGATCAACACCCAGAACCGCAAGGGCGAGCACAGGCGCTTCCGCTACGGCACCCGCCGCGAGGCGGACGTGAAACTCGCCACCGTGCGGCTGGCCGAGGGAAACACGATCGAACTGTTCTGACGCACGCGCGCGGGGCGAGCCCCGCGTGACGACGAGGTACGCCGATGCCCATCAAGATCTACAAGCCGACCAGCGCCGGGCGACGCAACGCGTCCGTCAACGCTCACGCCGAGGTGACCAAGAAGTCGCCCGAGCGGTCGCTCCTGCGGCCCATCACGCGGACCAGCGGACGCAACCACCACGGGAAGATCACCGTCCGCGGGCGCGGCGGCGGCGCCAAGCGCATGTACCGCGTCATCGACTTCCGCCGCGCCGACCGCGACGGCATCGAGGGCAGGGTCGTCGGCATCGAGTACGACCCCAACCGCTCGGCCCACATCGCGCTGGTGCAGTACGCCGACGGCGTGAAGCGCTACATCATCGCGCCCCAGGGCCTGAGCGACGGCGACACCGTGCTCTCCAGCGGCGACGGGCCGGTCGAGCCCAAGGTCGGCAACAACATGCGGCTGCGCGACATCCCCGCGGGCCTCGACGTGCACTGCGTCGAACTCAAGCCCGGCGGCGGGGCGCAGCTGTGCCGATCGGCCGGGCGCGGCGTCCGGCTGATGAACAAGGAGGGCGCGCACGCCACGCTCATGCTCCCCTCGGGCGAGATGCGCAAGGTGCCCATCGACTGCCGCGCGACCATCGGCGTGGTCGGCAACCCCGACCACCAGAACCGCCGCCTGGGCAAGGCGGGCCTGTCGCGTCACCTGGGCATCCGGCCCAAGACCCGCGGCGTGGCCAAGAGCCACAACGCCCACCCGCTTGGTGGCGGGTCGGGCCGGTCCAAGGGCAACCGTCCGCCGGTGGGCCCGACGGGCACGCTGGCCAAGGGCGGCGGGACGCGCGACCGCAAGAAGGCCTCGACCAAACTGATCATCCGCCGTCGCGTGAGCAAGCGCTTCGGCCAGAAGAAGTAAACCGAGCAACGGGACACACCCATGGGACGCAGCCTCAAGAAGGGACCGCACGTCGACGAGCGACTCTACCGCCGGGTGGAGAAGCTCAACCAGCAGAACAAGCGCGAGCCCATGAAGACCTGGGCCCGCGACTGCACCATCGTGCCCGAGTTCATCGGGCACACCTTCAAGGTGCACAACGGGCGGCAGTTCCACGACGTGTTCGTGACCGAGGACATGGTCGGCCACAAACTCGGCGAGTTCAGCATCACCCGCACCTTCCGCGGGCACACGAACAAGAAGGAAGGCATGGAGGCGGGCGCGACGGCCGCGAAGGGCTGATGCGCGTCGGGCAGGTTCAACGCACGCACGAGAGGACCGATCGAAGGGACAGGCCGTGAGGATCAACGCCCAGAAACTGAAGACCCGTGCCGCCGAGGCCGGCGTGAGCGTCGAGGCGCTCGCGCGCGCGGTCGAGCGCACCGGCCTGACCGGCGCCAAGGCCGTGTCGGCCGTCAACAACTGGATGCGCGGCAGCGACCACCCGCGCTGCAAGGCCGAGGACGTCCGCGCCCTGGCGCAGGCGCTGGGCTGCCAGCCCAAGGACATCGCGCGGTTCACCACCGTCTTCCGCTACCACCGCGGGAGCCCGCGCAAGGCCAAACTGCTGGTGGACCTGATCCGCGGCAAGCGCGTGGACGAGGCCATGAACCTGCTGACCTTCACGACCAAGCGGGCCGCGGTCGACGTCAAGCAGGCGCTGATGTCGGCCATCGCCGACGCCGAGCAGGCCGAGGCCGACGTGACGACGCTGGTCGTGGCCGAGAGCATGGTCGCCAACGGGCCGGTCATGAAGCGGTTCCAGCCGAAGGACCGCGGCCGTGCACACCCGATTCTCAAGCGGATGACCCACATCACCGTGGGCGTCGAGGAGCGCTGAACGTCATGGGCCAGAAGACTCATCCATTCGGTCTGCGGGTCGGGATCACCGAGGCGCACAAGAGCCGGTGGTACGCCCCCAAGGCGCTCTACGGCGAACTGCTCATCGAGGACGCGCGCATCCGCAAGGTGCTGGACCAGCGTTTCAACCGCCAGCCCCCGCACGCGGCGGTGAGCGACATCCACATCGAGCGCACGCGCGAGGAACTCAAGGTCATCGTCAAGACCGCGCGCCCGGGCCTGGTCATCGGCCCCAAGGGCGCGGAGGTCGACCGGCTGCAGGAGGAACTGCAGTTGATGACCGGTCGCAAGGTCTCGATCTCGATCATCGAGGTCAAGAACCCGGACCTGGACGCGAAACTGGTGGGCGAAAACGTCGCCGAGCAGTTGCGCAAGCGGGCGAGTTTCCGGCGCGTCGTGAAGATGCGCGCCGAGGCGGCGATGCAGGCCGGCGCGCTGGGCGTGAAGATCCAGATCTCCGGGCGCCTGGGCGGGGCCGAGATGAGCCGCGTGCTGGCGGTGAAGATGGGCTCGCTCCCGCTGAGCACGCTGCAGGCGAACATCGACTTTGCGCTGTCGGAGGCGATGACGCCCTACGGAGTGATCGGCGTGAAGGTGTGGATCTACAAGGGCCTGTACGTCCAGGGCATGGTGGACGAGACCGAATCCAGGGCGGCCGGCGGCCGCGCCCGCGCCCGCGGGCGCCGGTGAGCCGTCCCGCGTTCTTGCAGCAGTTGACGGGAGTGTGACGCATGGCGTTGATGCCCAAACGAGTGAAGTACCGCAAGGAGCAGCGGCGGGTGCGCGCGCGCAAGGCGACCAAGGGCAACTACGTCGCCTTCGGCGAGTACGGCCTGCAGTCGATGGAGGGCGCGTGGGTACCCGGGCGCACGCTCGAGGCCGGCCGCGTCGCGGCCCAGCACTTCCTCAAGCGCGAGGGCAAGTTGTTCATCCGCGTCTTCCCCGACAAGCCCATCAGCAAGAAGCCGCTGGAGACGCGAATGGGCACCGGCAAGGCGGACGTCGACTACTGGGCGGCCCGCGTCAAGCCGGGCACCATGCTCTTCGAGATCGCCGGCGTACCCGAGGCGCTGGCCAAGAAGGCGCTGGTCCGCGTCGCGATGAAGATGCCCGTCAAGTGCCGCTTCGTCGGCCGCCGCCTGAGCGTCTGACCGGCCCGAGGAACCCCACCCGCTGCACCCGCAGCGTTGACAGGAATCGACCCATGACCGGCAAGGAAGTACGCAAACTGACGGACGAGGAGATCGGGGTGGAGATCAAGCGTCTCCGCGCCGACCTGCACACCGTCCGCACGCAGTTCGTGACCGCGAAGGTCGAGGACTCCTCCAAGTACGGCAAGATCAAGAAGGACATCGCCCGGCTTCTCACCGAGCGCACCGCGCGCCGCGCGGCCGCGGCCAGGTGAACCGACCGGCACGCACACACGGACAGCCCCTCATGGCCAAAGCACCCACGAACAAAGCCGCCGCGACCGCCGAAGCGCCCCTGCACGGGACGCGCCTGGGCGTTGTCGAGTCCGACAAGCGCAACAAGACCCGCAAGGTCGTCGTGCAGTACAAGGTCCGCCACCCCAAGTACGGCAAGTTCGTCGCCCGGCGGACGGTGCTGCACGTGCACGACGAGGCGAACGACTCGCGCGTCGGCGACACCGTCGAGGTGGCGCAGTGCCGCCCGATCAGCAAGACCAAGAGTTGGAAACTGGTGCGCGTGGTGGAGCGCAGCCGGCGCGTCGAACTCATCAAGGACTGAACGACGCGGGCCGGACCGCCGCCCGCAGAGGGGAACGAACATGCTCCAGCAGGAAACACGGTGCGAGGTCGCGGACAACAGCGGCGCCAAGGAGGCGTACGTGATCCGCGTCTACGGCGGCTCGACCCGCAGCGGGCGCTTCACGCGGCGCGTCGCGGGCGTGGGCGACCGGGTCCTCGTCTCGATCAAGAAGGCCCTCCCCGGGGCGGACGTCAAGGCCGGCGACAAGTCCAAGGCGGTCGTCGTGCGCACCACCAAGGCCACCCGCCGGCCCGACGGCTCGTACGTCAAGTTCGACGCCAACGCCGTGGTGCTCATCGCCGACGACGGCAACCCCAAGGGCACGCGCATCTTCGGGCCCGTCGCCCGCGAACTGCGCGAGAAGAACTACATGAAGATCGTGTCTCTCGCGCCGGAGGTGGTCTGAACCATGGCACGTCACGTTCGCAAGGGCGACAACGTCATCATCAACAGCGGCTCCCACAAGGGCAAGGTGGGCACGATCATGCGCGTCCTGACCAAGGAGGACCGCGTCATCGTCAAGGGCGTGAACCTCCGCACCAAGCACCTCAAGCCCAGCCGCCTGAACCCTCAGGGCGGCATCGTCACGCGCGAGGCCCCCATCCACATCTCCAACGTCAGCCCCGTCGTCGACGGCAAGCCCTCGCGCGTCCGGTTCGTCACGCGTCCGGACGGTGCGAAGGTCCGCGTCGCCGTCCGCGGCGGGCAGGAACTGGGCGTCGTCCGCGGGCCCGACGCCAAGAAGAAGCACCAAGCCGGGCCCTCCCGCAAGAAGTGAACCCAACGACCGCACGCCTCACCCCCGCGGACGACCGCGTCCGTGACCCCGGAACCGACCCATGGCCAAGGACATGACCAAGAAGCCGCAGGGCAAGAAGAGCAAGGGCGACGACGACGCGCCCGTCGGGCCGCTGCCCCCGCCGCGCCTGAAGGGCGTGTACGAGGAGAAGGTGCGCAAGGCGCTGGCCGAGAAGTTCGGCCTGACCAACCCGATGCAGCAGCCGCGTCTGCGTTCGATCGTGATCAACGTCAACATGGGCCGGCACCTGGAGGGCACGAAACTCCCGCCCAACGTGAAGGCGACGGTGCTGGACACGATCACGAAGATCAGCGGCCAGAAGCCGGTGGTGCTCAAGGCCAAGAAGAGCGTCTCGAACTTCAAGGTCCGCGAGGGCTACGAGACCGCCGCGATGGTCACGCTGCGTCGCGAGCGGATGTGGCACTTCCTCGACCGGCTGATCAACCTCGCCACGCCGCGCATCAAGGACTTCCGGGGCCTGAACGACCGGAGTTTCGACCGGCAGGGCAACTACGCCATGGGCCTGTCGGAGCAGGGCGTGTTCCCCGAGATCAACATGGCCGAGGTGACGTTCACGCACGGCATGAACATCAACATGGTCTTCAGCAACTCGACGCCGGAACTGAGCCGGTTCGTCCTCGCGGAGCTGGGCATGCCCTTCCGCCGCGAGGAGAAGCGCGAGAGCAAGGCCGCCTGACCCGCCCGACGACCCCTTCCGCCCGATCGGAGAAACGAATCATGGCCACCAAGGCCCAGGAAGCCCGAGCCCGCCGCAAGCCCAAGTTCAGCACGCGCATCGTGCGCCGGTGCGAACTCACCGGGCGTTCGCGCGGGGTGTACCGCAAGTTCCGCATCAGCCGCATCATGCTCCGCAAACTCGCCCTGGAGGGCAAGATCCCGGGCATGCGCAAGGCGAGTTGGTAAGCACGCACCCGCACCAGGCGCCGGCGACGTCCGGCGGCAAGACACGAACCACCACATTGCGGGCGCACCCGCGCCCGAGGGACAAGTCGATGGCGATCAACGACCCCATCTCCGACATGCTGACGCGCATCCGCAATGCCGCCGGCAACAAGGCCAAGACCGTCGAGTGCCTGAACTCGAAGGTCTGCCGCGGCATCGCCGACGTCCTCCGCGACGAGGGTTACATCGACGGCTACGAGGTCGTCGAGGACGGCCGCCAGGGCAAGATCAAGGTCAAGCTCAAGTACGGCCCCCGCGGCGAGACCGTGCTGCACTCGCTCCGCCGCGAGAGCAAGCCCGGCCGGCGCGTCTACCAGCGCGTCGACGACCTGCCCCGCCCGCTGCAGGGTCTGGGCATCGCCATCGTGTCCACCTCGCGCGGCGTGATGAGCGACCGCAGGGCCCGCACCGAGCGCGTCGGCGGCGAACTGCTGTGCATCGTCGGATGATCCACCCCCGAGTCGAAGCCGTCCGGCCCGGGCCGGATGAGGAGCAACAGACCATGTCTCGAATCGGCAAGAAACCCATCACCCTCCCCGCGGGCGTCAAGGCCCAGGTCGCCGCCGACAAGGTGACGATCTCGGGCGCCAAGCACTCGCTCTCGATCCCCGTGCGCCCGGAGGTCAAGGTGACCTACGACGAGGCCGCCAAGCGCATCGACGTGTCGATCGACCCGGCCGACGCGGACAACAGCGCGGTGCGGGCCTACTGGGGCACGACCCGCGCGCTGATCCAGAACATGATCGAGGGCGTGACCAAGGGCTACGAGAAGACGATGGAGGTCATCGGCGTCGGCTGGACCGCCGCGGTGCAGGGCAAGAACCTGAAACTCACCGTCGGCTTCGCCAACTCGCTGGTGATGCCCATCCCGCCGGGGCTGGAGGTCACGGTGGACAAGCAGTTCGTGACCATCAAGGGCGCGGACAAGAAGATGGTGGGCCAGTTCGCGGCGGACATGCGAGCCCGCCGCAAGCCCGAGCCCTACAACGGCAAGGGCATCAAGTACAAGGAAGAGGTCATCAAGCGCAAGCAGGGCAAGCAGTTCGGCGCCTGATCGCGCCCCGCAGCACGGGGCCGACGCGGCCCGGAGTCAACGACCATGGACAAGAACCAGCACAAGGGCGTCCGTCGGCAGCGCCGGCACATGCGCGTCCGCAAGAGCGTCACCGGCACGGGCGAGCGCCCGCGCCTGGCGGTGTACAAGTCCGTCAAGCACATCCACGCGCAGATCATCGACGATCTGGCCGGGCGCACGCTCGTGGCCGCGTCTTCGGTCGAGAGCGCGACCGGGACGGACAAGCCGGGCAACAGCAAGTCCGCCGCGGCGGTGGGCAGACTGCTCGCCGAGCGCGCCCGGCAGAAGGGCATCGGCGCGGTCTGCTTCGACCGCGGCGGGTTCAAGTATCACGGGCGCGTCAAGGCGCTGGCCGACGCGGCGCGCGAGGGCGGGCTGAAGTTCTAACGACGGGATCGCACACACACGGCCCGACCGGGCCAGAGCCACTTGCCACCAGGTAGAGTTATGCCGGAACTCCTCGAAGAAACATCCAGTCTCGAAGCGACGACCATCGGCGTGTACCGGACCGCGGCGACCGTGAAGGGCGGCCGGCGGTTCTCGTTCGGCGCGCTGGTGGTCGTCGGGAACCGAAACGGCCAGGTGGGCTACGGCTACGCCAAGGCCAACGAGGTGCCCAACGCCATCGAGAAGGCCGAGAAGTACGCCAAGCGGAAACTGCTCTCGATCCCGCGCATCGGCGGCACCATCAACCACGAGGTCGAGGGCACGTTCTCGGCCTCCAAGGTCCGGCTGGTCCCCGCCTCGCCGGGAACGGGCGTCGTCGCCGGGACGGTCGTCCGCTCGATCCTTGAACTGGCCGGCGTGACCGACGCGCTGACCAAGTGCTATGGCTCGACCAACGCGCGCAACGTCGTGAAGGCCGTGTTCGACGGTCTCGAGCAGTTGCAGACGCCCGACGTCGTCGCCAGGCTGCGCGGCCAGACGCTGGAGCGCACGCAGATCGAGGACCGCATCGAGAAGGGCAAGGCGTTCATGCCCAAGTCCACCGGCCGGGAGCAGCGCGCCCGCGGCCCGGTGAACACGGTCGGCTCGGAGCGCAAGGGTCGCGGCGGCGGGCGGCCCCGTCGGCGCGGGCCCGAGGGCGAGGGTGGCGGCGGCGGCGCGCCGGCCGAGGGCGGCGCGGCGCCCGCGCAGGAGTGAGTGTGCGTCGGCCGGGCCTCGCGCCCGGCCCGCGGAGCCTTGTACGATCCAAGCATGACCGGCCCAGCGCCGATCCCGTTGGAGTGACCCAGCCATGATGATCCACGAAATCACGCAACTCGCCGGGCGGAACAAGCGCCGCAAGCGCGTCGGCCGCGGCACGGGCAGCGGCGGCAAGCGCTCGGGTCGCGGCCAGAAGGGCGCGGGCAGCCGCTCGGGCACCGCGCGCAAGACCGGCTTCGAAGGCGGCCAGATGCCCTACTTCCGCCGCCTGCGGAAGTTCGGCTTCTCGAACGCGAACTTCGCCACGCGGTTCTGGACCGTCAACATCCGCTCGATCCTCGCGCACCCGTCGTTCGCCAAGGGCGGGACGATCAACACCGAGACGCTGGTGAAGGCCGGCCTGATCCGCGACGACTCGCGCGATCTGAAGATCTTGGGCGACCTGGGCGACATGACCCTGAACGCCAAACTCGACGTGACCGCGGCCCGCGTCTCGGGCAAGGCCCGCAAACTCATCGAGGGCGCGGGCGGCAAGGTCAACGAACTCGGCACCCGGCGCGACAAGGTCCGCGGCGTCGACCGGAACAGCGAGGACAGGACGCCCAGGAACCTGACCAAGAAACTCAAGCGCTCCAAGGGCCCGGTCAAGCCCGTGGCCGCCGAGGCCGAGGGCGACGCGGACGCCGCGGCCAAGCCCGCCAAGAAGGACAAGTGAGGCGGGACGTCTGACCGGGTGGGGGGGAAACACGGACGGCGAAGATGCTCCAGGCTCTGATCAATGTCTTCCGGATCGCGGACCTCCGCGTCAAGATCCTCTTCACGCTGGGGATGCTGGCGGTGTACCGCATCGGGCACTGGATCCCGCTCCCGGGCGTGAACCAGGAGGAACTGCGCCGCTTCTTCCAGGAGCAGGTGGAGGCGGGCACCGCCGCGGGCCGCGCCGCGCAGTTCGTGACGATCTTCTCGGGCGGCGCGTTCGGCCACTCGACGATCTTCGGTCTGGGCATCATGCCCTACATCTCGGCGTCGATCATCTTCCAGTTGCTGGGCTCGGTGGTGCCGCGCATCAAGCAACTGCAGCAGGAGGGCCCGACCGGCCGCCAGAAGGTGATGGAGTGGACGCGCTTCGCGACCATCGGCCTGTGCATCGTGCAGGGCATCGGCTGGCTGAAGTTCATCACCGGCTCCAACCTCGTCTACACGCAGTGGGCCTCGAACCCGATGTGGTGGGTGATGGCCGTGACCGCGCTGACCGCCGGCACCGTCTTTCTGATGTGGCTGGGCGAGCAGATCGACAAGTACGGCATCGGCAACGGTGTCTCGCTGATCATCACGGCGGGCATTCTCACGCAGATGCCCTCCGCGTTCGTGTGGATCTACAACAACTTCGAGCCCGGCGCCAGCGGCGGCAAGATGGGCTGGGGCGGGCTGTTCTTCATCGCCGCGGGCTTCGTGCTCGTCGTGGCCGGGTCGGTGATCATGACCGTGGCGCAGCGGCGGATCCCGATCCAGCAGGCCAAGCACACGCGCGGGCGGAAGGTCTTCGGCGGCCAGCGCAGTTACCTGCCGCTGCGCGTCAACCACGGCGGCGTCATGCCCGTCATCTTCGCCTCGTCACTGATGATCTTCCCCTCGGTGATCTTCAGCGCGGCGGCGACGCAGGCCCGTGCCGCGAACTGGGGCGACGGCACGCAGGCGACCCTCGACTGGCTGGCCGACGCCTTCCGGATCGGCAACTTCCCGTACGTGTTCTTCGAGGTGATCCTCATCTACTTCTTCAGTTATTTCTGGATCACCGTCCAGTTCAACCCCGAGGAGATGGCCAAGAACCTGCGCGACCACGGGTCGTTCATCCCCGGCCTGCGCCCCGGCCCGCGCACGGCCGAGTACCTCGAGATGGTCATGGAGCGTGTGACGTTCGTCGGCGCGGCGTTCCTGGCGGTGATCGCGGTGATCCCCACGGTCGTGAACTCGAGTCTGGGCGTGAGCATGGCGGTCACGCAGTTCCTAGGGGGGACGGGTCTGCTGATCGTGGTGTCGGTCGTGCTGGACTTCATCCAGCGGGTCGAGGCGAACCTGCTGATGCGCAACTACGCGGGCTTCCTGAGCACGGGCGGCGAGGGCGGCGGCGGGCCGCGCGTCCGCGGGCCGAGGATGGTGAGCGGCGTCTGAACGGATCGAAACCTGCGGCACCGGCGGAGCCGGTGCCGCGAAGAAGAGGGCCATGAGCAAGACCGACGATAAACTGACGCTCGACGCCGTGGTGGAGGAGGCTCTGCCCAACGCGATGTTCACCGTCAAACTGCCCAACGGGCACAAGATCCTCGCGTACGTGTCGGGGAAGATGCGGATGAACTACATCCGCATCCTGCCGGGCGACCGGGTGACGGTCGAACTGAGCCCGTACGACCTGACCAAGGCGCGGATCACCTACCGGCAGTGAGCGCGGGAGGGTGGGACGGGGAGGGGGTGAGGGGGGGAGGGGGCTCTCACGGACGGGGGCGCAACGCGTACTCGGGCCGCAACCGCGGCGCGGCGAACTGGCCGGAAAGCGGGTGCGGTCCTAACATCCCGCTCGCCCAACGCGGGTTGCGCGAGGCTTCGGGCGACGGACAGAACCTGAACAGGATCGAAAGGACGGGCGGAGTCGTGAAGGTCAAGGCAAGCATCCGTCGCATGTGCAATCAGTGCCAGGTGGTCCGGCGCAAGGGCAAGGTCCGGGTCATCTGCAAGGCCAACCCCAAGCACAAGCAGGTCCAGGGCTGATGATCCCCGCGCCCCGTGCGGCCCCGCACGGCGCGCTTCTTCGAGCAAACGACAGGAGGCCTCCGTGCCACGCATCGCCGGCATCGACGTTCCCGAGAAGAAGAAGATCTTCTTCGCGCTGCAGTACATCTACGGCATCGGCCCGAGGTACGCGGCGGACATCCTCGCCGAGGCGGGCGTGAACCCGGACCTGCGCGCCACCGAGGTCAACGAGCAGCAACTGGCCGCGATCAACGCGATCATCGACAACTCCTACATCGTCGAGGGTGCGCTGCGCCGGCAGGTGCAGCAGAACGTGCAGCGGCTCAAGGACATCCGCAGTTACCGCGGCGAGCGGCACCGCCGCGGCCTGCCGACCCGCGGCCAGCGGACCCGTTCCAACGCCCGCACGCGCAAGGGCAAGAAGAAGACCGTCGCCGGCAAGAAGGGCGTCAAGGCCAAGTAAGCAGTCCCGCGCGGCACGGCTCGCGGGCACGCCCGCGGCCGCCCCGCCGGTTGGAAGTTCACTCAACTTCGGGTACGACCCGACGCGGTCGGCTGATCCGAGGAGCACACGATGGCGAAGAAGGCCAAGAAGGTTCGCAAGAACGTCACCCGCGGGATCGCGCACGTCCGCGCGTCCCACAACAACACGATCGTCACGATCACCGACCCCAACGGCGAGACGATCTGCTGGGATTCCTCCGGCACGATCGGCTTCAAGGGCGCGCGCAAGAGCACGCCGTTCGCCGCGACCCGCGCCGGCGAGAGTTGCGGCCAGAAGGCCCGCAAGGTCGGCATGTCGGAGATCGAGGTCTACATCCGCGGCACTGGCGCGGGGCGCGAGTCGGCCGTGCAGGGCCTGGTCTCGACGGGCCTGCGCGTGTCTGCCATCGAGGACCACACGCCGATCCCGCACAACGGCTGCCGCCCGCGCAAGCGCCGGCGCGTCTGACAAACGTCTCGTTCCCGTCCCTCGCGCAGCAGGGCTCGCCGGTCGGTCAGCGGACCGGCGACGGCCCGATTCAGGCGGGCGGCACGGTTCCCATCCCAGGGTCACGCTGACACGCTTTGCGAGGTATCCACATGCGCATCCGTTGGCGAGGCTTCGAACTCCCGTCCCGCGTCGTCGCCGATCCCAAGTTCCGCAGCGACACCTTCGGCCGTTTCACGGTCGAGCCGTTCGAGCGCGGTTTCGGCACTACGATCGGCAACGGCCTGCGGCGCGTCCTGCTCTCGAGTCTTGAGGGCGCGGCGGTCACCGCCGTCAAGATCAAGGGCGCCGCGCACGAGTTCACGTCGCTGCCCGGGGTGATGGAGGACGTCACCGACATCATCCTGAATGTCAAGGGCCTGATCGTGAAGATGGACGGCGAGGGTCCCAAGACCCTCACGCTGGCCGCGAGCGGCCCCGGCGACGTCACCGCCGAACTGATCGAGGGCGACCCGTCGGTCACGATCCTGAACAAGGACCACGTGATCGCGACGCTGACCGACAAGGTGGAGTTCGAGATGGAACTGCGGGTTGGGCTGGGGCGCGGCTATGTCCCCGCCAGCGAGCAGTACCGGCGCGACGAGGACCAGGAGATCGGCCTGATCCCGGTCGACGCGATCTACTCGCCGGTGCAGCGCGTGCGGTACAAGGTTGAGGAGACGCGCGTCGGTCAGCGCACCAACTTCGACAAACTCGTCATGGACATCTGGACCAACGGCACCGTCACGCCCGAGATGGCGCTGGTCGAGGCCGGCAAGATCCTGCGCAAGCACCTCAACCCCTTCGTGCAGTACTTCGAGGTCGGGACCGAGACCGTGACCGAGGCCGCCTCGGCTGCGGCGGGCGTGGACGAGGAACTGATCCGCAAACTCAACCGTCCGATCGGCGACCTGGACCTGTCGGTCCGGGCCAGCAACTGCCTGGAGTCGGCCCGCATCGTCACGATCGCGGACCTCGTGCAGCACACCGACGCCGACCTGCTGAAGGTCCGTTCGTTCGGTCGCACGTCGCTCCGCGAAGTGAAGAAGAAACTCGCCGACATGAACCTCGACCTGGGCATGAAACTGCCCGAGGGCGTGAACACCACGATGACCCCCGGCTCGACCGCCGGCGTCTGATCCGTTTCGATCCGCCGGGCGTCGCGCCAGCCCGACGGGTTCGATCAAAGGCCTGTGGCGCACCGAACGCCTTTCTCCGGGGCCGGCTCAGGCCGCCCCGGCCGCTTGCAGGAGTCCCACCATGCGCCACCGAAGAGGCGGCTACAAACTCGGCCGGACTACGGCCCACCGCACCTCGACGCTGCGCAACCTCGCCGCGGCGATGTTCGAGCACGGCCAGGTCGTCACCACCGTGACCAAGGCCAAGGCCATGCGGCCGATGGTCGAGAAGATCGTCACGCTGGCCAAGAAGGGCGACCTCGCGTCACGTCGTCGCGTGATCGCGATGCTCGGCCGCGACCGGCTCGCCTTCGACTGGCTCTGGCTGGCCAAGAAGGCGACCGACGAGGAGAAGGCCGCGGTGGACAAACTCCGCGACCGGGCGACGAAGTTCTTCGACATCCCCGATTCGTCGCAGGTCGAGCGCAACCGCTACGGCGAGTTGCGCAAGGCGCCCAAACTCGTGAGGCACATCTTCACGAACGTCGCGCCCAGGTTCAAGGACCGCGCCGGCGGCTACACGCGGATCGTCCGCCTCGGCAAGCACCGCATCGGCGACGGGTCCGAACTGGCCCTGATCCAGTTCGTCGGCGCCGAGGAGGGGCCCGAGATCGGCGGGCGGCCCAGCACCCGCCGCCGCACGGCGGACCGTCGCCAGGCCTACGCGGCCAAGGTCCGCAAGGAGGCCAAGGCCGCGGCCTGATCCGGCGTCGTCCCGGGCCTGCCCATCCTGACGCACCCCAACGACCCGGCCCCGCTGCCGGGTCGTTTTTTGTCGATCTTTGCGGTGTTTTCGGACTTGGTTTGGCCGCAACCGCGTTTGCATGCTACGGTATAGCAGTCACCCGGGCCCGCGCGGTGGTCGCGTCGGGCGGGATCGAACTCTGGTTCCGTGCCGCATCGCGGCCGGGCGTGCTTTGGGAGAAGAACCATGAAGAAGTCTCTGTTCGGTTTCGGCGTCGTCTGCTGTGTGTCCGCGATGGCGCTGCTCGGCGGCTGCCAGAAGAACGACGGCTGCTGCGGCAAGTGCAAGGAGTCCGCGGCGGTCGCGCGTGACGGCGAGGTGACCCCCGCCAGCGCGAAGACCTGCTCCTCGTCCTGCGCCGAGAAGAAGTCCTGCGCTTCCTCGTGCGCCGACAAGAAGGCCGACTGCGCCAGCCAGTGCCCGATGAGCAAGCAGCAGAACTGAGTCCCCCGCTCGGGACATGAACGAACGCCAGGGCCCGTCGGCGGTTGCCGGCGGGCCCCGTGCTTTTTGCGGCGCGCGCCGACGCGCGCGGCGCGACGCCCCGCGCTCTACACTCCCGCCCGATGCTGGAACGACTGGACCAACTCGAAGCCGAGGCCAGATCGGCGCTGGCCGGCGCGGCCGACGCCGCCGCACTCGAGCAGTGGCGGATCGCCTACCTCGGCGGCAGCGGCAAGGTGAAGGCCGCGCTGGGCGCGGTGAAGGACGTGCCCAGGGAGCACAAGCCCGCCTACGGCCAGCGCGTCAACGCGCTGAGCGCGGCGCTGGCCGAGGCGTTCGCCGAGCGTCGGGCCCAACTCGGCGGCTCGGCCCCCGCGGCCATCGCAGGCATCGACGTGACCGAGCCGGGGCGCGTCTACAGCACGGGGCTGGGCCGGCGGCACATCATCAGCCGCGTGCGCGACGAACTGGTCGAGGTCTTCGCCCGCATGGGCTTCGAGGTCGCCACCGGCCCGGAACTCGAGGACGACGAGCACAACTTCGTCAAACTCAACATCCCGCCCGAGCACCCGGCCCGCGACCCGATCGACAACTTCTACATCGACGAGCCCGCCCCGCCGGGCAAGTCGCCGCGGATGCTGCGCAGCCAGACCTCGACCGTGCAGATCCGCGTGATGGAGACGCGCAGGCCGCCCTTCCGCGTCGTCGCGCCCGGGCGGGTCTACCGGCCCGACACGGTCGACGCGACGCACAGTTTCATGTTCCATCAGATCGAGGGCCTGGCGATCGACCGCGGCGTGTCGATGGCCGACCTCAAGAGCACGCTGCTGCACTTTGCCCGGGCCTACTTCGGCCCCGAGGCCGAGGTGCGGCTGCGTCCGAGTTACTTCCCGTTCACCGAGCCCTCGGCCGAGTTTGACATGAAGATCCGCCTCCGGCCCGACCAGCCCGCGCGCTGGGTCGAACTGGGCGGGTGCGGCATGGTCGACCCGGCCGTGCTGGAAGCGTGCGACATCGATCCGGAAGAATGGACGGGCTTTGCCTTCGGCTTCGGCATCGAGCGCCTGGCCATGGGCAAGTACGGCATCCCGGACATCCGTATGCTGTTCGAGAACGACCTGCGGTTCCTGCGGCAACTCTGAGGGGAAGACCATGAGCCAGTTCGACCCGAACCCTCCGACCTTCGTCGAGCCCGACACCGAGCAGGCTCGGCCGGGCTGGCCGACGGCTCTGGGCATCTTCAGCATCGTGTGGGGCTCGCTGGCGGTGCTGTGCGGCGCGTGCGCCTCGGTCTCCACCTTTGCGCAGGGGCCGATGCTGGAGTGGGCCGCGAAGATGCAGGCCCAGGGCCCGCAGACGCCCGGCGCGCCGGCCATACCGTCGGGCCCGATCCCGGCGGAGATGCAGCCCAACGCGGCGCAGATCGTGACGGGGCTGATCCACCCGCTGGGCGGCGTCGTGCTCTTGGTCGCGGGCATCCTGCTGTGCATGCGACGGCCGGTCGCGCGGGCCACGCACCTGTTGTACGCCGTCGTGAGCCTGTTGGGCACGGTCGTCGGCGTGGTCGGCGTGATGATGTGGGTCGGTTCGTTCCGCAGGTTTGAAGCGGCCAACCCCGACCACGAGTGGGTGCACTACTTCAACACGTTCAGCAACCTGTCGGTGATGGTCATGCAGACGATCGCGTTCTCCGTCGTCAGCGTGCTGTTCCCGGTGTTCGTGATCATCTGGTTCGGCCTCGTGAAGAAACGCCCGGAGGACATGGGCGCCGCCGCGCCGGATTCGTACGTGTGAGCGCCGCGTCGAACAACCTCGTCGGCCTGGACATCGGTGGGACCAAGGTCGCGTTGTGCATCGGCGCATCCGACGGCCGGGTGCTGGCGCGCGAGTCGATCGCGACGGACCACGCGCGCAGCCCCGAGGACCTGCTGGCCGAGTGCCGCGCGCGGCTGGACGCGATGCTGAGCGGGCCGGGCGTCGCGCCCGCGGCGGTGGGCGCATCGTGCCCCGGCCCGCTCGACTACGCCGCGGGGAAGTTCCTCGACACCCCCAACATGCCGCGTTGGCACGGGTTTGCCATCCGCGAGTGGCTGCGCGCCAACTTCGCGTGCCCCGGTGCGTTCATGAACGACGCGAACGCGACCGCGCTGGCCGAGTGGAAGTGGGGGGCGGCGCGCGGCGCGAGCACCGCCGTCTACCTCACCATGAGCACCGGCATGGGCGCGGGCCTGATCATCGACGGGCGGCTCTTCGAGGGGCCGCTCGGCCTGGCGGGCGAGATCGGCCGCATCCGCCTGCGCGACGACGGTCCCGTGGGCTTTGCCAAGCGCGGCAGCGCGGAGGGGTTCCTCTCCGGCCCCGGCATGAGCCAACTGGCCCAGCAGGAAGCGCTGATCTGCACGCAGCGCGGCGAGCAGAGCCGCCTGCGCGACGTGCTCGCCGCGCGCGGAGCGATCAACGCCGAGGACCTGTGCGCCGCCTCCGCCGCGGGCGACGCCGCGGCGCGCCGCGTGACCGACCGTGTCGCCCTCGAACTCGGCCGCCTGTGCGCGATCCTGAGCGACGTGCTGAACCCCGACGTGATCGTGCTGGGCACCATCGGCACGGCCCACCCGGACCTGTTCATCCCCGGTGCGAGCCGCGTGCTGCTCGAAGAGGGCGTCGCGGCGTCGGCCCGACACGTCCGCGTCGTGCCCTCGGCTCTGCCGCACCGCGGCGAACAGTCCGCCCTGGCCGTCGCCGCGCGGCTTCTGGAGTGACCGCGCCGCGGCGGCGGTTGCCCCCGGCACGTTCTTATCGGCACCGTCTGCGTAACGCGCCAAGGTGGGGAACCGCTGGCGGTTCTCGCATCGCGCCCGCGCCCCGCGCGGCCCGCGATCGTGGCCGCGACGCGCGATGAATCGGATCTTCTCACTGTCGCGTGTGCAGGGCCGGCGTCGCCCGCCCGCTCCCGCGGCTCCATCGAAAGGGAAGATCATGAAGACCCGCACGTTCTCCGTCGTCGCCTTCGCCGCCGTCTCGGGCATCGCCGCCGTCGCGCAGGCCGACCCGCAGTACACCACCATCAACCCGCCCCCGGGCTCCGAACTGGGCCACGCGGCGATCCTCTCGAACATCTACGGCGGTTCGTGGAGCGCATCGGGCGTCAACGTCACCAACGGGACCCACGGCGCGATGCGCGTCATGGACGCGGGCTCGATCTGGGGCATGACCATCCCCGCCGCGGCGCCCGAACTGGCGCAGGACGACGTCTGGTCCGGCGGCGTGGTGTCGGTCGCGGTGCGTGCCCGCTACGCCGGCGACAGCCACGTCTTCGGCTGGATCGACGACACCGCCGCGGTGCCCGCGTTCGCGCCGATCATCTCGACCGGCAGCCTCGACACCCCCGTGACGCTCACGCTGAGCTCCAACTTCCGCTGGGCGCTGCAGAACACGAGCACCGGCCTGCTGTTCACCAGCGCGCCCTGGAGCAACCCCGGCGTCGGCTCGCGCTCGGGCGAGACGTTCGACCAGTTGGTGACGTACCACGTGACCGGCCCCTCGGGCCTGAGCGAGATCGCGCTGTTCTGGGAGGACCGAATCGCCGGCCAGAGCGCCGACTACGACTACAACGACGCGGTCGTCACCATCACCGCCGTTCCCGCCCCCGGCGCCGGCGCGCTCGCGGCGCTCGGCGTGATCGGCCTCGTCGGCACCCGCCGCCGCGCGTGATCTGTGCCGCCGGCCCAGACCCCTGTCCAAGAACCTCTTCGTGTTCCCTCCGTGCGCGGCCCCGTACCCCACAAGGTGCGGGGCCGTTTCAATTCACCTCCAGCAGCCCCAGAAGGCCCGGACGGTCGAACGGCGTCACTTCGTAGAGCACCAGCGCGCCCGCCTGCCTGCGGAAGATCGTGAGTCTGCCGTCGGTTCGCGGCGTGTCGGGCAGCGACATGGCCTGGATGTCACCACCCGTCCAGTTGCCCATGAGCGCGGCAGGGTCCACGATCGTCCGGTCGTCGCGCAGATGGTCGATCAGCACCAGCGCCGGACGGGTGTGGATGCGGGCCATGAGGACCAGCGTGCTGTCGCCGACAACGCGGCCCTCGTACGCGTCGCCGTAGGCCCAGCCGAGAATCTCCAGCCCCGCCGGTTCATCGCGCAGGCCCAGGCCCGTCCCGAAGCGCTCCCGCACGGTCTTGATGAACTCTGGCTGCGTGGTGCACACAAACTCGGGCACGAAGCCGTGATCGACCAGTTTCTGGTAGACCTGCGACGGGGGCACGGTCTTGGGCCCCTCGCGTGTCAGGTAGAGATACGTGCCGATCCCGCCGAGCACCACCAGCACCGCCAGAAGCACCACCAGCCGCGTGTTGCTGCCGCCGCGAAGTCGTTGAGCGGTTCGTGTTGTGGGCTTGGGCAAGGCCATTGGGCTCCCCGTGAGACGACAAGTATACCGCGCTCCCGCGCCCTTGCGTTTGCGCCGCCGCCGCGGCACAATCCGCCCGTGGAGGACCCGCCCGCCAGCCCCGCACCAAGACCCCCGGCCTCGATCGTTCTCCCCACGTACAACGAGGCCGACGGGATCGGGATGCTCATCCGGCGTCTGGACGGTGTGCGCGAGCGATCGGGGGTGGGCTTCGAACTGATTGTCGTTGACGATGACAGCCCCGACGGCACCGCCCGCGCGGCCCACGCGCTGGAGGCTCCTTGGGTGCACGTGGTGGAGCGTCGCGGGCCGCGCAGCCTCGCCGGCGCGGTGCTCGACGGCTTTGCGCGGGCGGCATCGGACGTGCTCGTCGTGATGGACGCGGACCTGACGCACCCGCCGTCCGCCGTGCCCGAGTTGATCGCCGCCGTCCATGCCGGCGCGCCCATGGCCATCGGCTCGCGCTACGCCGCGGGCGGCTCGACCGATCCGGACTGGCCCGCGCACCGCCGCGCCGCGAGCGTCCTCGGCACGGGGCTGGTGCGCCCGATCGCCCGAACGACCGACCCGCTCTCCGGGTTCTTCGCCGTCCGGCGCGACGTTCTCGACGCCGCGGGCCCGATCCGCGAGCGCGGGTTCAAGATCGGTCTGGAAATCATCGTGCGCGCCGGCGTCCGCGGCATCGCCGACGTGCCCATCCAGTTTGTGGACCGCGAGCGCGGCGCGAGCAAGGCCTCGGCCCGCGAGGCGGCGCGCTTCCTGCTGCAGGTCATCCGCCTGTATGCTGTCGCCGCCCGGCGCGTGTTCGCGCCCCCGCGGCACGCACGCGCCGTTGCAGCACCGCGCGAATGACCTCAACGCCCGAACATCGGCCATCACCCATCGCTCACGAAGGCGCGAGCCCGCGCGCGCCGTCTCGCGCCTTGGCCGCGGCGTGCATCATCTTCATCGCGCTGGCGTGCGCCGCGGTGTTCGGCCGCGTGGTCGGCGGCGCGATGCTCGAGTACGACGACCGCTACCACGTCGCGGACAACCCGCACTTTGCGCAGATCGATGCGAACAGTTTCACGCACTTCTGGCGTGCGCCCTACGGGAACCTCTGCATCCCCGTCGCATACAACGTCTTCGCCCTCGAAGTCGCCGCGACCAAGGCGCTCACCGGCGAGCGGCGCACGCCCCGCATCGATCCGATGCTCCTGCACGCGGTGAAGGTCGCGCTGCACGCGGTGAACGCGTCGATGGTGTTTCTCCTGCTGCGCCGCATCGTCCGCGCGACGGGCCCCGCCCTCGCCGGCGCGCTCCTCTTCGCGCTGCACCCGCTGCAGGTCGAATCGGTCGCGTGGATCTCCGAGACCCGCGGCCTGCTCGCGGCGATTTTCGGACTCGCCGCGGTGTTCGCCCTGTTCGGCGCGGTCGGTGCGGGCACGCGTCGCCCCATCCGACTCGCGGCGTGCTCCGCGCTGGCACTCGTCCTCTTCGCCCTCGCGCTGCTCAGCAAGCCGTCCGCCGTCACGGTGCCCGTCGTCGCCGCAGCGGCGCTGTGGGCCGGCGGCACGCGGGCGCGGACCGCGATCCTCGCCGTCGCGCCCGGGCTGGCGATGAGCGTCGCGGCGGTCATCATCACCCAGCGCGTGCAGGACGCCGCGGTGCTCGGCGGTGCGCCCGCGCTCTGGCAGCGCCCGCTGGTCGCGGCCGATGCGCTCTGTTTCTACACCGCGAAACTCCTCTGGCCGACCGGCCTTGCGCCCGACTACGGCCGGACCCCGGCGTACGTGCTGGACGGGTGGTGGCCGTGGGCCGCGCTCGCCCTGACCACGGGCGCGGGCGTGATCGCGCTGCTCGCCGCGTGCGCGTCGCGCACCGCCGCCGCGGCCGTGGTCATCATCGTCGGTTCGCTCGCGCCCGTGCTCGGCCTTGTGACCTTTCACCATCAGGCCATCTCGACCGTCGCCGACCGGTACATGTACCTCTCGCTCGCGGGCGTCGCGCTGCTCGCGGCGTGGGCGCTGGCGTCGGCGCGGTCGCGATTTCTGTGGATGGCCGCGTGCGCGGCGCTTCCCGCGCTGGGCTGGCTCTCGTTCGCGCAGTCGGCCCACTGGGCCGATGACCGAACGCTCTGGACCCACAACGTCGCGGTTGTCGACCGGTGCCCCGTTGCGCTCAACAACCTCGGCCGCGCGTTGCAGGCCCGCGGCCGGTTGGGCGAGGCCGAGCCGCTGCTCCTCCGCGCGCTGGAGGCCGACCCGCGCTCCGCCACGGTGCTGGTGAACCTTGCGGAGTTGCGGCTGGCGCAGGGGCGCGCCGCTGAGGCCGAAGACTTCTACCGCCGCGCGCTGGACGCGGCGCCGGGCTCGGTGCGTGCCGCCGTCGGTCTGGGCGTGCTGCTGGCGCAGACCGGCCGCGTCGATGCAGCCCGCGCGCAGTTCGAGGCCGCGCTCGCGCTGGACCCGGACCACCCCGAGGCGCTCAACAACCTCGCGGTCATCCTGCTCAACCGCGGGGATTCCGCCGGCGCGGCCGCGCTGCTCGACCGCGCTCTCCGCCGAAGCCCAGACCACGCCGAGGCGCTCGCCAACCGGGCGCTCCTGCACGCGCGGGCCGGTCAGTGGCTGCAGGCGGGCACGCGGTGGCGGCAGGCCGCGGCCGCGGGCCTCGGCAGCGCAGCCGTGTTCATGCAGGCGGCCGACGCGTGCGCGCGGGCCGGCGACCTGCACAGCGCGGAGGAGTGCTACGGCCGCGCGTCCGACGCCGATCCGAACGCCTACGAGCCGCACAACAACCTCGGACTCCTGTTCATACGCCAAGGGCGCTACCTCGAGGCGTTGCACGCCTTCGAGCGGGCGGCGCACCTCGCGCCCGATGCGCCCGAGGTGCAGGAGAACCTGCGCAACGCGCGGAGATTGACCGGGCAGTGAACACTCCGCGCAAGGGGCGCGGACCGCGATCACTCACCTTCGTCTGCGCGAGGCGCCGATCGCCGCAAGGCCCAGCAGCGCGGCCGCGCCGGGCGCGGGGATGCCGCTGGCGACCATGATCGCCGTCCGGCCGTCGCTCAACCGCGCGCCGTACGCGAACTCGCCGGCCTGGTTCAGCCCGTCGGGGTTGAAGAACAACTCGACGACCGTGGAATCCAGCAGCGGATCGCCGACGGCGACGAGCGTCTGCAGCGGCCCGCCGAACATGTCCGTGTAGTGGATGCGCTCGATCTCACCCGCGGAGTCGAACCGTGCGAACACGACGGCCCCGGCGTCGTTTGCCGCGGGCTCGCTGAAGTCGGGCGGGGTCACGAAGCTCTCGCCTCGGATGGTGAGCAGGACTCCGCCCGGGCTGCGGGCAAAGACGCCGACCAGACCCGAAGAAAGTTCGTGCCCGGAGAACACAGCGGTCTCCCCCGATACCGCCGGGCCGCGGATGTTGCTGAACGAGTCGCGCCCGACGATGGTGATGATCGTGCCGTCGTCACCCACGGATAGAATGCCCGAATCGGCCACGCCGTTGACCGGGAAGGCGTCCATCAGCACGTACGTCCTCCCGCCCCCTCCGGAGCGCGCCCGGCCGAAACCGCGCGCCCCGAAGTTCTCCCCCATGATCGTGATGGTCGTGCCGCCGGGCCCAATGGCCAGCAGCGCAGCGCCCGCGGCGGAGCGGTGGTCGCCATAGATCGTGCCCGTCAACCCGCCGCCCATCCACGCCCCGGCGAACTCGCCGAAGTTGTCGCCGCGGAGGGTCAGCAGGGTCCCGCCCGGCGCCCGCGCGAAGATCGCGCTGCGGCCGTCGACGTCGAGGTCCGTGAAGCACACGGCCCCGGCTCTGCTGGTGCTCGGGGGCGAGAGTTGCGGAGAGGCGAAGTCCTGGCCCCAGATCGTGATCAGAACGCCCCCGCTTGTCGGCGGGGCCGAGGGCCGCAGGCCGAACATGCCGATACCGCTCGGCGCCGCCGCGCGGAAGGTGAGCAGGTCGCCGTCGGAGTGCGCGACGGAGACGGTCATCTCGCCCTGGTCGGCGTTCGAGACAAAGTACGGGTTGTGTTGGACGTCGGCGCGAGCGCCCACCCCGATGCCGCAGAGCGCGGCGACAGCGACCGCAAGAGGGACTGAGCCAAACCACGCGCACCGGAAGTGTTGCGGCATCGGTCTCTCTCCTCGCCGACGGGGTTGGCGCGCGGTTTCCACGCCGCGAGCGGTCGGCGGTCTCTCGGCTACAGCCTAACACAAACGGGACCGAAAGCAAGCCGCGCACAACTGCCCAGATTCACACGAACCTGCTCACCACGGTGCTGGCCCCGCGCGTCGCGATCTCGTCCCGGATGGCGTCGACGAAGCCGGTGAGGGACATGGTGCCCAGGTCCTTCATGTGGCCGCGGGCGCGGAGCGAGACCTGCTCGGCCTCGGCGTCGCGCGGGCCGACGACGGCCATGTACGGCACCTTCCAGTCCGCGGCGTCCTTGATCTTGGCCTGGATGCGCTCGTTGGATTCGTCGAGGGTCGCTCGAACGCCGCCGTCACGCAGCGCCTGCGCGACCCTGCGCGCGTAGTCGGCGGTCTTCTCCGAGATGGGCAGCACGCGGACCTGCTCGGGGGCCAGCCATGTGGGGAACGCCCCCGCGAAGTGCTCGATCAGCACGCCGCAGAAGCGCTCCATGCTGCCGAACGGCGCGCGGTGGATGACCACCGGCCGGTGCGGCTTGTTGTCCGGTCCGATGTAACTCAGATCGAACCGAACCGCCATGTTGTAATCGACCTGCACGGTCCCCAGTTGCCACTCGCGGCCGATCACGTCCTTGACGACAAAGTCGATCTTGGGCCCGTAGAACGCGGCCTCGCCCGGCTCTCTGCTGAACGGGACGCCCAGCGACTCGGCCGCGGCGACGCAGGCGGCCTCGGCCTTGTCCCAGCTCTCCTTCGTGCCGGTGTACTTGCCCGAGTCCGGGTCGCGCAGGCCCACGCGGACGCGGTAGTCCTTCATCCCCAGCACGCTGAAGATCGTCTTGACCAGCGACAGGCAGCCCTGGATCTCGGCCGGCACCTGCTCCTCGGTGCAGAACAGGTGCGCATCGTCCTGCGTGAAGCCGCGCACGCGGGTCATGCCGTTGAGTTCGCCCGACTGCTCCCAGCGGTACACGGTGCCGAACTCGGCCAGCCGCACGGGCATGTCACGATACGAGTGCGGCGCGCTGGCGAAGATCCGCGCGTGGTGCGGGCAGTTCATCGGTTTGAGCATGAACCCCGAGACCAGTTGCTCGTCGGGGATGACGCGCTCGGGCGGAATGGTCCGCGTCCCGGTGCGCTCGTTGATGCCCGCGGCGAGGTGCGCCGAGACGCCCTCGACCCGCCGCATCACCTCGGCGCACGAGCAGCCCTCGTCGGCCAGGCGGTCCAGCGCGTCGCGCTCGACGATCGGCGGGAACTGCGACTCTTTGTAGTAGGGGAAGTGGCCGCTGGTCTTGTAGAGGTCCAGCCCGCCGATGTGCGGCGTGAAGACCTCGGTGTAGCCCTGCTTGCGCAGTTCGCTGCCGATGAACGCCTGCAGTTCCTTGCGGACGATCGAGCCGTTGGGGGTCCAGAGGATCAGCCCCTGCCCGACCATCTCGTCGATGTGGAACAGGCGCAGGTGCCTGCCGATCACGCGGTGGTCGCGCTTCCTGGCCTCCTCCAGTTGGTTGAGGTACGCATCGAGTTCGGCCTGCGTGGCAAAGGCGGTGCCGTAGACACGGGTCAGGCGGTCGGAGTTCTCGTCGCCGTGCCAGTAACTCGACGCCAGCGACATCACCTTCACCGCGCCGATGCGTCCGGTGCTGGGCACGTGCGGCCCGCGGCAGAGGTCCTCCCAGTCCCTGCCGGGAGTGCCGGTGGCGTAGAAGGAAAGTGTTGGTTGCTGAGCACGCGGTCCCGACTCGGCCGCTTTCAGGGCGCGCTCGGCGTTGTCGATCTTGTACTTGCTGCCCTCACGCTGGAGTTTGGACATGCCTTCAGCCGGCAGGAGTTCGTAGCGTGTGAACGGCCGGTCCTCCGCGATGATCTTCTTCATCTCGGCTTCGATCGCCGCGAAGTCGCCCTCCTTGAGCGGGCGGTTGTCGGGGAACCTGATGTCGTAGTAGAAGCCGGTGGCCAGCGGCGGGCCGTAGACCAGTTGCGCCTCGGGGACGATCCGCTGGATCGCCTCGGCCATCACGTGCGCGGCGGAGTGGCGGATGAGCAGGAGCGCATCGGGGTCGGGCTGCTTGTCGCGGGTCTGCGCGGTCACGATGGCGAGTTTCGCGTCACGGTCGATCAGCGTCGAGAGATCGCGCAGTTCGCCGTCGACCTTGCAGCCCAGCGCGGCCTGCGCCAGTCGCGGGCCGATCGCCTCGGCGACCTGCCGCGCGGTGACAGGCTGGGGAAACTCTTTGACCGAACCATCGGGCAGCGTGATGCGGGGCATGGGGGGATCCAAAGCAGCAGAGGGGCAGAGAAGCAGAGCAGCAAATGAAGGCAGAAGCACGAAGGCGACGAGTCACTCGGCCGAAGGAGCATACAGGCGGAGCGCCTCGCACTCAGGGCACCGATACGCGACGACCTTCAGTCCATCCTTGAACTGCGAGCGTGTCGCCGCGCCAGTCCAGAAACTCGACTGCGGATCGCCCTCGCACCACCGGGGGATCTGGATCGAGATGGCATGTCCGAGGTCCGTCACGAACCCGCGGACCATTTCCTTCTGGCAGACCAGGCACGTGGGTTTGGAAGCCATGGGAGCCTCAGATTCGGAGGGGCGGGGGGAGATCGACAAACGAAAAAGCCCGGCTTTCGGGCCGGGCTTGGACAGAATACACGCACTGCGGGCTCGGCCTTACCCGCCGCGGCACGTCGCAGCCGTCGTCGTCGTGATCTGGCCGAGTTGCATTGCCCAAGCGTACGCCTGTCGGTCGTGCGTCGCCAGAGGCTGCCAATCGGCCGTGCGGCCCCCACTCGGGCTTGTGTCCGAAAGCCGGACCGGCAGAGGTACACCCACTCGCGCTCCGGATGAGAGCCAAGGGCGTTTTGATTACAGTCCCATAAAAATGGGATGACAACTCGATGCCGGCACCTGTTTCGCGCAGTTTCTCCGGGAATCTCCTGAAGAGTGCATCCAGAGTGCGGCAGGCTCAGTATACTTTAACAGATATATCGATAATGGATATATCGAAAACTGGTTGGAATACCCATGTCTTCGAATCAACACGACCGCCTCAGTGCGCCGCTCCCCGCCGACAGCGAGGTCCTCATCCTCTCTCTTCTCGCCAACGGACCGCTCTACGGCTACGCCATCTCCAAGCGTGCCGCCGCGGCTTCAGAAAACCAACTCCGCCTCTCGCCCGGCGTGCTCTACCCGCTGCTGGCGAGCCTCGAGAAGCGCGGCCTGATCACCTCGCTCTGGGAGGTCATCCGCGCCGACCGCGGCGGGTCCGATGCCGCCGGCGCCGAGGGCGGAGCGGAGCCCGCTCGCGGTCGGAGGCGGAAGTGGTACCGCCTCACGCCGCGCGGTGAGGCGCACCTCGAATCCCGCATCGCGGCGCACCGTGCGCACGTCGCGCTCATCGAGCGCTTCCTGCCCTCGCGAACTCGAACGCAGGAGCCCGGCCGATGAAGCGCGCCACCAACCCGCCGCGCACGCGCCAAGCGAGCCGCGGTATGCTCAGGTCATGCACGATCTGGTTGTCTACGCGCTGGAGTTCGAGCCCACCACGCCGCGGGTCGTGCCGATCGTGCTGATCGAGTTCGCCGCGTCGGACGCGGCAAAGCAGCGCTGGCACTGGAGCGAGATGCGCCCGTCGATCCCGCGGCAGTTGCGCGCCGTGGTGCGTCGGCTGCACCGATCGGAGCGGCCGTGCCTGTTCCTGTCGAGCATGTTCGGCATGCAGCCCAAGAAGACGCCCGACGACTGGATGGGCGTCGACGGCGTGCCCGAGTTCCTCTCGCGCCCGTACGTCGAGGCGTACACCGAGAGCCTGCGGACGCTGGCGCGCGGCCTGCGCGCCGACGGCATCGACCCCCGCGCGCTCGACCTCTACATCGACATGGAGGCGGGCGATCACGCCGTCGGTCCGATGCGCGACGCGCTGCGGGAGTCGGGCTTTCTGCCGACGCCCCCGGCGTGCCGGTACAGGTTCGTGGCCAACTTCGGCACGGTCCCGCGGGGCGCGGGGGCCAACTTCGTGCAGGAGATTCCCGGGGGGCTCGACGGCCGCACGGCCTGCATCAACACCTACTGGGTCGATCACGTTCCCTTCGACCCCGAGAAGATCGCCGAGGTGATCCGGGCCAACGAGTGGTCGGTCTGCGTGATCACCGAGCCCAGGTACCACCGCGATTTCCGCGCCAACGTGCGCCTGTGGATGGAGGCGGGGTGCCGTCGGTTCATCATCTTCCGCGCCGATGCGGACGCCAAACGCCCCGAAGTCTGCCGCGAGCAGGACCGCCTGACCTACGAGGCGTTCTTCGGCGGCTGACGGCCGCGGCGGGCGCGAGGTTGACGCGGTGGGCGAACATCCGCAAGATACGCGGCCGGAAGACCCGGCGGGGAGCGGCGGCGCGTTGGAAGGGTCGTACCGCGTGATCTGTCCGTTCTGCGAGGCCAACGACGACAAGGTGATCGACAGCCGCGCCAGCGACGCGGGGCGCGTCGTGCGCCGCCGGCGCGAGTGCCTCAAGTGCCACAAGCGCTTCACCACCTACGAACGCGTCGAGGAGACGGCGCGGCTGATGGTCATCAAGCGCGACGGCACGCACGTGCCCTTCAACCGCGAGAACATCCTGCGCGGCATCGCCGCGGCGATCGGCAAGCGGCCGGTCTCGGAGGAGGCCAAGTTGCGGCTGGTCGACGAGATCGAGGAAGAGGTGCACCGGGAGTTCGAGCGCGAGGTGCCCAGCCGCGTCATCGGCGAGAAGGCGATGGCCAAACTGCGCGACATCGACAGCGTGGCGTACGTGCGCTTCGCCAGCGAGTACTACAAGTTCGAGAACGTCGGGCAGTTTGTCGAGGAACTGCGCGAACTGGACCGCCGGCCCAAGGACGTGAAGGACCAGGCCAGGCTGTTCTGAGCAATAGCAGGCCCCGGGCCCTGCAGTTCAGGGTCCTGGGTGATCTCGAACATCACGAGGTTCGGCAGGACGCAGCACGGCAGGACTCAGGACACGTTGCTCTCGGTTCCATTGCCCGCAATACCCTCACCCATGGCCACCAAACTCTTCAACTCGCCTTCCGAGGCGTTCGCCGACCTGAAGTCCAAGGGCGTCATCCGCGACGGCATGACCGTGATGGTGGGGGGGTTCGGCCTGTGCGGCATCCCCGAGCAGTTGATCATCGCGCTCCGCGACACCGGCGTGAAGGGGCTGACCTGCATCTCCAACAACGCCGGCGTCGACGACTGGGGCCTGGGCCTCCTGCTCCAGACGCGCCAGATCCGCAAGATGATCAGTTCCTACGTCGGCGAGAACGCCACCTTCGAGAAGCAGTTCCTGCAGGGCGAACTGGAGGTCGAGTTCAACCCGCAGGGCACGCTGGCCGAGCGCATCCGCGCCGGCGGCGCGGGCATCCCGGCGTTCTACACCGCGACCGGCGCGGGCACCGTCGTCGCCGAGGGCAAGGAAACGCGCCCGCTGCTGCGTCCCAGTCAGGGCGTCGGCGGCGCGACCATCCCGGGGCGCGGCTTCGCCGGGCGCGAGGGCAAGGCCGGCGGCGCGGCCGTGCAGAGCGGCGAGCCGCGCGAGTACGTCCTCGAGACCGGCCTCTACGCCGACCTCGCCCTGGTCAAGGCGCACAGGGCCGACCCGTTCGGCAACCTCGTCTACCGCAAGACCGCGCGGAACTTCAACCCCATGATGGCGACCGCCGCGGCGTTCGTCATCGCCGAAGTCGAGGAGGTCGTCGGCCTCGGAGATATCGACGCGGACGCGGTGCACACGCCGGGCAACTACGTCGACCGGATTGTCAGGACGGTCAGCCAGAAGCGGATCGAGCAGAGGACGGTGAGGAAGTAGGTCGCCGTGCGCCTCACGCTCGGCATCCTCCTCACGCTCGTCGGCGGCGCCGTCGTGCTCGTCGGCCTGTTCGGTGCGCTGAGCGAACTCATCGGGCTCTACTCCTCGGCGATGAACGACCCGCTCGCGGCCGATGCGCCCGAGGGCAGGGCCGTCGGCGCGGCGATGTTCCGCTGGGCCGTCGTCGGCGCGGTCGGCGTGCCCTTGCTGCTGGTCGGGTCGGTGCTGCTGAAACTCTCGCTCTTTCAGCGCCTCCGCGGCCGGCGCGGCCGCTGAAGTTCGCGCGGCCGCTGACGCCGGCGCGTACCCTTTGGCCCATGCGGCACGTCACGCTCATCACCACCGGCGGCACGATCGAAAAAACCTACGACGAACGCTCGGGGGAACTCTCCAACCGCCGCACCATCGTCGGCCGCATGCTGCGCCGCCTGCGGCTGGAGGACACGCGGGTCTCGACGCTCGAACTGATGAGCAAGGACAGTCTGCACCTGACCGACGCCGACCGCGAGCGCATCATCGAGGCGTTGCGTGCCGCGGGCGCGGTCGGGCGCGCCGGCGACGACGCGACCGCGCCGGGCGGCGGGCGCGCGGGCGACGGCATCGTGATCCTGCACGGCACCGACACGCTGACCGTCACGGGCGAACGCATCCTCGCCGAACTGGGCCCGCGCCTGCGGGTGCCGGTCGTGCTCACGGGCGCGATGCGGCCCTTCGAGATGACGCGCTCCGACGCGCTGCAGAACCTGACCGAGTCCATCTTCGCCACAGGTGTCCTGCCGCCGGGCGTCTACTGCGTCGCGCACGGGCGCGCCCTTGCCTTCCCCGGCGTGGTCAAGGACCGCGACCGCGGCACCTTCGCCCGGGCGGGGGGCTGAGACGCCATGCACCACTCCGTCGCATTCCTGGGAGACACGGTGGGCTCGGTCGGCCGTTCGGCGGCGACCGCCGCCGCGAAGCGCCTGCGCGAGCATGGCGTGCGCACCGTCATCGCCAACGGCGAGAACGCGCGCAACGGCTCGGGCCTCTCGCCCGACAACCTGCGCGAACTGCTCCGCGGCGGGATCGACGCCGTCACCCTCGGCGACCACTGGGCCAAGGACCGGCAGATCGTGCCCCTTGTCGAGGACCCGGAGCAGCCGGTGCTGCGCCCGGCGAACCTCTCGGCGCAGGCGCCGGGCAAGCGCACCGTGCGCATCGCGATCGACAGCGCTCCCCCGCTCTACGTCCTCACCGTGCTCGGCCGGCTGTTCATGCCGCTGCCCGCCGACAGCCCCTTTGCGGCGATCGACCGCGAGGTCTCGGCCATCCCCGAGCGCGACGCGATGGTGATCGTCGAGATCCACGCCGAGGCGACCAGCGAGAAGCAGGCGGTGGCGTGGCACTGCCTGCGCACGTGGTGCCGCGACGACGCCCCGCGCGTGGTCGCGGTCCTCGGCACGCACACGCACGTGCCAACGGCCGACGCGCGGCTGCTCGACCACGTGTTGGCCGCGCAGACGGACATCGGCATGTGCGGCCCGCAGCGGAGCGTGATCGGTCGCGACGTGTCGGCGACGCTGGACGCGATGGTGCGGCAGTTGCCCGCGCCGCTCGAGGTCGCCGCCGAGGACCCGCGCGCCCAGGGCGCGATCGTGCGGATCGACACGCTCGTGCGCCGCGCCGCGGTGATCGAGCCCTTCGACCTGGGTGTGTGAGGCGGGCCCGCGCTCAGGCGCGGAAGCCGCGCGACGCGGCCATCGCCAGGCGCCCGCCGCCGGCGCGCGTCTGGTTCATGTACTGCTGGAGGTTGGCGCCCGGACAGGCCGACTGGCCGATCTCGCGGTGCGTGTACACGCGCCCGAGCGGCACGCGGTGGCGCTGCATGAGCGCGCCGAGGAACTGGTCCAGCGAGGCCAGCGCCTGCGGCGTCGGCCGCTGCACGTCGAAGTTGCCCAGCACCAGCACGCCGATGTTGTGCTCGTTCTGGTCCTTCACGTGCGCGCCCTGCTTCCACGACGGGCGGCCCTCCCACACCCGCCCGGCGGGGTCGATCACGTAGTGATAACCGATGTCGGCCCAGCCGCGAGCGTTGACATGCGAGGCGCGGATCGACTCGATGCGCCGCGCGGTCTCCTGCTCGCCGCGCAGCGCGACCGGCGGCATGCCGTCGTGGTGCACCGTGATGCGCGACACGCCGTTCATGTCGTAGATGGGGACGCCCGGGGCGATGCCCGACCGCGTCCACTGGGCGCGCTTCATCACCACCAGGCCCGGCGTTTCGACGGGCATCGGCGCGGGCTGCGGCGCGGCGGGGAAGACCGCCGGCGCAGGCGCGGCGGGCAGCGGCGGACGCGCCGCGACCGTGTTGCGACGGCTGCCGCAGCCGACCAGCAGCAGCGAGCCAAGCAACAGGCCCTGCCCGATCAACTCACGCCGGCCGAGCCGGGGCCCTGTCGTTCCACGCTCTGCCTGATCCATGGTCGCCCTTCAATCGGCCAGCACGCCGCGCCGCCTGCACCGGTCCGCTCGCTCCGGTGCGCGCGCGGCCCGATTGTACATGGCAGACCCGCAACGGCTACCCAGCCCAACGTCCACCGCGGTTATCCGGTCCGCCTTCTGTTCAGGTTTCGTCAGCCCGTCGGAGCCATTCCTCTTCCAGCCGTTCCAGTTCCGCCGCGGCGGCATCGCGGGCCGCGAGGGCTTCGCGGCAACGGTCGGCATCGCGGTACACCTCCTCGCGCGAGAGGTCCGCGTCCGCCGCCTTGAGCCGTGCCGCGGCCTTCTCGATCTCCTTCTCCAGCCGCTCGTCCGGCATCCACGACAGACCGCCCGACTTCTTCTCGCTCCGGCCGGCGGATGGAGCCGGACCGGGCTGGGCGGGCCTTGCGTCCGAACGCTTCCCGGGCGCAGGTTGAGGCGCAAACGACGGGCCGCCCGGTGCGCCCGCGGCGCGGTCGCGGATCTGCTTGTCGTGCCACTCGGAGTAGGTGCCGTGGAAGACCGTGGCCCCGCCGCGGCCGTCGAGGACGATCAGGTGGTTGCAGGTCGCGTCGATGAGCGCGCGGTCGTGGCTGATGAGGATGAGCGTGCCGGTGTAGCCGTCCGTGTCGTCGTCCTCGCCGGGCGCGCGGAGCGCCTCCTCCAGCCGTTCGGCCGAGGGGATGTCGAGGTGGTTGGTCGGCTCGTCGAGCACGAGCAGGTTCTTGGCCGAGGCCAGCAGCGCGGCCAGCCGCGCGCGGCTGCGCTCGCCGCCGCTCAGCACGCCCAGCGGCTTGTCCTGCTCGGCGCCGGAGAAGAGGAACGCGCCGGCCAGGTCTCGGGCCTGCTGCTCGCTGAAGGCGGTCTCGGGGTTCTCGCGCCTGATGGCGCGCTGCAGGTACTCCCACAGCGGCAGGTCGTCGTCGACACCCGCGGGCAACTGCGCGAAGTACCCGACGTAGACCGAGGCGCCGAGTCGGGCCGTGCCGCTGTCGAGCGGCAGGTCGCCCAGCAGCGCGCGGACGAGCGTCGTCTTGCCCGCGCCGTTGGGGCCGACGATCGCCCACCGCTCGCCGCGCGAGATGGTGACGGTGAGATTCTCGAACAGCACGCGCCGGCCGCCGTGCGTCGCGCCGTTCCCGTCGGGCGGGTTGTCGTAGGCCTTGCTCGCGTCGCGCACCACCGCGACCAGGTCCGCCGAGCGCGGCGCCTCGGGCAGGCGGAACCGCATCGCGCCCATCTCGACCGGGCGCTCGACGGCGAAGAGTTCCTTCTGCCGTTCGAGTTTCGACAACCGGCCCTGCGCCTCCTTGGCGCGCTGCCCCGCGCGGAAGCGCCGGATGAACTCCTCCTCCTTGGCCCACTGCGACTGCTGGTTCTCGTAGGCGCGGTGCTGCGTGAGCAGCCGCTGCCGCCGGATCTCGCGGAACGCGTCGTAGTTGCCGGGGTAGTCGATCAACCGAGCGCCCTCGATCTCCTCGATGCGCGTCACGACGTTGTTCAGCATGCGCCGGTCGTGGCTGACCATCAGCACCGCGCCGCGGAACTCGCGCACGAGAAACTCCTCGAGCCACTCGCGCCCGGCGATGTCGAGGTGGTTGGTCGGCTCGTCGAGCAGCAGCAGGTCCGGCGACTCCAGCAGCAGTTTCGCCAGCGCCAGCCGGCCCTTCTGCCCGCCCGACAGGCCCGACACCGGGATGCCGAACTGCTCGTCCACGAACCCCAGGCCGTGCAGCACCGACTCGACCCGGTGCTCGGTCGCGTAGCCGCCCATCGACTCGATCCGGTCCTGCAGTTCGGCCTGCTTTCTCATCAGCCGTTCGAGCCGCTCGGGCGCGGCGTTCTCGGGCAGGCCCATGTCGTGGAACACCGCGTTGAGTTCGGCGTGGAGGCGGTTGAGTTCGACAAACCCCGCCGCGGCCTCGTCGCGGAGCGTTCGGGACGGGTCGAGTTCGGGGTCCTGCGAGAGATACCCCATGCGCGCGTTGCGCGCCAGCGAGACCGATCCGCCGTCGGGCCGGAGCCGTCCCGCGATGATCCTGAACAGCGAGGTCTTGCCCGTGCCGTTGCGGCCCACCAGCCCGACGCGCTCGCCCGCCTCGATCGAGAACGAGACGCCGTCCAGCAGCACGCGCGTGCCGATGGTGTACTTCAGGTTGGTGGCCGAGAGCAGGGGCATCGGGGCCGCCATGGTAGGAAGGGGCACCCGCGCACCGGCCCGTTGCGCGGCGCGATTCCGGTCGCCTTGGCCGTCGTGGCGCCGGGTGCGCACGCGCCGCGCGCGGCGTGTATCCTTGGCGCCGCCATGGGAACCACAAACGCCAAGGAGATCCCGGACATGTTCAGAGCGACACTGTGCGCGGCGCTGGTCGCCGCCGCGGCGAGCGGCGCGGCCCGTGCCGACGCCGGGTTCGAGTTCGTCGAGCCGCCGCCCGTCGGCGGCGACGCCAACGTCACCCTCACCAGCGGCGAGACGCTCAAGGGCAAACTCGTCTCGATGGACCCGAGCACGGTGGTGATCGACCACCCGGTGCTGGGCCGCATGACCTTCCAGCGGACACAGGTGAAGGAGGTGGCCGACGCCAACCCGCCGCCGCCGCCGGACCCCGACTCGTTCTTCAAGGGCTGGTCGTGGACGTTCGAGGCCGGTGCGACAGGCGCGACGGGCAACACCGAGCGCTTCGGCGGGCGCGTCGCGCTCGGGGGCGCGCGGGACACGTCGACCATGGCCACGACCATCGGCGCCTCGTATCTCTACGGCGTCGACGACGGCAAGAAGTCGCAGGACCGCTTCGAGTTCAACATCCGCAACGATTGGAAGATCACCGACAGCAGGTGGCGCGTGTACTCCAGGGGCGTGCTGGAGTACGACTACTTCCAGGAGTGGGACTGGCGGCTGACCGGCGTGCTCGGCCTGGGCTACGAACTCTACAAGACCGAGAAGACGCTCTTCCTGCCGCGGTTCGGTATCGCCGTGACGCGCGAGATCGGCGGCTCCGACAACCGCTGGGTGCCCGAGGCGAACCTCGGCTTCGATTTCACGCACACGTTCAACGACGCGGCGAAGTTCTTCCTCACCTTCGATTCGTACTGGAGTCTGCTCGACTTCCCCGAGTACCGGCTGGTCGGCTCGACGGGCCTGGAGTTCGTGCTCGACGCGAGCACGGGCATGATCTTCAAGATCGGCGCCGAGGACCGCTACGACTCGACGCCCGGCGCGGACCGCAACCGCAACGACCTGACGTACTTCGCGACCATCGGCTGGAAGTTCTGACTCGTCGCGCAGGCCGTGATCGATCCCACGGGCCCCGGGCGCAAGCCCGGGTTCTTTGTTTCAGCGCTTGGAACGCGAAGGTCGCGAAGAGCATGAAGCAAGCGAGGAACACGCAGCAGAGATATCCACCGCAGAGGCGCAGCGTACGCGGAGCGATCAGAAACGACGCATGCTCCGAGGATCCGAACGAGTTCTCGGTCACTCCCGCACCCTCAGCGTTTCCCGCGGCACTGCCGTAAGTCTCATCCCTGACCCATGACGCCCGGATCCAGCGAGCATCTGTCGCAGTTGAAGGGCGGGCTTGGCGAGCAAACGCTGAAGCGCTCCCGCTGATGACCTTCTTCGTGTTCTTCGCGCCCTTCGAGTTTCAATCGAACTTGATCAGCCGCCCAAGGTTCCCATCCACTTTGCCCAGATGCTCAGCACCAGCAGCATGTACAGCCGCTGCGAGTGGTCGCGCCGCTGGTTCATGTGCTCGTCCACCATCTGACGGACGAACTTCATGTTCAACTCGATCCCCAGCCGCGGCGGGCCCCACGGCTCCGCGCTTTCGAGGTGATCCATGAGCAACTGCCTCATGCCGCCGTAGTCGCTGCGGAACCACTCGCCGATGGGGATCGCAAAGCCCTGCTTGGGCCGATCGACAATCCTGGCCGGGAAATGCTTGCGCGCGACCTGCCGCAACAGGCCCTTGCGCCGGCCGCGGGGCATGAGGGAGTCGAGCGAGGCGGAAAGGCACATCGCGGCGATATCGTTGCTCAGGAACGGCGAGCGCACCTCGAGCGCGACGGCCATCGATGCGGTATCGGCCTTGCGCATCAGGTCGTCGGGCAGGTAGCACTGCAGATCCCAGAGCACCGCTCGATCAGCTCCCACCCAGCGGTCGTCGTGCACGCCGAGGTTGATCGCAGCAGGAACGAGCCGACGCAGGTCGCTCGATGGGAAGATGGAGACCAGGTCGGTGTAGCCGAGCCCTCGCGCCGCCGCGCTGATCCTCGCAGCGCGTGCGATCGTCGATCGACGGTGTGCGCCCTGCGCGGAGCGGAGCAGGGGCTCCATCATCGCCAGCAGGCGACGATGGCGGGCCAGCATGCCGGCCGCCCGGTAGCGCTCGTAGCCGAGGAACATCTCGTCTCCTCCGTCTCCGGCGAGGGCGACAGCGGCGTGCTGCCGCGCGGCGGCGCTGACCCAGTGCGACGGCAGGAGCGAACTGTCGCCGAAGGGCAGCCCCAGTTGTGCAATCAGTCGTTGCAGGTCCGCCGCGGGGTCGGCGCGGCAGTCCAGCGTCGTATGGTCGGTCCCGATGATCGACGCGACCTCCGCGGCGATGGCCGACTCGTCGTCGACGCCACGCGGCATGCGGACGCAGAACGTCCTGAGGTTGCCGAGCGCCCGGCGCGCAAGGAGCGCAACCAGCGACGAATCGATCCCTCCCGAGAGAAAGCAGCCCAGCGGGACATCCGCCTCGCACCTTGCCCGTACCGCGTCTCCGAGCGCTTCTTCTGCGGTCGCGGCGTCGAGGATGTTCGTCCGCGCGGGCGGCGTGGCACCGCGGAACACCGGTCCGTGCCTGGAGATCCGGCTGCCCTCGCTGTCCTCGATCAACACGCCGCTTGCGATGAGGCCTCTGAAATACCCGCTCGGCGGCGACGCGGCAAAGCCGAACCTGATCCACTCGTGAAGGCCGTCGGTCACGCGTTGATGCTGCGCGGGAACCGCCGGGTGCATCGCCATCCGCGCCAGCGCGGTGGCCGACGACGAGAAAGTCAGGGACAGGTCGCGAACGGACTGGTCGTGCCCGCGCGCAAAGTACAGCGGCTTTTCCCCGAACGAATCCCGGGCGAGTGCGAGGGACGCAGCCGCCCGATCCCAGATCGCCAACGCGAACATCCCATCGAGTCTCTCGAACAGCGATTCGCCCCACTCGCGCCAGCCGTGCAGCAGCACCTCCGTGTCGCTGTGGTCGGTGGCGAACTCGTGCCCCGCCGCGAGCAACTCCCGACGCAGCTCGCGGTGGTTGTAGATGCAGCCGTTGAAGACCACGGCGAGCAGATCTGCAGCATGGGCATCCTGCCCATGCCCGGGTGAATGCACGGGCAAGATGCCCGTGCTACCCGATGAACCCACGGGCGGGACGCCCGTGCCACTTGCAGAACCCACGGGCAAGATGCCCGTGCCGCGCAGTTCGTGATACACCACCGGCGCGTTGGGCTTGCCATGGAAGAGCAGTGGGGGCATGGCGCCGCGCGCGGGCGAGCGGACAGGTGCGCCACGGGGCGGCGATGTGCCCAAGACAGACACCATCGGCTGCGCGCCGCCGGCGTGGTCGATGATGCTCAGCCGTCGGTGCACCAGCGCGACATCGACGACCGACCCATCGGCCCGCACCACGCGGTCGCGGAAGCGCCCCTGACCATCCGGCCCGCGGTGGCGGATCGACTCATCAATCACGTCGAGCCAGTGCTCTGGGATGGCTTCCCGCGGCGGCACGGCCAACGCCGCCGCGGCGGCCTCGCCCGCGGGTGTCACCCTCATGATGCCGCCGATGCCGCACATGCGGGCGCAGCATAGCGGCCCGCCGGTCGCGTCCGGTCACCACGCGGGCCGCATCGGGTATGCTCCCCTCGGCGAACACCTCGCCGAGACCGAAGGACCATGCACGACCGACCGGACATTGCCGCCAGTGCGAAGGGAAAGGAGTGGGGCGATCCCTTCACGCCCGACGTTCGCACGCGCCTGTACCTGTGGATGAGCGCGGTCTTTGTGACGAGCCTGCTGCTGGCCAACATCCTGGGCGTGAAGTTGTTCCGGTTCGAACTCTTCGGCGGCAGCCTGCCCGTCGAGCACACCGTCGGCATGCTGCCGTTCCCGATCACGTTCCTGCTGACGGACCTGTTGAACGAGTACTACGGCAAGAAGGCCGCGCGCCGGGTAACGTACGTCGCCTTCGCGATGGGCGCGCTGGCGTTCGTGCTCATCTACATCGGCCGGTTCATGCCGATCAGGGAGGGCATCCCCGGCACGGCCGACGCGCGGTCGTTCGAGGTGATCTTCGGGGCGTCCGCGCTCATGTACATCGCGTCGATCGTCGCGTTCCTGTGCGGCTCGCTGCTGGACATCTACCTGTTCGGCCTGTTCAAGCGGCTGACCCGCGGCAGGATGGTCTGGCTGCGGGCCACGGGCTCGACCGTCGTGTCGCAGTTGTTCGACTCGTTCGTCGTCACGTTCATGTTCTTCATCGTGCTGCAGGAACTGACCGGCGGCGAGGCGGCGGACGTGCGCTTCGTCGCCGCGACCGCGCTGACGGGCTACGTCCTCAAGTTCGTGATCGCGGTCGCGCTCACGCCCCTGATCTACCTCGGGCGGTGGTTCATCCGCGAGCGGTTCGGCCTCCGGCCGATGCCGCCGGAGATGGCGTGAGCGCGCGGCCCGTGACGATCAGTGCACGCCCTGCATCGCGGCGATCTTCATCGGCAGGCCGAAGAGGTCGATGAACCCGCGCGCGGCGGTCACGTCGTAGCCCTCCATCGCGAACCCCGCGAGTTTCGTGTCGTACAGCGAGCGCTCCGCCGTCGCCGAGACGGCCGTCGCGCGGCCCTTGTAGAGTTCGACGGTGACCTCGCCGGTCACGTTCCGCTGCGTGTGGTCCATGAACGACTGCAGCGCCTCGCGCAGCGGGTGGAACCACTGCCCGTAGTACACCAGTTCGGCGTAGCGGATCGCGGCCTGCTGCTTGAAGTGCAGCGTGTCGCGCTCGATGCACAACTGCTCCAGCGCCTTGTGCGCCTCGTAGAGGATCGTGCCGCCGGGCGTCTCGTACGCGCCGCGCGACTTCATGCCCACCAGCCGGTTCTCGACCATGACGACCTGCCCGACCGCGTTCCGCCCGCCGATCTCGTTGAGCGTCTCGACGACCTGCTCGCCGCGCATCTCCCTTCCGTTCACGGCGACGGGGTTGCCCATGCGGAAGGCGACCCTGACGGTCTCGACCCTGTCGGGCGCCCTGCTCGGCGGCACGGTCATCAGCCAGACCTCGTCGCTGGCGCGCTGGTCGGGGTGCTCGATCTCGGCCCCCTCGTGCGAGCAGTGCCAGAGGTTGCGGTCGCGCGAGTAGATCTTCTTCTTCGTCTGCGCGATGGGCACGCCCTTTCTCGCGGCGTAATCGACCGCGGCCTCGCGGCTGGTGAGTTCGAAACTCGGGTCCTTCCACGGCGCGATGATCTTCAGGTCCGGCCCCAGCGCCATGTAGGTCAACTCGAAGCGCACCTGGTCGTTGCCCTTGCCGGTCGCGCCGTGGCTCACGGCGTCGGCGCCGGTCCTGCGCGCCGCCTCGACCTGGCCCTTGGCGATCAGGGGGCGCGCGATGCTGGTGCCGAGCAGGTAGTCCTGCTCGTATAGCGCGTGGGCCCGGAGCATGGGGAAGCAGTACAACTCGGCGAACTCGCGACGCAGGTCCTCGACGATCACCTCGTCGGCCCCGCTCCTGCGGGCCTTGTCCTCGATGCCGTCGAGTTCGCCCTTGCCCTGGCCCAGATCGGCCGCGTAGGCGACGAGTTTGACGCCGGGGTAGCGGTCCTTGAGCCACGGCAGGATGACCGAGGTGTCGAGCCCTCCGGAGTAGGCCAGAACGATCTTGCGTGGCGCGGCGGTGGTGGTCATGGTGATTCTCGTGCGGCTGCCCGGCGGTCGTGCCGCCGCGCGGGTGCGTGCGGGTGTGGGTTGTGAGGATAGGAAGCCGCGCCGGCATGCTCCGCGATCAAACGCCGCGGCACGCCCGCGCCGGCCGGATTCTCGGGCTGAACAGGTTGCAAACGGCGGAAGTGCGTGCAAACTTGGGCCAAGGCCCGGCCGCACGGTGGCAGATGCGCCGCGGGCGGGCATAAATGGTTGCCGCCGGTGTCGCGGGCGCGGGGGGACAAGGAGCGTCGATGCGGGTTCGTCGAACGATGGTTGCGGGCGCGGCGGTGGTGGCGGGCGTGGCCGCGTGCGCGTCGGCGCAGATCCGCGTCGGGTGCTGGAACCTGACGGAGTACAACGGCAACCCGGCGCGTTCCGCGGCTTTCCAGACGTCGATCTTCGGCGTGTTCGAGGGCCGCTCGTTCGCGCCCGACGTGCTGATCGTGCAGGAGATCACCAGCGAGGCGGCGACGATCACGTTCACGAACCTGATGAACAGTGCGCCGGGCAGCCCCGGCGACTACGCCTACGCGACCTTCGTCAACGGCCCGGACACGGACAGCGCGTGCTTCTACCGCACCTCGAGACTCGCGCTGCTGGGGACGGCGGTCGCGGTCTCGGCGAGTTCGACGGTCTCGACGCGGCACGTGATGCGGTACCACCTGCGCCCGGTGACGTACTCGTCGGGCGCGGCGTCGTTCTACCTGCTCAGCGCGCACCTGAAGGCGGGGAACACGACGACCGACCGCGACCGGCGCGCCGAAGAGGCGCTGCTGGTCCGCGCGCACCTCGACGCGCTGCCCGCCGGCTCGCGGTTCATCTTCGGCGGCGACCTGAACCTGTACACGAGTTCCGAGGCGGCGTGGGGCACGCTGACCGGGCCGGGGAGTTCGGAGGGCGGGCGGTTGTTCGACCCCATCAACCGCGCGGGCGCGTGGAACGGCAACTCGTCGTTCGCCGTCGTGCACACGCAGTCGCCGACGTCGGCGTGGGGCGGGATGGACGACCGGTTCGACTTCCTGCTCGTGTCCGACGCGATCTCGCAGGGGCAGGGCCTGGCGTACATCGGCGACCGCAGCGTGCCGTACGGCGGCGTGTGGAACGACCCGGTGCACAGTTACCGCTGCTGGGGCAACGACGGGTTCTCGTTCAACCAGTCGATCCGCGTCGCGAACAACACGATGGTCGGGCCGGTGATCGCGCAGGCGCTGATCGACCACTTCGCGGGCACGAGCACCGCGCCGCACCTGCCCGTGTTCCTCGACCTGCAGGTCCCCGCGCGGGCCTCGGTCAGCACGCTGACGATCGACTTCGGGACCGTCTTCCAGGGCGCGACCGTGCACCTGCCGCTGACCGTCACCAACGTCGCCAACGTCGCGCTGTGGAGCAAGGACGGCACCGGCGCGGGGATCGACGCGCTCACGTACACGCTCTCGCCCAGCGCGGGATTCACCGCGCCCGCCGGAACGTTCAACGAGCCGGCCGACCCCGGCGCGGTCGGCAACGTCCACCAGATCGGGATGCTCACCGCGACGCTGGGGCCCAAGTCCGGCACGCTCACGGTGACCAGCGACGACCCCGAGTCGCCGACGATCGTCGTCACGCTGCTGGGCAACGTGATCACGCCCTTCGACTACGACGTCAACGACGACGGCGTGGTGGACACGGAGGACGCCTACGCCTGGCTCGCCTCGCCGACGGACGTGAACGCCGACGGCGTCACCGACGGCGCGGACCTGGTCGCGCTCGTCGCCGAGATCCGGCGGCTCGAAGTGCAGGACACGACCAGCGGCCGGCGGTGACCGTCAGTCCTCGTCGGCCTCGTCATCGGTCTCAGCGCCGGCGCGCGGCTCGCCGAACAGCGCGGTGCCGACCCGCACCATGTTCGCGCCTTCCTGGATCGCGACCTCGAAATCGCCCGACATCCCCATCGACAGGATGTTGAACGTCGGCGGGACCTCGCCCGATTCGCGGATCTCGTCGAACAGTTCGCGGCAGCGGGCGAAGGTGGGGCGCGAGGCCTCGGGGTTGCTCGACAGCGGCGCCATGGTCATCAGCCCGCGGACGCGGAGTTGGACCATGGTCTCGATCTCGGCGACCAGGTGCGGGGCCGCGGCGATGGCGCACCCGGACTTCTGCCGCTCGCCCGAGCAGTTCACCTGCACGAGCACGTCGATGGGCTTGTCGCGACGCGCGCCGATGATCTGCAGCTCCTCGGCCAGGCGCAGCGAATCGACGGTGTGGATGAGCCGGCAGACCTCGACCGCCTTGCGGGCCTTGTTGCGCTGCAGGTGGCCGATCATGTGCCAGCGGACCGTGCCGGGCATCGCCGGGCTCTGCCACTCGCCCTCGGAGCCCTGCGCGGGCGCGTCGCGGCTCGACGGCGGGATCACGCCGGGCGTGGTGCGGTGGCGCTGCAGCCATTCGTCGATGATCGCGGCCCGCTGCACGAGCTGCTGCACGCGGTTCTCGCCAAAGTCGGTGTGGCCCAGGCGGATGAGTTCGCGGATCTGGTCGGGCTCGGCGTGCTTGGTGACGGCGACGAGCAGCACGCGGTCGGCATCGGTGCCGGCGCGCGAAGCGGCCCGTGCGATGCGCTCGCGGACTTCGGCGTACCGTTCCTTCAACGTCGCGATGGTCGTCATGGGCGTTCGGGCCTCCTGCCCTGTCCCCGTCCCCTCGCCGCGTTCGTGGATGCCAAGGCGATCCACCTAGATTAGCCGCGGCGTCCGCCGCGTGCCAGCGCGCCGTGGCTCTTGCCTGCCCGGCCCGGCGTGCTACGCTGTCGCGACCCAATCACCCAACAGGGGAAACGCATGTCCGCCACGACCACCCAGCCGCCGCCCCGTTCGCTCCCGATCGCCGCGGGCGACACCGCCCCGGACTTTGTGCTCCAGAATCAGGACCGGCAGGACTGGAAACTGTCCGACGCGCTCAGGCAGGGCGACGTGGTGTTGTGCTTCTTCCCGTTCGCGTTCACCGGCGTGTGCGCGACGGAGATGAAGTGCGTCACGCGCGAGATGGCCGAGTGGCAGAAGAAGGGCGCGCAGGTCCTCGGCGTGTCGTGCGACTCGCCGTTTGCGCTCAAGGCCTGGGCCGCGGCGGAGGGGTTCTCGCACACGCTGCTCTCGGACCAGCACCGCGCGGTGTGCAAGGCCTACGGCATCCACTGGGCCGACATGAACACGACGCAGCGCGCGACGGTGGTCATCGGCAAAAGCGCCGAGGGCCGCGGCAAGGTCAAGTGGGTGCAGACGCGCCAGCCGGGCAACGCCATGAACTGGGACGAGGTGCTGGCAAAGGTGGGTTGAGCGCGCGCCGCATCGCGGCGGCAGCATCAGTCCAGCGGCGTGCCGAGCAGCACGCCCACGTCCCGTGCGCCGTGAGGGATGCGGACGACCTCGATCGGCCGTGTCGAGCGTCGATGCACCACGACCTACGGCGTGGCGACCCGGACCCGCAGCGAGGGATCGTCGATCGCGGGGTGCGCATGCCCGAGGAGCGGGTATCGCGCGGCCCTGAGGATCGCGGCGTGCAGCCGACCCGCAACGAACTGCGCGCAAGGCGTGCCCTCCCCGGCGACGGGTGCGAGGAATTCGTCAAGGTCATCGGCCGCGGCGGGGGAGATCGTGAATCGACTCATCCGGCCTTCCGCCTGCTGCCGCGCAGCCGGGCTACCGCTCGCTCGAACACCGCTTGGCCGTCAGGGACGCGGCCCTCATCGAGTCGCTTGAGCCCGACGGCGACCTTGGGCTTGACCGCCGCCAAAGCCGCGGCCCGGTCCTTCTGGCGCTCTTCGAGCAGGCGCAGACCCTCGCGGACGACCTCGCTGGCGGTCTGGTAGCGGCCGGACCGGACCTGCCGGTTCACAAAGCGGGCCAGCGTCCCGGTGAGCGAGACGTTCATGGAGGTGCGTCTGGCCATGCGCGCATTGTAGCACAAACTGGTACACGTCCAACCGGCCCGCGTGGCGCCGACGCGCCCCGCCGGCGCGACGTACACTCGCGCCATGAGCACGCCCGCGCCCGCCCGTCCGAAGAACGTCCCGCTGGTCCTGATCATCCGCGACGGGTGGGGCGAGAACCCGCACCCGGAGCACGACGCGTTCAACGCGCCGAAGATCGCCTCGGCACGCGGCCTCACGCCCGTTGACGACCGGATGCGCCGCACCTGGCCCGGAACGCTCATCAAGACCAGCGGCGAGGACGTCGGCCTGCCCGAGGGGACGATGGGCAACTCCGAGGTCGGGCACCAGAACATCGGCGCCGGCCGCGTCGTGCCGCAGGAGTCGCTGGTGATGACCGCGGCGTGCAGGGCGGGGCTGGAGAAGAACCGGGCCATCGCCGCGGCGATCGACCGTGCGAAGCAGCGCGGACGGTCGCTGCACCTGATGGGCATCGCGTCGGACGCGGGCGTGCACGGGCAACTCGAGCATCTGTACGCGATCCTGCGTGCCTGCCGCGTGCTGGGTCTGGAGCGCGTGTTCGTGCATCTGTTCACCGACGGGCGCGACACGGGGCCGTTCACCGGTCTGGAGTTCGTGCGCGAGGTCGAGCGTCAGTGCCGCGAGATCGGCGTCGGGCGCGTCGCGACGGTCGCGGGCCGCTACTACGCGATGGACCGCGACCATCGGTGGGAGCGCGTGCGGCGCGCCTACGACTGCCTGACCGGTCGCGACGACGCGCCGCCGGCACCGAGCGCGGAAGCGGCCGTCCGGGCGTACTACGACGCGCCCAGCGGCGAGACGCTCAGGGGCGACGAGTTCGTGCCGCCCACGGCGGTCGGGACGCCCGAACAGGCGCGCGGGTCGCGCATCGCCGACGGCGACAGCGTGATCTTCTACAACTACCGCGGCGACCGGCCGCGCGAGTTGTCCGCGGCGTTCGTCTTCCCCGATGAGAAGTGGAGGAACGTGAAGCCCAGCCCGGACAGCGGCGTGCGCGGCTTCGACCGCGGCCGCAGGCTCGACCTGCACTACGTGACGATGACGGCGTACTGGGAGGAACTCGCGCCGTTTGTCAGCGTCGCGTTCCCCAAGCCGCCCAGGATGAAGAACACGGCGGGGGAGTGGTTCGGTTCGCTCGGGCTCGGCCAGTTGCGCGTCGCGGAGACGGAGAAGTACCCGCACGTGACGTTCTTCTTCAACGACTACCGCGACGAGCCGTGGCCGGGGGAGGAGCGCGAGAACCCGCAGAGCCCGAAGGTCGCGACCTACGACCTCAGGCCCGAGATGGCCGCGCCGGAGGTCTGCAGGGCGGTCGTCGATCGGCTGCTCGCGCCCTCGTGCGTGCCCTTCATCGTCGTGAACTTCGCCAACGGCGACATGGTCGGTCACACGGGCAGCCTCGAGGCGGCGGTGCGTGCGTGCGCGGCGGTGGACAGGTGCGTGGGCGAGATCGTGAACGTCACCGTCGCGCGCGGCGGCTCGCTGATCGTCACCGCCGACCACGGCAACTGCGAGCAGATGTTCGACCCGGAGACCAACGCGCCGCACACCGCGCACACGACCTACGACGTGCCGCTGTTCGTGGTAGGCGAGTCGTTCCGGCACCGCGCGCTGCGGGGCGACTTCGACCCGGCGGGGTGGTTCCGGCCCGAGGTTCGCGCGGCGCGCGGCCGTCTGGCCGACATCCTGCCCACCGCGCTGGCGATGATGGGCCTGCCCCAGCCGCCGGAGATGACCGGGCGCTCGCTGCTGGTCTGAGCGACGCTCAGTCGCTCAGTCGCGCCGACCGCCGAAGAGGATCATCGCGTAGTAGAGGATCGTGCCCAGCGTGGCGACCAGCGCGGCGACGTAGGTGAGCGCCGCGGCGTTGAGCACCGCGCTCATGGCCTGCGCCTCGCGGCCCTGCGAGACCAGGCCGGTGGAGACGAGCAGGTCCTTGGCGCGGCGCGAGGCGTCGTACTCGACCGGGAGCGTGATCAACTGGAACAGCGCGACCAGGCACAGGCCCGCGATGCCGACCATGAGCAGCGTCGGGCCGAGCGTCGAGCCCAGAGCGCCCCACAGCAGGACGCCCAGCAGCAGCGCGACGTTCGAGACGTGGCTGCCCACCACCGCCAGCGGCACGATGCCGCTGCGCAACTTGAGCGGCCCGTAGTGCTGCGCGTCCTGCAGCGCGTGGCCGGCCTCGTGCGCGGCGATGCCCAGCGCGGCGACGGAGCGGCCGTTGTACACGTCCGGGCTCAGACGCAGCATCTTGGCGCCCGGGTCGTAGTGGTCGCTGAGCATCCCGTGCGAGACCTCGACGCCGACGTTGGTGATGCCGTGGGCCCGCATGATCTCCCGCGCGACCTCGGCGCCCGACAGGCCGCTGCTCGCGGGCACCCGCTGAGCCGCGCCGAACGTCGAGCGCACGCGGAACTGCGCCCACAGGCCCAGCAGCACCGGCACGACGATCAGCAGCAGAAAGGGCAGAAGGGTCGAGCCGCCGGTCGAGATGGGCATGGTCGGTCTCCTTTCATCGCCCGGCCGCGCGGCGTGGCGGCGCGGCCGGGAGGTTCGTGTTCGGTGCTCTTACGCCCCACGCGGGTCAAAGTTCGACGAGGCGGCGAGTTGCTCCCACAGCGTGCGCTGCTCGGGCGTGAGCGCCCTGGGCGTGACGATGCGAACCTCGGCGATCAGGTCGGCGCGGTCCCCGTGTTTGTTCGGCAAACCATACCCACGGATTCGCAACTTCTGACCGCTCGAAGTGCCGGGCGGAATGGTGACCAGAACGTCCGCATCCGGCGCGTGCGCCGTGACCTTCGCGCCCAGCGCGGCCTCCCACGGCGCAACGGGAAGGGTGGTGTGCAGCGTGTAGGGGTCGGCAGGGTCAACGCGGAACCGCGCATCGTGCGCGAACCGGATGCGCAGCAGGAGATCGCCCGCTGCGCCGCCGTTCGCGCCCGGCGCGCCCTGACCGGCGAGCCGGATCACCGTGCCGTCGGTCACGCCCGCGGGGATGCGCACGTCGATCGTCCTGGTGTCGCCGTCGTCGCGCGAGAGCGAGACGCGCTTGGTGGCGCGGTGGATCGCGTCGGCGATGGTGATGGTCAGTTCGGCCTCGGCGTCGGCGCCGCGCTGCGGCCCGGCGCGCCGCCGCGAGCCGTTCCGGCCGGCGCGCGGTCCCGCAGCGGCCGCGGCCTCGAAGGGATCGAAACCCGCGCCGCGCGCGGCCCCGCCCGCCATGCCGCCAAAGAGCGATTCGAAGAACTCCGAGAACCCCGAGGCGCCGAAGTCGACGCCCTCGGCGCCCTCGCCGCCGAAGTTCACACGGAACCCGCCGCGCCGGCCGCCGCTGCCGGCCCACGCGCTGCCGGGCGGGGGGTGGAACTCCTGGCCGGGCTTGTAGTCGGCGCCGAGTTCGTCGTAGCGCTTGCGGCGTGCCGGGTCCTTCAGGACCTCGTAGGCCTCCTGGATCTCCTTGAAGCGGGCCTCCGCGCCGGGCTCCTTGTTCACGTCGGGGTGATACTGGCGGACCAGCGTGCGATAGGCGCGCTGGATCTCCTCCGGCGAGGCGTCTCGCTTGACACCGAGCGACTGGTAATAGTCCACGAACTTGGCGGCCATGCGTGAAGAGTCCTCGGCAGGACGGTATCCGCGTGGATCAACCGGCGTGCCAACGGTATTCGGACAGCGATGCAGCCGGCCTGTTCGTGCCCCCAACGGGGTGGGCCGATAGCCGCCGCCTACAACGCTCGTACGGCACCGAACGTTCGTACGGATGTCAGTTTGACAGGCCCCGTCGAAAGCACCACACCGAACTGACAGGCGCGCGCTCGCGCTGCGGCCACGCGGCGCTGGCACGCCGTTTGTCTTCTCGATCCTCGTCCACGCGGGCCGGGCCCGCGAGATCGATCCAAGTGCATTTCAGGAGGTCCAGTCATGTTGACCCGTCGAGTTTTCAGCCCTGTCGCCGTCGCCCGGCCGTTCCCCATCGACCGGGAAATCGACCGTCTCTTCAGCGGTTTCTTCGCCGATGCGCCCGCGTGGTTCTCGCAGCGCGGCGCGGCCGCGTTCCCCGCGCTCAACGCGTGGGAGGACGATCAGGCCCTGCACATCGAGGCCGAACTGCCCGGCTTTGCGATGTCGGACATCGAGATCACGCTCAACGGGCGTGAACTGACCATCGCCGGCGCCCGCAACGAGACGCCCGCCCAGAGCGCGACGTTCCATCGGCGCGAACGGCCGCAGGGGCGCTTCAGCCGCACGCTGACGCTCAACACCGACATCGACGCGGACAAGGTGGGCGCGACGCTCGAGCAGGGCGTGCTGCGGATCACCCTGCCCAAGGCCGAGGCGGCCAGGGCCCGGAAGATCGAAGTCCGGGCCGCCTGAGCGAAAGCCGAGCCGAACGCCGCAGTCAACACCACACCGAGCAACGAAAGGAGCGGACCATGACCGCTTGCTGCCAGACAACCAACGGACAAACGACCGAGAACGCACCGGCCCGCGAGGCGCGGACCTACCGCCCCGCGGTGGACGTGCTCGAGACCGCCGACAACCTGACCCTCGTGGCCGACGTGCCCGGCGCGCGGGCCGAGTCGATCGACGTGCGGGTGGAAGAGGGCATCCTCACCATCCGCGCCGAGGTTCCGCAGCGCGACACGGGCGCGAACGCGCAGTGGCGGCTCCGCGAGTACGGCGTCGGCGCGTGGGAGCGATCCTTCCGCCTGGGCGACGACGTCGACTCGTCGCGCATCGACGCGGCGTACCGCGACGGTGTGCTGACGCTGACCCTGCCCAAGGCCGAGCACGCCCGGCCCCGCAAGATCGAAGTTCGTTCCAACTGAGCCCGATCCGCGCCGCCGCGCCGTGTCGGCGCGCCGCCGCGGGTCTCACGAGAGAACGATGGAGAACACCATGAGCCTCATCCCCTGGCGTAACCGCGGCGCGATTTCCCGTTCGGACCAGCCGCGGTCGATCATCGACGTGATGCACGACGACCTGGACCGGATGATCGACCGGTTCTTCGAGCAGCCCTTCGGCGCGCTGTCGGCCGACACCGGCGAGCGCTTCGCGTTCGCCCCTCCGGTCGACGTCGAAGAGACCGACAAGGAGGTCACCGTCCGCGCGGAGGTGCCGGGCGTCGACCCGTCGCGCATCGAGGTGAAGATCACCGGCGACACGCTGACGCTCAGCGGCAGCAAGGAGGAGACCAAGGAGGAGAAGGGCAAGAACGTGCACCGCAGCGAGCGGCGCTTCGGCAGTTTCCTGCGGCGCATCACGCTGCCCGAGTCGGTCGACCCCGACAAGGCCACGGCCGACTTCTCCAGCGGCGTGCTGACCGTCCGCATGGCCAAGAGGCCCGAGAGCACGGGGCGCACGATCAAGGTCAACGCCAAGTGAACCGCGCGGGATCGTCCCGCGGCGAGTGAGCACAACGACCAACGCCCGGAGCGCAAGCCCCGGGCGTTGTCGTTGTTGGGAGAGATGTCGGTGTGCGCAACCGCCGTCACGGCCCGACGAACACGTCGTCGGCGCCGGCGGGGCTCTCGGTCCCCTGCAGCGGGTCGGCCGCGCGGGGGCGGGTCAGTTGGCGGATCACGTCCTCGATCGCCCGCGGCAGCCAGACGTTGTCGCCGTTGTGCAGCACGGGCGATTTGAGCCACGTCACCGCGCCGTCGTTGAACAGCGCGGCCTGCCCGCGCCCGCCGTGGTTCGGCGAGTTCTCCAGCGGGTCGATGACCATGCGGTTGTACGCCTTGAGGACCACCGGCGAACGGTCGGTCAGCACGATGACCCGCGCGCCGCCCGTCCAGCGCGGCCGCTCGACGGCGAACATGTTCTGATAACTGTACGAGACCTCCTCGAGGCAGCCCCAGTCGGTCGCGTTCGGACGCGTCTCGTTGAACACCGCGCGGGCGTTGCCGCCGCAGGCCAGGTCCGAGACCTTGTTCATCCCCGACCGCACGAGCGTGTACAGGTTGGCGGAGTTGGACTGCTCGGGCCCCTTGCCCACGAACCACCACGGCCGGCCCGCCGGCGATGCCGATGCCATCGGCAGCACGTCCTTGTTCGCGCCGGCGTAGAGCCCGAAGCCCAGCCCCGCCGCGGCGAGGTTGCCCTCGCACGCCGTCCGACGCGCCGCGCCCTGCAGCGTCTGCCCCACCGGCATCAGCACGCCGAAGCCGATGAGCACCAGCGCGGCCACGGAAACGACGTCGGCCAGACGGAACCGCACGCGACCGCCCCGGCTGTCGGCCATTCCGCCCAGCGCGGCGACGGAAAGCCGCGATTCCTCGGCCTGAACGCTCTCCTGCACCCGCGCCAGCGTGCGCTGCACCAGGTCGTTGGTCGGGCCCAGTTCGCTCTTGCCGACCGACAATGTCCCGAGCAGCGCGGCCAGCCGCTCGCAGCGCCGGCGCAGCGGGCCGGGCGTCTGCGAGGGGTCCATGCCCGCCGCGACCAGTGCTTCGAGCGCGTCGTCGTCCTCGGGCGAAAGGTCGCCCCCGGCGAAGGCCGGGCCGGCAAACTCGTCCACCGCAGATCGGCGAGCGCGGGCCACGCGGGCCAGCGTCAGGTCGATCATCAAATCCCGGTTGACTTCAACGCCCGTGGGCGCGCCCAGCAGCGACAGCAACCCGTCGAGCCGCTGACGGCGACCCGGGTCCGCGCCGGCCTCGGCCCCGAACGCGGCGTCGCACGCCGCGGCGTCGGCCGCGCACAAACGCAACTCGGTCAACTCTCCCGCCGCGGCCGTCCGGTCGCGTTGGTTCCCGGCGGGCGATGCATGATCCTGCGTGCTCATACGTCCTTCGATCCCTTGCTTACAGACTGCCAGTTCTTCGCGAAAGACGCGACCGCCGAATGCAGCCGGGACTTGACCGTCCCGAGGGGAATCCGCAAGGACTCGGCGATCTGGTTGTACGACATTCTCTGGAAGTAGGCCAGCAGCAGGATCTCCCGGAGCGACCACGGCATCTGGTCGATCGCGCGCTGGACGAGTCGGCTCCGTTCCTGCGTGTCCATCGCCGCGTCGGGCGCGGGCACGTCGATCTCCATCAGGTCCACAAACGTCCGGGCACCGTCCCCGTTGGCACCGTCGCCGCCGTTGGACGGTCCGCCGATCGGCGCTGACAGATCGAGCGCCTTGCGGCGGGTGTTCCTACGCAGGGCGTCCCGCCCCTTGTTCGCCGCAATCGTAAAAAGCCACGGTTTGAAGCGTCGTGAGGCGTCGAACGTCTCGGCCGATAAGTGGATCTGCAGGAACGCGTCCTGGAAGGCGTCCTCGGCCAGCGCCCGGTTGCCGCACAGGCGGATCAGGAAACGCATCAGGTCGTCGTGGTGACGGCGGACAAGCGTCTCAAACGCCGCGGCCTGCCCGGAGCGATAGGCCTCCAGCAGTTCCTCGTCGGTGAGTTCTTCCAAGCGCTTGCCGGGCATGGTGTTGCGTGCGCCTCGCGAGTTCGACCCTTCGGATGCGCCGCGCCGGCGCGGCCGTTCTCGGACTGTTCGGGTCCGGGACTACCGGAGAGTGTACGGCGCGGCGGGCACCTCTGTATGCGCGGCCTCCCCGATCGGGGGCAACGCGGCCGACGCGCCGTCGTTGGTTCGGCGGTGAGCAACCGCTAGCATCTCGACCACGGGCCGCGGCCGTCGCGGCGGGGAGTTTCGGCGAGTTGAAAGGGACCCATGGGCGTTCCGGTCAGTCAGATGTGGACGGTGGCGACGTACGTGCTGGGCCAGAAACTGCGCGGCAACCGGCGGTACCCGTTGGTGCTGATGCTCGAACCGCTGTTCCGGTGCAACCTGGCGTGCGCGGGGTGCGGCAAGATCCAGTACCCGGCGCACATTCTCAAGCGTCAACTCACGCCCGAGCAGTGCTTCAAGGCCGTCGAGGAATGCGGCGCGCCGATGGTGTCGATCCCCGGCGGCGAGCCGCTCCTGCACCCGCAGATCAAGGAGATCGTCGAGGGCCTGATCGCGCGACGGAAGTACATCTATCTGTGCACCAACGCGCTGCTGCTCAAGCAGAAACTCGAAGAGGGGCTGTTCAAGCCCAGCAAGTACCTGACCTTCAGCGTGCACATGGACGGGCAGGAGGAGCACCACGACTTCGCGGTCTGCCGCGACGGGACGTTCAAGGTCGCGCAAGAGGGCATCCGGCTCGCGGTGCGGATGGGCTTCCGCGTGACGACGAACACGACGCTGTTCGACGGCGCGGACCCCAACTCGGTCCGCGCGTTCTTCGACGAGATGATGGACCTCGGGGTCGAGGGCATGATGGTCTCGCCGGGGTACGCCTACCCAAAGGCGCCGGACCAGAAGTCGTTCCTCCGCGAGCGCGCCAGGACCACGGACTTCTTCCGCATGCTGCTCTCGAACCGGAAGAAGCGGTGGAAGTTCAACCAGTCTCCGCTGTTCCTCGAGTTCCTGATGGGGAAGCGCGAGTACGAATGCCTTCCGTGGGGCAACCCGACGTACAACATCTTCGGCTGGCAGAAGCCCTGCTACCTGCTGCAGGACGGGTACGTCGAGACGTTCAGGGAACTGATCGAGGACACCGAGTGGGAGCGCTACGGGCGCGCCAGCGGCAACCGCGCCTGCCAGCAGTGCATGGTGCACTGCGGCTACGAGCCTTCGGCGGTCGATCACACATTCGGCGCGATCGGTGGCCTGTGGGGAACCATCCGTGCGATGCTGTCCTCCAGTTACGTTGACCCCGACGCCGCGGCGATGCTCGCCGAAGAGGCCAAGAAGCCGCACGGCCCGCTCGTGCATCTGGGCCTGACGGTCGAGGGCAAGCCGATGGGCGAGCGCGTGGCGGTGGGGGCGTAGCCGGGCGTGGTTGGCTTGGGGGGGGGCAGCGGCAAACTCGGGATCCGGTACCAGTCGAGCACGGGAGGTGCGCAATGCGATTGGCCGCGGCGATGGCGATCTTGACGGCGTGGCAAGCAGGGCACGCGGCCCAGCAGCCCGGCGCGGCGGCGACCGATCCGCCGCCGCCGGCGCGCCAGGTCGAAGTGACTCGTCCGCCGCTCCGGCCCGGCGATGCCGCGCCCGCGCTCTCGGTCGATTCGTGGTTCAAGGGCGAGGAAGTGTCGGGGTTCGAGCCCGGGCGTGTGTACGTGGTCGAGTTCTGGGCGACGTGGTGCGGGCCGTGCATCGATTCCATCCCGCACCTGACGCACCTGCAGCAGCGCTACAGGGACCGCGTGCGGTTCATCGGCGTTTCGACCGATTCGAACCGTGCCGACGCCGAACGCTTCGTCGAAGAACAGGGCGACGCGATGGGGTACGCCGTCGCGCACGATGCCGACCGTTCGATGACCGACGACTGGATGCGCCCGGCTGGGCGCAACGGCATCCCGTGTTCGTTCGTCGTCGACGGCCGCGGCCGGATGGTGTGGGTCGGTCACCCGCGCTTCGGGCTCGACCCGGTTCTGGAGCGGGTGGTGAAGGGCGACTTCGACGCCGCGGCGTGGGCCGAGGCGGAGGCGAAGTTCTTCCAACTCGTGCAGCGCGCGGTCGAATCGGCGCGCGCCGGCGACGACGAGGCGACCAGCGCCGCGCTCGACGACGCGGCGAAGATCGGCGAGTACTTCTCATCGCAGGCCGCGCTCACGCGGTTCCGCATCGAGATCAACATCCGCCAGCGGTTCGAGGACGCGCTGCGGATGGCGGCCGGTCTGATCGACGGCGTGCACAGGGACGATGCGTCGGCGCTGGCGCAGATCGGCTCGGAGATCATGGACGCGCCGGGTCCGTCCAAGCGGGACCTGTCCCTGGCGGTCAGCGCGCTGGAGCGCGCCGTCGAACTCGAACAGGGGCGCGACCCGGGCACGCTCGCGCGGCTCGCCCGCGCGCATTTCCGCAACGGCGACGCGGTCCGCGCCGCCGAGGTGCAGCAGCGCGCGCTCGACGCGACCCGAGGCGAGCGCCGCCGGGCGCAGGCGCGGAACGTGCTGGAGCAGTACCAGGGTGCGAAGTGACCCGCACGCGCCGCCGGCGCGTCACTTTTCGTCGCTGTCCTTTCGCGGCTGCCTGGGCGGCGCGCCGCCGGCCACCTGCAGCGCCTCGATCATCCGCTCGCGCCCGCTCGCCGAGTGGGTGTGGTGCATGGCCGGGTCGATCTCGACGACCGCGTCGCTGCCGAGTTGCGCCAGCGCGGCCTTGAGTTTCTCCGCCGCGCCGTCGAGGTAGAAGTTGTCCTGCCCGCCGGCGAACACGTTGAGTTTGCCCTTCAGTCGTTCGCGCAGGCCGGGCTTGCCGTCGGCACCCTCCCAGCCGCGCTCGATGACCAGGCGGATGTCGTACTTCTCCCACGCCTTGGCGGTCTCCGGGTCGACGGCGCCGGTCGCGCGGTCGAAGAGCGGACGCGGCTTGCCGTCGGCCCCGCGCGGGCTGAAGACCGCCTCGAACGAGCCGATCTGCCCGCCACGGCCGATGACCGTCTCGCGCCGCACGAACTCGTCGTACCAGAGCACCACGCCCGTGTCGTTCCGGGCCAGCGGGCGGCGGTCGCCCTTCTCGTCGCGGTACATGTTCGCGCCCGGCGCGTAGAGGTCGATCCGCTGGAAGTCGCGGAAGTCCACCGGGTCCGGCACGTGCGACCAGCACGCGGCGAACTGCTCCGGGTAGTTCACGACCAGCCAGAGCGACGCCCACCCGCCGGACGAGATGCCGGTGACGTGGCGCGTCGCCGGGCCGCCGCCGCGGTACCTCGCGTCGATCGCGGGGAGCAACTCCTCGACGAGCGCGCGGCCCCACGGGCCGTTGTTGGCCGAGTCGGCGAACACGCTGTGCCCGTAGCCGCACGAGGGGTCGGGCGTGACGACGATGAACCGCCGCGGCCCGCCGAGTTCGCGGTCGATCATCTGCGCCAGAAAGATGCCGCCGCGGTGGTCGTCGCCGAAGCCGCCGATGTTCACCAGCACGGGCCAGCGCCGGTCGGGCTGCGAGTGCCACTCGTCGGGCAGCACGACCGAGGCACGCACGTTCATGTCGCGCCCGTGGAACTCCGAGAGCAGCGAGGAGCGCATCTGGAAGACCTGCGCGTTGGCCGCGGGTGGGAGGGGCAGTTCCGTCGCGCCCAGTTTGAGCACAAGGTCGAAGGGCGTCCCGCCTTCGCGGTCCAGGCGGATGCGAGCGGCCTCGCTGTGCACGTCGCCCGCGCCCTGGCCGGGGTGCGGGCTGTCGAGCGAGCGACGGATGACGGCCTGGGCTGTGTACACGCCCGGCTGGAGTTGTTCGAACCGCTGCGGGAAGGCAAGGTCGGTGGTCGAGATCGTGACCGAGCCGCCGGGCGGAACGTTCTGAACATCCAGCGCGAGCACCTGCGGCGGGTTGAACCAGTTCACCAGTTGCAGCCGCGGCTCGATCCGCGCGTTGCGGACCAGCACCACGTACACGCGCCCGGTGTAGGGCGCGGCGTTGGCCGTTTCGTCGAACACGACGCGGAACTCCGAGGCACGCGGGGTCTGCGCCGCGGCGCACGTGGCGAGCAGGCACCAGAGGATCAACGCGAAGAGACGCTGCATGTCGAGTGCTCCAGAAGCCCCCGGCCGTTGGTCACACGATCTCGCCGATCGCGCGTTCGAATCGGACGCCTCGCTCGGGCGGGAAGCGGCGAAGCCCGTCCGCCCGCAGCGCGGGGGCGAAGTGCTCGATGTACCGGTCGAAGAGTTCGCGCGTCGGGAAGATGTACTGGGTCATGACCCGGAGCGGCGCGCCGGGCGCCGGCTCAAGCCGCACGATCATCGCCGAGTGCGCCCCGTGGGAGACCACCGCGTCCACGTGCCCATCCTCGAGGAAGGCCAGGTAATCGGCGAGCGTGGCCTCGTCGGGCAGCGTGGCCGTCACCATGTAGCAGATCCGCTTCATGCGGTGAGCATACCGCCGGAGGGGGTGCGAGGCGGCGTGCGCGAGCGCGCCGGGCGCAGGTTCGCCCGCGCCCACGGCCGATAAGCACAGACGGCCCCGGGTTTGGCCCGGGGCCGTCCGTCGAAGGATCTCAAACGCGCGGTCGCTGTTGCGTCACGGGCAACCGGCGAAGAACGCGCTGAGGAACAGGAAGATGTCCTCCACGTCCGCCGCGTTGTTCTGGTTCAGGTCCGCCGGGCAGGGCGGCGCGGTGCCCGCCGAGGAGGCCGGTTCGCCGGCGCGCTTGCGTGCGGCGATGAGGAAGGCGAAGTCCGCGCCGGCCGAGCGCCAGTCGGGGATCTGCCGCCCCGGCGCGATCTCCATGCCGGGGTTGATCCTGTAGACGTTCCCGCCCGTGCACGGGTCGCACGGCGGCAGCACGTGCGCGAAGAACGCCCGCTCGTTGGCCGAGAACGAGTCCTGGATCGAGAGACTGAGCCAGTAGTTCCGGCCCGGCTGCAGCACCAGCGGGATCGGCCAGTCGCAGAACGAGACCCGGTAGGCACGCACGTTGGTCGTGCCCACGCGCAGGCCTTCGAGGCCGAGGTCCTCGATCACGGTGGCGGTGCGGTGGTAGTACGGGCTGTTGGTCACCGGGATTCGGAAGTACGGCTCGTCGCAGTCGTTCTCGTAGATCTCAAGGTGCGCCGTGAAGCCCGTGCAGTTGGTCAGCATGTAGCCCTCGATGTAACAGATCTCCTCGCTGTCGCAGGTCTTGACCACGAACTGGTCCGCGGCACGCGAGTCCCTCGGCGGCAGGTTGGACCTCTCCGACCGCGTGCCGGGCACGACGATCGGCGAAGGCGGCGGGTTCGGGCCGTCGGCCCCGCCGAAGTCCGGCCTGCCGTTGTCCCAGATGATCGGGCACGACTCGCCGGTGATGCAGAACTCGAAGTCGTCGCACGGGTGGCAGCAGGGGTCGAACTCCTGCCACGGCCCGAACTCGTCCATGAACACGGGCCGCTTGCCCAGCAGGAAGCCGTCGGGCGTGTCCGGCGGGGGCGGGAAGGACGGGTTGCCGGGGAAGCCGGCCGTCGCCCAGTAGGCCTCGTAGGAGGTGTCGTCGAGCGGGCCCACGCCGACGAGCGAGAACCAGTAGATGCCGCCGCGGAGCCAGAGGCATTCGGGCGTGAACTGGAACTGCACGCGCCGGAACTCGGGCTGGCCGAGCACGGGCCCGCGGACCTGCACGCAATCGGGATCGAGCGTGTGGATCAGTTCGCCCGGCTCGCCGTTGCAGTCCCTGTAGATGTGCAGCCGCGCGTTGAGCGGGAGCGCGGGGTTGGCCGCCTTGACCAGCATGTAGCCGTTGAAGACGGCGATGCGGTGCATGCAGTAGGGATCGAGGTAGACGTCGTCGGCCGACTTGATGAGCCGGCGCAGCGGCGTGCCCTCCTGCGCGCCCTCGTACGACGGCTCGCCGTTGACGCCGTCCCACTCGCCGGTGCGCCACAGCGCGTAGCGGATGTCCGGCTCGTTCTCGTTTTCCTTGCACTCGCAGTCATCTGAGCAGCAGTTGGGGTCCTGGGCGAGGCAGATCACGTTGGAGTACGCGGCGTTGCACTTGTCGGTCTGCTCGGGGCAGTTGCCGCCCTGGGCGAACGCGGCGTAGTTCACGCGGACGCGGTAGCACCCGCGGTGCTGCGCGTCGTTGTAGGCGGTGATCACCAGTCGGAAGCCGTTCTGGCCGGGGATGTCCTCCCACACGCCGGCCGGCGACCGCTTCTGCCACTGGTAGCAGAGTTCGGGGTCCTGCGTCGCGCCGCACTGGAGCGTGGCGTTGGCGCCCGTGCAGATCAGGCAGTCGTCGCCCGCGGGCGTGCCGGGGCACTCGATCTGGCAGGCGACCGGGGGCGGCCGGACGTCGAGCCGCGCGCACGGCGAGCAGACCGCAGGACACTTGGCGTCGTTCACCGCGCTGCCGCCCAAGGTGCACACGCGCACGCACAGGAAGTAGTACCCGGCGTGCGCGGGCACGGCGGGGTTGAAGGTCAGCGTCGGGGTGTTGGCGCCGGAGATCCCGCCGCCGTTGGTGACCGGCGTCCCGTCGGCCGGCGTCGGCGTGCCGACGCACGGGTCGGTGCGCTGGTACCACTGGTAGCACAGGTTCGCCGGGTTGCCGCTGTAGGTCACGATCGCCGAGATCGTCTGCGTTCCGTTCTCGCACACGACCCGGTCGTTGGGCGGCGAGACCGTCGGCGGAGGCAGGACCGTCAGGCAGCGGCACGGCGAGTCGTTCGAACAGCCCGCAAAGCCCTGCACGCTCACGCGCACGAAGTAGCAGCCCTCGCTTGCGAGTCCGGCGTTGGGGATGACCAGCGTGTGCGAGTCGTTGTTGTTCGCCGGCAGGTTGATCGGCGCGCCCACGGGGACCTCGCCGGTCTGCTGGCCCGAGCAGGACGGGCCGTTGAACGTGCGGCGGAACCACTGGACGACCAGCGGCAGGTCCTGGCCGGCGCACTGGGTGAACGTCGCGGTGAAGGACTGTGTCCCGCCGACGCAGACGTTGGCGCTGGTCGGTGCGACGTTGGCTGTCGGCTTGCAGACCACGTCCACAAAGCCGCAGCAACTCGTCACCTCGGCGCAGTCGAACACGGCACCGTTGTCGATCGGGCAGGGGCACGCGCCGGAGGCGGGGTCCCACGCGACCACGCGGACGTAGTAGTAGCCCTCGTGCTCGGGCCGCAGGGGCAGGAAACTCAGCGTCGCCGTGCACTCGCCGCTGATGCCGTTGCGGATGTTGGCGGGCAGGTCCTGGATGCGGGTGCCGCCCGAGCCCGGCGTCGGGCACGAGCCGTCGCACGGCGTAGCGCGCCGGAACCACTGGTAGCACAGCACGCGGCCGGGGGGCGCAGCGGCCGTCACGCTGATCGTCGTGGGGTCGCCCTCGCACAGCGTGCGGTTGGGCGGCTGGGCGGAGATCGTCGGGGGCGAGTTCACGCTGATGCACGCGCACGCGGCGATACGGTCGACGCACGGCAGCGCGATGTTGTCGCCGTTCTTGAACGCGGCGCGGTTGGTGCCCGCGCACCCCTGACGCTCCAGCACGGCGTAGTAGCAGCCGGCGTCCGACGCCTGCACGCCCGTGATGCACAGCCGGCCCGTCACCGGGTCGATGGAGAACCGGCCGCCCTCGACGACGGGCGTGCCGGGCAGAGGGTCGCTGAGATTCACGGGCGGGCACGGCGCGCCCGTGGACAACCGCCGCCACTGCGTGACGCGGAACTCCGTCGGGCACGAGCCGCTGATCTCCGGCTCGATGACCACGTTGTCGCCCACGCAGTACGAGCAGTTCGCCGGATCGGTCAGGAACACGGGGCTGGCGCACGTGCCCGAGGTCGTGCTGCGCTTCTTGCACGACACGGTCATGGTCGCCCAGATGAAGAACGGGCTCTCGTCGGCGCCCATGTCGGCCTCGCATGCCACGGGCCCGTTCGCGGCGGGCAGGCGGGGCGTTCGGGCGCGGGGACCGGTGCCGTTGTTGTGGAACGCCCCCTCGGGAGGGGCGCCCGGGTCGTCGTAGTCAAAGTCGCGGTGCTCGCCCTCGGTCAGGCCCACGATCGCGAAACTGAAACCGAACGTTGCGAACGGTGCGGCGAACAGCGCGTTGTACCGTGTCGCGGCGAGCGCGTGGCTGGCGCGGTCGATCGCGGGGGAGCACGTCGTCAGGTGCACGTCGTTGATCGCGGCGTCGGCCACGAGCGGGTCGCAGTTGATGTTGGTCGAACCCGCGGGGTTGGGCGCCTCGCTGGTCGGGTCGCCGAAGTGGGCGGCGTTGCTGACGTCGATGTCCGAATAGGCGATCTGCGGGTAGGAGGCCGCGGGGTTGCCGGAGACCAGGCCGCTGCCGCCGAAGGCGCGGTGCACGCCCCCGTCCCAGACCACGCTGTTGGTGATGCGCAGCGGCGTGGCCGAGCCGGAGTCCATCCAGACCAGCGGCGAACCGATCGCGGTGAGCAGCGAGCAGTGCAGCAGTTGCGGGGACGAAGCGGCCGTCCAGAGCGCGCTGCCCTGGGCGCCGGCGCCGCCGACGGCGTTGCGCGAGAGGACGCAGTTGTACAGGCGCGGGTTGCTGCCGCCGATCACGTGCATGCCGCCGCCGCGCATCGCGTTGTTCTCGATGAACCCGCAGTCGATGAAGTACGGTGAACTGGACTCGCGGATGAACACGCCGCCGCCGTCGCCGCCGCCCGCGCCACCGGTGAAGGACTGGTTGCGCAGGAAGAGACTCTCGATGAACACGGCGGAGCGCGGCAGGCTGGGGTTGTTGCCGCCGATGCTGCTCATGTAGACCGCGCCGCCGCGCCCGTTGGAAGCGGAGGTGACGCGGTTGTTCTCGAACGTGCAGCGGACGAAGACGGGCTGGGCGTTGTCGACCAGTTGCACCGCGCCGCCGTCGGCGCCGGCGGTGTTGCCCGCGCCGTAGGCGTCGCCGAAGTTCGGCGGGCTTGCCGGTTCGTTTGCGCAGGCGAAGTTCGCCACATCGGCGCGGCCGAAGACGCAGTTGGTCACCTCGAGCCGGACGGGGGGGACGGTGTTGGAGAAACTGGTGCCGTTGCAGGTCATCGCTCCGCCGGCCTGCACCGCGGCGTTGCCGTAGAACTGGCAGTTGTTGATGCGGCGCTGGTAGCCGCCGCCGAGCCAGATCGCGCCGCCTTCCTCTGTGGAGGAGTTGCAGCGGAAGATGCAGCCTGAAAGCGACAGGATGATGTCGGTCTCGGGGAAGGACTTGCCGGGTGCGTGGTAGATGGCGCCGCCGCGGATCGACTCTCCCGGGTTGCCCGGCAGGCCCGCGGGGTTGGCGTGGTTGCGGATGAAGCGGACGTTGGTGCAGAGCACGACCTGCTGAGACCAGATGCCGCCGCCGCGCGTGCCGGCGAGGTTGTCGCGCACGATGCAGTCGTTGAGTCGCAGAGGATTGAGAGAGTCGTGCTTGATCGCGCCGCCGTTGGTCTGTCCGGGCGTGAGCGAGCGTCCGTTCTGCAGCGTGACGCGGTTGAGCGTGAGTTCGCCGGTGTCGCCGCGCACGAGGAACAGGCGGTAGTCGGGCACGTTGCCGTCGGTGGTGTCGGCGGAGATGATGGCGTCGAGCGGGCTGCCCGCGCCGTTGAAGCCCTCGATGGTGATCGCCTTGTCGACAAACGGCAGGCCGGTGCGCTCGTCGGACTCGGGCGTGCCCGACATCGGCGCACGCACGATGAAGAACGGCCCGGTTCCGATGCGCAGGCGGATCGTGCCGCCATTGGGAATGTCGCGGATCGCCTGCCCGAGGCAGTCGCCCGCGGCCAGACCGGCTGCGCCGAACGTGCCGCCGTCGACGATGAATGTTGTCGCGTTCTGGACCGTGTAGCACTGGGCTTCGCCGGTGCGCGCCGGCCCGAAGGCCCCGATCGCAGCAAAGAGCAACGCGACGAGCGCGTTGAAGGAATTGCACTTCACGGACGGTCCTTTCACGTGCAGGCTGAGTTGGAGCATTTCACCACTTTTGGCTATGCGTTTTCTGTAAAACCACACGAATTGGTCGCAATATGAGCGCAATGAACCACCTGAACGAGGGTTTGTGTACCACATTTCGGTCGGTCTCCACAATCCCCGAAACAGGGTGTTTTTCCTCGATTCAGGGGGGATTTCGCGAGCGCGTTCCGCGATTGATGCAAACTTATGTCTGAGTTTGGGTTATGACACCGCAGGCGCAGCGCCCATGAGCCGGGAACGCGGAGCGATCCGGTAAGGTACGGCTGTGCATGTACTTACATTGCGCGACGCACCGTACGACCTTGGCCGGGTCTGCCCATCGCGCCGTGCCGCTTCGATTCGCCTGAAGTTGGGCCGCTCTGGCCGTTTCCCGCGGCGTGGCGCTGCATCTTCTCAGCCGGTGTGGTATTCTTCTCTGCCGCTATGGTCCCAGGTCCCATCGGCTCGCCAAGTTGCTGTGCCGTGGAAGGTTGCGATCATGCCACGACCCCATCGCCGACGTATCGGGTGTGTCTCGGCTTTGTGCGCTGCACCCGGGGCGTTGAGTGCGTCCGCGATCGCGGACGAGTTTGAGTTGCTCGCACGGACCGGCTGGCCCGCCCCGTATGGAACGGGCGTTCAGTTCCAGCAGTTTCTGAACGTCGGACCGAGTCTGCCACGCCCGCAGGCCGCGCACGCGGGCGCAGCCAGTTTCTACGCAGTGCTCTCGGGGGCCGGTGTGAGCACGAGCAACCGGTTGACGATCAATCGCCGCGCCCAGGGCGACGTCGAGCCGATCTGGCGTCAGGGTGATCAGGCGGCGGGCCTGCCGTTCGGTGTGCAGTTCACCGGCGTGTCGAGACTCTCGATGAATGATGCCGGCGATCTGTCGTTCATCGGGTCGCTGTCCGGAATCGGCGTGGTCCCGGGCGTGAACGACCGCGGGGTGTGGGTCGCGCGCGCCTCGGTTCCGGGGTTGTCGCTGCTGGCACGCGAAGGCTCGCCGATCACGCTGATCGGCTATCCCACGTCCACGCTCCGACGGTTGAACAACGTCGACCTCACTCAGCCCGGCGAGTTGGGCCCAACCATCGTCACCTGCGATCTGGATGTGCCCGACCTTGGCAACGGCATCGGCGGCGTGGTGGTGCAGGGGGGTGCGGGCTTCAACGTGGCCGCGATGGCGAACTTGCAACTGCCCGATGCGCCACCGGGCACGTTCATCCTGTCGGCGACTCCGCTGGTATCGCCCATGGGCATCGGCGCCTATCAATGCACACTGACGGGCCCGGGCGTGGGAACGGTCGTGGTCGGTGGGATCAGCATCGCCACCGACCGAGCCCTGGTCACGGGCTTTGCGCCGGCGTTGAGCACCGTGGCGCGCTCGGGTTGGCAGGCGCCGACTGAACCAGCGGGCGTGGTGTTCTGGCACGTGTGGGGCGGGTCGACGCGGTCTGCCGTTTCGCCCGCCGGCCGTGTCGTCTTTTCCGCCAGTCTCGCCGGTCCCGGTGTGGATTCCTCCAACTGGTGGGGCATCTGGCGCCAGACCGAGAGCGCTCTGGTCCGCACGCTCCGCTACGGCGATGCCGTACCCGGTGTCGACGCGACCGTGTCGGGGTTTGCGCTGCCATCGGGCGCCTCGGCGATCGCGGCCGACGACGCGCACCGCGTGATCACCACGGCGTTGCTCGCAGGCCCGGGCGTCGATTTCTCCAACAACGCGGCGATCCTGTGTGTGGGTCAGGCCGGGTGCGCCGTGGTCGCACGCGGAGGAACACCGACCACGGCGCTGCCGCCGGGAGTCGTGTTCCAGAACTCGTCGTTCGGACTGGGCGCCCGCTTCGGCAGAGCCGGTCATGTCGCCATGGCCGCTCGGCTCGAAGGGGCGGGAACAACCACGGATAATGACGTCGCGGTCGTGCTCTGGTCTCCCGAGGCGGGCGTGCTCGCCCGCGTCTGCCGCGAGGGCGACCTTGTCGGGCCCTATCGTGTGCTGACACTCTCTCACACCGGCGGCGACCTGCAGGTCAACGGGCAGGGCCGCATCGTGTTTTCCGCGACGGTGCTCGACACGCGCGAGGAGCCGGAGTCGGCGATGTCGCGCACCGCGCTTCTCACCGCCGCACCGGGCGAATCGGTGCGCATCGTCGCTGTCGAAGGCGCATCGGTCGCGTTCGATGGCGTGGGAGACCTTTCGCTCCGCACCATTCGGATGGGCACCACGGGGGCGATCAGCGACCACGGTCACGTTGTGTTCGCCGTGGCACTCGACCCGCCGACCCAACTGGACGAGGCGGTGGTGCGGGTTCGAGTTCTTCCCCTGCCGCCCGCCTGCCCCCAGGACCACGACCAGTCCGGAACGCTCGACGTCGCCGACATCTTCTCCTTCCTCGCCGACTGGTTCTCCGCCGCGGCGGACTTCGACGGCAACGGCGAGACCGAGGTCGGCGACATCTTCGCCTTCCTTGAGGCGTGGTTCGCAGGGTGCCCGGCCTGAACACGATGCCGGTGCACGCTCCAGCCGATTGCTTGCCGCTACGGCAGGAACGGGTCGGGAGTGCTCGGGGCTTCGGGCGCATGGTCGGTTGAACAGGTCGGTCATGCTCGACGAGCGGGCCCTGTCCCGCGAACCGTTCACGCCCGCCGCGGCCGGGCCTACACTCCCGCCCGCAATCAGCCCCGAAGTTCTGGCGGGCGTCGAACGCGACCGCGACTACTCAACAACGACCAAACAAAGCAACGACCATGGCCAAGACCTTCCGCTGCCGATTGATCACCCGCGAAGCCCAGGTGTTGGATGAGCCCGCCGTGTCGGCGGTGGTGCCCGCGTGGGACGGTCTGTTCGGCGTCCTGCCCGGCCGCGCCCCGATCGTGGCGCAACTCGGCACGGGCGAACTGCGGCTCGACTTCCCCGACTCCGGTTCGGCCAAGGGCGGTTCGAGGTCGTTCTTCGTGGATGACGGGTTCGTCCAGATGGTCAACAACGAGTTGACCATTCTCGCCGTGCGCGCCATCGCGGCCGAGAGTCTGACCGAGTCCGAGGCGCAGGCCGAGGTCGCCGAACTCGCCGCCCGCAACGAGGCGGGGTTGAGCGAAGCGGACCGCCGGCAGTTGCGGGAAGACCGCCGCCGGGCGCAGGCCAGACTCACCGCGGCCCGCAACTTCAAAGGTCGCGGCGCGATCTGATCCCAGATTTTGCAGACGCCTTCTTCGGGGCCGCTCCGCGTTCGCGCGGCGCAAGCATGACGCCCGCGCGGCCTGCCGCGCAGCACTTGCCGCGGCGCGGGCCGGTTCGGGTGCGCGGGACCTGCGCGGGAGAACGCGCCGGCGCAGCCGCCGCGCGATCGAACGCCACGGAGATGCACCCGCACGCGCAAACCCGGTGCGAGTGACACAGTTTGCGCGGCGTGCGCGGCGCGATCGTGACTCTTGGCTTCGCACGCGCGATTGTCCGATGCACACGCCGAGCGGTCGACCCCGTGCGCCACGCGGCGCAACCGGGGCACGCACGCTCCACGGCCATCAGTTCATCCCGGGCAACCCGGCCCAACGGCCCCACCGCCGGTCGCACGACCGGCCGCGCGATCGCTGTTCCCCCGCCGCGCCGCGGCGGATTCGACCGGACCACGCAACACCTCACAGGAGAGCCTCGCCATGACAACGTGCGTCACACCCAACACCCAGTTCACCAACACGCCCCAGAACTGCTACAACGGCTACCCCGTCGGCGCGTTCAACCCCACCGGCGTCAACCAGCCCTACGGCATCCCGACGACGCCGGGCAACTTCACGCAGGGCTTCAACAACCCGCAGACCCAGCCGTTTGTCGGCCAGCCGATGAACACCGCCATGCCGTTCGTCAACGCGACCGTCCCGACGTACTTCCCCGGGTGCTTCAGCACGCCGCAGTTCTCCTACGGCTACGGCGCGTACACGATCCAGAACACCATCCCCGCGTTCAACCCGTTCATCAACGGCATCACGCCCTGGAACATCAACCCGTTCTGGACGCCGACGCCCTGGAACACCCTGCCGTGCCAGCAGACGAGCATCGGCCACACCCCGACGTGGTTCAACGGATTCGTCCCGAGCGTGTGGAACATCAACCCGTTCTTCGGGCAGTCGTTCGGTCAGCCGTTCTTCGGCCAGAACAACAACTTCCCGAACTTCACCAACCCCGGCTTGTTCGCGCCGAACTTCAACCTCTTCAACACGCCGGGCACGATCAACACGCCGTGGAACCTGAGCACCCAGCCCGTGTTCAACACCTGCTGGAACACGCCGGCGTTCAGCCCCAACTTCAACACGCCGTGGAACACGACGAACATCAACCCGTTCGTGAACACGTTTCCGACCGCGAACGTCGGGCCCTTCATCCACGGCACGCCCTCGATCACGCCGAACGTTCTCGGCACGCCGTGGACGGGCATCCTGAACACGCTCGGCACGCTCTGCCAGCCGACTTCGTGGTCGACGCCGCTGGCGAACTCGGCGTGGACCAGCACCTTCGGCGCGGTCCCGCCGATCTTCAACACCCTGCCGCCGATCTGGAACTCGTTCCCGCCCGTGTTCAACGGCTTCAACGTCACCCCGTGGAACACGCCGAACTTCAACACCTTCGGCACGGGCACGCCGTTGGTCGGCCCGGGCACGACGCCCTTCACGCCGTCGTTCGGGGGCACGTTCAACCCCAACTTCTGCAGCACGCCCGTGAACGGCTACGCGCCGGCGGGCTACCCGCAGGGCGCGCCGATCAACCCCAACTTCGTCCCCGGCAACCGGCCCGTGTCGGAGAACGGCGACTACGCCGCCCGCGGCACGATCTGATCTACTGCGACACTCCTTCAGCGCACGGAAGCGCCACGCCCCGGGCCACGCCGCCCGGGGCGTTCTCGTTTGAACGGCGCTCAGGCCCGGCGCGACATCGCGCGGTCCATCTCGCGTCTGGTCTCGCGCTTGGCGATGGCCTGCCGCTTGTCCCCCTTGGTGCGGCCGCGCGCGACACCGATGAGCAGTTTGGCCTTCCCGTTCTTGAAGTACAACTTCAGCGGGACGATCGTCACGCCCTTGGCCTCGACCTCGCGCGCGAGTTTCACCAGTTCGCGCTTGTGCGCCAGCAGCAGGCGCACGCGCGTGGGCCGGTGCTGGCCCGCGCTGCCCGCCGGCCCGGCCGGCGGGTACTCGGCGATGTTCACCCCGTGCAGCCACAGGCCCGGCTCGGCCAACCGCGGCGCGGTGCGCACCGTCCGCCCGTCGGCGCGCCGGGCCGCGGCGATGCGGCGCGTGCCGTCCTCGACGCGCACGTACCCCTCCCCCAGCGACGCCTTGCCGTCGCGGATCGACTTGACCTCGGAGCCGAGCAGCTTCATGCCGACCTCGAGCGTGCTCAGGATCTCGTAGTCGTAGCGCGCCTTGCGGTTCTCGATCACCACGTCGCGCGAGGCGCCCGGCTTGTCCCTGCCCTTGGCCATGCGGCCAACTCTACGCGCCGCGCGCGGGTTTGACAGCGGTTGAGCGGCGTCGTACGTTGCACGCCGATGCTGCGCCTGTCCAACCTCCGCAAGCGCTTCGGGCAGGTCGTGGCGCTCGACGATCTGTCGCTGCACATCCCCCGGGGGTGCATCTTCGGCCTGCTGGGTCCCAACGGCGCGGGCAAGACCACGACGATCAGCATCGCCGTCGGTCTGCTCGCGCCCGACTCGGGCGCGGTGGACCTCGACGGGCTGGGCACGCCCGCGCGCGCCCAGGTGCGGGCCCGCGTCGGCGTCGCCCCGCAGGCGGTCGCGCTGTACGACGACCTGACGGCGCGCGAGAACCTCGACTTCTTCGCGCGGCTCTACGAGATGCCGCGTGCCGCCCGCCGCGAGCGGGCCGACGCGCTGCTGGCCCGCGTCGGGCTGTCCGACCGAGCCGACGACCGCGTGAAGGGATACTCGGGCGGGATGAAGCGCCGGCTCAACCTCGCCGCGGCCCTGCTCCACGACCCGCCGCTGGTCCTGCTCGACGAGCCGACCGCGGGCGTCGACCCGCAGTCGCGGAACGCGATCCTCGACATGGCGCGCTCGCTGCGCGACGAGGGGCGGACGGTAATGTACACCACGCACTACATGGAAGAGGCCCAGCGACTGTGCGACCGCGTCGCGATCATCGACCGCGGCCGCGTGCTGGCCGAGGGCACGGTCGAGCAACTCGTCGGCACGCTCGGCGGGTCGAGCGTCGTGACCATCCAGACCGACGAGGGCGACACACGCATCGAGACCGCCGACCCCGTGGGCGAACTGGGGCGCAGGCTCGCCGCGCCGGGCGTGCGCGGCGTGCGCGTCGAGCGGCCCGACCTCGAGGCCGTCTTCCTGCACCTGACGGGCCGGAGCCTGCGCGACTGATGAACGCCGTGCTCGCCATCGCCGTCAAGGACATCCGCCTGTTGCTCCGCGACCGGATGGGGTTCTTCTTCTCGTTCTTCTTCCCGTTGCTGATCGCGGTGTTCTTCGGCGTTGTCTTCCGCGGCGGGGGCGGAGGGGGAGCGGGCAGCGGTATCCCCGTCGCCGTGGTGGACCTCGACAACACGGCCGAATCCGCCGCGTTCGCGGGCAGACTCGGCGCGGCGAGCGAACTGGAGGTGACCGCCGGCCTGACGCGCGAGGGCGCGGAGGAGGCGGTGCGCATCGGCCGGCTGCGCGGGGCCGTCGTGCTGCTGCCGGGCTTCGGCGAGGCGCGGCGTCGGCCGTTCTGGGGCGAGCCGATGAGGATCGAACTGCTCGTCGACCCGTCGCGCGCGGCGCTCGCGTCGATGCTCGAGGGAGTCGTGACGCGCCACGCGTTCGAGGGCCTCTCGGAGATGTTCGCCGACCCCGCGAAGATGCGCGGGCAGGTGCGCGAGTCGATGGACCTGATGCGGCGCGACGGTTCCCTGCCGCGCACCATGCGGCCGGCGTTCGAGTTGTTCTTCAACGCGCTGGACTCGATGCTCGAAACCGTGGAGGCCAACGGGGACGCGGACGCCGCGACGGCCGGCGCGGCCCGCGCCGGCGGCTGGCAGCCGGTGCGCGTGAGCACGCGCGCGGTGACCGCGCGCCCGAGCGGGCTGCCGACCAACAGTTTCGCGCTCACGTTCCCGCAGGGCGTCATCTGGGGCATGATGGGCTGCGCGCTGGGCTTCGCCGTCACGATGGTCATGGAGCGCACGCGCGGCACGCTCGTGCGGCTGCGGGTCGCGCCGCTCAGCCGCGCTCACGTCCTGGCCGGCAAGGCCGTGGGCTGCTTTGTCGTCACCACCTCGGTCGCCGTGCTGCTCATGGTCATCGCGCGCGTGGCGTTCGGCGTTCAGCCGACGTCGGTGCCCGTGCTCGCCGCGGCGATCGCCTGCTCGTCGGCGTGCTTCGTGGGCATCATGATGCTGCTCGCGGCGGTCAGCCGGACCGAGGCCGCGGGCAACGGCCTGGGCTGGGGCGTCCTGCTCCTGCTGGCGATGATCGGTGGCGGAATGGTGCCGCTGGAGTTCATGCCGGGGTTCATCAAGACCCTGAGCGTCGTCAGCCCCATCCGCTGGTCGCTGCTGGCGCTGGAGGGTGGCGTGTTCCGCGGCTTCTCGTTCGGGCAGATGGCCGCGCCGTGCGCCGTGTTGCTTGGCATCGGCGGAGCGGCCTTCGCGCTCGGGGCGCGGCTCTTCCGCGTCGATTGATGTTTGCAGTATGTTTGTACGAGTTTTTCCGCGTTTCTGCTTGCAGTCGGTCAGGTTGCGCGATAATTTGCTCATGGGGAACCCTTGAGTTTGCGCTCAAGGAAGGAGAGAGGCCATGAAGACTCGCGTTGCTCTTGTGTGCGCGCTGGCCGCGTTGGGCATTGGCTCCGGTGCGTCGAACGCGAGTGTTGTTGACTTCACCGCCTACGGCGATCAACTGGCCGGCGGCCGCTTAACCATCGATTTCATGCCCGGACCCGGCGCGCCCATCATCACCGTCTCGGCGCCGATCTTCGCTTTTGCTCCCGGCCACGGCCGGGCGATCATCCCCGACCCCTTCGGCAGCCCCCTTCCCGGCGCAATCTTCGATTGCAACGGCGAAACGGGCATGACGCTTTGGACACTTGAGAACCTCTCCGACGCGAGCATTGTTCGAGCGTTCTTCGATCTGACGAACTCGATCTCGCTGTTCGACGATGATTCGATCCCGTCGACTCCGAACAGCGCCCTCGGCCGAGTCGGCGTGCTTTATGATCCGATGAACTCGACTGCGCCGCCGGAGATTTTCTCGGCCGAACTGGGCTTGTGGGCGGACGCGAAGAACGCCGGCGACATGTACACCGGAGAAGTCATCAACTGGCCGTTCCCCGATCTGACGAGCGCGTACTTCGGGTTCGGCCTCGTGTACGCTTGGTACGACGACACCGACATCATCCCGGCTCCCGGCGCGGCCGCGCTCCTGGGCATGGGCGCGCTGGCCGCCGCCCGTCGCCGCCGGCGTTGACCGATCACGTACGCGCTTTTTCTCGTTGGGGTCTCGCGAGGGCGTCCCCACGACACGACGGACACGGGCGGCGCACCAGCGTCGCCCGTGTTCTGTTTTTGGCGGTTTGTTGGGCCAAGAAGCGGGGAACAGTGCGCGCTGCCCCGCTGCTCCTACGATCCGCCATGCCCACGATTCACCCGACCGCTCTGGTCGATCCCGCCGCGGAACTGGCTCCGGATGTTGAGATCGGCCCGTACTGCGTCGTCCGCGCCACGGGCGGCCCGGTGCGGCTGGGTCCGGGCGTTCGGCTGCTGGGCAGCAACTACATCAACGGCCCGGCGACGGTCGGCGCGGGCACGATCCTGTGGCCGCACGCGTGCATCGGCTTCGAGCCTCAGGATTACAAGTTCGGCCCGGGGGCGAAGACGGCCGGCGTGGTGATCGGCGCCGGGTGCCTGATCCGCGAGCACGCGACGGTGCACGCCGCGACCAGCGCCGACAAGCCCACCATCGTCGGCGACAAGTGCTTCCTGATGGTGAACTCGCACGTGGCGCACGACTGCCGCGTGGGCAACAACGTGGTCTTTGTGAACGGCGCGGGCGTGGCGGGGCACGGCGAGATCGGCGACAACGTGACGCTGGGGGGGAACGCGGTGATCCACCAGTTCTGCCGCATCGGCCGGCTGGTGATGATGTCGGGCGACTGCGCGGTGTCGCTGGACGTCCCGCCGTTCTGCATGGTGAACGAGCGCAACCGGCTCGGCGGGCTGAACCAGGTGGGCCTGCGCCGCAGCGGCATGCCGCGCGAGCACATCACCGAGTTGCGCCGCGCCTTCCGCGACGTGCTGCGGAACCCCATGCCGCGGAAGGAGGCGATCGCCATCCTCCGCGCCCGCGGCGAGGCGTGCCCGCCCGTGATGGAACTGGCCGAGTTCTTCGAGACCACCAAGCGCGGCATCGCGCCCGGCATGGGCCGGGCGACCCGCGGCAGCAAGGCCGCCGCGAGAGTGGGGGCCGACGAAGACGCCGACGAGTGAACCGCGCGGCACATTCGTGCGGAGAGACAGAGGGCCCAGACGCCCCGGGCTTGCTGTTCCCTTTGTGAACGCCGCCGCAACCTGCGCACCGGGACTGCCAACAAGTCCGTGCCGGCCGTCGTCCGTTCCCATGCGTGCCGCATACACACTGGCCCTCTGACTCCGCTTCCACCATGCCCCACACAACCGAGCCCGTCGCCGATCACTCGCCGCGTGCCGTCGTGACGCCGCTGCGGATCATCCTGTTTCTGATTTGTCTGTTGATCCTCTGGGCCGCGTACTTTCTCCTCGGCGTCATGTACGCGCCGGTGAAGATCACGACCGACTACGGCGCCAGGGCGCACGGGCACGTGCGGGCGCGGCAGAGCATGCCAGCGGGCGCGCCGGACAACTGGGACCTGTTCGTGCGGATGGGGGAGAAGTTCGACGCGGCGCGCCGGGCCGTGGAGGCGCGAAACCCGAGCATCCCCATTGACGCGTACGACCCCTCGTACCTGTTCCGCCCCGACGTCGACCCGTACAACAAGGACTACACGCGCGAGGACGCGGTCCGCGTCTGCACGGAGTGGCTCGAGGAGTTCCGGCGTCTGGGCGGGCTCGACGACCTCAAGCAGTTCCCGAGCATCCCGTACGCCGCGCGACCGGCGCAGGAGGGGCCGGTCATCGGCTTCGTCATGGCCGACCTCGGCAAGGCGCGGCTGGCGACGCGGATGAACTGCGCGCGCATGTTCCTCGCATCGCAGGCCGGAGACGAAGCCGAGCGGCTCGCGGCGTTCGAGGAGACGCTGGCGATGGGCCGCCTCATCTCGGCGCAGTTCTCGTTGATCGAGTCTCTCGTCGGCACGGCCATGCACGCGGCAGCGCAGAACGAACTGCGAACCGAGATCGTCGAGGGCACGGTGCCGCCGGAAGCCGCCGCGGCTCTGCTCGCGGCGATGGACCGGCGCCCGCTCTGGCCTTTGTCCGCGACGCTGGACTCGGAGCGATTCTTCACGCTCGACTTCATTCAGCGCACCTTCAGCGACACGGGCAGCGGCAACGGGCGCTTTCTGCCGACCGAGGCCGCGAAACTCGGAGACTTCAGCCTGAGCGGCAAGGGCTCGCGCATGGGCGAGTACCGCGTCTTCAACCTCCTCGGCCTGCTGCACCCGGACCGAAAGAGCACCGAGGCGAAGGCCAACGCGATCTTCGACCAGATGGCAAAACTCGCTTCGATGCCGCGAGCCGAGCGTGCCAGTTCCGGCATCACGATCGACGACGACGCCGAACTCAAGGGCTACAAGGTGCTGGAAATGCTCTTGCCCGCGATCGGTCGCTCGTTGCAGTCACGCGACCATATCGACAGCGATCGCGAGGCGACGCGCCTCATGCTCGCGCTGGAGGTCTACCGCGGCCGGCACGGCACGTACCCGGGAACGCTCGCCGCGCTCGCGCCAGAGATTCTGCCCGCGATCCCGCTCGACGCGGTGACCGGCATGTCGTTCGGCTACGAGGTGCTCGACCCCGCGGCGGATGAACACGGCCGCGGCTACCTGCTGTACTCCTTCGCCAGCGACGGCGTGGACAATCGCGGATTCATGAGCGACAAGCCGCCTGTCACGCCATTCCTGCCGGCGTGGCAGACGGGCGTGGACTTCGTCTTCAACCAGCCGCGGCCAAAGCCCCGGCCGCCGGAGCCCGAGCCCGTGCCGGACCCTGACGAGCCGCAGTACGAGATCAGGATCGAGACGCCGGCGGGGCCGTCGAAGTCAGAGGAAAACTGAAGAACGCGCGGTGCACCGGGCCTCGGGTGTGCGACCCGTGGGACGCGCGAGTGGCTCTACACTCTCCCCCATGAATCTCATCCGCACCGCTCTGGGCGTTGGCGTTCGCACCGATGCCGCGACGATCCCGTTTCACACCATCCTCGGCATCGGCCGCAACTACGCCGAGCACGCCAAGGAGCAGGGCCTCGCACCGCCCGAGAGCATCCTCGTCTTTGCCAAGAACCCCGCGTCCGCGGTGCTGTCGGGCGAAGACATCGTGATCCCGAGAGCGTGCCGGGACCCGGCCAGGGGCGGCGACCAGGTGGATTTCGAAGGCGAGTTGGCCGTCATCATCGGCACCGCCGCGCGCGACGTGCCGCGCGAGCGTGCGCTCGAACACGTGCTCGGCTACTGCTGCGCCAACGACGTCTCGGCACGGTGGTGGCAGAAGCAGGGCTCGGGCGGGCAGTTCTGGCGCGGCAAGAGTTTCGACACCTTCTGCCCGCTGGGGCCGAACATCGTCGCCGCGGCGGACGTGCCCGACCCGCAGGCGCTGCGACTGACGACGCGCGTGAACGGCAAGGTGATGCAGGAAGCGCCGACCAGCGACATGCTCTTCCCCGTGGCGGTGCTGATCAGCGAACTCTCGCGCGGCCTGACGTTGCTGCCGGGCACGGTGATCCTGACGGGCACGCCGGGCGGCGTGGGCATGGCGCGCACGCCGCCGGTGTGGCTGAAGGCCGGCGACGTGGTCGAGGTCGAGATCGGCGGCGCGAAGGGCGAAGTGGGGGGCAGGTTCGGCGTGCTGCGCAACCGCGTGCGCGCGGAGTGACCGTCGGTGAGCCGCGCCCCGCGGCACCTACGATCCGTCGTGCCGATCCCGCTGATCGATCTTGGTCGCATGGAGTACGCCGCGGCGTACGAGGTGCAGTGTGCGCACCACGCCGACGTGCTCGCCGAGCGCGAAGCGGTGGGCGGAGCCGGCGCGCGCATCCTGCTGGTCGAGCACGACCCGCCGGTGATCACCATCAGCCGCAGGCCCGGCGCGCGGGCCCACCTGCTCGCTAGCGACGAGTTGCTCGCGCGCCGCGGCGTGCGAGTCGCGGAGACCGACCGCGGTGGCGACATCACCTATCACGGGCCGGGGCAGTTGGTCGTGTACCCGATCGTCGATCTCAACCGCTTCGGCCTGCGGCTGCACGACTACATGCGGTTGCTGGAGCAGGCGGTGATCGACACGCTGTCGCGGTTCGGCATCCGCGGCGAGCGCGACGCGACCGCGACGGGCGTGTGGGTTGGCCGAGGTGAGAAGTCCGCCGCGGGCGGCGGGGGGGCCGGGCAGAACTCGGACACTCGGCTCGTTGGCACAGGTCCGGCCAAGATCTGCGCGATGGGCGTGCGCATCCGCAAGTGGGTCTCGCTGCACGGATTGGCGTTGAACGTGACGACAAACCTCGATCATTTCGGCCTGATCGTGCCGTGCGGGCTGGCGGGCAGGCCGGTGACGAGCCTTCGGCACGAACTCGGCGACTCGTGCCCGGACATGGCGAGCGTGAAGGCCGCGCTGACGGGCGATCTGCTCGCGCTGCTGGAGTACCGCCGCGCGGCGACGTGCGCCGTCCGCGGCCGAGCCCGGCAGTCCGCGGGCGAATGACCCCTCGCACAATAGTGTGCCAAGGCGAGCCGGTCCCGCACAAAACTGTGCGACAAACGCGGCGAAGGACACAGTTCTGTGCGTTCGACGCCCGGCATGGCACATATCTGTGCCTCAACGCCGGCGCGTAGCACCGCATCCGGGTGTATATCAACAAAAAAGGCCGAGCAATCAGCAACTATGTTAGATACATCGTGCGCCGCGATTGTGATGAAACAGTGCGAGTCGGGCTTGCAAATGCTGCACCGGCCTGTATGCTCACGGCGAGTCGGTGAACCGGCGTCGCTGGTGGCCCGTGTGTCGCGTTCGGAGCGGCGCGGCGTCCGCCGCGGGCCGAGCACGTGGGGAGCAGCGGCATGCCGATCGTCTTGGACAAGGGCCGGATCGACGCGCAGCAAGTCGAAGTGCCGCGTGCTGCCGATTCGCAATGGGAACAGGTCAGGCACGACGTGTACCGCGTGCTCTGTTCCGGGCTGATCGCGTCGGCCATCGGCTGCACCGGCGCGATCTGGTTCGGCGCGCTGATCGGCGGCGCCGCGTGGGCCGGGGCGCTGGTGTGGGCGCTGGCGTCGCTGGCCGGCGGCTTCGGCATGGGCTTCCTGTTCGGTATCCCGCGCGCGGGTCGGCAGTCGCCCGATGCCGACAACGGCGCCGGTCCGAAGGACAACGCCAGGGGCGGCACGCGTATCCAGCAGCCCAACACGAACCTGGAGCAGGTCTCGGACTGGGTCACCAAGATCCTCGTCGGCTTGGGGCTCGTCGAACTCCGCAACATGCCTGACCGCGTGTGGTCGCTGGCCCAGACCGCGGCGGAAACGATGTGCGGCCCGCACTGCTCCGGTCAGGCCGCGAGTTTCGCGCTGGCGGTGATCGTCTACTCCGCGGTCGTCGGGTTCATCTTCGGATACGCCCTCACGCGGACGTACCTTCCCGGCGCGTTCCACCGCGCGGAGTTGTCACTGGCCGAACGCGTCGAGCGCGTCGAGCGGCAGGTGACCGCCGCGGCCGGTCTCAGCGTCAAGGTGGAGCAAACCGAGAAGAAGGTCGAACAGACTGAGAAGGAGGCCGAGGCCGCGATCGAGATCATCCGGAAGATCGCGCTCGGGCAGATCCGCGCGCCCCAGCCGGACGTCGCGCCCGAGTCGGCGATCCCGCCCGCGGCCGCCGCGGTCGCGTCGGCCGAACACGGGGCGCCGGCGAGCGATCAGGCCGGTCAGCCGGCGCCCTTCAGCACCGACGACCCGAACAAGGGCAGGTTCGGCGGGCTGGCCGAGCGCGACGGGTACGCGCTTTCGGCGAGCGTTACCGAGTCCGACAAACTGCCGGACTTCTACGACGTGGTGCTCGAAGTGCGCTCGACGCGCGGCGAGTCGCCGATGCCCGACAGGGTGACCTTCCACCTGCACCCGACGTTCGGCGCGCCGGTGCAGGAGGTGCGCGTGCACAGGGGCGTCGCGCGCCTGGAACTGCTGGCCTGGGGCGCGTTCACCGTCGGCGCGATCGTCGGGCAGACGCCGCTGGAGTTGGACCTTTCGGAACTGGCGGAGGCGCCCAAGCGCTTCAGGGAGCAGTGAGACGGTGGAGCGTGCCCGCACGAATCCGTGGTTGGTCGATCAGCGTGCGTTCGCACGGGCGTGCGACTTCGCGATGGCCCTGTGCGTGCTTGGAATCGGCGGCGCGTCGGCCTGCTCGTGGGTCGAACGTTCGGGCGAGCGGTGCCACCTGATCATCGGCCTTGGCGTGGTGCGCACAAGCGCGAGGTGTGCCTGCAGCGCGATCCCGGCCGGCAACGGGCGGTCGGTCGCCGAGGTGACGAGCGTGCGTGCGGCGGGAGCGCTGATCGGGGCAGGACCGGTGATCAACGGCCTGTTCGTCGGTTGGGCCAGCGTGCAGGCGGTGAGCGTTGATGCAGGGTCCGAAGTGCTGGTGGATGCGCAGGGCGGAGCCGCGGGTCTCAAGGTGCGGATGCAGACGGTGGCGGAGTCGGAGGACCGGCCGGGCAGAGAGGCCGGGGAGAAGCAGCCATGACGGGCGGAGGTGAGCGGGGCGGGAATTGCGGCACGCCACGACGCGCCATGGGGCGTGGCGTGGTTGTGCTGTTGGCGGTCGCGCCGGCGGCGTGCGCGGGGTGCTCTACGAAGTTGCTCCGGGAGAACGTGCTGGCGACGACGCAGTCGGCCATCGGCCTGTCGTTGGCGCAGAACGCGCAGACGCAGATGTACGAGTTGAAGGCGGGGTTCTTCCGCCACGAGTTCTTCCTGGTGCCGACGAGCAAGCGGGTGGTGAACGATGCGGACAACAAGGACGCGGCGGGCACGACGAACCGGGACGGCCGCCTCGACACACTCAAGTGCATCGAGCACAACGACCCGAGTCACACGCCCGAAGTGCTGGCGGAGATCCAGGTGGGCGGCTACGGGAAGCAATCGATCAAGGAGCAGGGCGGGCGCGTGGAGGTGTACCAGCGGCTGGCGGTCGGCAGGCAGGCCGTCCGTTCGAGGGCGGCCGTGGCGTTGATGGCGAGCGATGCCGAAACGGCCAAAGTCCTCTCGGAGCGCTCGGCAGGCGAGGCTGAGGCACGACACCGAATCGCCGCGCTCGTACACATCACACGGGCCTTGGAGGACATGGCCCTCTCAGACGATCGAGCCAAGGAGTTGCGCGATCGGCTCAACCGAGCATCACAGTCTGTGCCGCCGCCGGCGGTGCCGCTGATCGTGTTCAATGATGATCTTGACAGCGAGCCCGCCGCCATCAAGACAAGCGAGTACCGCCCGAGCGGGGAGTCCTTGACGTTTGCGGACTTTGCGGACCTCGCGAACTGCGCAAGCAAGATCGAGCTCTCGATCGCGACGCTCCATCGAGCCGCCAAACTTGAAAGGGCGGTGCAGATGGAGGGCGGCGGAGCGGAAGCGCGGTCGGTGTCAGCCGACGAGATCACAGGCCTCCTCCGGGAGCAGCATCGGCTCCAGGAGAGGCTGGCAAGACTGGTCAACGGCATGCCCGAGGTGCGCCGGGTCATCGAGTACGTGCTCGGGACACGGAGCGCACAGTAGGGTGAACTGGTTGGAGGAATCGAGTATGGCGGCGGACATCCGTTTTACAAAGCCCGATCCGAACGATCGCGCGGCAAGACGTGATCGGAACTCGAACCTGTCGGCGATCCTGGCGCCGATGGACGAGGACATCGTCGAGATCTTCCTTCAGACGCTGCCATCGGGCAGGACACGCTGGTGCATCGTGTACCGCGACGGCACGACGGACTCGTTCCCCAACCCATGAGCCCCGCATTCGGAGCGTCCCGTGCCCCTTGCCAACCCCGTCGTCGTCGTCCCCGGCATCACCGCGACGTACCTGCGCGACGAGTACGCGCTCCCGCCGGAGGTCGTGTGGAGCGTGATGACCAGGGACTACCGCCGCGCGACGCTGCACCCGGACAACCCGGACATCATGAAGGACAGCCCGCGCGGCGCGTGGTACGAACTGGCCCAGCCCGCGCGCGTGCGGGCCGACCAGGTCTTCGAGGTCGCGTACCGGGAGTTGATCGAAGAACTCCGCTACAACCTGCGCGAGAGGGAGGACCGGCCGGCGCCGGTGTATCCCTTCGGCTACGACTGGCGCCAGCCGCTGGACTCAATCGAGGCCGCGCTGGCCGAGTTCATCGACGAGGTGATCCAGCGGACGAAGTTGATGCGACATTACGTTGCCGAGGGCTGGGCCCACTCACCCCGCGTCGACCTTGTCGGCCACTCGATGGGCGGCATGGTCATCACGGGGTGCCTGCAGCGGCTGGGCAGGAAGGCGCGCGTCGGCAAGGTGGCGACGCTTGCGACGCCGTACCGCGGCTCGTTCGAAGCGGTGCTGAAGATCGCCGCGGGCACGGCGAACCTCGGCCAGCCCGACGCCAGTTCTCGCGACCGCGAGGCGGCCCGCCTCACGCCCGCGCTGTACCACCTCCTGCCGCGGTTCAAGGGCGCGATCTCGCAGTCGCCCGCGGGCGTGCCCGGTTCGCTCTACGACCCCGCGGCGTGGCAGCCGGGCGTGGTGCGGACGCTGACCGAGTTCGTGCGCCTGCACGGGCTGGAATCGAAGGACCGGGCCGAGCAGGCGCGCGAGTTGTTCAAGAGCCTGCTCGGCGCGGCCGAGGCGCACCGCGACCGCATCGAGTCGTTCAAACTGTCGGACGCCGGCCTCAAGCCCGAGGACTGGCTGTGCGTGGTGGGCGTGGGGTCCAAGACGCGCGTGCGGCTCAGGATCGGCGGCACCGCCGCGACGCCGGACTTTGACCTTGCGTCGGACGACCGCGTGAACCACTGGCGCGACGCCAAGCGGCCCGCGGCGGAGTGGCGGCTGACCGGCGACGGCACGGTGCCGTTCGAGGGCGCGCTGCCGGCGTTCCTGCCGGAGCGGTGCGTCGTGTGCGTCACGCCCGACGATTACAGTTACTGGGAAGTGGGCGACCGCGTGCTCTCCGCCGCGTCGGGGTTCCACGGCATCCTGCCGAACATGGACATGCTGCACCGGTTGATCGTGCGGCACTTCACGGGCAGGGCGGACAGGCACGGCAACACGTGGGGCTGGCCCGCGCCGGGCATCGCCCGCGCCGACTGGAGCCCGCCGCTGCCGCTGGAGGCGCGGCCGAAGAAGTAGGCACCCGCGAGCGTGCGTCGCGCCGCCGCGCTCAGATCAGCCGCTTGTACCCACTGTCCACCGCGCTGCGCCCGCCGACGAGTTTGCCCGCGGCGTTGAGACGCGGCCCGCCGCTCTCGCGCGCCAGCGACGCGGCGATCTCGGTCGCCGCATCGACTGCGTCCTCGGCCGGGTGCGGCTGGGCCGGGGTGTCGTTCTCGCCCAGCGCTCGGTTGAGCGCACCGACGCTCTTGCCGACGGCGGCGGTCACGCCGCGCTTGCGGATCTGCGCCATTTCGCGCTCCGCCATCTCGTCCAGTTCGCTGACGCTGGTGATGATGACGCCGCGCGCGACGCCCGTGCGGAACCACAGCGCGATCAGCGCGGCGGCGGCGGAAGCGACCAGCGGCGCGACGACCCACTGCGCCAGCGTGCCCGCCGCGCCGGCGCCGGTGCTGCTCCACAGGGCGCTGCGCGCCGTCATGGACTCGTAGCCGACGAACACGCCCGGCGCGGGCAGCGACGGCATGAGGTCGCCCAGCGGCACGGCCATGCCCGCCAGGACGACCGACCACACCGCCGCGGTGACGACGCGCTCGACGCCCGGCACCGCGCCGCCGCCGGCCACCGCCACGCCCATCATGCACATGAGCATGAGCGCGACCGCCGCGAGGCCGCCGATGCCGCACGCCAGCGCGCTGGCCCGGTGCAGGACAAGGTCCCAGCCGGTCCGCGCCGTGTTGACATCGACCGCGGCGGGCGCGGCCGCGGCCGAGGACCTGATCCCGCCGACCGCCGCGCGGGCGTTGTGCTCGGGGATCTCCACCGTCTTGCCGGGCCCCTGCAGCGGCGCGGTGCCGCCGATCACCGTGAGGTCGGTGGGCGGGGCGGGCACGATCGCCGCGGTGCGGACGTCGGTGAAGTGCACGAAGCCGAAGGTCAGCGCCTGCGTGATGCCCGCGAGAACGACGAGCGTCGCCGCGAGCGTCACCCAGCCTCGCAGTTGGCGAACGGCGGCGCAGACATGGGGTTTGGGGGGCATGGGCGGGTCTCCGATGGGCGCGCGTGAGACCAGCGGGCGGCGCGCCGTGCGGAGCCGGGATCGGCCGGATCAACAAAACCCATTGGCGGATAAGGGTTTACGGGCAGCCCTTGTGGGCCGGAGTGCCGTGAGAATCGGCGCGGTTTGTCAGTGGCCCGGTTCTCGGACGCCGTGCCTCTGTCAGCGCGCTCGTTGGTGGTGGGATGACCCGATCTCAGACGGAGCCGCATGCCGCTTGAGTTCGAGTTCGATGTTCAATCGCCGTAGAAGACTTCGTCAGCAGTCCCGTCGGCCTCTGTGAGCCGGAAAGCGCGCCGAACGGCTTTCACATACTGGCGTGCGAGTTCATCGCCCTCGCTGTGACAGGGGGATTGGATATCGAACCTCCCTCCCATCGACGACGCCGCTGAACATCCTGTGGGAGCCCTTGCCGCGCGACACATCTTCCACGATACCGAACTGCGCGAGCAGCCTGCGTAGGTCACGGCACTTGAGCGGGCGATCGGGCATTCAGTCGGCCGGACAGAGTTCTCGAAACTCGACGCTATCCACCGGACGTCGAGCCCCATGGTCGCAGAGTTTCGGGCCCCTTGCGGCGCGATAGAACAATGCCCAGTACTCAGCCGGTGCAGGGCGGATAATCGACTGCAAATCGCCGACAGCGAGCGCATCCTCGATCTGCACCATGCACATCTCGAGGCTGTTCTTGAAGGCACTTTGCGGCGTGCGGCCTTGACCGACAATGTCCAGTTCCAGGCAGTGGGATACCCAGTGGTTCCCATCCCGGTACACCACGCCGTGAAGAGGAATGCCCAGCTGTTCGAACGATTTGTTCGCGGCTTTGGCCATGGGTGTGGGTCACTCCGGTCGGTACCGATGCGCTTCGGCGACGCCCGCCAAGAAGATGATACATCATTGGGTCGCGGCCAGTTCACGCCGCCGACCTCGACCGATTCTGCTCAATCTGGGCATTATCGGACGGCAATCGGCCCGCAGACATGCGGCGTGGACTCGACAGTGTGTACTTTCAATAATCGCTGAAAACTCGCCACGGAGCGCCCCGCCATGACCATCTACACCCCGCCGCCCGAGCACCCGGACCTGAGCGCCGACGACCCCGGTTTGCTCGACGCGGTCGCCGCGGGGCAGGCGCGGCTGACGCCCGAGCAGGGCCTTGCGGCGCTGCGGACGCTGCCGCTGCACGAACTGGGCCGCGCGGCCGACGCCCGCTGCCGCACGCTGCACGGCGACGACCTGCGGACGTACGTGATCGACCGCAACATCAACTACACGAACGTGTGCACCGCGCGGTGCACGTTCTGCGCTTTTCGGCGCGACGCCGACGACCACGACGCGTACACGCTCGACAAGCAGGCGATCTACGACAAGATCGCCGAACTGGTCGCGATCGGCGGGACGCAGATCCTGATGCAGGGCGGGATGAACCCCGCGCTGCCGCTGGAGTGGTACGTCGATCTGCTGAGCGGCATCAGGTCGCGCTTCCCCGGCGTGCACGTGCACGCCTTCAGCCCGCCCGAGTTCATCGAGTTCGTGCAGTTCTTCGACCCGCCCGGCGACACGCTGGAGGCCAAACTGCGCTGGGTGATGGTGCGGCTGCGCGACGCGGGGCTCGACTCGGTGCCCGGCGGCGGGGGCGAGATCTTCGCTCACCACGTTCGCCGCAAGATCGGCCTGGGCAAGTGCGACGCCGAGGCGTGGCTGACGACGATGTACGTCGCGCACACACTGGGCATGTTCACCAGCGCGACGATGATGTTCGGGCACATCGAGGGCCTGGCCGACCGCGTGCACCACATGTGGCTGGTCCGGCGGTGGCAGGACCGGGCCTTGGGTACCCCGTCGCTCCGCGACGGGACCGCCGCGGAGCGCCAATCGCCACCCGTCGGCCACTACAAGGCGTTCATCTCCTGGCCGTTCCAGCGTGAGAACACGCCGCTGGGGCGCGTGCCGGATTTCGGCGCGCGCGACGAGGACTTCGCCGCGCCCGGGCGGCTGGGCGAGTTCGCCGGCGACGTGCTGGCGGACCTCAACGGCACGATCCGGGGCGAGAACGCGCTGAGCAGCGAGCAGGTGCTGGAGCGCGTGCCGTCGTTCGGCCGGCGCGTCCGCATGAGCAGCGCGACCGACTACCTGCGCACGCAGGCGCTCTCGCGGCTGTTCCTCGACAACATCTACTCGATCGGCGCATCGTGGGTGACGACGGGCCCGCACGTCGGGCAGGTCGCGATGGCCTTCGGCGCCAACGACATGGGCAGCGTGATGATGGAGGAGAACGTCGTCTCCAGCGCGGGCACGACGTACTGCCTCGACGAGGCCGTGCTGTGCCGGCTGATCCGCGACGCGGGCTTCACGCCGGCGCAGCGCAACAACACCTACGACATCATCCGCGTCCACGCCGCGACGCCCGATGCGCCGGACCTCGCCGTCAAGGACTGGTCGGCCCACCGCGCCCGGCGGATGCACCAGCAGGCTCCCCCGGCGCCCAAGGCCGCCAAGGCCGCGCTCACGGTCGGCGCGACGAAGTGAAGAACGTGTGAACGTGCGCGGCGTCAGTGCGCCGGGTCGATTCGGGCCTCGATGCCGGGGTCCGATCCGGGCGGCAGTTGGGCCCTGAGCCACACGCCCAACGGCAGCGGCGCGGGCTCGGCGTGGAAGAACGTCACCGGCGCGCCGCCCCGGGGCCAGACCTGCAGGCGGTACTGGCGGTCGGCAAGGACCACCAGCCTCACCGAGCCCGATCCGTCGGTCTGGCCGGTGCTCTCGCTGTCCATGGTCTGCCACATGATCGAGGCGACGGAGAACGGGTGGTTCCGGCTCAGGGTCTCCGCGGCGCAGTGCGCGCCGCGAACCGGCTCGTGCGTCGCGGCGTCGCGCACGCTGACGACCACGGCGGTTCTCGGACCGCCCGGCGTGCGGAACCAGCCGGTCTCGGCGTTGCAGCCGCCCAGCACGGCCGCGGCCGACGCGAGGGCGGCCGCGACCGCGATCGGGCCGAGGGGCAACGCGCGGAGTTTGGAGAGCGGGTTCACCATGCTCGCTGCGCGGCCTAACATCGGGCCCGTTCGGCCGGGGTGGGCCTCGGCCCGGCGGTCGGGGGCTTGGGCGTCGGACACGATACACGGTTTGGCAACGGGACGTGAAGCATGAAGGCGATCGATCTGCGGCCGGGCTACGGCGTGAAGATGGACGGGAAACTATGGGTGGTCTCGGGCTACGAGTTCCGCAACCCGGGAAACCTTCGGTCGTTCGTGAACGTGAAGTTCAAGAACGTGCAGTCGGGCGGGCAGATCGAGAAGCGCTGCCAGCCGTCCGAGGAGATCGAGGTCGTCGACATCGACCGCCGGCAGATGGAGTACCTCTTCTCCGACAGCCACGGCGCGACGTTCATGGACACCGAGACCTACGACCAGGTGGTCATCCCGCAGCAGGTGCTCGGCGACGCGCTGCTCTACCTCCGGCCCAACGCGCAGACGACCGTACTCTTCCACGCGGGCAACCCGCTGACGATCGAACTGCCCGCGTCGGTCGAACTGCAGATCACCGACTGCCCGCCGGGCATCAAGGGCGCGACCGTCACGAACCAACTCAAGGACGCGACCTGCGAGACGGGGCTGAAGACCCGCGTGCCGGGTTTCATCGAAAGCGGCGAGACCATCCGCGTCAGCACCGCGGACGGCTCGTACCTCTCGCGCGCCAAGGAGTGATCGGCGAGCATCGTGCGAGCGGAGTTCGATGGGCGCGAATCGGCCCCCTTCCCGCTCTCGCGTCCAGCGAGCCGCGAACCGCCGAAAGGCTGCTAACCCAGCGACGAGACACGGTCGGCGAGCGTGTCCGGCGGTGTGGATTCAACCTCAATCACCACGTCCGCAAGCCGCCGGTACAGCCCGTCGCGCCCGGCGTACAGCGCTTCGATCTCTTCGAGCGTGCCGTGCCCGGTGAGCGAGGGACGCGAAGCGACGTCGGTCGCGGCCAGCCGCGCGCGAAGAACATCCGGCGCGGCGTGCAGGTAGACGATCACGGCGCGCCCCGCGGCACGCTCGCGCTGCAGGATCTCCGCCGCGCCGGGCGCCGTGGGCGTGCCGCCGCCGAGAGCGACGACCTGCCCGGAACCAAAGAGCGTCTCTCGGAGCGCGGCGGACTCCGCGGCACGAAACGCCGGCTCGCCGGAGCGGCCCAGCGCGGCGGCGGGAGACGGTTCGCCGAGCCGCGCGGCGGTGCGCTCGTCGAGGTCGATGAACGGGCGCGACAGCCGCGCCGCAACCAGACGACCCAGCGTGCTCTTGCCCGAGGCACGAAGGCCGATGAGCAGGAGATTGGCCCCGCTCGCGGTCATGCGTCGAGTTCCGCGTCGGCCCTTCGCACCGCGCGGCAGAAGGCTTCGATCAGAGCCGGGTCTTTCACGCCCGGGGCCGACTCGACGCCGCTGGAGACATCGACGCCCCAGGGCCGCACCGCGCGGATGGCGTCGCCCACGTTCTGCGGGTTCAGTCCGCCGGCGAGGATGAGCGGCTTGCTGGAGCGGTCCTTCACCGCCGCGAGCGCGGCCCAGTCGAAACTCACGCCCGCGCCGCCCGCGGAACCATCGATGAGCAGCGCGTCGACCTCGGCGAGTTTGTCCCAGCGTTCGAGTTCTCGCGCGATGGTCTGCGGGTCGAAGCGCACGGCCTTGATGACGTTCGGCCCGCACTGGCGGACCAGGTCCTCCGGCTCCTGCCCGTGCAGTTGCGAGAGGTCGGTCGGGCAGGTCTCCTCGATGCTCATGAAGCGGTCGATGTCCGCGTTGACGAACAGGCCGACGCTGGCGACAAACGGCGGGAGCATGCCCACCAGTTCCCACGCCTCCTCGGGCTCGATGAACCGCGGGCTCTGGCGGTAGAAGACCAGCCCGACCGCGTCGGCGCCGGCATCGGCCGCGGCGAAGGCGGATTCCTCATCCCGGATGCCGCAGATCTTGACGCGTGTGCGTGGCATGGGCAGACGGTAGCGCGGGGCGGCGATGGCGGGGGAGCGGGGCGGCGGCTCAGCCGAGGCCGGCCAGTTCGTCCTTGGCGCGGCGCAGCGCGTCGCCCTCCAGGTGCGGGAGCGCCTCGGCGATCAGGGCCTTGGCACGGACGGGGTCGTTGAGCTGCCGGGCGCAGATGATCCCCAGCAGCGCGCGGATCTGCGCGCACTCGCCATCGGTCGGATAGGTCTCGATGAACCGCTCGTAGGCGTACGCCGCGAGGTCGTACTGCCCGGCGACGTACAGCATGTTGGCCAGGTCGTACTGGTGCCGGCGCGGCAGCGTGACCGCGCCCGGTCGGTCGCCGTACTGGTCGGCCAGACGCCGGTACGCCGCGCCCGCGGCGGCGGCATCGCCGGCGGACACCAGCCGAGTGAGTTCGGCGCGTGCCGCGGCGAGGCTCTCGACGTGCGGGTCGGGCTGCTCGGCCCGCGCGCGGCGCGCGTCGTCGCGCTGCGCGCCGCGCCGGCTCGCTTCGCGGATCTGCCTGCGGCGGTACGCCTGCCGGCCCAGCGAGAACAGGTCGAAGGGCTCTCGCGGCACCACGCGCAGCCCCAGCAGCAGCAGGCTGACCGAGATGCCGAAGGCGTAGCCGCCGAGGTGCGCGGCGTGCGCGACGCGCGTCGCCGCGCCGCTGCCCTGCAGCAGCAGGTCCCACGCGATCGCAAAGCCGATGAACCACCACGCGGGCACGCGAACGACACCGACCACCACCAGCAGCGCGAAGCACCGCACGGTGGTGCGCGGGAACATGACCATGTACGCGCCCGTGCACGCGGCGATCGCGCCCGACGCGCCGATCGCGGGGTTGGTCGAGAAGAGCAGGTGCGTGCAGCCCGACGCCGCCGCGCCGAGAAGATAGAAGATCAGGAAGCCGACGCGCCCGAGCCGGTCCTCGATGTTGGGACCGAAGACCCAGAGAAAGAGCATGTTCCCGAGGATGTGCCAGATGGCGTCGGTCGAGTGCAGGAACGCGCTGGTGACCAGCGTCCACCAGTGAAAATCGCCGCGGAAGACCCAGAGCTCGGCGAGCAGTTCGCGGTAGCGGGCCGGGTCGGCGCGGAGCAGGGCCATCTGGGCCAGAAACGCCGCGATGTTCAGGCCGATCAGCGCAGGGGTGACCAGCGGCGATCGGCTGAGCGGGCGGTCGGTTCCGAGCGGGAAGAGCATGCAGGGGGCATCCTAATCGCCCCGGTTGCGGCGGGAAACCGGCCCCAGCGGCGGCCGCGGAGGGAACCGCCGCGACCGCGGGCACGGATGGGCGACGGGGGCGTGTCTGCGGTCTGCACGGGCGCGGGCGCGCAGCGTGGGCGCTATAGTTGGGTTTGCAGGGAGGATTGCCGAGCATGAGCAGCGCTGTCGCCACCGCCCAGCCGTCGGCTGGCCGTACCTTCTCCAAGGGTCTTGAGGGCGTGATCGCCGCCGAGACCCGGATGTCCTTCATCGACGGCGAGAAGGGCGTACTCGAATACGTGGGGATCGAGATCGACGCGCTGGCGCGTCACTCGACGTTTGAAGAGACGACGTTCCTGCTCTGGAACACGCGCCTCCCGAACAGGGCCGAACTCGACGCCTTCTGCGCCGACCTGCGCTCGCGCTACGAGCCGCCGGCGTTCATCACACAGATGGTCCAGTCGTTCCCCAAGACCGCGCAGCCCATGCACATGCTGCGCACAGCGATCTCCGCGCTGGGCATGAGCGACCCGGACCCGAACAAGAACGACGTCGCCTCGGCGCGGCAGAAGTCACTCAACGTGCTGGCCCAGGCGCCGGCGATCGTCGCCGCCTTCGACCGTCACCGTCGCGGCCTCCCGCTCGTCAAGCCCGACAAGAACCTCTCGTTCGCGGCGAACTTCCTCTACATGCTCAACGGCGCCAAGCCGACGCCGACGATGGAGCGGGCCTTCGACGCGTGCATGATCCTGCACGCCGACCACGGCCTGAACAACTCGACCTTCACGGCGCGGGTCGTGATCTCGACCCTGTCGGACGTCTACTCGGCGCTCACCGCCGCGATCGGGTCGCTGCGCGGCCCGCTGCACGGCGGCGCGAACGAGGACGTGATGAAGATGCTCAACGAGATCCCGAGCGTGGCGGACGTCGAGAGGATCATCGTCGGCAAACTGGAGCGCAAGGACAAGATCGCGGGCTTCGGCCACCGCGTGTACAAGGCGTACGACCCGCGCGCGACGTACCTCAAGACGCTGGCCAAGCAACTGGCCGCGGACACGGGCAACACCGCGCTGTACGAGAAGTCGCAGGCGATCGAGCAGGTCATGCTCCGCGAGAAGGCGGCCAAGGGCATCTACCCCAATGTCGACTTCTACTCGGCGACCACGTACCACTGCATCGGCCTGCAACTGGACCTGTTCACGCCGATGTTCGCCCTGTCGCGCATCGCCGGCTGGGCGGGCCACGTCATCGAGCAACTGGCCGACAACCGGCTGTTCCGCCCGACGGCGGAGTACGTCGGCCCGCACGGCGTGAAGTACGCGCCGCTCGCAGAGCGCTGATCGGCGCTCCGCGTTTCATCGCCCCAGGCGGGCGAGCATCGAGTCGAGAATCGCGCGCGACGCGCGTTCGTCGCCCAGCGGTTCGGCGGTCACGGTGATGCGCACCGCGCCGTCCGACGCGGGCCGGGCTTCGACCACCGTCCTGTCCAGCGCGCCGTCGCCGTGGGCGCGGGCCTCGATCCGGGCCGAGTCGGCGTTCACCTCGCTCCGCGTGATGACGTACCCGCGTCCCCGGAGCGCGCTGTGCGCCGACGCCGCCGCGGCGTGCACGCTCACCCCGCCCGGCACCTCGGCGCTGAGCGCGCGGAACCGGTACGCGGCCGAAACCTCGCGGCGCGTCCCGGCCTGCTCGACCCGCGCCCTGCACCCGGCGATGAGCAGGAATGCCAGCGCGAGCGTGACGGCGACCCACGCCGTCAGGCCTGCCGCGACGCGCCACCTGGGGATCCGATTCACGGGCATCCGGCCACCCTCGACCTCGTGAAGCCGCCGAGGCCGGGCCGCTCCGCGGCCGCGAACGGGATCGGCGGCGTTCGAAGAGGTAGATCGTCACGAGGCGGGCCTAGCGGCCAGAATCGCCGGAATCTCTGCTGTGGAGGCGGCCCCGAGGGGGGCGTGGGGGGTTGATCGGTGCGGGAAGCGGGCCTTTACTTCAGGCCTGTCCGGGGTTTGGGGCGGAAACTGGCGTTTTGACGCGTCTTGAGGGTTTGAATGGCCATTCGGATCAAATCCCGTGCGGGTGAGTCGGCCGAGCAGATGCTCCGCCGCTTCAAGAAACTGTGTGAGAAGGAAGGGCTGACCAAGGACATCAAGCGCAAGGAGTTCTACGAGAAGCCCTCGGAGAGGGCCCGTCGGGACGCGCGCAAGTCCATCGCCCGTCGCATGCGTGAGGCGGGGATCCCGCTCAAGGGCCGGCGCATGGGCCCCAGCGCAGACAAGGACAAGAAGTCCTCCGGCCCGCGCTTCTGACCCCGCCGCCGCGGCATTCGTTGAACAAGGCCGACTTCCCGGGGTTGCCGCGCCCGGGTGATGGCCGCGCGATTCGGTCGCGGGCCATTCCAGCCGTTCCGCGGTTTTTGTCGCCGCGACGAACAGACCGATCTCCCAACACCAAACCTTCAAAGGCCTCTTCGGAGACACAGCCTTGTCCTGGAACCGGCAGTCGTGGGCCTCGGCCCTGGGCGGATGGTGGGCGACCTGTTTGGCGGCGTTGCTGGGGTCGGTGCTGATACTGGGGCCGGGCGCGGCGCCCGCGCTGGCGGGCAGCGGGGGGAGCGGAGGGGCCGGTGGGCACAGGCCCGGCGGCGAAGTGAACATCGTGATGCCCGACCTGACCAACGGCGCCAACGTCGGCGCCGGGATCGCGCCGGTGCGAGCCGAGTTCCTCGGCGGCTACAGCGGGCACACGCTGCTGCTGGGCGGCATCGTCGTGTGCGTGCTCGGGCTGGCCTTCGGCCTGTGGATCTACATGCAACTCAAGGCGATGCCGGTGCACCGCTCGATGCTCGAGGTCAGCGAACTGATCTACGAGACGTGCAAGGCGTACCTGCTCCGGCAGGGCAAGTTCCTGGTGGTGCTGTGGGCGTTCGTCGCCGCGGCGATGACGGGCTACTTCCTGCTGCTGGTCGGCGTGTCGCTGTTCGAGATGTGCGTGATCCTGCTGTTCAGTCTCGTGGGCATCGCGGGCTCGTACGGCGTGGCGTGGTTCGGCATCCGTGTGAACACGTTCGCCAACAGCCGCGCGGCGTTCGCCTCGCTGCGCGGCAAGCCGTGGCCGTGCTACGACATCCCGCTCAAGGCGGGTATGAGCATCGGCCTGGCGCTGATCAGCGTCGAACTGCTCATCATGCTGGTGATCCTGCTGTTCCTGCCCAGCAACCTGGCTGGCAAGTGCTTCATCGGCTTTGCGATCGGCGAGTCGCTGGGCGCGGCGGCGCTGCGCATCGCCGGCGGCATCTTCACCAAGATCGCCGACATCGGGTCGGACCTGATGAAGATCGTCTTCAAGATCAAGGAGGACGACGCGCGGAACCCCGGCGTGATCGCCGACTGCGTGGGCGACAACGCGGGCGACTCGGTCGGCCCCTCCGCCGACGGCTTTGAGACCTACGGCGTCACGGGCGTGGCCCTCATCGTCTTCATCATGCTGGCGATCCTCCCGCAGTTGTACCTGCCCGCGGGCGTGAGCATGGCCGGGGCGACGGCCGATCAGATCGCGGCGGCCTCGGCCGCGGCGGGCACGGTGCAGGTGAAGCTGCTCGTGTGGATCTTCATGATGCGCATCATCATGGTGGTGGCGTCGGCCGGCGCGTACTTCGTGAACCACGCGATGGCCAAGGCCCGCTACCAGAACGCGTCGCACATGCACTTCGAGTCGCCGCTGACGACGCTGGTGTTCATCACCAGCGCGGTGTCGATCGTGCTGACGTACGTCGCGAGCTACCTGCTGATCCCGCAGATCAACGGCGACTCGACGCTGTGGTTGAAACTCTCGACGATCATCACCTGCGGCACGCTGGCCGGGGCGCTGATCCCCGAGATGGTGAAGATCTTCACCAGCACGCACAGCCGGCACGTGCGCGAGGTGGTGACCAGTTCGGAGCAGGGCGGGGCGTCGCTGAACATCCTGTCGGGCTTCGTCGCGGGCAACTTCTCGGGCTACTGGCTGGGCATCGCGATCATGCTGCTGATGGGCGTGGCGTACTACATCTCGACGCTCGGACTGGGCGCGCTGATGGTCGCGCCGGCGGTGTTCGCCTTCGGCCTGGTGGCGTTCGGCTTTCTGGGCATGGGCCCGGTGACGATCGCGGTCGACAGTTACGGCCCGGTGACGGACAACGCGCAGTCGGTCTTCGAACTCTCGACCATCGAGAGCCAGCCGGGGATCGAGAACGAGATCCGCCAGCAGTACGGCTTTGCGCCCGACTTCGCCAACGGCAAGCAGTTCCTCGAGGAGAACGACGGCGCGGGCAACACCTTCAAGGCCACGGCCAAGCCCGTGCTGATCGGCACGGCGGTGGTCGGCGCGACGACGATGATCTTCGCGCTGATCATCGGCCTGACCCACGGCCTGGAGCAGAACCTCGACAAACTCGGCCTGATGCACCCGCCGTTCCTGCTTGGCCTGATCGCCGGCGGTGCGGTGATCTACTGGTTCACCGGCGCCTCGACGCAGGCGGTCTCGACGGGCGCGTACCGCGCGGTGGAGTTCATCAAGAAGAACATCCGCCTCGAGGGCGCGACCAAGGCCAGCGTCGAGGACTCGAAGAAGGTCGTGGACATCTGCACCAGGTACGCCCAGTCGGGCATGTTCAACATCTTCCTGGGCGTGTTCTTCTCGACGCTCGCGTTCGCCTTCTACGACTCGTACTTCTTCATCGGCTTCCTCGTGGCGACCGCGCTGTTCGGGCTGTTCCAGGCCATCTTCATGGCCAACGCCGGCGGCGCGTGGGACAACGCCAAGAAGGTCGTCGAGACCGAACTCAAGGCCAAGGGCACGGACCTGCACGCCGCGACCGTCGTCGGCGACACCGTGGGCGACCCGTTCAAGGACACCAGTTCGGTCGCGCTCAACCCGGTCATCAAGTTCTCGACGCTCTTCGGCCTGCTGGCGGTCGAACTGGCCATCAGCATCAAGGCGATGGAGGACGTGTTCGGCATGGGCGGCGTGACGTTTGCGCACGGCCTGTCGCTGGTCTTCTTCCTCGTGTCGTTGTACTTCGTGTGGAAGTCGTTCTACGGGATGCAGATCGGGGGCGCGTCGCTGCGCCGCTCCTGAGGCCCATCGACGCCCGTTTCGAGGATCACCCGCGGACCGCCCGGCATTGACCGGGTTCGGTCTGCTTTTGACCGACCGGGTGGATAGACTTGGCCCCCAAACGGCAACCGGGAGGTCAAGATCATGATGCAATCGCCGCTGGCCCTCGCCCAGACGATCATGGGCGTCCCCGCACCCTACTTCCTCGCCCCCGCCGGCGCGGTCGCCGCGCTGCTGATGGCGGCCGTGTTCGCCAGGAGCGTCACGGCGCGTTCGGAGGGCGACGCGGAGCAGATCCGCATCGCGCGGGCCGTGCGCGAGGGCGCGATGGCCTACCTGAAGCGGCAGTACACGGTGGTCGCGGGCGTGTTCGTCGCCCTGATCGCCGTCCTGTTTGTCCTGAGCGTTGGCCTGAACCTGCAGCCGGTGATGTCGATGATCGGCGTCCCGGTCGCGGGCATCCTCTCCGGCCTGTGCGGGTGGTTCGGCATGCGGATGGCGACGGCGGCCTCGGCCCGCACCGCCGCGGCGGCGCGGCAGTCGCTCAACGACGGCCTGACCGTCGCGTTCCGCGCGGGCGCGGTGATGGGGCTGACGGTCGTCGGGCTGGCTCTGGCGGACGTGAGTTTCTGGTTCTTCGTGCTGACGCGCTTCGGCGAGAAGTGGGGCATCACCCACGGCAGCGGCGCGCAGCAGATGGTCGAACTGAGCACGATCGTGCTGAGCTTCGCGATGGGCGCGAGCACGCAGGCGCTCTTCGCCCGCGTCGGCGGCGGCATCTACACCAAGGCCGCGGACGTGGGCGCCGACCTGGTCGGCAAGGTCGAGGCGGGCATCCCCGAGGACGACCCGCGCAACCCGGCGACCATCGCCGACAACGTGGGCGACAACGTCGGCGACGTCGCGGGCATGGGGGCCGACCTGTACGAGAGTTACTACGGCTCGATCCTGTCGGCGATCGCGCTGGGCGCGGCCGCGGCGATCGGCATGACCGCGCTGGACTCGGCCGAGCAGGGCGCGACGGCGATGAAACTGGCCGTTGCGCCGCTGGCGCTGGCGGGCCTGGGCATCGTCTGCTCGATTCTGGGCATCTTCGTCGTCCGGGCGCAGGAGGGCGCGACGTTCGCGCAACTGCTGGCCTCTCTGGGCCGCGGCGTGTGGTTCGCCAGCGGCCTGATCGCGCTGGGCTCGCTCGGCCTGCTCTACATGCTCTTCAACGGCTCGACCGAGGTGAGTTGGGTGGGCCTGTGGGGATCGATCATCGCGGGCCTGCTGTCGGGCCTGCTGATCGCCAAGGGCACCGAGTACTACACCAGTTACGAGCACCCGCCGACCCGGCGCATCGCCCTGCAGGCGCTCACCGGGCCCGCGACCGTCATCATCGCCGGCATCGCCGAGGGCATGAAGAGCACGTGGACCGCCCTGCTGACGATCGTCGTCGGCATTCTCGCGGCGTACATCCTCGCCGGCGGCGGGGAGAACTTCCTGATGGGCCTGTACGGCGTGTCCATCGCCGCGGTCGGCATGCTCAGCACGCTGGGCATCACGCTGGCGACCGACGCCTACGGCCCGATCGCCGACAACGCGGGCGGCAACGCCGAGATGTCGGGCCAGCCGCCGCACGTGCGCGAGCGGACCGACATGCTCGACTCGCTCGGCAACACCACCGCCGCGACGGGCAAGGGCTTTGCGATCGGTTCGGCCGCGCTCACGGCGCTCGCGCTGTTCGCGGCGTACATCGGCGTGGTGCAGACGCAGTTGACCACGCAGGCGCGCTCGTTCATGGCCTCGCACGTCTACTCGACGGCCGAGCCCAAGCCCGCCGGGCCGCACGCGGTGTACATGGGGCACGGGCTGTTCGCCTCGGTTGTGCCGGGTCTGGGCGCGCGCGGGGGCGACCACGTCGACGCGCTCATGCTGGCCGACCGCGGGCAGTTGCCCTCCGACGGCGCGTTCCAGGACGTCGTGCGCAGGGGCCACGTCTTTACTCTCAGCGTCGAGCCGACGGGCGAGCGTGTGAACCGCGACCCCAACGACCCGTTCCTGCTCACATCCGAGCGGCACCTGACCGTGTCCACCATCATCCCGCACGGCTCGCACAGCCACGCGGTCTCGCTCGACGTGCTCGCGGCCTCGCGCGGCACGATCGCCGACGTGCTGGCGTACTACCAGGTCACGCTGACGAACCCGCGCGTGCTCGGCGGCCTGTTCCTGGGCGTGCTGCTCACCTTCGTCTTCTGCGCCATGACCATGAGCGCGGTCGGCCGCGCGGCGTACAGCATGATGGGCGAGTGCCGCAGACAGTTCGCGCTCATCCGCGACGCGCTGCGCGCCAAGGGCATGACCGAGGCGCAGATCGCCGACCCGCAGTCGTGGCCCAAACGCATCGACGTGGGCGGCAAGGAGTACCCGGACTACGCCACCTGCGTCGCCATCTCGACGGCCGGCGCACAGCGCGAGATGGTCGTACCGGCGGTCATGGCGATCCTCGCCCCGATCGCGATCGGCATGATGCTCAGCGTGCCGGGCGTCGTCGGCCTGCTGGCCGGCGGCCTGACCAGCGGCTTTGCCGTCGGCATCTTCATGGCCAACGCCGGCGGCGCGTGGGACAACGCCAAGAAACTCATCGAGTCCTACGGCCGCATCACCGCCGAGAAGTTCCTGAGCGACCCGGCCACCGCCGACAAGGTGCCCGTCGAACTGCACGAGACGCTCCGCGCCCGCGCACAGGAGATGGTCCGCAACGGCAGGGGCGGCGGCTACATCTACGGCAAGGGCTCCGACGACCACAAGGCCACCGTCGTCGGCGACACCGTGGGCGACCCGTTCAAGGACACCTCGGGACCGTCGCTGAACATCCTCATCAAACTCATCTCGATCGTCAGCGTCGTCTTCGCCGGGTTGACGGTCAAGTACGGCGCGTTGATCGGCACGATCCTGGGGCTGGACTGAGCCGCCACCGCCCGCGCGGGGCGGCGTTCAATCCCGCAGCAGCGCCAGCAGGCGCGGCACCGCCTCGCCCGCCTTGGCGCGGATCGACCAGTCCACGCGCCCGCTGATCGGCGTCGGCTCGGGGTTGATCTCGATGGTCTTAGCGCCGTTGGCCGCGGCCTGCAGGACGAACGCCGCGGCGGGGTACACCACGCTGCTGGTGCCGATCGACATGAACACGTCGCACTCCTCCGCGGCGCGCGCGGCGGCCCGCAGGGCGTCCTCGGGCAGCATCTCGCCGAACCAGACGACGTCCGGGCGCAACAACGCGGCCCGTTGTTCGCAGCACGCCGAGCGCGGCGGGAACTCGCGCATCGGCTCGGGCGCGGGCTCGGTGCGGGCGCCGCAGCGCGTGCAGCGCCACACCATGATCGTGCCGTGCAGTTCGACCACGTGGCGGCTGCCGGCGCGCTGGTGCAGGCGGTCGACGTTCTGCGTCAGGAGGGTGAGCCCGCCGCCGCGGGACTCCAGCAGCCGCTCCAGCGTCGCAAGGCCCGCGTGCGCGGCGTTAGGTGCGGCGGCCAGGCAGCCGATGCGCCGCCACTCGTACCAGCGTGTGACCATCTCCGGGTTGGCGGCGAAGGCCTCGGGCGTCGCGAGCGTCTGCGGGTCAAACTCCTTCCACAGCGCGTGCATGTCCGGCGGCAGGTCGGGGTTGCCGGCACCGCGGAAGGTGCGCAGGCCCGACTCGGCGCTGACGCCCGCGCCCGTCAGCACCGCGACACGCCGCGCGCCGCGGAGCGCGTTCGCGGCGGCTTGGATCGCGTCGTGCGGCATGGGTCCAGCGTAGCACGTGGCCAACGCGGGGCGTGCATCGGCCCGGTGCGGATCAGTCGAACTTCCCCTTCAACGTCAGTTCGAAGTCGTGGATCTGCGCGACCTGCGCGGCGGTCTTGCGACCGATCCCCGCGTACCGGGTGATGAGCGCGGCCGCGGCCTTCTTGTCCGGGTTGGCCAGCGACAGCATCGCGAGGCTCTGGAACTTGTGCTCGAGGATGCGGCGCAGGTCGGCGGTGGTGTTCCGCGCGTGGCCGGCGGGGTACATGACAAGTCCCGAGTCGCAGACCTGCCCCTGATCATCGGTGATGACCATCGAGGTCGGGATGCCGTCGGGGTACCGGGCGTCGTACTCCGGACCGCCCCACTCGAACGACATCTTGTCCATGAGCGAACGGGTCAGCGGGTCGTGCAGGGCGGTCGGGCCGAAGTCGTGCGGCAGGAGCATGACGTCGGTCCAGTCGAGCGACTTCAGGCCCGGCTTGGCCGCGCGGAGTTCGAGCATCTTGCGCAGCATCGTGCACACCAGGTACAGCATCGAGTGATCGGCGGACTGGCGCGTCTTCGGGTCGCGCTTGGCGGGGTCGCCGATGATCCCGAACGCCGGCTCGTAGGCCTTCACGACGATCTTGGCGATGCAGTCGCCGGACTGGTCCTCCAGCAGCCGCGGGTGCCTGTTGACCAGATCGATCAGGCCCTGCAGCGCGCCGGCCGACTGGTGCTCGTACAGGCCGAGTTTGAAGTGCATGCCCATGACGGCAAAGTCGCTCCCCGCGCGCGAGAGCACGAGGTCGAACGGCGACGCGTACGCCTTGCCCGCCTTGGCCTCGGGGATGCCCGTGCCCGCCGACTCGACCTTGCGGAACAACTGCCCCGGCCCCTCGAAGAGCCGGAAGATCGCCTCGGGGTTGCGGAAGATGTCGCGCGGGCCGAGGAACCCGGCCATGGAGCGGCGAACGCTGAGCACCGCGGCCTCGGTGCTGATCGCCGCGCTGGCGCCCTTGGAGTCGGACAACTGCTTGCCCGCGCGGATGGCGCGGAAGGGTATGTAGTGCGCCACCACCATGCCGATCGCGCTCTCGATCTGCTCGGGCGTGGCGCGGAGCATCGCGCCGAAGGTCGCGGCCGAGGCGATCGCGCCGTGCACGACGTGGTCGATCTTGTAACTCTTGAGGCTGAACACCTCGGCCAGCCGGCCGCGGATCTCGTCGAGCAGCACCATGCCGCGCAGGGCGAACGCGCCGTCCTTGCCCATCATCTGCGCCGCGGCGAGGGGCACGGCGTAGAAGTCGTTGTGGCCGAACTCGCCGGCGCGGTGGTGGGGGCGCTGCTCGGAGTAGCCGAAGTTGGTGCCGTTGGAGTCCCACTCGCGGACGGCGGCACAGTTGGCGACGACGGCCTTCTCCGGCATGACCTCGACGCGCGACCCGAAGACGGTCGCGCCCGCGCGCTTGGCGCCGTGCGGCGCGCCGAGCGTGCCCGTGCCCGCGGCGGGCGCGCGGTACTGCAGCGCCTCGTCGCGCAGGATGTTCGGGGCGTTGGTGCCCAGCGCGATCGCCGAGACGCCGCACAGGCACGCGTCGGTGTGGAACATCTCGGTCCGCTCGAGGACGGACCTGTCCGCCTCGCAGCCGCCCTTGTCGGGCGTGTTCCACATGAAGTCGAGGGCGAAGTTGGCCAGCCCGAGGGCCTGGTTGGTGTCGGCGGGCAGCGTGACGGCGGTGGGGGGCATGGGGGGATCCTGGTGCTGTGCAAGCCGCCGCGAGATCTGCGGCGGACCAAGCCGCGGGTTCGGCGGGGCGGAAGGGTAGACCTGATGCGGTCGAGCGCGAACCTCAGGAGCCCGGCGGCGGTAGAATGAGTCGTAGTCGGAAAGGAGCGTGCCACATGAGCACCCCCGGCACTCCCGTGCGGGAAGGCTCCGACGTGTCGATCGCGGACGATGACCGGCCCACCGTGCCGCCGCACGTGGTGGAGGCCAAGCCGAGCCCGCCGCACCTGCCGCTCGACGAGGTCCTGATTGTCGAGCACGAGAAGCACATGCCCGAGGGCGTCGGCATCGTGCCCGAGGAGCGGCGCATCTGGCCATGGGTCGCCGGCGCGTTGGCGACGGTCGGCCTGGTCATCGGCGCGGTCGTCATCGGCGCGACGGTCGGATGGTCGGCCGCGGTTGTCGGCATTGTGTGGCTGCTGATGGGCTACGCCGTCGCGTGGATCGTCGTGTGGGGCGCTGGCCTGCTGCGCGCCCGCGATGAACGCGAGGCCGAGCGCAAGGTCGACAACGGCGAGATGCCGCCGCCGGCCGAGCGGATCGGCTAGCGCGCGACCGAGCCGGCGTAGAAGTACCACCCCCAGCCGATGGTGAACAGGAAGCAGCCGTACAGCGCGTGCTCGATGCACGAGGCGAGCAGCGAGCGGCTGCGCGCGTACGTGAACCCGAAGAACACGCCGCCGACCGCGCTGAAGCCGACCGCCCACCAGTTGTGCATGATCACGTGCGCGTAGCCGAAGGCCGCGGCCGACGCCGCGACCATTGCGCCGCGCCGCGCAAACAGCGGCCCGTAGCGGTGGAAGAAGAACGCGCGGAACGCGACCTCCTGCGCGTACACGCTGAGCACCGGGTAGCCGACCATCACCACCGCCCACAGCGTCGCGTTCCTTCGCGGCAGGTCCAGCAGCCGGTCGGGCTCGATCAACCACAGCAGCGCCGCCAGCAGCGGCGCGCAGACCGCGAACCGCGCCAGCACGCCGCGCAGGCTGCCGGCCGCGCCGCGCGCGTTCCACAGCCGGCCGCGTGCGAAGGTGGGATCGAACACCAGGACGATCAGGCACAGCAGGCCGAGCGTCCAGATCGCCGGGAACACCAGCCCCGGCCGCATGAACACGGCCAGAACCGTCGGCGCGACGACAAACAGCGCGACGCACTCGGCCCACCGCGCGACGCGGAACACCGGAGGGTTCGGCGCGGCCGCGGCGTTTTCCGCCGGCGCGGCCCCGGGTTGTCGGGCGGGGTCGAGCACGGGCAGAGGCTAACATCCCCGGACCGCGCCGCCCAGCGTCGGCCGCGCTCGTTTTCGTCCCGTTCAACCCGGTTTCAGGAGCAGCCATGTCCAGCCAGCCTGTGATTCTCGCCGCGAAGCGCACGCCCATCGGGAAGTTCTTCGGCGGTCTGTCCAAGGTCCCCGCGCCGGTGCTGGGGTCGTACGCGATACGGGCCGCGCTGGAGTCGATCGGCGGCGTCGAGAAACTCGCCGCGCAGGTGGACGAGTGCATCATGGGCTGCGTGCTGCAGGCGGGGCTCGGCCAGAACCCCGCGCGCCAGGCCGGGCTGAAGGCGGGCCTGCCCGACACGCTCAGCGCGCAGACGGTGAACAAGGTCTGCGGCTCGGGCCTGCAGGCGGTGATGCTCGCGGCCCAGTCCATCAAGGCCGGCGACAACAACCTCGTGGTGGCGGGCGGGTTCGAGAACATGACCGCCGCGCCGCACTTTGCGCGTGTGCGCGAGGGCGTGAAGTACGGCCCCGCGCAGATGGAAGACCACATGGCCTTCGACGGGCTGCGCTGCGCCTTCGAGGGCTGCGCGATGGGCAACTCGGCCGATTACATCGCCAAGAAGTTCGAGATCAGCCGGGCCGAGCAGGACCGATTCGCCGTGCAGTCGCACCAGCGCGCGGCCGAGGCCACCAGGAACGGCTGGTTCAAGGGCGAGATGGTCGCGCTGACCGGCGAGCAGTGCATGGACAAGCGGTCGCCGGGCGTCGCCGCGGACGAGGGCATCCGCGCCGAGACGACCCTCGACGCTGTGGCCAAGTTGCGCCCCGCGTTCACGCCCGATGGCACCGTCACCGCCGCGAACGCCTCGCAGATTTCCGATGGCGCGGCCGCGCTGGTGGTCGCGAGCATGAGCGCGGCGGAGAAACTCGGCGCCAAGCCCATCGCGCGGATCGTGTCGTACCACACCTCGGGCGTTGCGCCCAAGGACATCTTCGCCGCGCCGATCGAGGGCGTGGCCGGTGCGCTCCGCAAGGCCAACTTGAACGCCAAGGACATCGACCTGTTCGAGATCAACGAGGCGTTCGCGGCGCAGGTGCTGTGCAACATCAAGTCCCTGGGCATTGATGAGAAGCGTCTGAACATCTGCGGCGGCGGCGTGGCGCTGGGCCACCCGATCGGCGCCTCGGGCGCGCGCGTGCTCACGACGCTGATCCACCAGTTGCACCGCACCGGCGGCAAGCGCGGCGTCGCGGCGTTGTGCTTGGGCGGGGGCAATAGCGTGGCGATGGTCGTCGAGGTGTGAGGCGGCGGGAGCGGCGAGCAGCGACGCGCACGCCGCCGCCGCAAGCGCCCGGACCTTCCCCTCTCCCCGCGGGCGCGGGGAGAGGTGGCAAGGCCGCAGGCCGAGCCGGTGAGGGGTGGTTTGTGAATCGCCCCTCACCGCCCTCGCTCCGCTCGGGCACCTCTCCCCATCTGCGATGGGGAGAGAGGAAGCCAGAGTGACACGCCCCGGCATTGGCAGCCCGCCGATAGGCAGCCCGACCGTCAGGGAGGGCGTCGCGGCCAAGCCGCGGGCGTTTGCCGCTACTGTCCCGACCTTGAGATAGCCGCACGATTCTTGGCAACGCGACCGAGGACGGCGTTGGCGTCGGCGGTCCACGCGAAGGGCTTGGCGTCTTCGTTACGGGTCTCGATGTAGTCGATGGCGGCTTTTTCGAGTGCCGCGACGCTGGTGAACACGCCGCGGCGGAGCTGTTTGTGGGTCAGGTCGGCGAACACGCGCTCGACCTGGTTGAGCCAGCTCGCGCTGGTGGG
>CALKJW010000008.1 GCA_937995595.1 uncultured Phycisphaerales bacterium | reverse complement strand
CTCACCACCCGCACCTGGCAGAACTGCCTGTGCCCCTCTGGGCCGGAGTGAAAGCCGTAGCCGCTCTCCCGCGCGCCGACCCACGGCGTGCCGCCCTTGGGGCCCTTGGCCCCGCCGATGCCGCGGTTGATGCCGATCATCCCCGAGCACAGCCGCCGCGCCAGTCTGGCCGCGCGGCCGGGCTCGCCGAAGACCACCGCGCCGAGGCCGAACTTCGTGTCGTTGGCCAGCCGCAGCGCCTCGCCGTCGTCGTTCACCGTGGTGATGGTCAGCACCGGGCCGAAGGTCTCCTCGCGCGCGACCTCCATCTCGTGCGTCACGTTCGTCAGCACGATCGGCTCGACGAAGTTCCCCGTGGGCGGCGTGCTGCCGTCGGAGCCCGCCGCGACCTTCGCGCCCTGCTTCACCGCCTCGCGCACCTGCCGCAGCACGTGGTCGCGCTGCCGCGCGTTCACCATCGGGCCGATCGCGGCCCTGTCCTCGATGCCCGGCCCGGGCGCGAACTTCTTCGCCTCGTTCAGCAGCGCGTCGACGAACGGTTTCTCGATCTCCCTGTGCACGTACACGCGCTCGGTGCTCACGCACACCTGCCCCGCGTTGCGGAAGCCGTTCCGCGCGGCGAACTCCGCGGCCTTCTGCACGTCCGCCCCCGGCAGCACCACCATCGGGTCCTTGCCGCCGAGTTCCAGGATCACGCGCTTCAGGCCCTTGCTCGCCTCGGCGAGGATGTGCTTGCCCGCGCCGCGCGAGCCCGTGAACGTGATCAGGTCCACGTCCGCCGCGACCAGCGCCCTGCCCTGCTGCTCGTTGCCGTGCACGACGATCAGCACGTCCCGCGGCAGCGCTTCGTTGAGCACGTCCGCGTACGCCTGCGCGATCAGCGGCGTCTCCTCGCTGGGCTTGAGCACGACGGTGTTCCCGGCGACCAGCGCGGGCAGCACCTGCCAGTGCACCATCAGCATCGGGAAGTTCCACGGCGTGATCGCCGCGCACACGCCGTACGGGTCGCGGTAGATCGTCGAGCGCGTCTGGGCGTCCTCGACGGTCTCGGGCGCGATCGCCGCGGCGATCTCTTCGAGTTCCTCGACCCACCCCTTGCCGTCCTCGCCGCCTGCGCAGGCCTTGACCTCGCCGATGCCCTCCTTCAGCGGTTTGCCCATCTCGAGCGTGAGCAGGCGGCCGAGTTCCGCCGCGCGGGCGCCCAGCCGCGCGCCGACGGGCCGGAGCATCTCGACGCGCTCGGCGGTGGAGAGGCCGCCCCATCCCGAGAGGCCGTCGGGCCCCTGCTGGGCGCGGCGCGACCGCGCGACGATGGAGGCGATCTGTTCGACTGGCGTGACCGGCACCTCGCCGACGACCTCGCCGTTGGCCGGGTTGTAGGACTTGAGCGTGCTCATCGGGCAAGCGTAGTGCCCGAACCCGCGCCGACGCGCACGCGGCGCGGCGTCACTGCGGCGTGAAGGTCGCGCCGTCCAGCACGTCGAAACCGACCATCGCGCCCGTGGCGAACTGCGACGGCACCTGGCGCGGGTCGGTCATGGTGCAGTGGATGGGCATGCCCGCGTCGACGATGAGCGTGCACGAGTGATCGTCGCCGCCGAGAACGCTGCCCTGCACCCGGCGCGGCCGGCCGTAGACGGGCTCGACAAACTTGCCGCCGGTATCGACCAGGTCGACGCGCCGCGCCGTGGCGCGGATGGTGCCGACGATCCGCTTGCCAACGGGCGTCGAGATCGGCGCGGTGGGGATCAGGTGCATGCGGTAGTTGGTATTGGGAAATGTGATGACGACGTGGCCGGGGCGCGTGGCGGTGGGCGCGATGATGTCGGCAAGTTCGCCGCGGGCCAGCGTGGGCGCGATGCGCGAAGTGGGGGCGGGATGGAGCATGCCCGCACTGTAGTGCGGAAAGCAGCAGAGCAGCAAACGGGCAGGATGGCAAGCGCGGCTTCGGGAGCCGGGTCGTCGGGGATTGCTGGCGGCAAGGCCGCAAGTCGGTGTGAGCGTTGGGATCTCAACACGCAGAGCAACAGCCCGAAGGGCTGTCGAACCCGTAGCCGGGGGTGGAGATCGCCGCAGGCGATCGACACCCCCGGACCGCGGTCACCGTCGCGGCCCCGTGCCCGGGTCGTGTCGCAGCCCGAAGGGCTGCTCGATGTTACATTGGCGGGATGGCCTCCACGTTGACGCGCCTCCTTGTTCACGTCACGTTCTCGACCAAGGCCCGCGCGCCGCTGATTCGGCCTGACCGTGAGTCGGACCTCTATGCCTACGTCGGGGGCATCTGCCGGGCGATGGAGTCTCCTCTGCTGGCGATGGGCGGCACGTCGGACCACGTGCACCTGCTCGTGAGCCTCGGCAAGACGGTGGCGTTGTCAGACCTCCTGCTCAACGTCAAGCGTGACTCGTCGAAGTGGATGAAGGTCGGGGCGCGACGCGAGCCCGCGTTCGCGTGGCAGGACGGCTACTTCGCGTTCTCGATCGGCGAGTCGGGCGTTGCCGCGCTGTGCCGCTACATCGCCTCGCAGAAGGCCCATCACCGGCAGTCGGACTACCAGGCCGAGATGCGCGCCTTCATGCGCCGGTACAGGATCGAATGGGACGAGCGGTACGTCTGGAACTGACCTTACGCCGCGTTTGCTTCGAGCAGCCCTTCGGGCTGCGCACGATGACCAGACCGAGCAAACCCCCGCGCGCTCGAACCCGGGGGTGTCGGCCGCCTGCGGCGACCTCCACCGCTCGGCTACGCGCGGTGCAGCCTTTCAGGCCGCATCTCCATTGCGCCGCGTCAAACCTGCGCCCGTGCCGGGCGTCGACCAGCCGCCGCTCGACCTCAACCAGCAGAGACCGCTCGGCCGCTCTCAACAAAGTTCCTCAGCAGCTTCGGCCCCTCGACGGTCAGGAAACTCTCGGGGTGGAACTGCACACCCTCCAGCAGCGCCCGCTGCTCCCCGCGCGGCCAGATGCGCCGCAGCCCCATCACCACGCGGCGCGTGCCGCGAGAGGTGGGGGGGTTCGCGGCGTCAACCGGCTCATCCGTCCATGCCGAGACCTTCCACCCGCTGCCATCGGCCTCGGGCGGCGGGATCGTCTCGGCAAGCACCACCAGCGAGTGGTAGCGCGTGGCGATGAACGGATTGGAGAGCCCGGCGAACACGCCCTGGTTGTCGTGCTGCACGGGCGAGGTCTTGCCGTGCATTGGGATTGCGTGCCGCGTAACGGTCATGCCGTGCATGTCGCCGATGCACTGGTGGCCGAGGCAAACGCCCAGCACCGGCACGCGCCCGGCGAATCGCCGGATGATCTCGCTGGAGACGCCGGCCTCCTTCGGCGTGCAGGGGCCGGGGGAGATGATCACGTGGCTCGGCCGCATCGCCTCGGCCTCGTCGGCGGTGATGCGGTCGTTGCGGACCACGCGCAGGTCGAGCGAGGGATCGATCTCGCCCAGCCTCTGCACGAGGTTGTACGTGAACGAGTCGTAGTTGTCGATGAGCAGGATCATGCGTGTGCGGCGACGCGCGGAGACCAAACCCGGGCGCGCTCCGCCGCGGATGCTAACCGCCGCGGCCGACGCGCGGCGGGTTCACGCCGCCTCGGCCTGCGTCCCGGCCACGCCGTCGCGCGTCACGTAGAACAGGTCGGCCGTGATGGGGTACGGCAGCCGGCGGTAGTCCTGTTTCACGCGGGTCTTGAGCCGCTCGATGAACGGCTCGGGCCCGCCCGTGAGCGCGACGAACATGTCCCGCGCCGGCAGGCCGACGTAGAAGTCCCCGCCCAGTTGCGGCGCGAGTTTCTCGAACAGCCGGCTCAGCAGCACCCGCGCGGCGTCGTACCCGTCCTGCTCGGCGAGGATCGCGGCCTTGCCGCCCTCCTTGCTCTGCACGATCTGGAAGTTCAACTCCGGCAGGTAGTGGTCGAGGTTCTTCCGCGCGATCTGCTCGAGTTCCTCCGCCGTCACGCCCCACCGCACCATCTGCTCGGTCGTCACGCTCACCGTCATCTGCGGCAGGTCGATCACGAACACGATCACCGTCCCGTTGACGAACGGCACGTACGCCACCTGCTCGCGCGACAGGTGCTGGAAGATCGCCTCGGACTGGATGCGCGGCATGATCCGCGGGCGCACGAAGTCGAAACTCGCCGCAGCCAGTTGCATCGTCTCCTGGTTGAACAGGTTGTCGAGGTAGTGCTCGACGATCTCGGTGCCGCGGTCCGGGTCGTGGCGGACAAGCCGGAAGAGGTTCTCAAGGTCCAGCCGCCGGCCGTCCACGATCAGCTCGCGCGGGCCGACCAGTTTGATCGATTGGTCCGGCTGCTGGCGGCGCAGCATCGCGGCGACGGTTTCGGCGAAGGCTTCGGGCTCGTGCGGCATTCGTGCCATGGCGCGTCGGTCCTGGGCGCGGACGGCTCTCCTGTTGCTCTACGCTCGCCGCCCCCCGAGGGTTGGGGGTCCAGCGGCGAGTGCGGCACAAACGAGCAAGGCCGCGCGCCCTTTGCATCGACCAATCGGCAGGCCTTGTGAACCTGTGCGGAAAACTCCGCGAAACGGCCGGGCGTTTCGGATCGACCGCCCGGCGCTGGTCCGCGCGCTGCTCCCGCTCCGAGGTCGGCCGCGAGAGGGACAATCGCCCGAAGAGGCCCCGGGAGGTCCGGAAAAGACCGCGGCTTTGCGGTTTGACGGCGGACAGGCTATATTTGCCTCGCACCGCACCGGCGGGACCGAACGGGTTGCGACCCGTCGCCCGGCCGATGGTGCGGCCTCTTGGCTGGGTTTCATCCCGGCGTCGGAAGCAGGGACGGGCCGGGGGAATGGTCAGTGACCCTTTGGAGAAGCGCCAGTGACCCCTCAAGAGATCGAATCGAAAGTCATCGAGATCGTCGCCAACCAGATGGGCACCGACAAGGCCCAGATCAACCGGAACACCTCGTTCGTGGAGGATCTGAACGCCGACTCGCTCGACACCGTCGAACTGGTGATGGAACTCGAGGACGAGTTCGAGACCAACATCCCCGACGAGCAGGCCGAGAAGATCAAGACCGTCGGACAAGCGATCGACTTCATCGTCCAGGCGCAGGGCAAGGAAGGTTGACCCCTCGGTTCTTCCCCTCGCGACCCGCCGCGAGAGCGGCCGGCACGACGTGAGCACGCCATGCCGAACACGCGACATCCTCACCGAGTGGTGATCACCGGCATGGGCGCGGTGACGAACCTCGGGCACACCGCTCGGGCGACGTGGGACGCCATGCGCGAGGGTCGCAGCGGCGTCGGCCTGATCGAGTTGCCCGAGTTCGCCCGCTACGAGAGCAAGTGGACCGTCAGGATCGCCGGGCAGATCAAGGGCTGGACCCCCCCGGCGGACATGCTCGACCACCGCGAGGCCAAGCGGATGGACCGCTTCGCGCAGTTCGGCGTGGTCGCCGGCGTGCAGGCGGTGCGTGACTCCGGGATCGACTTTGCCAAGGAGAACCCGGAGCGCTGCGGCGTCGTCATCGGCTCCGGTGTCGGCGGCATCACCACCATCGAGGACGGCGTCGGCATCCTGCACGAGCGCGGGCCCGACCGGCTGAGCCCGTTCACGGTGCCGAAGTTGATGGTCAACGCCGCGGCGGGCAACCTGTCCATCATGTTCGGCCTGCAGGGCCCGGCCACGGCGCACGCGACGGCGTGCGCCAGTTCGGGCCACGCCATCGGCGACGCGGTCGAACTGCTCCGCAGCGGCAAGTGCGACGTGGTTCTCGCGGGCGGGGCCGAGGCGGCCATCAGCCCCATCTGCGTCGGCGCGTTCTCCGTCATGCGAGCCCTCTCGACCCGCAACGACGCGCCCGAGAAGGCCTCGCGCCCGTTCGACAAGGACCGCGACGGCTTCGTGCTCGCCGAGGGCGCGGCGGTGTTCGTCCTCGAGACCGAGGAGCACGCCCGCAGGCGCGGCGCGACCATCTACGCCGAGATCGTCGGGCACGCCAACGCCGGCGACGCGTACCACATCACCGCGCCCGACGAGGCCGGCCGGGGCGCCATGCGCTCCATGCGCTGGGCGCTGGAGGACGCGGGCCTCAACCCCTCGCAGATCGGCTACGTCAACGCGCACGGGACCAGCACGCCCCTGGGCGACAAGGCCGAGGCGCTCGCCGTCACCACGCTCTTCGGCGACCACGCCCGCAAGAGCCGCGGCGGCAGACTCATGATGAGTTCGACCAAGAGCATGCACGGGCACGGTCTGGGCGCGTCGGGCGCGATCGAGACCATCGCCTGCATCCACGCGGTGCGCGACGGCGTCATCGCCCCGACCATCAACCTCGACCACCCGGACGCGGACATGGACCTGGAACTGGTCCCGCACCACGCCAGGGAACGCCGCGTGGACTACGTGATGAACAACACGTTCGGCTTCGGCGGGCACAACGTCACGCTGATCATCGGCCGCTACGCCTGAGCGCCGGGCGTCGCGGCTGCGCGGGCGGCCGGACCGATATCGTTCGGAGAAAGATCGGGAGTTCCAGCCGCGGCGGGCGCACCGCCGATATACACCCCATGCCTTCGGACGTTCGCTCCATCCTGAGCCTCGAAGTGCCCATCATCGTGCTGCTGGGCGACCGGCAGATGCGCACCGCCGACGTGGTGAACCTCGTGCCGGGCGCGATCATCGAACTGCCCAAAAGCGCCGAGGACGAGCTCTCGCTGCTGGTGAACAACAAGCCGATCGGCTCGGGGCACGCCGTGAAGGTCGGCGAGAACTTCGGCCTGCGGATCTCGTTCATCGGCGACGTGCGGCAGCGCATCCACGCCATGGGCGCCGCCGCGCCGCAACCCGGGGCGCCGCCCGCCGACGCCGCCCCGCCCCCGCCCGTCGCCGACGAGCCCGCCGCCGACCCGGAACCCGCGCGGGCCGCGCAGGACCTGGCCGCCGCGGCCTGACCGAACGTGCCGCGCGGCCCCGCGCGGCGTATGCACGCACCACCTCTGCGGGGCCATGGACCCATGCCGCGCGATATCCCAGTCGGAAACGGCGACCTGCTCATCAACTTCGATGAGTTCTATCGCCTGCGCGACCTCTACTACCCGCACGTCGGCCGCTACAACCACACCGCCGGGCACGTGCAGCGCTTCGGCGTCTGGGCCGACGGAGAGTTCGCCTGGATCGAGGACCCGTCGTGGGAGCGGACGCTCGCGTACCGCGAGCACTCGCTGGTGACGCAGGTACGGCTGGTCAACCAGCGCCTGGGCCTGGAACTGCTCTGCAACGACGCCGTGGACTTTCACGAGCCCGCCTTCCTGCGTCGCGTGACGGTGCGCGATACCCGGCCCGCGAGCGGCGCCGAGAGCGGCGAGACCGCGCCGGAGCGCGACGTCCGCCTGTTCTTCCACGTCGACCTGTCGATCAAGGAGTCGCCCGTCGGCGACACCTGCGACTTCGACCCCGAGACCCGCGGCCTGGTGCTCTACAAGGACGACTCGTACTTCCTCGTCAACGCCGCCGAGGGCGGGCAGGTCGGCGTCGACCACTGGGCCATCGGCACCAAGCGCGTCGGCGGAGCCGAGGGCACCTGGCGCGACGCCGAGGACGGCGTGCTCGGGCGCAACGCCATCGCGCAGGGGTCGGTCGACGCCACCGTGGGCATCGACCTGCGCGTGCCCGCGCGCGGCGAGGCGGTCGCGGCGTTCTGGCTGGCGTGCGGGGATTCCTACGAGAGGGTCCGCGAACTCAACCGCGTCATCCAGACCAAGACCCTCGACCGCATGATCTCGCGCACCGAGGCCTACTGGCGCCTGTGGGTGCGTAAGGACGTCGACGGCCCGAACGCCGCCGTGCACGCGGGGATCGCCTCGCCCTCGCACACCGCCCTCCCGCCCGAGGTGCGCGAACTGTTCATGACCAGCCAGTTGATCCTGCGGACGCAGATCGACAACCGCGGCGCGATCATCGCGGCGACCGACTCGGACATCTCGCACTTCGCCGGCGACCACTACGCGTACTGCTGGCCGCGCGACGGCGCGCTGGTCGCGCACGCGCTCACGCTGGCCAACCAGAGCGAACTGTCGCGCGGGTTCTTCCGCTACTGCGCGCGGGTGGTCAACAAGCGCGGCTTCTTCCTGCACAAGTACACGCCCGCCGGGCACCTGGCCAGTTCGTGGCACCCCTGGATCCTCAACGGCAGGCAGGTGCTGCCCATCCAGCAGGACGAGACCGCGCTGGTGGTCTGGGCCCTGCGCCAGCACTTCGAGGCCTTCCGTGACGTCGAGTTCGTCAAGCCGCTGTACAACCCGCTGGTCGCGCAGCCCGGCGAGTGGATGTGCGCCCACGTCGACGCCAACGGCCTGCCCCTCCCCAGTTGGGACCTGTGGGAGGAGCGGCGCGGCGTCCACACCTTCACCATCGCCGCGACGATCGGCGCCCTGCACGCCGCCGCGGCGTTCGCGCGCGACTTCGGCGACCACGAGCGCGCCGTGCGCATGGACGACGCGGCCGAACGGATGCGCGAGGCCCTGCTCCGGCACCTGTGGAACCCCGACGCCAGCCGCTTTGCCCGCATGGCCACGCCCATCGAAGAGGGCGACAGGGTGACCGGCTACCGGCTCGACATGACCCGCGACAGCGCCAACTACGCGCTCTTCGCCTTCGGCGCGCTGCGCCCGGGCAACCCCATGGTCGTCAGCGAGATGCAGTCGCTCTGGGAGCGGCTGTGGGTCAAGACCGACGTCGGCGGGTGCGCACGCTACGAGCGCGACTACTACCATATGGTCGAGCGGCAGAACACCGAGGCCGTGCCCGGCAACCCGTGGATCATCTGCACGCTCTGGCACGCCCAGCACCGCATCGCGCAGGCCCGCACGCTCGAGGAACTCCGCGCGGCGATGCCGCTGCTGGAGTGGGCCGCCAAACGCGCCAAGGACAGCGGGGTGCTCGCCGAGCAATACCACCCCTACACCGGCGAGTGCATCAGCGTCAGCCCGCTGACATGGAGCCACGCGACCGTCGTGACAACCGTGATCGAGTACCTCCGCAAGCACGAGCGGCTCATCGCCGAGGCCAACGCCCCCGCGGGCTACGCCGAGAGCGGCGTGGCGTGATCAACTATGCAGGTGCGCGGAGCCCACAGAGAAGGAGCAGAGATCACAGAAGAATGCACGGAGTTCTCCAACTGAACTCCGTGCCCTCTGTGTCCGTCTCTCAGCCCTCTGTGGACCGCCATCAGATTCCCGCCAAAGCCCCCTCCAGCCTTCCACCCGCCTCCATCAACATCTTTTCCGCCGCGGCGGGGCCTTCAATCGACCGGGCCGTGTCGCTGAGCGATCAGACCCCGGCGTCGTCGGCGGAGCGGGAGTCGGCCCAGAGAATCCGGCCGATTGACCTTGTGCGGGGGCATGCCAGCCACGATCATGCACGGCGATCCGCTGCACCCCATGCCCGCGGATGTCGCTGGAAACCTATGTGCGGTCACAATCGGTGACGCACCCGGGGCAAGTGAGAACACAAGCGCACGGCGGCACGAACAACATTGGGCCTTGACAAGTGGCGGGGGGGGGGGGGGGGTAATCTGGAATCACGCACATATGTGAACCGAGCACAGTCACAATAACCGAGAGGTTCGCATGAATCGCCAGTTCAAATCGTTCGCGGTCGCAGCAGGGGGCATCGTGCCTGTGTGCACCTTTGCACTGTCCGTCGCATTCGCCGGTACAACAAAGGGGCCGTGCCGATGCCAGTACGCCAAGTGCATCACGGCAGGGTCAGTGCAAACGACCTGCGGTTACGGAGAAACGTGCGCTTGCTGCAGCGTCGCCGGCGGCGCTTGGACCTGTACCTGCTGCACGGCGACGTTCAACTGTACAACGCCTCCGGGCAACACGATCTGCAACGATTAGAATGGATGAGGTGATGAGCACACGCCTCAGACTCCTGCTCGTGCTTTCGATCGCGTCCGGCGCGGTGGTGCTGGGCTTGCATCGGGCAGGGCTCTTTCGGCCTCGATCGTCAACGCTCGATGAGACGGCGATGCGGGCCACGTCCTTTGCCGAAGCACAGGCCGTGTTCAGTTCGGTGCGCACGGCACCGGTTCAGGAGTTTCACAGTGCGGCCGACTTCGCGGAACTGCTCGGATGTGCCACCGTCGAGCGATCAGGGGTTGGGGCGGGTCCGGACGACGTGCCCGCGCTGCTGCGTCACACAGCGGAACTGATGTTCCACCGTTTCATCGATCCGGACGTGAGCGCGTACCGGTCGTGGCGAGAATCCCTGGGGTACAGGCTTGCCGACGCCGAGACCATGCGGCGCGACGGGGTGCCGGTGCACTATGAGTTGTTCATCGGCAGGCCGTACCCGGGCGACGCGGAGTTCGACGCCGTGCACGACCAGATGTGGACCCGGAGTCTTGACAACCGCGGTCGAAGCCACCGCGTCCGGGCCTTCGCTACAGAGCCGAAGGGCGTCGCCGTGAACTTCGGCCGCGTCACCACGCGGTCTCCGTTGAGTTGGCCCGCCGCTGCCGGAGTGCTGCCCGGCGAGGTCTGGCACGGAGCATCCGGCGGCGGACACAGGGATTGGTGGGTACCGCCCGGCGGTCGTGCGGCGGACCACCTGCGAAGGCATGGTTCGTTGAACGTGGCGTCTGTCGCAGTGATCGCCGAGTTCGAGCGCGGCGACCGGTACCCGGTCAGGCTGCTGTACTTTCAGGACCCTCGGACGCGGCGCTGGTGGCTCGAAGCGCTGCAGTTGCTCAATGCGCCGTACGAGCGGTTTCCGATGCTGGAGTTCTGAGTGTGCGAGCGCTCGGCCTGCAAACCCTTCGATGGGCCCTGCGAACGCTGCTGGGCGCGGTGTTCGTGTTGGCGGGAGCCGGCAAGATCGCCGAGCCGGTGCTCTTCGCGAGGGTGGTCGCGTTTCTTCTGCCCGAGGCGATTCGGATCGATGCTCTCGTGCTCGCGGCAGCCATCGGGGTTGGGACCCTGGAGATGGCCATCGGCGCCGCGCTGCTGCTCCGGTTGTACGAACGTGCCGCGGTGCTGTGCGGCATGATTGCACTTGGGGCGTTCTCGGTCGCGCTTGGGCGTCTACTCGGGTCTCCGGATGCCCCGCGATGCGGGTGCCTGGGCCTGTTCCCGGGTGTGTCCGCGGAGAAAGACGTGCTCGCGGCAGCCGTGCGGAACGCGTCGCTCATCGCCATGCTGGGTTGGCTGCTCTGCGTGTGGCCGCCCGGCAATCGGGCGTCGGCCCCGACCCGTCCCAGACGGAGCCCCGCCGGGGTCGCCGGCTTCACCATCATCGAGGTCCTGGTCTGCATCGTGGTGATGGCGGTTCTGGTGGCGGTCGCGCTCCCGGCCATCGCCGGTGCACGTCGGGCTTCGCACGACGCCCGGCGCCTGCACGTCATCCGTCAACTCGCTGCCGGCGTTGAGTCGTACTGTCAGGCCAACAACGATGCCCTGCCGTACTTTGGCACCCGGGGCGACCCGCTCGGGCCCGTGGCCATCAACGGCTTTCAACTGCCCGCGGTGTACTTCCGCAGCCAACGCTGGTTCTGGGCGAGTCTCGTCGTACCCCGGTATGCCGATGTTCCACGGTCGGCGATCGAGTCGCCGGGTGCATCGGGGTACCTGCAGGAAGTGCTCGGGTATCCCGAGTTCATCATTGCATCGGTGTACCAGCTGACTTCGACGGCCTTCGCCTCGCCGCCCTACTGGCGCGACGACGCTGAAGAGATATGGAACCAGCCGTCGTACTTCGCGCCCACGCATATGTTCGACGTGCGCTACCCGTCCCTCAAGGGACTGCTGATCGCGGACATCACCGGGCCGGGAGGCTTTGGACCCAGGACGGTCTTCCCCTGCGCTCTGGCGGATGGATCGGTGCGCAGTCCCAAGCGCTCCGACTTCGACTTGAGCCGCGCCGTGACACGCCCGCACGGCTCCACGAGTTTTCCCGTCGAGGCGACAAGGGACGGGCTGCACGGGAGGGACTTCTAGGTCAGAGCCGCTCCAGCCGCCCATCCGCCTGCGCCAGCATCCTCTCCGCCGCGGCCGAGTCTACGCCGCGCCGTTGCATGACGACCGCGACCTTCACGCTCCCGCCCGCGCGGTCCAGCAGCGCGAACGACTCCTCACGCGGCAGCCCCGTCAGCGTCGAAACGATCCGCGCGGCGCGGTCGCGCAGTTTGGCGTTCGTCGCGCGCACGTCCACCATCAGGTTCTGGTACACCTTCCCCGAGCGGATCATCAGCGTCGTCGAGATCGTGTTGAGCGCGATCTTGGTCGCCGTGCCCGCCTTCATCCGCGTCGAGCCCGTCAGCGCCTCGGGCCCCGTGGCGATCACGATCAGGTGGTCCGCCGCGGCGGGCCTGCTCGACAGCGGCGTGCACACGAGCAGGCCCGTCACGCACCGCGCGCACAGGCCCTTGACGATCTCCAGCGCGCCCAGCACATACCGCGTCGTGCCTCCCGCGGCGATCCCCAGCACAGCATCGCGCGAAGAAAGATTCAACGCCGCGAGTTCCGCCCGCGAGCCCTCGGGGTCGTCTTCCTTCCCTTCGCTCGACTTCCGCAGCGCAGAGTCTCCGCCCGCGATGAGGCCGATGACCCGCTCCGGCGGCGTGCAGAACGTCGGCGGACACTCGGATGCATCCAGCACGCCGAGCCGGCCGCTCGTGCCCGCGCCCACATAAATCAGCCGACCACCGGCGATGAATCCCGCCTCCGCGGCTTCGATGAACGCCGCCAGCGCGGGCCGCGCAGCCCGCATGGCCTCGAACACCGCCGCGTCTTCTTCGCCGATCACATCGACGCACTCGCGCACCGACAGTTCGTGCAGCCGCATGGTCCGCGGGTTCCGCTGCTCGGTCAGGATGTGCGAGCGGTCGGGGGGAGGGGGGAGCATGCGGCAAGAGTACCGTGCTGCTCCGGCTCGGCTCCATCCGATGTCCCTCTACCGTCATTGCTCGCCCCACACTCAGGACACACGCCGACCGCCAGTCCCACCAGGTCAGAACCACATCTGGCGCAGTGTCCCGGTGCCGCGCGGCGCGCGCCTCCACGCAACAACACAACCCAACACGCCCAGCACACCAACGGTCCGGAACGACACGATGACCTCGCGGCGTCCGGTTGCGATCGACGCCCGCGGCATCCAAGCCGAGGGCGGTCGCATCTGAAAGAAGTTCCCCGGCAGCGGGATGCCGCTCAGGGCCGGGATGTCCTGTTGATGAAGGTAGTAGACCCCGCCACGATCGATGGACCAGCGCACCCCGTAACGCGAAGCGATCTTTCCGTCAACGACGAGGGTCTTTCGGTCGTTGGATTGCCAGTTCCACCAGCCCATGCCGGTCGCGGCATTTCCGGTCATGCTGGCGACAGACACCACCGCGCTCGCCGCGGAGACCAGAGCCCAGGTTGGCCGCACCCGCCTCATGGAACGCATGGTAACCTGCGACCGGTTCGATCACTTCGTCGCCCTTGTCCCTTTGTGTCCTCTATCTCCACTCCGTCACGTCCGTGGACCTGCTTCTATGCTGTCGAATCTGCGTCATCTGCGCACATCTGCGGCCCTCCTCCTCGTCCTTCTCCCCGCCTGCGCCGCGCGCCCGGGCGCCGAGAACCCACGCCGCGGCGACGAGATCATGGTCTGCGGCCGCCTCTTCCACACCGGCGCACCCGTCGTGCTGTGGACCGACCCCGGCGGATACGACGCCTACCGCACCGAGCGGAGGTTTGTCCCCTGGAAAGATGCCGCGTGGTCGCCGCCCGCCGCGGCGGGCCGCAGCCCCGAAACGCCCGCCCGCTACGGCGTGCGCTTCGCCGGCAAACTCAACGAACAGGGCGCCGGGCCGCTGACTCTCGACGAGTTCGAGCGCGTCCGCGGCGGCGGGTGGGACCTGCCGACGCTCCAGCGCGTCGTCGATCAGTTCGTCATTCATTATGATGTCTGCGGCACGTCGCGCCAGTGCTTCCGCGTGCTGCACGATATCCGCGGCCTGTCCGTGCACTTCATGCTCGACATCGATGGCACGATCTACCAGACCCTCGACCTCAAGGAACGCGCGTGGCACGCCACCACGAGCAACGACCGCTCGATCGGCATCGAGATCGCCCACATCGGCGCGTACCCGCCCGGCGAGGACCGGATCCTGTCCGGGTGGTACACGCGCGAGTTCCTGCCCATGAGCGACGCGCAGACCCGAGGCGGCGCGACGGGCAACCCGTCGCGCGTGCGCATCACGCTGCCGGAGTCGATGGGCGACGGCGGCGTGCGCACGCCGAACTTCGTCGGCTACGCCGCGCGCGACTCGATGATCGTCGGCACCATCCAGGGCCGCCAACTCGCGCAGTACGACCTGACCAACGAACAGTACGACTCGCTCATCAAACTCACCGCCGCGCTGTGCGCGATCTTCCCCAACCTGCCGTGCGACTACCCGCGCGACGCGCAGCGGAACCTGATCACCGACGTCCTGCCCGATGATCAACTCGCCGACTACCGCGGCCTGCTCGGGCACTACCACATCCAGAAGAACAAGATCGACCCCGGCCCGGCGTTCGACTGGGAGAGGGTGGTCGATGGCGCCCGCAGGCGACTGCCCCGCTCCGACCGTGCCCGCTCGGTCGGGTCCACGGAGTTCACCGAGTAGGACACCGTGGCGCGGAGACGAAAGCCCCGTGCCCTACCAGGCGTAACGAATCTCGGCGGCCTGCCACGAGGATGCAGGCACGCAACGGACGCGGCGCGCGCTCGTGCTCAGTGTTTCCGTGTCGGCTCCTGCGGCCTCTGCGGACTTGTCTATCGGGCCGGGCTGCAACGCACGACGGGCACCGTCGCCATCGTGTGCAGGCCCGGCGCGGCGACCAGCAGCGAGTCGATCGCGTTGAGCGTGATCGCGCTGGTCGCCACGTCGCCGTGCACCCCGCCCTCGATCCGCAGGTCGATCCGCGGCTCGCCCTCGATCACCACGCGGTCGTGCGGGCCCGGCTGCCCGATCGAGGCGACGAACTCCATCGTCACGACCTCTTCGCCCGCCGCGTTCCACCCGTGCGCCGTCTGCCGAACGCCCGCCGCGCACCCGGCGCGGATGACGCCAAGCCCGCACGACATCTCCCGCTCGGCCTTGACGGCGTGGAGCGTTTCCTCCCACCGCACCACGCCGAGGCCGAGGTAGTGCGAGATGAAATGCAGCGACTCGCCGAGGCCGACGTGCCGGAGCGACCCGTCCTTCACGCGCGCCGCGAAGGCCGCGTCGTCGAGCGTCGCGCCGATCTTCCTCTGAAAGGGGATCCGCCGCGTCGTCGCGTCCTGGATGCGCCAGCACCGCACCGCGCGAACGCTCCTGCACACCGCGGTCGCGGCGACCGGCAGCGCGTCCATGATGAACCCCGGGTTCACGCCCGTCCCGAGGATGCGCGCGCCGTGCTGGACCGCCAGCGCGTGCAGTTCGTCGGCCAGCGCCCCGTGCCGCAGCCACGGGTAGAGCAGTTCCTCGCACGTGCTGACGATGCTCACGCCGCGCGACAGCAGGTCGCGGAACGTCGGCGCGCACCGCGCAAGGTCCGAGGAGGTCGTCACCACCGCGCAGTCGATCTCGGCCCAGTTCTGCACGTCGTCGATCGATCTGTGAATCCCGGGTACCCCGTCGCTCCGTGGCGAGCCGGATTCGTTCGGCGCACGGCCTCGCCCCGGCGCCCGCTCCGAGCACCCATACTCCCGCACCACGTCGGCCACGCTTTTGCCCGCCAGCGCGGGGTCGATGTCCACCGCGGCCACCACGCGGGCCACGCCGCGCTTCGCCGCGTCGTTGGCCACGAACCGCCCCAACGGCCCGAGCCCGACCAGCAGAATCCGGTTCATGCCTCGCTCCTTGCCGGGGGTGCGCTGCCGCCGCGGCGGGGCGGCACTGTATCACCAACCCCGCCCGCGACCGCGGCACGTATAAACTGCCCGACGCGCCCCTTCCGGAAACCAGACCATGACACGCATGCTCCTGCTTGTCTTCCTCGCCGCGGCGGTGCTGCCGGGCTGCGCCTCCGTGCCCGGGCGCGAGATCGTCGTGCGGCTCGACGGCGCGCTGGCGTCGGCGGCGTCGCGCCCGACGATCCGCGTGGACGTGGTCGGACTGACCGACGCCGAGCGGCAGAGGTGGGACGCCGCGTCGATCTCCGAGTACTGGCGGCCCGAGTCACCGGCGCGGGCCGCGATGGGCGACCGGCTGGTCTCGGTGCGGTTCGGGGCCGAGCGCGCCGAGCCGCTGCGCATCGGGCCCGACGACCGCGTGTGGGCGGCGTGGCGGAAGTCGGGGGCGCGCTGGCTCTACGTGCTGGCCAACCTGCCGGGCGGGCTGCCCGACCGGCCGGGGGCCGACGACCCGCGCCGGCTGGCGGTGCTGCTGCACGCGCGCGAATGGCCCGACGACGCGCCGTACGTGATCGAGATCCGGCGCGACGCCGTGGTGTTCATGGTTCCCGAGCAGGCCGAGCCCGCCGCGACGCGGGCCGAGTGAGTCTCGCCCCGCGCTGGCGCGGGGCGCGGAGCGAGCATGCCGATCTACGGCGGGTACGAGACAGTGACCGAACTGCACCGCGGCGCGCTGGGCGCGGTGTGGTCGGCGCGGCGCGTCGGCACGACCGACGAGCCGGTCTTCGCCGTGCGCACGTGCTCGCCCGACGCCGCGCTGCTGGGCGAGGCCCGCGCCGCCGCGGCGGTCCGCGCGTTCGTCGAACGCGCCCGCGCCCAGCAGCGCGCCGCGCAGGCCGCGCCGCTGGCCGAGTCGCGGTGGGCGCAGGTCTACGAGATCGGCGAGTCCCCCGCGCCCGACCTCGGCGCGTGGACGGTCACGGACCTGGCGACCCGCGGCACGGTCGAGCGGTTCGTCGGCACGCGTTCGCAACTCGACGCCCGCGCGCTGGCCGGGCTGGTCGAGGGCGTCATCGCCGGCCTGCGCCAGATCGGCGCCTCCAAGGGCGGCGCGCGCCCGCACGGGCGCCTGACGCCGAGCAACGTGCTGCTGCTCGCGGGCACGCCCGGCCAGCCCGCCGGGCCCAGGGCCGCGTCGCGCCCGCCGCGCGTCGCGCTGGCCGACCCCGCCACCGAGGCCGAACTCGACGCCGACACGTCGTTCGATCAGGACCTGCAGGCGGTGGGCCGCATCATCCACCTGCTGGTGCTGCACGAGCCGTTCCGCGGCCAGTTGCCGCTCCCGACCGGGCCCGAGTGGGACCGGCTCGGCAAGGCCGGCGCCGGTTGGCGCGAACTGTGCGAACAACTGCTCGACCCGTCCGGCGCGTCCACGCGCCCGCACCTGGACGAACTCGCCGAGCGGGTCGGCACGCTGCGCCGGATGCGCCGGGCGCGCGGGCCGCTGATCGTCGCCGCCGCGGCGGTCGCGCTCGTCGCCGGGGGCGTCGGCGTCTACGCCGTGGCCGAGATCGCGCGCCAGCGACAGGCCGTGCCGCTCCCCGAGACGCTGTGGAACGACGCCGCCGCGGCGCAGTGGCGCGACCTGTGCAACGCCTACCGCGCCTGGTACGGCCCGCTGCTCACGCGCCTCGACCAGCGCCCGCCCGCGGCGATCGAGGGCCACCGCACGCGTCGCGCGTGGTACGCCGCGACCGACGCCGACCTGGCCCGCATCCTCGAGCCGCACGCCCTGTCGCGCATCAAGGGCGCCGACCCGTGGTCGCTGGCCGGCGTCGAGGCCGGCGCCGACCTGACCACGCTCGGCTCGATCCCGACGGCGCGGGCGCGGAGCGACGCCAGCGTCGAGCGCGCACGCGCGCTGCTGGAGTCGATCAACAGCCTCGCGGCCGCGCTGCGCGGCGAGTGGCGCGGCGCGGCCGAGATCCGCAGAACCGCCGACGCCTGGCGCGAGCGCGGCTGGACCCGCGCCGCGGCCTTCGCCGCCCAACTCGCCGACGCCTGCGCGCCCGCCGGCGCGGGCGACCCTTCCGTCCAGCCCGGCGACGTCGCCGCGGCGATCGACGACGTCCTCCGCACCGCGCCGGTCATCGAGCGCGTCGAGGCCAAGTGGTCGGCGCTCGCCGCGGCCAGCGCCGAACTCGCCGCCTTCGGCGACCCGGTGGTGAAGGGCTTCCCCGCCGCGCTGGCGGCGATGCTCCGGCCCGAGGGCGCGGCCGACGGCGCGCCCCCGTCGCGCCAGGACCTGGCCGAGGTCGAGAAGGCGCTCGACGGCGCGACGGACCTGGCGACGCGCCTCCGCACGTTCATCCGCGAGGAGTGGGAGAAGACCGACCTCGACTCGCTCCGTTCGTCGGAACGCTACGCGCGGCTGGTCGCCGCGCCGCGCACACGCCAGTCGCTGGAGGACTGGCTGTTCGAGGCGCGCGGGCACGCCAAACTCGACCCCGCGCTGGACCCGCGCAACGCCGCGGGCGGGTGGGACGACGCCGCGCTGCTCGCGGGCATCGACCGCGCCGCGGCCGCGCTCGCCGCGCCGCCCATCAACGAGCCGATCGATTCGTCCGAGGCGTCGCGCATCAGCGCGGTGCGTGCCGCCGCCGCGGCGGTCGCGCCGGCGCGACTGGAATGGAACCGCCGGAACCGCGACCGCATCGAGGCCGAGGCGGCCAGGGTGCGGCGCGACGTCGCGGCGATCCAGTCGCTGCTCGATTCGCGCGTCGCCGCCCGGCGCGAGGCCCTCGCGACCACCGCCGCGCAGGTGCGCGAGCAGCTGCGCCAGCGCACCGTGATCTCGGCCGAGTCCGACGCGCTCAACGCCGCGTGGCTCGTCGGGCGCGACGCGCTGCTGGCGCGCTTCGCCGCGATGGAGTTCAACGAACTCCGCGAGGCCGTCAAGGCCCTGGAGGCCGAACTCGACTTCGCCGCGCGCGCCTTCGGCCCCGGCGCGCCCGACGACGACCTCGGCGGGCGCATCGCGCGGCCGCCCGACGCGCGACCGTCGCCGTGGGCCGTGCGCGCCGCGGCGTTCGCGGGCGCGCAGCGCGAAGCCGCGCTCGCCGCCGCGCTGGCCCGGGCGGGCGAGCCCGGCGCGCCCGCGTTCCGGCCGACGATCGAACGTGCCGCGGCGGAGCACGCGGCAACCCTCGACGCGCTGGCTCGCACCGTCGCGCGCCTCGAAACCGTGCAGCGCCGGCTCGACCTCGGCGACGCGTTCATCGACGCCGCGGACGGCGCCGACACCGGCCGCCTCGCCGAGGCGCTGGCGCTGGCCGACGAACTGTCGCGCGCCGCCCCGCCGACCGCCGAGGCGCTGGGCGAACTCCGGCAGCGGCTCACCGCGCTGCGTCAGATCGCCGCCGAGTCCGACCCCGGCGCGCTGGTCGCGCGGATCCGCGATGCGCGACCGGACCGCCCCGAGGCCGCCGTCGCCGCGTGGGAGCGGCTGTCATCGCCCGCGGTCAACTGGCCGCGCGACGCGCAGGACCTCGCCTCCGGCGCGGCGGTGCGCGACAGTCTGGCGCGCGTCGCGCAGTCGATCGCCGACCCGGCGCGCTCGGCGGAACTCTCCGAGGCGTTCGCCGCGCAACTCGCGGCCCGCTGGGTCGCGCTCGCGACGCGCGCCGCCGACCTGCCCGCGCTCGAGGCCGCCGCGCTCGCCGCGCCCGACTTCGGCGTCCGGACCGACGCGCTGCCCGCGCGCCTGCGCTACAACCTCGCGCTGCAGAACGCCCGGCGCGCACTGGCCCGCGCCGGCAGCGACGACGAGGCGACGCGCGCCGCCGCGTCGGCCTTCCTCGCCCAGACGCGCGGCCTCGCCGGCCTGCCGCCGGGCGCGACCGAGCGCGTCGCCGCGCTCGCCCAGCTCGTCGACGGCGCCGAGCCCGAGACGCCCTCGATCGACCCGCTCACGCTCGGGCCCGGCGCGGCCGGGTGGCGCGGCGAGGCCGACGCCGCGGGCACGCTGATCTTCACCAGCGGCAACGCGCGCCTGGAGTTCACGCGCCTGGAGGTGCAGCGCGCCGGCGAGACCGTGCCGGTCTACTTCGGCGTCGCCGAGGTCTCGGTCGGCCAGTTCGCGCAGATGGCCGCGCACGCGCGAAAGACGGACGAACTCCGCCAGACGCTCGCGCCCTTCGACCCGGCGACGGCGACGTGGGTCGGCCCGCGCTCGTGGACGTGGAACGCCGCGGGCGCGATCGTGCACGGCCCGCTCTGGCTCCGGCTCGACGCCAACGTCACGCCCCAGCGCCCCGCCTACGCGCCCTCCCTGGTCCGCGCCGGCGACCCGCGCCGCATCCGCGAGGAGGCCGGAGGCGAGCCGACGGCCGACCACCCGATCCAGCAGATCTCGCCCGCCGCGGCGGTACTGGCCGCGCGGCTGGCCGGTTGCCGCGTGCCGACCAGCGACGAGTGGCGCGCCGCGCTGGCGAGGCTGCCGGCCGACGTCCCGCTGAGTTCGTGGAACCTGCGCGACGCGACGTTCGCCGCCCAGCGCGCCCACGTCGCCGCGATGCAGGCGCAGGTCGTGAACAAGGCGAGTTTCGCATGGCCCGACGCGGGCGTGCTCCTGCCCGAGTCGCCGCGCGTGCCCGAGGGCGAGCGCGCCACGGCGCACGCCTTCGACGACGGCGTCCTCTGGTTCACGCCCGTCAACGCCGACACGCGCCACGACGTGCGCCACCTGGTCGGCAACGTCGCCGAGTTCGTCTTCGATCAGCCCGACCTGCTCGACGCCTGCGCGCCGACCGCCGCCGCCGTCCACGCCGCGCTCGGCCGCGCGCCCGACGCGCTGGGCGCCATCGGCGGCTCGGCCCTCTCGCCGCCCGAGGTCGCGCCCGAGACGCGCGTGCCGGTCGACCTGCTCTTCTCCAGCGAGGGCTTCGCCGACGTCGGCTTCCGACTGGCGTTCACGGCGCGCGGCACGCGCCCGCCGCGCGAGACGCTCGCCTCCAAGGCGCTGCGCATCCTCGCGCCCGACGCCTTCCTCTTCGACGCCCGATGACCCCCGCTACCGGTCCCGCTCGGGGACGGTCGCCAGCGTCGGGTGGTTCTCGCTGAACATCGCGCGCCCGATGCTGTCGCCCGCGACCATCAACCCGCGCTGCCGCGCCGGCGGCGCATGGTTTGGGTCCTTCGCGGCCATGCCGGCGGAGCGGCCGCTCCCCGCGCACCCGGCCGCGCCGCCGATCGCCACCGCCAGAACGCACACCGAAAGTCCGATCCGCTTCATCGGCTTGCTCCCTTCGGCCACAGGCGGCCGCGCCGGGGGCATCGACACATCCCCGGTGCGGGTGCAGACCCGCGACCGCTCCCCCCCGGGGCAGCGGCCCGCCGCGGCCCCATCGCCTCCCCAGCCCGCGCAACCAGTTCCGTATGCGGACGTTGCGGCCGCGGCCAAGGCCCGATAAAGTCCGCTCCCGACCCCTTGCCCGGTGCACCGCCAGAGCGGACTCCACAGTGCCACCAGACCCGCAGCCAACCTCCCCCGCCCAGTCCCCCGAGGCCGCGCTCGCCGCCGCGCTGCAGTTGCCGCCGGGCCAGACGCTCGACCCCGCGCGGGCCGCGGCGATCTGCGCCGCGTTGATCGACTTCGCGGCCAGCCTCGACGCCGTGGTGTGGAGCGCGTGGCGGGCCGTCGCGCCCACGTCGAGCATCAAGCGGGCCGAGGCCATCCGCGCGTCGCTCGCCCGCGCCGCGCGCGGCGAGCCGGGCGCCGACCTCGACGCCGCCCGCGACCTCGAACTGCTCCGGCAACTCGCCGCGGCCCTCATCGCCGGCATCGGCCAGGCCGGACGGCAGTTCGCCCAGCGCCACGCCGAACGATTCGCGCCCGCGCAGATCGAGGCCGCCGCGAAGATGAGCAGCAGCCGCGGCTTTGCCGACCTGGTCGTCTCGCACGAGACGCGCTGCTGGCGCAAGTACGCCGAACTGGCCGCGGCGAGCGACGCGGCGTCGGTCGAGCGCGAACTGCTCGGCGCGGTCGCGGCGTTCGCCGAGTCGCTGCTGCGCGGCGCGCCGGGCGGAGGAACGCGCGCATGACGCTTGCGCAGGCGTGCGAGCCGCTGTTCCAGTGGGCCTGCCGGTTGAACCGCTCGATCCGCAAGGGCGTGGCCCCCGGCGCCGCGCAGGCACGCGACGAGGCCGTCGCCGTGCTCGCCGAGGTCCGCGCCCGCGCCGAGCGGGCGGGGCTGGCCGAGGCCTTCGCGCGCGCCGAGCCCGTGCTGCTCTACTTCGCCGACTTCACGGCCCGCGCGCTCCCCGACGCCGCCAGGTGGCCCTCGCTGGCGCAGGAGCGCGGCCTCGACGGCGGCGACGAGGACTTCTTCGACCGGCTCGACGAGACACTCCGCGATACCTCGGCCCCCGCGACCGAGCAGATCGCGGTGTTCTACACCTGCATGGGCCTGGGCTTCTCCGGCTGGTACACCGGCCAGCCCGACGTGCTCCGTCGCAAGATGCAGGAGTGCGCCGCGCGCCTGCGCCCGCTGATCGACGCCGACCCGACCGCCCGCGTCACGCCCGAGGCCTACGAGCACGTCAACACCGCCGACCTCACCGAGCCGCCCGCCCGCCGCCTGGGCTCGCTGCTCATCGTCGCCGCGGGCCTGGCGATCACGCTGCTGGTCGCCAACGCCGTGGCCTACATCCAGAAGCGCGCCGAACTCAAGTCCAGCCTCGACGTCATCATCCGCGCCGCCGAGGGCGACGCGCCGCAGGGGGGCCCGCGATGACCCGCCTCTGGTCCGCCATCCTCCGGCTCCCGCGACGCGCCCAACTGGTCGTGCTGATCGGCGCGTGCGTCGTGCTCGCGGCGGTGGCGGGCGCTGCGGCGGGCCTTGCCGCGATGGTCACGGTGCTGGCCGGTTCGGCCTTGGTGATCGGCGCGGTGCTCGCGTGGCGCGCCTGGCTCGCCCGGCGCGACGAGCGCCGCGCCTCGCCCTTTGCGGGCATGCTCGCCGGGTCGGCGGCCGGGCCGTCGCGCATCGCCGAGCCGGCCCGCCGCGCGCGGCTCGACGAACTGCGCCGCAGTTTCGAGTCCGGCATCGAGAAGTTCCGCTCCGCCGGCAAGAGCCTGTACTCGGTCCCGTGGTACGTGCTGGTCGGCGAGCCGGGGTCGGGCAAGACCGAGGCCGTCCGCCACTGCGGCGTGGGCTTCCCACCCGGCCTGCACGAGGAACTCCAGGGCGCGGGCGGCACGCTCAACATGTCGTGGTGGTTCACCAACCAGGCCGTGATCCTCGACACCGCCGGCCGCCTGCTCTTCGAGGACGTCGAGCCCGGATCGACCAGCGAGTGGCAGGAGTTCCTCAAACTGCTCAGGCGCTCGCGCCCCAACTGCCCGGTCAACGGCCTGCTGCTCGTCATCCCCGCCGATTCGCTGATCCGCGACTCCGACGAGGCGATCGACGCCAAGGCCACGCGGCTGGCGGCGCAACTCGACAACATCCAGAAGCAACTGGGCGTGCGCTTCCCCGCCTACGTCGTCGTCACCAAGTCCGACCTCATCAACGGCTTCCGCGAGTTCTTCGACTGCGCCGACGACCCCCGCGCCGCCAACCAGATCCTGGGCTGGAGCAACCCCGACACGCTCGACGCGCCCTTCCGGCCCGAACTGGTCGACGAGCACCTCCGCACCGTTGAGCAGCGCCTGGCCCGCCGGCGCATGGGCCTGCTGATCGACCCCGTCCACACCGACGACCCGCGCAAACGCCGCCTCAACCAGGTCGACGCCCTCTTCGCCTTCCCCGAGAGCATGTCGCGCCTCGCGCCGCGTCTGCGTCGCTACCTGCAGCGCATGTTCGTCGCCGGCGAGTGGTCCGCCCGGCCGCTGTTCCTCCGCGGCATCTACTTCACCTCCGCCCTCCGCGAGGGCGCGGCCCTCGACGCCGACCTCGCCGCCGCGCTCAACGTGCCCCTGGACAGGATCCCCGAGGGCAGGATCTGGGAGCGCGAGCGCGCCCTGTTCCTCAAGGACCTGTTCCTGCACAAGGTCTTCGCCGAAAGGGGTTTGGTGACCCGCGCCGCGGACACCGCCGGCCTGCTCCGCGCCCGCGCCGTCGCCGTGCTGGGCGCCGGCGCCGCAACGCTCCTGATCGTCGGCGCGCTCACGTGGGTCGGCGCCCGCGGCCTGCAGCGCTCCGCCGTCGAGCCCGCGCGCCGCTGGGCCGAGATCGCACGCGTCATCGACGAGGCACGATCGCCCAGCGTCATCCCCGGCCGGCCGCCCTACCGCCTGCCCATCGTCTCCAAGGCCATCATCAGCGACGAGGACTTCAAGTACCGCGGCGACGCCGGCCCCGACGCCGCGCCCCTCCAGTCACTGCCCATCGACGACAAGCACAAGCGCATCGGCGCGTTCCACGGCGCGCTGGCCGAGACCGCGGCCGAGCGCATCGCCGTGCCCACCGTCTTCAGGCCCGCCGCGCTGATCGTGGGCGACGCCGGCGGCAACCTGCTCGCGTCGCGCCGCGCCGCCGCCGCCCGCGCGGCGTTCGAGGCCAGCGTCGTGCGCCCGCTGGTCGAGGCCGCCGTCGTCCGCCTGCTCGCCGACGCCGAGCAGAACGACCCCTGGTCGCCCGAATCGACCGGCGCGCTGGCCCAACTCATCCGCGTGGAGGTCGCGCGGCGCGCCGCCCCGCCCTCCCCGGCGCTGGAACTCGACCCGCTCCTGCGCTTCGCCCTGCTCGGTAACGACGGGTACCTCAACGAGGGCGCGGCCGACGACGCCCGCACGCTCCAGCGACTGCTCGACTCGCACGCCGCCGCCTCGTGGCCGCCCCCGTCGGTCGCGCACGATCTGTCTTCAATCATCGCCGACGCGGCCGAGCGCCTCGCGGCGGCGTCGCAGGGCTCCGGTTCCGCCGGCGGCGGGCTGGGCGCGGCCGGTCGTCTGGCCGCGCGCCTGCACGCCTTCGCGCAGGCCGAGGCCGAACTGGTCGGACTGCTGGGCAGGTCGCCCTCCGACCGCGACGCCCTGCACGAGCGGCTCGACGCGCTCCGCGAGATCGCCGCCGAGGCCGGCGCGCTCCTGCCCGCGCTGGCCGGCCGTCCGCTGGAGCAGGCGGTCCGTCAGGACGCGGTGACCGAGTCGGCGCGGCTGCGCGACGACGCGGCCCGCCTGCTCGCGCTGCTCAGCCCGCCGGTGTTCCCATCGGACAAACTCGCGCTCGCGCCCAACCTCTCCCGCGCCGCCGACTCGCTGCGACAGGCCGCCGACGCGCCGTCGCGAGCCCCGGCCGGCGGCGACGACCTCGCCGCGCGCGCCGCCGCGCTGTCCGCCGAGCACCTCGGCCGCGGCGTCGAGCCGCTCTTTGCCGCGCGACTCCGCGCCTACGAGCTCGCCTTCGAACGCGGCGAAACCGCCGACGCGCCGGACCTCGCCCCCGGCGCGCTCTCCCGCGCCATCGCGTCCTCCGCCGAGCAACTCGCCGCCGATTCAGCCGCGCTTCGCGCCGCCTTCGCGGCCAACGCCAACGCTCCGGGCCTCGCTGCCTGCCTGCGTGAACTGGAACTCGCCTCCCGCCGCCGCGCCGCCCTCGCCCTGCGCGACTACGCCGCCGCCGCGCCCGAGAGCGAACAGGCGATGCTCGCCGCAGCGCGCTCGGTGCAGGCCGACGCGCCGTCGCCGCCGCCCGTCTCGCCGCTCGCGCCCTCGAGCCGCGCGGCGATCGACCCCGCCTTCGACCCCCGCCGCGCCGCGCCGGTCATCCGCGACGCCGCCGTCGCCGCCTCGCTGGCCGCCGACCCCGCGACGCCCGCGCTCGAACCCGCGCTCCGCGAGCGCGTGCAGCGCGCCGCGCTCGCCTGCGCGCAGTTCGCGCGGCGCTACGCCGCGGCGTGGACCGACGGTCTGGCCGAGTCGCTCGCCCCGGACGACGGCGTGGCGTGGGCCGACTTCTCCCGCGCGCTGGGCGAGTCGCCGCGCGCCCCGGCCGTTCGCGACGCGCTCCGCCGCGCCGCGTCGCTGCAGCAGCAGGCCGCGGAGGCGCTGCCCGCCGCGGTCGCGTCCGACGACGAGACGCGCCGCGCGCTGGAGCGACTGGCCCGCATCGCCGCCGCGAGCCGGGCCGCGGCCGAAAGCCCCGCACTCGACGGCGCGTTCGACCGCGTGCTGACCAGTTGGCGCGCCCTGGGCTCCGACGCCGAGGCCGCGCGCTCCACGCTCCTGGCCTCGCTCCGCACGCCCGCCGGCGCGTCCGGGCAGGACTACTTCGTGACCACGCTCGGCGACGCGCGCGAGACCGACCTGGTGCAGCGCTGGTGGAGGTCGTGCACGCTCGCCGCGCTGCGCGCCCTGACGCGCGACGCCCGGCGCGCCGCCGCGGCCGCGCCCGATTCGCCCGCCGCGCGTTTCGCGCGCTTCCCCCTTGCGCCCTACGACGCCGCTGCGGGGCAACTCACCCCCGCCGAGGTCGTCGAGGCCCGCGCCGCGCTGCCCTCGCTCGCCGCCGCGAGCGCCGCGCCCGAGGCCGACGCCCTGCGCGACGCCGAGTTCGCCGCCGAGGTCCGCGCGCTGGTCGCCGCCGACCCGCGCTCCCCCGGCGCGTCGGTCAACACCGCGCTCCTGTCCGTCCTCCCCGAGCGCGCCGACCAGCGTTTCGCCTGTGTCGCCGAGATCGCCGCCGACGCCGCGCTCGGCCCGGTCCGCGTGCGCGCACAGGGCGTCGAGCCGCGCATCGCCCGCCCCGCGGGCGGCACGATCGCGCTGGGCCGCATCGACTACCCCGGCCCGAGCGTCCAACTCGAGTTCCTCTCGCCGTCCGACCCGGACGGGCCGCCCGTCGCGACGGTGTCGATCCCCGGCCCGTGGCTCGGCCTGTGGCTCGTCGCCGCGCACAACGGCAGGCCCGTCATCCCTGCCGACCGGCGCCTGTGGCAGGTCGATCTGCCGGTGATGTTCCCGTCCGGCCCGCGTTCGGTGACGATCCGCCTCACGTTCGAGGACCGCGAACTGCCCGACCCCTCGCGCTGGCCGCGCTAAACTCCGCTGTCCGCGGGCCCCGGCCCTCTCTCCCGCGTCCCGCGCTCGGCTTGCCACTCCGTCGGAGGTCGCTCCATCTCGCTGTTCAAACGGCTGTTCTCTGGCTTGGGCGGGCACGGGCACGACGCGCAGCGCGTCGCGCTCGGGGCGTTCGGCAAGCACCCGGGTTGGGAGGACCATCTCGAAGACCCGCGCCTGACCTCGCCCGCGCTCATCGACGCGCGCCGGATCCTCTACGCCGACGGCATCCGCTCCAACATCGAGTCCGGCGCGTGGCGGGCCGACGCCTCGGCCGACCAGCTCGAATCGTTCGACCACACGCTGCTGTGGTCCCTCTCGACGCGCGACGACATCCTCATCGTCGGCCGCGTGCTCCCCAGCGCCGACGCCAAGGGGCGCGACCGCTACCCGCTCGTGCTGTGCGCCGAACTCCACGCCGCGGGCGCCGTCGCGGCCATCCCCGCGACGGTGCGCCGGCTCGACGCGCTGGCCGCCGCGTGCGCCGCGGCCGCGACACGCGACGAGTTTCTCGCGGCGATCGACGAAGCCCGCGCCGGCGCGCCCGACGTGCTCTTCCTCGGCGACGACCGCCCGCCGGTCGCCCGCCTCCTGGGCGCGTTCCACGGCGCGCAGCCCTCGGCCGACGAGTGCCTGGCGCGTTGCCTCTACGCCCTGCAGCGCGAACTCGCGCCGACCACCGACCGGCGCTCCGCCTCCGGAACCGGCCACGTCCGCCTGCCCGTTCCCGAGGACTTCTCCGACGCGCACGCGCTCTCGGCGTGGCTCGCCGTCATCCGATGGTGGATCCCCGCGCTCCGCGGCGTGCTGCTCGTCACGCCGCGCGGCCGCCCGTGGGTCGACGCGCTCGTGCCCATCCCGCTGCCCTCCCAACTGGCCTGCATCCGCGCGCCGGCCGCACTCGTACCGCTGGTCTGCGACGTGCCCTACAACCTCGACCCGGACATCATCACGCGGGCCCACGAGTTCGCCTCGCAGGCCCGCTGATCCGGCGCACCGCGACGCCCGCGCACCCCACTCATGCCCAACGCACCATCTCTCCATGTCCGTGTCCCGCTTCGGGCCCTCGCGCTGGCCGCGGCGCTGTGCGGCGGCGCGTTCGCGCACGCGCAGCCGTCAACCGATTCGCCCTCCATCGCCGGCGCGTGGCGCGCCTGGCGCGACGCCCTGCACGCGCGCGCGGCGACGCTCGACCCGCGCGACCTCGCCGAGCGCGAACGCGAACTGAGCCGCTGGCTCGACGAACTCGACCGCCGCCTCCCCGCGCCGCCCGCCACGCTCGCGCGCGTCGCCGTGATCGGCCCCGCCCTGCACGACGCCGCCCGCGCCCAGCGCGAGGCCGCGCTCGCGCGCGTCGTCGCACGTGTGCACCCGCAGGCGCCGGTCCTCGACGACCCCGCCGTCGAGACCGAGACCCGATCGGGCGCGACGCGACTGGCCGCGTGGTACGCGCGGGCCGAAGCGCTCGCGGCCGACCTCTCCGCCCTGCGCGGCGCGCTCGATTCGGCTCGCGCGCTCGACGAGGGCGGCGACGCCTCGCCCCGCGCCGTGATCGCGCGCTGGACGCGCGAGGGCCTGCTCCGCGAGCCCGCCGTGGCCTGCGCCGCCGCCCCCGTCACCGACCGTGTCGCCGCGCTCGAACGCATCGCCGCGCTCTCCGATTCCGCCGCCTTGCTCGACGCCGCCAGAGCCGCCGGCGACGCCCGGCCCGAGCAACTCTTCGCGGCCTGGCGCAGGCTCGGCGAGCGCCCCGCCTCGCCCTGGCCCGCCGCCGCGGCGGACCTGCGCGCCGAGACCGACCTGCGCCCGCTCCTGCTCGGCGCGGCCCGCGCCGCCCCCGACGCCGCGCGCGCCCAGGCGCTGGCCGAGGAGGTGCGCACCGGCCAGCGCCAGCGGCTGATGCGCGTGCTGAACACCGTCACCGACGACGACACGCTCCGCGCCGCCGGCGCGGCGATGGAGGCCTTCGGCGTCAACCCCGCGATGCTCGACGGCCGCGTCCGCTACAACCTGCTGCTGCTGGCGCTCAAGGACGACGTGGCCGGTCTGGCCGACCCCGCGGCGCGCGTGCGCATCCGCGCATTCGTCGAGCAGGCCGCGGTCCTCCCCGGCGGCGTCGGCTACCTCGCCGGCTCGCTCCCCACCGTGCGGACGCTCGAAGCCATCGCCGACGGCGCCCAGCCCGGCGCAGCGCAAGCAGACCCCAACCTCCACGGCCCCGCGGGCGTCGGCCTGCAGGCCGTCGAGCGCGACGGGCGCGTGCTCTTCACGCTCCCCGGTGCCAACGGCGCGGGCGGCGTGAGCGTCGAGTTCGTCCGCGTCTCGGCCGATTCAGGCGACGCGTTCGTCACCACGCACGAGGTCACCGTCGGTCAGGTGGGCGCGATCGTCGCCGCGCGCGGCGCGGAGCGTGCCCTCGTCGAGGTGCAGCCGCACTTCACGCCGCTCAACGACACCCGCGCCGGTCCTCGCTCATGGGTCTGGGGCGCCGATGCGCACGGACTCCCCGTCGTTCAGCCCGCGCCCAGTTGGCTCTCCCCCGCCGCGATCCTCGCCGGCGCCGACTACCCGCCCGGCCAGGCGCCCGCCAAGCCCGGGCCCGATTCGCCGATGCAGCACGTCCGGCCCGCCGCCGCGGCGTACATCGCCTCGCTGCTGAACTGCCGCCTGCCGACAGTCGCCGAGTGGACCGCGCTGGCCCGCGCGCTGGAACCCGAGGTGCTGCCCGGCCGCACAAACCTGCGCGACGCACGCTGGGCGCGCTACCGCGACCACATCGCCGCCAAGGCGGCGTCGGGACGATTGGTCGAACCAGCCGCGGCCGGGGCGTTCATCCCGCAAGGTTTCCCCTTCGCGTTCGAATGCGGCGAAGCGCTCCGGTGGGACGACGGTTGGCTGTTCTTCGCGCCCGCCGGCGCGGGGCTTCAGGATGACGCACCACATATTCTGGGGAATGTCGCAGAGTTGGTCACGACCGACGTATGGCCGGCACCCCAGAACCCCGCGCAGGCCATTCAAAGAGCCAAGGGCCACGCGCAACAACTGCGCGTGATCGGGTCGTCCGCGCTGTCGCACCTGCAGATCGACCCGTTCGTCCCGTACGAGATAGACCCGATCGACGCGGGCGAGGGGTACGCGGACGTGGGTTTCCGCTTGGCGTTCTCGGCGCCGGACCTGCCGAGGGACGACGGCGTCGCCCGCGCCGTGCAGCGCGCGCTGACGCCCACACCCTACCTCAAGCCGCGATAGATGCCCACATGAACGCGGACTTGACGGATTTGCAAGCCGTCCGGTAGGGTGTCGCCGAATATGTGGTCCACTCGGAGCGTGGACGGCCCGCGGAGCGCGGCCGCGCACGGGTGATGTGCGTGCCGAGCCGCAGTGTTCGGCCGGCGCGAAAGCAGGAGGCGGCATGCGCGAGCAGTCTGGGCGTTGGCCGTCGGCGGTGTCGAGCCGTCGGCAGGGACGAAGCTTTTCCATGGTGTGTGCGTTGGTCGCGGTGGCGGGTCTGGCCGCGGGGTTGTGCGCCCCCGCGTCGGCGCAGACCCAGCCCGGCCAGTCGCCCGGCGAGCCCGCGCCCGGCCAGCCGCGCGTCGCCCCGCCCGCCGCGGACGGCGCCCGTCTGCGCGGCGGGGCGGAGGACGCCGGCGCCGACACCGAGAAGCCCTCGTTCCTCGTCGGCGTGTTCCTGCTGGAGTTCGAGCGCCCGCACCCCGGCTTCCCGTCGATCGACGACCTGCTGCAGGCCCAGGTGACGCTCGGCCTGACCGACGACGGCTACGTCGCGCCCGGCGGCGGCGTCGAGACGGTCACGCTGTCGCTGATGGACATCCCGCTCCAGCCCGCGATGCGGTACTCGTCGCGCGCCCTCGCCGCGGTGCAGCGCGCGGTCGTCGAGGAGATGAACGCCTTCGGCATCATCGGCGTGACGGTCAGCCCGTCGGAGCGCGAGTTCGAGCCCGGCGGCGACGAGGACCCGGAGTGGGGCAGGGACCTGCGCCGGCCGGGGCAGACGACGCTCACGCTCATCATCCGCGCCGGCGTGGTGTCGGAGGTGCGCACGCTGGCCTCGGGCGAGCGCGTGCCCTTCGAGGAGCGCATCAACAACCCGCTGCACCGGCGCATCCGCGAGAACGCGCCCGTCGCGCCCTACTCGCCCGACGACCAGACCCGCCGCGACCTGCTCCGCAAGGACCTGCTCGACCAGTACGTCTTCCGCCTCAACCGCCACCCCGGCCGGCGCGTCGACGTCGCGCTGGCCGTCGGCGCCGAGCCCGGCACCGCCGCGCTGGACTTCCTCGTCACCGAGAACAAGCCGTGGCTGGTGTACTTCCAGATCAGCAACACCGGCACCGAGCAGACCTCGGAGTGGCGCGAGCGCTTCGGCTTTGTGCACAACCAGCTCACCAACAACGACGACATCCTCAGCATCGACTACGTGACCGCCGGGTTCGATTCCTCGCACGCGGTCGTCGCGTCGTACGACTTCCCGATCGTCGGCGACTGGATCCGCCTGCGGCCCTTCGCCTCGTGGAGCACCTACGAGGCGTCGGACGTGGGCTTCGCCAGCGAGACCTTCGAGGGCGACAGTTGGTCGATCGGCGTCGAGTCGGCGATCAACGTCTTCCAGCGGGCCGAGACGTTTGTCGACGTCGTCCTGGGCGCGCGCTACGAACGCATCGAGGTCAACAACACCTCCGTCGACATCAAGGGCGAGAACAACTTCTTCATCCCCTCCGTCGGCGTCCGGCTCGACCGGGTGACCGAGATCGCCTCGACGCGCCTGGAGGTGGGCGTGGAGTTCAACGTTCCCTCCATCGCCGACACCGACAAGAACGACCTGGACCGGCTGGGCCGCCTCGACCCCGACGACGACTGGTACACCTTCCGCTGGGACCTGTCGCACTCGTTCTATCTCGAGCCGGTCTTCTTCCGCAGCCGCTGGGAGGACACCGGCCCCGGCGGCATGCCCACGCTGGCCCACGAGATCGCCCTGTCCTGCCGCGGGCAGCACGCCTTCGACCACCGCCTGATCCCCAACTTCGAGCAGGTGGTCGGCGGCATGTACACGGTCCGCGGGTACGACGAGTCGGTGGTGGCCGGCGACACGGTGGTCGTCGCCAGCGCCGAGTACCGCTTCCACCTGCCGCAGGCCCTGGGCTTTGACCCCAACCCCGGCGAGTTCTGGGGCAAGCCGTTCCGCTACCGGCCGCAGCAGCCCTACGGCCGGGCCGACTGGGACCTGGTGCTCAAGGGCTTCTTCGACATCGGGCGGACCATCAACTCGGACCGCAAGAGTTTCGAGAGCGACGAGACGCTCATCGGCGCCGGTGTCGGCGTCGAGTTCCTCTTCCGCCGGAACCTGACCCTCCGCCTGGACTGGGGCTTTGTGCTCGACGAGATCGAGAACAAGGCCGACGCGGGCGATAACCGCTTGCACTTTGTCGGCACGATTCTGTTCTGACACCGGGCCGCGCACTCCGCGGAACCCGGAAGCCCCGGCGCTCGCATAGCCCCCTGCGAGCGCGAACCCCGACGCCCGGCCCCCAAGCGCGGCCGCGAGGCGACAAGCCCGGGGGCCGACGCCCACACAGGGCGCGGCCGGGGCGGGTCGGGGATGGCAGGGGGGCGGCATGGACGCTCGCACGCCGGAAGCACGACAGGAGATTCGGATGTACACGCAAGGTCACGCGCGCCCCGTCGGTCGTGGTGGGGTCATCGGTCTGTCCCTCGGTCGGTTCGCGTTCGTCGGCGCGGGCGTCGCGCTGCTGCTGGCCGGGCCGGCCATGGCCGGGCCCGAGGGCGCCAAGGTGGTCCGCGGCGACGCGAGCATCCGCCAGAACGGCAACATCACGCGCATCCGCGCCACCGACGGCGCGATCATCAACTACGACCGGTTCAACATCGCCGCCGGCGAGCGCGTGCGGTTCATCCAGCCCGACGCCTCGGCCCGCGTGCTCAACCGCATCTCCGGCGAGGCCCCCACGCGCATCGACGGCGTCCTCCGCGCCAACGGCGCCGTCTACTTCGTCAACCCCGCCGGCGTCATGTTCGGCAACGGCGCCGTGGTCGACGTCGGCGGCCTCTACGCCGCCGCCGGCAGCATCACCGACCGCGACTTCATCAACAACGTCAACCGCTTCACCGGCCTGGTCGGCCCGGTCGTCAACGAGGGGACCATCCGCGCCGCCGACGGCGGCGTCGCCGCGCTCATCGGGCGCGAGGTCGCCAACCGCGGCGTCATCGCCGCCGACAAGGGCGTGGTCGCGATGGTCGCCGGCGAGGACGTGGTCCTGCAGGAGCGCGGGTCCAACTTCTCCGTGCGCGTCGAGGGCATGGCCCGGTCCGAGGGAGCCCAGCAGCAGGGGACCGCCGTCGAGAACAGCGGGCAGGTCTCCGCCCGGCGCGGCCGCGCGCTCATGGTCGCCGGCGACATGTACTCGCTGGCGGTCAACAACACCGGGCGCGTGCAGGCGCGCCACACCACCATCGAGGGCCATGGCGACGCGATGGTCAAGGTCGGCGGCACGATCGACGCGCGCAACGCCGCGCCCGGCGACCGCGGCGGCACCGTCGAGATCACCGGCCGGCGCGTCCACGTCACCGATGCCCGCATCGACGCCTCGGGCAGGAGCGGCGGCGGCGCCGTCCACATCGGCGGCGAACTGCAGGGCGGCGGCACGCTCCGCACCGCCGAGACCACCATCGTCTCGCGCGAGGCCGACATCCGCGCCGACGCGCTGGTGTCCGGCGACGGCGGACGCGTCATCGTCTGGTCCGACGGCCACACCGGCTTCTACGGCGCGGCCAGCGCCCGCGGCGGCGCGACCGCCGGCGACGGCGGCCTGATCGAGACCTCCGGCAAGGAGACGCTCGACGTCCGCGGGGCGCGCGTCTCGGCCGCGGCACGCGCCGAGGGCGGCAAGGGCGGCGTCTGGCTGCTCGACCCGCGCAACGTGACCATCGACAACGCCGCGTCCACCGGCGGCTCGTTCGACGCCGGCAACCCCGACACCTTCACGCCCAACGCCGACGACGCCGTCGTGGACGTGAGCGACATCGAATCGGCCCTCGACGGCGGCACCAACGTCCAGATCCTCACCGGCAACACCGGCGCGCAGGACGGCGACATCAACGTCAACGCCGCGATCAACAAGTCCGCCGGCGGCGACGCGACGCTGACCCTCCGCGCCGCCAACGACGTCAACGTCAACGCCGACATCATCTCGACCTCCGGCCTGCTGACCGTCGAACTGCTCGCCAACGACTCCACCAGCGGCAACGACGACCCCGAACCGATGCAGGGGTCGGTCTCCATCGCCGTCGGCGTCACGATCGACACCTTCGGCGGCGACCTGATCGTCCGCGGCATGGGCCTCTCGGCCGACGCGACCTCGACCATCGCCGCGGGCACGGGCGTGATCGACGTGCTGGTCGGCGGGCCCGTGACGCTCGGCGCGGTCTCGGCGGGCTCGCTCACCGTCGTCGCCGGCGGGTCCTACGAGGGCCAGGGCCCGACCGGGCTGAACATCATCAACGACGCCTCGATCACCACGGCCAACGGCGGGATCCACCTCGGCCCTGCGACCATCGGCGGCAACCTCGAGGCACGCGCGACGGGCGGCGACATCACGCAGGGGGGCGCCCTGGTGGTGACCGGCACGTCGACGATTGTCGCCGCGAACGGCGCCGGCGGCGAGATTCTCCTTGCCGACCCGCTCAACGCCTTCCAGGGCGCGGTCGAGGCCCGCTCGCGCCTGGGCGACGACTCCGACGTCGGCGCGGGCAACGTCAACATCGTTTCGATGGGCACGCTCGCGGTGAGTTCGGCCGAGACCACCGGCGACCTCACGCTCACCGCCGACGACTTCGACATCTCCGGCACGCTCCGCGGCGACAACGCCGTCACGCTGGTGAACCTCAACGCGGGGACCGACTTCCACATCGGCGGCGGCGGCGCGGGCGTCTCGCTCTCGCTGGCCGAACTCGCCCTCCTCCAGAGCAACGGCACGCTCACCATCGGCTCCGCCACCGCCGGCGACCTGTTCATCGGCAACGACGGCGCGATCGACCTCTCGTCGGGCGGGTTCAACCGGCTCAACCTCCGAGGCGGGCAGGTGGCCTTCTTCAACGGCATCACCCTCGCCGACAACGCCTTTGCGCACTTCGTCACCGGCGCGGTGCTCGGCTCCGGCACGAGCACCGACCTGACGATCGGCGGCATCAACGGCTCGGCGGTCTTCGAGACCTCCGGCGGCGTGGACATCCGCACCAACCTGCGCCGCATCTCGGCCGACGTCGCCGCCGGCCCGTTCCTGCTGTTCAACGAGGGCGACGTCCGCATCGCCGACCTGCTCGGCGTCACCGGCATCACCGTCGCCGCCAACGAGGACATCCAGGTCACCGCCGCCGGAAGCCTGACCGTCAACTTCGCCGTCAACGCCTCCGGCACCGGCGCGGTGCGCCTGAGCGCCGCCGGCGGCGACGGCGGCAACATGACCGTCAACGCCGCGATCGCCGCCGACGCCGACATCTCGCTCGCGGCCGACAACGACTTCACGCTCGGCGCTACCGGCTCGCTGGCCTCGTCGGCCGGCGCAATCACCATCACCGCCGACGCCGACGCGATGAGTTCGGGCGGCCCCTTCGACGGCGGCAGCATCGACCTGAACGCCAGTTCGTCCGTCTCCGCCGCGACCGTGCTGACGATGAACGCCGGCGGCAACATGGCCGTCCGCGGCACGGTCTCGGCCGATTCGTTCCAGTTCAACGCCGGCAACAACATCGACGTGTTCACCAGCCTCGCCTCGGCGGGCGCGATGGGCACGAGCATCATCTGCGGCGGCACGCTCTCGGTCGACACCGGCGTCACCATCTCCACGACGGGCCACCCGCTCTCGCTCACCGTCGGCGACCTCGACCTCCGCGGCAACCTCGACAGCGGCGCGGGCAACACCGCCATCGAGATCGCCTCGCCCGGCACCATCGGCCTGGGCAACGCCACCGGCGACCTGACCATCGACGGCAACGAGATCTCGCGGATCACCGCCGCGGTCCTCTCGGTCGGCGGCGCCAACGCGACGCTCATCACCACCGACGGCCTGACCGCCGCGCAGACCGACAACATCGGCGAGTTCGTCATCGACGCGACCGGCAACGGCGCGCGCGCGGTCTTCAGCGGCGGCGCGTCGGTCTTCAACGCGCTGACCGTCAACGCCGACGACGGCATCGACGTGCAGGCCGACCTCACGACCGACGCGGGCGACCTGGTCCTCAACGGAGACTTCGACAACGCCGCCGACACGCTGGACAACATCGTCATCGGCACCGGCGTGCTGATCACCACGCGCCCCGGCGGCGGGAGCATCGTCCTCTCGGCCTTCACCGGCGGCATCGTCGGCGAGTCGGACCTGACCATCGACTCGCTCAACGACCTGACGATCAACCACGCCGTCAACACCCCCGGCGTGCTCAACCTGCTGGCCGGCGGCGCGCTGACTCTCAACGGCTCGGCCGCGGGCGCGCAGGTCGTCCTCGAGGCCAACAACGGGATCACGATCAACCAGAGCGTCAACGCCAGCGACGGCGAGCTCCGCATCGACGCCGACACCGACGACGACGGCGTCGGCACGCTCACCGTCGGCATGGGCGCGACCGTCAGCGCCAGCGGCGGCAACGACATCCGCGTCACCGCCGCGGACATCGACCTGGCCGGCTCGCTCTCGACCGTCGGCGGCGAGGTGTTCATCTTCCGCTCCACCGCCGGCAGCGTCGGCCTGGGCGGCGCGACCGGCGACATGGAACTCACCTCCGACGAACTCTCGCGCATCTCCGCCGAGGCCCTCCGCATCGGCGGGAGCACGGTGAACCAGATCAACATCGGCAACGTCACCTCCGCGGCGACCGCCGGCATACAGGCCGAACTCGAACTCATCACCGGCGACATCGACATCGACGGGCCGTTCAACGTCTCGGCGCGCAACCTCGTCATCCGCCGCAACGCCGCCGGCACCATCGGCCTGGGCAACGCCACCGGCGACCTGACCATCGACAACGACGAACTGGGCCGCATCTCCTGCACCAACATGCGCATCGGCGGCGGCCCAACGGGGGCGATCACCGTCTCGGCCGTCTCCGCCGCGGCCAGCGACGGCATCTCCGGCGTCCTCACGCTCCGCTCCAACGACCTGATCACCTTCAACGCCGGCGCCTCGACCTTCAACGCGCTGGAGGCCAACGCCGACAAGGGCATCCGCGTCAACGCCAACATCACCACCGACCGCGGCAACCTCGCCCTCAACGGCGACGCCAACGTCGGCGGCGACGGGCCCAACAACATCCTCTTCGCGGCCAACCGCACGCTCACCTCCGCCGGCTCGATCTCGCTGGCGGCCTCGGGCGGCAACATGTCCGCCGCGGGCCCGCTCACGCTCCGCGCCGCCAACGGCATCTCGATCCTCAACACGCTGGCCGTTGACGGCGCGGTCGTGATGAACGCCGACACCGACAACAACGGCGGCGGGTTCACGCTCGCGACCGGCTCGACGCTCTCCTCGGCCAACTCGTCGCTGACCATCACCGCCTCGACGATCCAACTCGACGGCAGCCTCAACTCGGGCGCCGGCCAGACGCGCATCCGCCGATCGACCAGCGGCACCATCGCGCTGGGCACCGCCACCGGCGGCGACATGAACATCAACTCCGCCGCGCTCCAGCGCATCACCGCCACCGGGCTGGTCATCGGCGGCGACCGCACCACGCGCATCACCGTCGGCGGGATCACCACGGCCAACGTCAGTTCCATCGCCGGGCCCGTCACGCTCGAGGCGCTGGCCAACGGCGGGCAGGTCGAGTTCAGCGGCGCGGCCTCCACCTTCAACGCCCTGGACGTCTTCGCCGACAACGGCATCCGCGTCCTCTCGCGCGTCGCGACCCAGACCGGCGACCTGAACTTCAACCCCAACGCCGACGGCATGGCCGACGGGCTCGACGCCGTCGTCCTCTCCGACGACGTCGCCGCCTCCAACACCCACGACGTGAACTTCAACGGCAACGTGCGGCTGGCCCAGAACGCCGTGGTCTCGGGCAACAACGTCCGCTTCCGCGGCACCGTCCGCTCGCAGACCTCCACCGCCCGCTCGCTCACCGTCAACACCGCCAACAACGGCGTGACCCTCTTCGAGGGCCGCGTCGGCGGCGGCGACCGCCCGCTGGCCGCGCTGACGACCAACGCCGACGGCGTCACCCGCATCGGCGCCGACATCACCACCTCCGGCGGCACCATGACCTTCAACGACTCGGTCCGCCTGCTGCGCGACGTCACGCTGACCGACTCGGGCGGCACGGGCATCTTCTTCAACGGCACGCTCGACGCCGCCGCCGGCCAGAACGCGGGCCTGCTGCTGCTGTGGCGGAACAACAACCTGCCCGGCGACAACGCGCTGCCCATCGTGAGTTTCGCGCGCGACGTCGGCGGCTCCAAGGCGCTGCGGCACCTCCTGTTCAACTTCGACGAGGGACTGGGCATCGACGGGCGCGTGAACACCGCCCGCATCGCGACCATCATCGCCCGCCCGCGCAACGCCAGCGGCCAGATCGTCACCGCGCCGACCTCGCCGTTCTCGATCACGTTCAACACCGACGGCGCGTTCCACATGGGCCGCAACGAGAAACTGACCGTCGCCGGAACGGTGACGATCAACGCCGCGACGGCCGTCCTGGGCGACATCACCGCGCTGGGAGACGTGAACGTCAACGCGTCGAGCATCGCGCTCAACACCCGCCTGCCGGGCACCATCCTCGGGCCGAACAACACCATCGGGCTCGACGCCGGGCTGGACTTCGTCTCCGGCGGGCGGTTCGCCTTCTCGGTCGTGCCCACGCGCATCGGCACGCGGGCCGTGTCGTTCGCCACGCCCGACGGCACCGGCGACGCCAACGGCAACCTCGTCTCGTTCCTCTTCCAGGCGTTCGGCCCCGTCATGCCCTCGATGCTCAACGCCGGCACCGCGCCCAACATCGTCACGCTCGACCTCCGCGCGCAGGGCCCCACCAACACCAACGTCTCCGACGCGCTGGCCGGCGCGATCCCGCGCGAGACACGCTTCAACGACGTGGGCGAGAACCCGACCGTCGGCCAGGCCCAGATCGAGGACCTCCGCCAACTGGGCATCATCCCACGCACGCTCGAACTGCCCGAACTGCTCCAACTGCTCGTCGGCTGGGGCCTCTACAACGACTACCCCGCCGGCGGCCCGGGCGCGCAGGGCTACACCACCGCCGTCAACCGCCTGCCCGGGGATCAGGTCACGCGCCTGCTCCGCGACTACGACGCGCTGTTCAACCGCGACCTGGTCGACGACGACGGCAACCCCGTGCTCGACGAGGCCGGCAAGGTCCGGCGCGTCTCCCGCGCGTCGGAGATCCAGGAAACGCTCTACCAGTCGGTCCGCCGCTTCCTCGCGGCCAACCCCGGCACCACCAGCATCGACCCGGTGCGCTTCCGCGAGTTCCTCGACACCAACGAGTCCGAGGCGCAGAGCCGCGGGTACATCGAGGAACTCGCCGGGTTCATCCGCCGCCTGGAACTCATCGGCCTGACCGAGCGCGAACTGGCGCTGTCCAAGAACGTCCTCCTCGCGCCCGTGCGGCCGCGCGGCATCACCACCATCCAGCAGTTCGAGGCGGTGATCCGCGGCTCGGCGATGGCCGTGAACTGAACGGGCCGGCACGCGTGACCGACGCGCCCGGCGCAACGCCACACGCCCACCCGGCCCCCCGAGCCCCCGCCGCGGACCGCGCCCGCGACGCGCTGCGGCGCGTGCTCGGCGCGCGCCCCGCGCTGGTCGCGTGCGCGCCCGGGCGCGTCAACCTCATCGGCGAGCACACCGACTACAACGACGGCCTGGTCATGCCCCTCGCCCTCGCGCAGCGGTGCGCCGCCGCGGCCGCGCCGCGCGACGACGGCCTGCTGCGGCTCGTCGCGGCCGACCTCGCCCCTCCCGGCAACGTGTTCGAACACGACCTCGACGCGACGCCGCCCGATCTCCGCGGCCGCTGGCAGGCCTACGCCCTCGGCCCCGCCGCGCTGTGCGCCGCGCTCGCCGGCCGGCGCGTCGGCGCCGACGTCGCCATCGCGTCGGACGTGCCGATCGGCGCGGGGCTGAGTTCCTCCGCCGCGGCGGAGGTCGCCGTCGCTTCCGCGGTGTCGTCGCTGTGGGGCGTCTCGCTGCCGCCGCTGGATCTGGCGCGGCTGTGCCGGCGCGCCGAGCACGGGTTCGCCGGCGTGCCCTGCGGCCTGATGGACCAGATGGCCGCGGTCTTCGGGCGCGAGGGCCACGCGATGCTCATCGACTGCCGCGACAACCGCGTCGAGCACGTGCCGCTCCCGCGCGCGGGCGCGGCGGCGCTGGTCGTGGCCGACAGCGGCGTGCGGCACAGCCTCGCGGCGGGCCAGTACGCGGCGCGGCGGGCTGCGTGCGCCGCCGCGGCACGGGCCCTCGGCCTCGCGTCGCTCCGCGACGCGGACGAGGCGACGATCAACGCCGCGGACCTGCCGCGCGAGCGGCGCGACTGCGCGCTGCACGTCGTGCGCGAGAACGAGCGCGTGCGCGCGTTCGCCGCGGCGGTGCGAGCCGGCGACCTGCCCGCCGCGGGCGCGCGCATGAACGAATCGCACGAGTCGCTGCGCGACCTGTACCGCGTGTCGTGCGCCGAACTCGACGCGCTGGTGTGCGCGGCGCGGTCGGTCCCCGGCGTCTTCGGCTCGCGCATGACCGGCGGCGGCTTCGGCGGGTGCACGGTGACGCTGTGCGCGCCGCGGGCCGTCGCGCCGCTGCTCGCGGCGCTCGACGACGCGCTGCGCGCGGCGCACGGCACGCCCTGCCGCGCGTTCGTAGCCGCGTCCTCGCGCGGCGCGCACGTGCTCGAACGCCTCTGACGCCCCGCGCGCCCGCTCAGCACCCCGCGAACCACGCCGACAGGAACGCGAAGATCGCCGGCACGCCCGGCGTGCCGCCGAAGTCGTACGCGCCCGACTGCCCGGCGAACCACGCCGCAAGGAAGGCGAAGATATCGCCCACGTCCACGCCGTTCTGCCCGTCAAAGTCCGCCGCGCAGGGCGCGGGCGGGCACCCGCGCACCACGAGCGTGAGTTCGTCCACCGCGGCCTCGACGATCGAGCCAGCGCCCGCGTCGTCGGCGACGAAGCGCACGCGCATCCGGTCGGTCGGTTCGATCAACCCGACGAGTTCGAAGTCGAACCGGACCCACGCGTTGGTGCTGCCGTTGGCGGGGATGACCTGCAGCGGCATCCACGTCTGCCCGTCGTCGTTGGAGATGAAGACGTAGAACGGGTCCTGCGCGGGGTTGGCCCCGCGGTCGTTGGAATACCAGAGGTAGTACGACAGCACCGCCGACTGCACCGGCGCGCCGCCGGGGTCGACCGCGCTGAACGCGTAACTGGTCAGCGTCGTCGCGCCGCCGTCGACGTCGAACGAGCCCACGCCCGAGCCCGCCGCGGCACCGGTGATCCAGCACCGCGTGCCGTCGGGCGAGACGTCCTGCCCCGGCTGGGCCGCGGTCTGCTGCGGTTCGGCCAGTTCCCAGATGCCCGTGGTCGCCGTGTCGGTCGGCGCGCCGACGGTCCAGCCCAGGTTCACCTCGCACGGGTCGCGCATGCTCACGAGCGTCTTGACAACGTCGGACGACAGCAGCGAGGCCGGCGCGTCGATCGGGAAGGCCGACCACTCTCCCGCGTCGTTCTGCGCACGGAAGGCGAACTCCACCGCGCCGCCGCACGCGCCCGCGGGCAGCGTCGCGAGGAATCGGTCCGCGCCCAGCGGCGCCAGCGGCGTCTGGTTCGGCGTCGCGCCCGGCGACGTGCGCCACAGCAGCACGGCGGTCGAGGCGTTCACCGTCCGCGTGTTCGAGTCGATCACCACCAGCACGTCCGTCGTCTGGCCCTCCTCGACGACCGAGGGCAGCCCGTCGGGGAACGTGAACCGCAGCGGCAGCGCGACGTAATCCAGGAGCGTCAGGACCGCGCGGTACGCCTCGCGCCCCGTCGGCTCGATCTGGTCCGCCGTCAGCACAAACCCGTTGGCCCCCGCGTCGCGCAGTTCGATGGTCCAACTCAGGCGGTTCTGGTCGCCGAAGACCCAGTCGGGGATCGTGCCCGCGGCGGGGTAGATCGTCGTGTACGCCGGGCCGCCGACGTACGTCATCCCGGTCTCGGACCGGACCTCCCGCGCCATGTCCCCGTTGAGCCGCACAAAGACCGACTGCGCAGGCTCGGGCGGCAGCGCCGACGTGTAGCCCCACGGCGAGAGGATCAACTGCCCGTAACTGTGGAAGTCGATGTGCGCGGCGATCCGCGGGCGGGCGACGATGAAGTCGCGCAGCGCGGCGGTCTCGGGCTCGCTGAACGGCGACGGCCCGCGGTACGTCTCGCTGCCGCTGTTGCCGCTCGAGCCCTCGCCGCCCCACTCGTAGCCCCAGTTGCGGTTCGGATCAACGCCGAACGTGCCGTTGCCGTTGTTCGTGCGCGTCTTGCGCCACATGCGGTTGGTGGTCCAACTGAACACGTACCCGTCCGGGTTCACGATCGGGACGAAGATCACCTCGGCGCGCTGGAGCAGCGCGACCACGCGCGGGTCGCCCGCGCTGTAGTCGGCCAGCAGCCGGTCGGCGATGAACATCACCGTCGTCGGGCTGATCCACTCGCGCGCGTGCTGCGTGCCGTTGAAGAGCACCTGCACGCGCTGGTCGCGCGGGTTGCCCGGCGAGTCCGGCGCCGAGACGGCAAAGCCGCGGATCGCGCGGGCAAACCGCGACGTGCCCACCGGCGCGTCGGCGACCACGCCGGGGTGGTTCTGCAGCAGCAGGTCGATCCGCGCGTTCACCTCCTCGTACGTCCGGAACGTGTCGAAGTACCCACCGCCGCGCAGCGCGTTGGTGCGCTCGATCTGCGCCCGCTCGGCGTCGATCAGCGCCTGCACGTTCTCGACCAGCACCGCGTGCTCGATCCCCAGGTCGCGCAGCGCGCCGAGGTTCTCGGGCGAAACGACCAGGTCCACGACGTCGCCGCGGGCCTCGCACGACCACGTCGTCTCGGCCAGCGCCATCGCCGCCAGGTACTCGCGGGTCGAGCCGAACCGCACGCGCACGGCCCTGTAGCCGTCAAACCGTCGGGCTTCGCTCCCGCCCTGCTCGGCCGCGGCCTGTTGCGGGCCGGGGCCGTCCAGCGCGTGCGCGGCGCCCGAAAGCGCCATCGAAGCAGCCGCCGCGACGGCCAGCCCAAGGGTCCAACGCCGCCACCCGCACGTGCCCGGGGTCGTGTGCTTCATGATCGCTCCGCGTGGATGCTGTACCTGCGAGGCCTGTTCTCGAAGTATGCGGCCCGTTCACCCGCCGGACCACCAAACATCTCCCCGTTCCGACTGCCGCCTGTCGTTCGTTTTGAGCGCGTTCTCGTCAACTCGTGGTACTCTGAACCAACCGGGCGACGGCAAGGCGGGGGGTTGGGGAGCGGCGAGGCAGGCACAACGGTCCGCCCGGCCGCGATCGAAGGTTCGCCGTCTGCCGCGGCGGAGTTCCCCACATGTTCCGCTTCAGGTTTTTTCTGTTCGCGCCGGTCCTTGCAGCACTCGCCGCCCCGCACGCCACCGCCCAGTGCGAAGGGCAATGGGTCACGACTCCGGCGGGCGGGGGCTGGCCCGCGCCGCGTTCGGGCCATGCGATCGCCTACGACCCTGTGCGCAACCGCACCGTGATGTTCGGCGGTTCGGGAGCGGGCGGCTCGATGGACGGCGCGACGTGGGAGTGGAACGGCGCGTCGTGGACGCAGGTCCACCCCGGCGGCGCGGGCTCGCCCTCGGCGCGATTCGGGCCGGTGATGGCGTTCCTGCCCGCGATCGGTCGGGTGGTGCTCTTCGGCGGATTCTCTTCGCCCAACTACTCGAACGAAACGTGGACGTGGGACGGCGCCACGTGGACGCAGATCGCCGGCGCGGCCCCGCCCGGGAGGGCCTACGCGGGCATGGCGCGCAGGCCGTTCCCCAGCGACCAACTCGTCCTCTTCGGCGGCCAGAACTCCAGCGGGCTCCTCAACGACACGTGGGCCTTCAACGGTTCCACGTGGACGCAAATCATGCCCTTCAGCCAGCCGCCCGGCGAACGTTCGCAGCACGCAATGGCCTACCACGACCAGTTCCAGGCGATCGTGCTCTACGGTGGCTTCACCAACGCGGGCTGGGTGGGCGACACGTGGATCATCTTCGGCGTATCGTGGATCAACGTCAACACGATCTGCTCGCCCGGCCCGCTCAGCGGGGCGAGCCTCTCGTACGACCCGGCGCGCAACGTCATGCTCCTCAACGGCGGGTTCGACGGCGTGAACTTCAAGTTCGATTCCTGGGTCTTCGAGCCGCGGAACAACCTCGACGCGAGCACGTGGCGCAAGGTCGTGGGCGTGGGCATCCCCGGCTGGGCCGGCCAGCGCGCCAGCGCGCCCGCAACCTTCGACTCGGCCCGCGGGCGGCACGTCGTGTTCTCGGGCTTCGGCGGCATCTTCTACGGCGACGTCATCGAGTTTGTCGCGCCCGACCTGACGGTGACGCGCGTGCCCGCCGCGGCGGTCTCGCCGATCAACGGCATGGCGACGTTCGCCGTCTCGACGGGCGCGCCGGGTCCGCTCTCGTACCAGTGGCGGCGCAACGGCGCGCCGATCTCCGACGGCCCGACCGTGCAGGGCGCGACCTCCGACACGCTCACACTCGGACCGCTCGCCCTCGCCGACGACAACGGGGCGTACGACTGCGTCGTCACCACCGCCTGCGGCCAACTGCGGAGCGACCCGATCGCGCTGGGCGTCGGCAGCACCTGCCCGGCCGACTTCGACGGCAACGGCACGCTCAACGTGCCCGACATCTTCGCGTTCCTCGCGGCGTGGTTCGCCGGCTGCCCGTAGCGCGGGCCCAACGCCCGGCGCGGCCGGCTTGAGCCCGACACGCGAGTTCCGACGCGCCTCGGTCGGTCTGGTGCGCGCCGCCCCCGGTCTTCGCGGGGCCGGCGCACGCCCGGCGCGGCCCGCGCACCCCGCACCGGTCCGCGCGGCCGGACCGCCCCCGGCGCGTGCGGCTTGGCGCACGCGCCGCGCACGCCGATCTCCCGAACCGGGAGACTCCGCATGTTCCATTTCAAGACCCGGCGTTCGTTGGCGATGGCCGCCCTGTCCCTGCTCGTCGTGCTGCTCGCGCCGTCGCGCGCCGGCGCGCAGTGCGACCCGCCCGGCGTCACCGTCGCCGTCACCACCAGCGGCGCGTTCACCAAGTCGTGCTCGCTCAACGCGACGACCGGGCGATGGGACATCACCGTCACGCTCACCGGCAACCCCACCTCGAACCCGACGATCACCATCACCGGCGGGTCCAACGTCATGCTCGGGCGCGTGCGCGTGCAGAACAACACCGCCATCGACTGCCGCGTGAACATCCGCGGCACCTCCGCGCTGGGCCGCATCGGCGGCCTGGGCGCGTTCGACAAGGGCACCAGCGGCACCGACAAGGTCCTGCTCCTGCAACTCTACACCGCCGGCGACGTCGGCTACGACCGCGAGGCCCCGCCCCACGGCACGCCCGGCGGGCCGGCAATCCGCGCCGACATGATCTACAACCTCGACATCGGCGGCAGCATGCTCGGCGACATGGTCAGCACCGCCGCGGGCCGGAGCATGGGCAACGTCTTCATCGCCGGAAACCTGCTCGGCGGGGTCAGCGTCGGCAACAGCGCGAGCATCGACCACCTCGACGTGATGGGCGACATCCGCAGGCCCGACGGCGAGCCCGTCTCGATCAGCGTCCCCGGCGGGCACATCGGCCGCCTCAAGGCGGCCGGCATCGCGGCCAACATCGTGCTCGGGCCCGGAGGCGTCGTGCACCACTTCGAGACCACCGGCGGCGACTTCCGCGGCAGCCTCGAAGCGACCTACCTCTACGAGTTCGGCACCTCCGGCTCGCCGCGCTTCATCGTCGCGCGCGACCTGGACGCGAGCCTCTCGCTCGCCGCGTCGATCCGCGTGCCGGTCACCGTCGGCCGGCACTTCAGGGCGTCGCGGACGGTGGGGGGCGTGCAGGTGCCCAACGTCGTCTGGTCTGCACGCGGCTACTTCGACACCAACATCTCCTACCCGCAGGGCAGTTTCGCGGTCGTCGGGAACCTCGAGGGCGTCGTCCACATGGGCACGCCGCTCAACCCCGCGCGCGGCTCGTTCAACCGCGACCTGGTCGTCGGCGGCGCGGTGCTGGGCGAGATCATCATGGACCACCACCTCAACGCCAACGTGTCCTTCAACGGCCCGGTGCTCGGCGGCATCACCGTCGGCCGCTCCGTCCTGCCGGGCCGCATGATCTCCATCGGCGGCACGGGGCTCGAGGGCGGGGCGTCGCTCCGCATCGGCGACGCGCTGCAGGGCACGATCGTGCTGCCCCCCGGCGGGCTGATGGGCCACATCGTCATCAACGCCAACAACAACGGCGCGGCGTGGGAGGGGCCGGTCTCGCTCGGCGGGCTGATGCAACTCGAACCCGCGCCCTACTACGACGCCCTGTCGTCGATCACCGGCGGCGGGAGCGCGGGCCTGGTTCCCTTCGGCCTGCACGCGATGGACTGCACGCCCCCGCAGGGCGGCGTCGTCGCCTCGACCGCCTTCACCACGCCACAGCCCGCGGTGCTGATCCGCTCCTACGGCCCGGTCGACCACGCGGTGAGCGCGGGCGGCGGCGGCTGGGGCGGCGCGGTCGCCGTCGAGCGCTTCCACAACGGCTCGTGGGTCAACGCCTCGTCGTACTTCGCGCCTGCGCTCTTCCCGCCCGGCGCGCAGACCTCGCACATTATCGGCCTGTGGGGCACGGGCGCCGAGCCGCCGCCGGGCCAGTACCGCGTGCGACCCGTCGCGCTGGTTTGCGCCGACGTGCCCGGCGAGCCGCCCGTCGCCTGGCCGACCCCCGGAGGCTACCAGTTCACCATCGACGCCGACTGCGACGCCGACGGCGTGCCCGACGGCGTGCAACTGGCCGCGAACCCCGGGCTCGACGCCAACGGCAACGGCGTGATCGATTCCTGCGAGGGCGGCCAGCCCACCTGCCCGTGCGACGCCGACGGCGACGGAGCGGTCGTGGTGAACGACATCTTCGCCTTCCTCTCGCTGTGGTTCTCCAACTCGCCGCAGGCCGACTTCGACGGGCACAACGGCGTGCAGGTCGCCGACATCTTCGCGTTCCTGGACTGCTGGTTCTCGCGTCCGCCGCCGTGCAACTGAGTTGCACGTGACTCCGGCCCCGCGCCGGGCAACAATCCGCCGCGCCGGCGCGTGCCGGCCCGGAGGGTTGCGCAGTGCCGGACACGCCCGCAGGCCAGGACGCGACGCCCGCGCTGCGCATCGCCGACCTGCGCTTCCGCTACCCCGGCGCGCGCCCCACCGACCCCTGGGTCATCGACATCGCCGCGCTCGAACTCGCCCCCGCCGAGCAGGCGCTCCTCACCGGCGGCTCGGGGCGCGGCAAGTCCACCCTGCTGCACCTGGTCGCCGGCGTGATCGACCTGCTCCCGCCCAACGCCGGGCGCATCGAGGTCGCGGGCCGAAGCATCCACGCGCTCCGCGGCCCGGCGCGCGACGCCTTCCGCGCCCGGCACATCGGCATGATCTTCCAGACCTTCAACCTCCTGCACGGCTTCTCGGCGCTGGAGAACGTCATGGCCGCGCTGATGTTCAGCGACATCCCGGCGCGCGAGCACCGCGCCCGCGCCGCCGACCTGCTCGCCTCGCTGGGCATCGAGCGCACCGACGCCGCGCCCGAGCGGCTGAGCGTCGGCCAGCAGCAGCGCGTCGCCGTCGCCCGCGCGCTGGCCTGCTCGCCCGAACTGGTCCTGGCCGACGAGCCCACCGCCAGCCTCGACCCCGAGAACGCCGCCGTCGCCATGGACCTGATCCAGAACGCCTGCCGCACGCGCGGCGCCGCGCTGCTCTGCGTCTCCCACGACCCCGCCATGGCCGAGCGCTTCCCGCGCCGCGCTCGGCTCGACGAACTCCACGCGGCCCACCTGCGCGCCGCCGCGCCGGGCCTCGCGGCGCACGGGCCGGCGAAGGGAGGCGGGGCGTGGCGCTGACCGACCTGGCCATCGTCCGCCGCTCGCTCCGCGCGCGCCTGTTCTCCACGTGCGTCACCGCGCTCACGGTCGGCGTCGCCGTCGCGCTCATGCTCGTGCTCTTCTCGATGCGCGACGCCGGCCGGCAGGCCTTCGCGCGCGGCTCGGGCAACATGCACCTGCTCGTCTCGCGCGACGCGAGCCCGATGGTCGCCGTGCTCAACGGCATCTACTACGCCAACCCGCCGGCGCGACCTATCGAGTGGGCCAAGTACCAGCAGATCGCCGCGTCCATGCCCTTCGCCTTCGCCATCCCCACCCAGCAGGGCGACTCGTACCGCGGCTTCCCGGTCCTGGCCACCGCGCCCGAGTTCTTCTCCGACTTCGAGCCCAACCTCGGCGAGCCGTGGCGGTTCGCCGCGGGCCGCGCGTTCGAAAAGCCCTTCGAGGTCGTCGTCGGCGCACGCGCCGCGCGCGAGACCGGCCTCCGCGTCGGCTCGGAGATCTTCCTCACCCACGGCATCGCGCAGTCGCGCCAACTCGGGCAGGCCGACGCCGTCGCCCCGCACGTGCACAGAGAGTTCGCCTACACCGTCGTCGGCGTCCTCGAGCCCACCGGCAGCGCGCACGACCGCGCCCTGTTCACCGACCTCACCAGTTCGTGGATCATCCACGCCCACGACCGCCGCAAACTCACCGACCCCTCGATCCGCACCACCACCGCGGACGACCTGCTCGAGACCGACCGCCTCATCACCGGCATCTACCTCCGCGTCGCCTCGCGCCCGGGGCGCGACGCGACCGCGCTCCTGCCCGCGGCGTTCGACGCGCTCCGCCGCGACCCGACGATCACCGTCGCCCAGCCCGTGCAGCAGATCGACGCGCTGTTCCGCATCGTCTCCAACATCGACGTGATCGTCCTGGCCATGGCGGGCGTGGTCATGGTCTCCAGCGCGATCTCCATCATGCTCGCGCTCTACAACTCCATGGAGCAGCGCCGCAGGCAGGTCGCCGTGCTGCGCGTGCTGGGCTGCTCGCGCCCGCGCGTCTTCGGCCTGCTCGTCACCGAGGCCACCATCATCGGCGTGCTGGGCGCGGCGGCCGGGCTGGCGCTGGCGGTCGGCGGCGCGCTGGTCGCCGCGGGCGCGCTGAAAAACGCGATCGGCCTGGTCGTCACGCCCGTCTTCGCGCCCGAGGTCACGCTCGCCGTGCTGACCGGCGCGATCCTGCTCAGCGCGCTGGCGGGGATCGTCCCCGGCGTCATGGCCTACCGCTCGTCCGTCGCCGACCATCTCAAGCCGCTGGGCTGACCCGGTGGCTCCCGTCGGGCCGGCACGCCGCGCCGGCGCTGTGCAACCCTCCGCCGCCCCTCGTCTACGATTGGTCTCGATCGCTCATGCGCATCTTCTGGTCCATCATCGCGCTGCTCGTTCTCGCCACGGCGGCGATGCTCTTCGTGCGGGGGCGCGCCAAGCCCCCCGCGCCGGCCCCCGCACCCGCGCCCGTGCAGGCCGCCGACGCGCCCCCCCCCGCGCCGCCTGTCGAGCGTCCCGCGCCAACGCCAACGCCCGCGCCGCCGAGCGCCGAGCGGCCGCCGACCCCGCCCGACCCGGCTCCCGCGCCTGCGCCGCGCGCGCCGCAGGTGGCCGAAACGCCCGCGCCCCCGGAGGACCCCAACCCCGCGCCCGCGGTCGAACTGCCCGTCGTGCCCGCACGCGACGCCGCGGCGGCGACCGACCACCTTCGCCCCGGCTTTGTCGGACCGCCTCCCCCCGGCGCCCCCGGCGCTGCGGACGACGCCGCCCAGACGACAGCCGCGCCCGACCAGCCCGAGATCGCCCCCGCGCCGAGCGCGGCCGCCGCCAACGGTTCCGCGCCCGGCGCGCCGTTGGCGGCCACGCCGGCCGCGCCCGATTCCGCCGCGGCCGCCGCCGCGGCACACGGACCGGCCAGACTCGAGCCCCAGCCAGACGGCACCGTGCTGGTCGATGGTCGTTTCGTGATGCGCGGCGACGGTTCGCGCGAACGACCCTACGAGGTGACGTGGGAGCACCTGATGTCGGTGCAGGAGACCTACAAGCCGCGCATGGGCCTGAAGGTCATCCCCGACCGCGTGCAGATGCTCCACAACAAGTGGGTGAAGATCTCCGGCTACGTCGCGTTCCCCGTCATGGCCGAGGGGCTCGACGAGATGCTGATGATGCTCAACCAGTGGGACGGCTGCTGCATCGGCGTCCCGCCCACGCCCTACGACGCGATCGAAGTGAAACTGAACAAGCCCGCCGAGGGCGAGACGCGCCTGCTCATCATGGGCACCGTCACCGGCAAACTCCAGGTCGATCCCTACCTCGTCAAGGACTGGCTGGTGAGCCTGTACCTGATGGACGACACCGTGGTGACCAAGCAGACCGGCGCGCCGCTGCGCGAGAGCGAAGTGCGACAGGAGCACCTCGCGCCGTGAACTCGTGGCATGGCCGTCCCGGCCATGTGCAGTGAGCCAGTTCCCTTCTCCCCGCACCGCGGGGAGAAGTACCCGAGCGCAGCGAGGGGGATGAGGGGTCGCGGTCGGACGGTCACCCCACATGCCGATCCCCCCGCGCATCCTCCGGCCCGTTACCATTCACCCCAATGCCCGCACGCGCCGCCACTTCCTCGCCCCTCGTCGGCATTATCATGGGCTCTCGGTCCGACTGGGAGACCATGCAGCACGCCGCGGCGACGCTCACCGACTTCGGCATCCCGCACGAGGTCCGTGTCGTCTCGGCCCACCGCACGCCGGACCTGCTCTTTGAGTACGCCGCGACCGCTGAGTCGCGCGGCCTGCGCATCATCATCGCCGGCGCGGGCGGCGCGGCGCACCTTCCCGGCATGTGCGCCAGCAAGACCGTGCTGCCCGTGCTCGGCGTGCCCGTCGAGTCCAAGGCGCTCAAGGGAGCGGACTCGCTGCTGTCTATCGTGCAGATGCCCGCGGGCGTGCCCGTCGGCACGCTCGCCGTCGGCAAGGCCGGCGCGGTCAACGCCGCGCTCCTCGCCGCGGCGGTGCTGGGGGCCGAGTTCCCGCGCTTCCGCGAGGCCTACCGCGCCTTCCGCGTCGCGCAGACGCGCAGGGTGCTGGCCGACCCCGACCCGCGCAGGCCCGCGCCGGAGCCCGCGGCCCCACGCGCCCGACGCGCAAAGGGGAAGGCGTGACCGTCGGCGTCCTCGGCGGCGGGCAACTGGGCCGCATGCTCGCGCTGGCGGGCATCCCGATGGGCCTGCGCTTCCGTTTCCTCGACCCCGACCCGCACGCGCCCAGCGCGCAGGTCGCCGAGCAGATCGTCGCGCCCTACGACGACCCGGCCGCGCTCGACCAGCTCACCGCGGGCGCACGGGTCGTGACCTACGAGTTCGAGAACGTTCCCGCCGCGGTGGCGCAGCGTCTGGAGGCACACGCCAGTGTCCATCCCCCCGCGCTCGCGCTCGCGACACTCCAGGACCGCCTGCTCGAGAAGCGGTTGTTCGTTGAGTGCGGCGTCGCCGTGCCGGAGTTCGTGCACGCCTCGACGCGCGACGACCTGCTCGCCGCGGCGGAGCAACTCGGCCTGCTCGACGGCCGCGCGCCGGGGCTGGTTGTCAAGTCGCGCCGCATGGGCTACGACGGCAAGGGGCAGGCCGTCCTGAGGCGCGGCGCGGGCCTCCCGCCCGTGCAGCAGCAGATCGACGCCGCGTGGCCCGACCTCGCCCCACGCGCCGCGGCGGGCGGGCTGATCGTCGAGCGCTTCGTCCCCTTCACGCGGGAACTGTCGCTCATCGGCGTGCGCGCCCGCGACGGCGGCACGCGCTTCTACCCGCTGGTGCAGAACCACCACGAGGGCGGCGTGCTGCGCACCACGATCGCCCCCGCGCCGGGCCTTGCGCCCGGCCTGCAACAGCACGCCGAGGACCGCGCCCGCGCGATCATGCAGAAACTCGATTACGTCGGCGTCCTCGCCATCGAGTTCTTCGAGTCGCGCGACGAGTCCGGAGCGCCGACCCTGCTCGGCAACGAGATGGCCCCGCGCGTCCACAACTCCGGCCACTGGACCATCGAGGGCGCGCCGACAAGTCAGTTCGAGAACCACCTCCGCGCCATTCTCGGCTGGCCACTCGGCGACACCGGTGCCACCGATTGCTGCTCCGAGCGGTCGGCACCCTGCGGCCCCGTCTCTGCCATGATCAACATCCTCGGCCGCTTCCCGCGGCGCGAGGACATCCTCGCGATCCCCGGCGCGCACTTCCACCACTACGGCAAGGCCGAGCGTCCCGGCCGCAAGATCGGCCACGTCACCGTCGTCGCCGACACGCCCGCGGCCGTCGCCGCGGCGGTCGCGCGCGTCCAGGCCGCGCTGCCGGGCTGACCATACCCTTGCCCCGCGTGCAGGCCATCGACGCACCATCGCCCGAACCCGCCGCGCAGGCCGCCCCGCCGCGCCCTTCGCTGCCCGCACGCCTCTCCCTCGCCGCGGCGGACATCAAACTCGCGCACTCGGTCTTCGCGCTGCCCTTTGCCGTGCTCGCAGCGTTCATGGCCCGCCCCGAGGGCTCGCCGTGGTCGCGCTTCGCCGCGCAACTCGCCCTCGTCGTCGCGTGCATGGTGCTCGCCCGCACGTGGGCGATGCTCGTGAACCGTCTGGCCGACCGCGACATCGACGCCGCGAACCCGCGCACGCAGCGCCGCGTCATCGCGTCCGGGCGTCTCTCATCGCGCGACGGCCTGCTCATCGCCCTCGCCGCCGCGGCGGGGTTCATCGCCTGCGCCGCGCTGTTCTGGCTCTTCTTCACCAACCACTGGCCGCTGGCGCTCGGCGTGCCCGTGCTCGCGTGGATCGCCTTCTACTCGTTCACCAAGCGCTTCACCGCGCTGTGCCACGTGTTTCTCGGCGGTGCGCTCGCGGCGTCGCCGCTGGCCGCGGCGGTCGCCATCGACCCCGCGTTCGTCGCCGCCAGCCCCGCGCTCTGGCTGCTGGCGGGCATGGTGCTGCTGTGGGTCGCCGGGTTCGACGTCATCTACGCGCTGCAGGACGTCGAGTTCGACCGCGCCACGGGCCTGCACTCGGTCCCCGCGCGCCTCGGACCGGTCGGGGCGATCCGGGTCTCCCGCATCCTGCACGCCGGCGCGTTCGCGCTGCTGTGCCTGTCAGCACGGGCCGAGACACGATTCGGCCCCGTGTTCGCCGCCGCGGTCATCGCGGTGGGGGGCCTGCTGGTCGTCGAGCACGTCGTGCTGGCGCGGCGCGGCAAGGCCGGGCTCGACATGGCCTTCTTCACCATCAACGGCGTCGTCTCGTGCGTGCTGGGCGCGGCGGGCGTGCTGGACCTTGCATGGGCCTGACCGGCCCGGCCGTTCGGGTTCCGGCAGGACGATCTTTCAGAGATTATTGAAAATCCAGTTGCCCACAAAACGCCCGCGCCGTAGCCTTCCCCGATGGCCCGGCAACAGTCCATCCCGCGCTGGCAGGTCGCCAACGTCGAGGACCGCTTCATCGCCGCGTGGGGGCAGATGGGCGCGGCGTGGGGCGTCTCGCGCACCATGGCAGAGGTCTTCGCCCTGCTCTACATCACCGCCCGGCCCATGAACACCGACGACGTGATGGACCGCCTCCGCATCAGCCGCGGCAACGCGTCGATGTCCCTCCGCGCTCTGGCCGAGTGGGGGCTGGTCTCGCGCGCCCACAAGCGCGGCGACCGCAAGGAGTACTTCATCGCCGAGCAGGACGTCTGGGCTTTGTCGCGCAAGGTGATGCGCGAGCGCCTGCGGCGCGAGGTGCTGCCGCTGTTGACCACGCTCCACGAACTCCGCGACGTCACCGAGCGGCGCGCCGAGCAGCCCCCCGGCACGCCCCTGCGACTGGCCTCCGACGACGAGCCCGCCCCCGCCGACGCGCACAGGCCAGTCAACCCCGCGGAGGTCCGGCAACTCAACGACCGGATCGACGCACTCCTCGAACTGGTGCAGACCATCGACCGCCTCGGCGAGCGCTTCGTCGGCTCCGACGGCAAGGGCCTGCGCCTGGCCGCCAACGTCCTCAGCAGGATCGTCTGACCGCTCTTCCCCGGCGCTCACGGCCATGACCCGTCACGCGACCATCGCCCACGACCACGCCCGGCCAGCGGCCGGCGGTCCGCTCGTGCGCGCCGTGCGATGGGCCATCAGCCCCGACGCGCTCCGCGCCTACGCCCCGGCGATCGTCAACGGGCACGCCAGCGAACTTGCCGCGGCCGAACTGCGGGTCGAACTCCACCCGCCGCGCGCCGCGCTGGTGCTCACCTATGCGCGCGGCGACCGGGCCGAGCACGACCTGCCCCTCGGCGCAGGCGCGCCCGTGATCGAGCAAGACGAGGCGCGGGGGCTCACCCACGTCGAACTCGCCGGGGCCGTGGCGCTCTGCCTGCGCACCGGGCCCGATGGCGCCCCGGAGATCGTCTACGCCCAAACCCCACTGCTGGCCGCCATCGGTCTGCCCGGCGGCGTGTACGACGTGCCGTCGATCCTGCCGAACAACGCGGGTTGATCCGGCCGCCGCGGCCGTACCGCGCTTGGCGCGCTGCCCGCGCGCGCCGATAACATCTCGTCCTTCCTCCCGCTCACCACCTCCCACACCCGGCCACCGCCATGCCCACACGCGCCAAGCCCTTTGTCGGCATCGACCTCGGCGGCACCAACATGCAGATCGGCGTGGTCGCGCCGGGGAACCAGATCACCGGCCGCGCACGCAAGAAGACCATGGCCGAGAAGGGCCAGGCGAGCGTCATCGCGCGCGTCGTCGAGGGCGTGCACGGCGCGTGCGAGAAGGCGGGCATCACCGTCGCGCAACTCGGCGGCGTGGGCATCGGCGCGCCGGGCGCGATCGACCCGGCCGCCGGCGTCGTGCTCGAGGCCGTCAACCTCCGCTGGAACAACGTCCCCCTGGCCCGCATCCTGCAGGCCAGACTCAAGGTGCCCGTGCTCGTCGATAACGACGTGAACGTCGCCGTCTACGGCGAGTGGAAGGCCGGCGCGGCCAAGAGCGACCGCGACGTGCTGGGCGTCTGGGTCGGCACCGGCATCGGCGGCGGTCTGGTGCTGAACAACCACCTCTTCGCGGGCGGGTTCTTCACCGCAGGCGAGATCGGCCACACCACCTTCCTGCCCAACGCCCCGCTCGGCCGACGCAGCCTCGAGCAGACCTGCTCGCGCACCGCCATCGCCGACCGCATCGTCTCCCTCATCCGCGCCAACCGCAAGTCCGTCATCTCGCAACTCTGCGGCGGCGACCTGACGCAGATCAAGTCCAAGATGATCGCCGCGGCGTACGCCGACGGCGACAAACTCGTCTCCGAGGTGCTCGACGAGGCCGCGCTCTTCCTCGGCATCGCCGTGGCCAACGTCGTCACGCTGCTTTCGATCCCCAAGGTGGTGATCGGCGGCGGCCTGACCGAGGCCCTGGGCGAAGTGTGGGTGAAGAAGATCCGCAAGGCCGCGCGCGAGTACGCCTTCCCCGAGCGGTGCCAGGCGGTGCAGGTCGTCGCCAGCGCGCTGGAGGACGACGCCGGCCTGCTCGGTGCCGCGCTTCTGGCGCGCGAATCGCTCAAGCGCTGAAACGCCCGTCGCGGCGGCTTCACCGCCTCGCAGAAAAGCCGCAGGCCAGCGCTTCCGCTGGCCTGTGACTGCCTCTCTCTGTCGCGTTGTGGGCGCGTCTCCCTTGCAAGGAGACGGTCGAAGAATACCCGATAAGTGGGAAAAATCAACGAAATACCACAGGAAAACCCGCGAGTTTCCGTCGCCCGCCACTTACCGAGATTCCCGCCGGGGGGCTTTCGCCACCCCGGCGAGAGAGAGTACCGCCCCACCCCCATCAATCACTGGCTCGAATCGGACCCACCATCGCGCGTACAAACACCCCAGCCGCTCCCTGGCTGGCCGATCGACCCTTCCTGGGCGCATCCAACCCCTCTCTCGCTCAGCCCCTTGGCCTGCGCGAGCGCCGCTCCACCGTACGAACACCTCGCGGCGAACGGACAGCAACCGACATGTCGGGATTGCGTCTCTCTCAATCCCCGAAACAGGTACGCTGAACATAGCACGCGGTTCTGATTGAAGCAAGACAAAACTGAATACTCAGTTGCATCCGGTGAGCGGCTGCACCCATCGGCCCGATGGTAAAACCACCCGAATATCCGTAAAACGGATCCGTTGTTTGCGTCTGGTGGCAGCCGCCATGTTCGGCTGAAAGTGACCAGCCGGATCGTGCGGCTCCTCGGCGAGCGCTGTTCAGTGCGCGCCGAGCCCGTTGCCGCTGCGCGGCACGGTCTTTGCCCTCTCACTCCCTCCACCGCGGTCGCACCATGTCGATGCGATCCGCAGCGTCTGAAATCCAAGGAAACTCACCATGTACCTGCGTTCGACTCCCGTCCTCGCACTGCTTGCTTCCCTAACCCTGGTCGCCGCGCTACCGCAGCCAGCGATCGCCGATCGCGGCCGCGGATCGGACGATCGCCAGATCGATGACCGTCGCTCCGATGACGGTGCCGACAGCCGGTCATCGAGCCGCGCGCAGCAGGGGAACGTTCGCGAACTGCGGTTCGTCGCCCGGATGCGCGACGGCGACGGCACGGTCGCCCGCGTTCGCTACCAGGAGCGCAACCGAAACGGCCAAGCCCTGCGCCAGCGCTTCGACGTCGAGCTCAAGTTCGCCCAGCCCGGTGAGCAGTTCGAGGTCCGTGTCGACGGCCGCGTCGTCGGCACGGTCACGGCCGACGCCCTCGGCACGGGCAAACTCGAACTCCGACGCACGCCCGACAGCCCCGGTGAACTGCCGATCCCCTCCGACTTCCCGAAACTCCGTGCCGGTGCCGTCGTCACCGTCGGCTCCATGAGCGGCACCCTCTCTCGCCAGTGACCCTCGCGAGGCCGATCGCCTCAACTCGCGTCCGATCCGGCCTCCCACATCCCCTTGCCGCCCCGGGGCTCCCGCCCTGCGTGCGTGGCAAGGGGATGTGTCCTTTTGCAACCCGTTGCAGGAAGGCAAGCCGAGCGTATATTCTGACGTTCGTATCCGAATACAAACGGGCGTTCGCTTGTTGCGATTCAGTCTCAACAACCCTACCCTCCCGTGTCGTCGATCCGCCGTCTCCCGCACCCATCGCCACCATGCCCACCACCACGCTCGAATCTCCCGAATCCCACGCGCCCGCCGTGCCCGGCGAGCCCGCGGTTGCGCTCTCGACGCTCGCCCGCGGCCAGCGCGCGGTGGTCCGCGAGGCGCGGATGCCCGCCGACGACGCCGCGCTCCTCCGGGCCATGGGCCTGTGCGACTGCGCGCTGGTCACGGTCGTGCGGACGGGCGAGCCGTGCGTGGTCACGGTGACCGGCGTCGACGGCGCGACGTGCAGGTGCCACCGCGTCGGCGGCTGCCGGATCGGTCTCTCTCGGGCCATGGCCCAGCGCCTGTTCGTGTCCATCATCTCGTGAGTCGCGCGGCCCGGCGCGCTGCGAACCACCGCCGCGGCCCGACGGCAACCCATGGCGACACCCGCTCCAACCCCCGCCGCGAACCCGCACCGTGAACCGGAGGCGGTCGTGCGCGGGCCGGTCCGAACGGGCGACGCGGGCGATGCGCGCATCATCGCCCTGATCGGCAACCCCAACACGGGCAAGACCACCCTGTTCAACCGCATCAGCGGGCTGAACCACAAGACCAGCAACTTCGCGGGCACCACGCTCGAGGCGCGCATCGCGCGCGTCAAGGCGGGCATCGAGGGCGGGCGCGACGGCGACCTCATCGACCTCCCCGGCGTGTACTCGATCGAACTCGAGCAACTCGAGTCGCGCATCGTGCGCGAGGTGCTCGCGGGGCAACTCGCCCCAAGGGGCCACGCCATCGGCGTGCCCGAGGTCTGCGTCGTCGTTGTCGATGCCACCAACCTCGCGCGCAACCTCACCCTCGTCGCCGAGGTCATCCGCCGCCGACTGCCGACGCTGGTCGTCGTCAACATGATCGACCTGGCGCAGCGACAGGGCCTGACCATCGACGCGCACAAACTCGGCGAGGCGCTGGGCTGCGGCGTGGTGCTGACCAACGCGCGCACGGGCGAGGGCATCGACCAGGTCCGCATCGGTATCCGGGAGGCCAGAATCCCCACGCCGGTCCGGGCCGTTCCCGGCGGCGGTGGGGGGGATGGCGCGACGGCGCTGCGCGTCTGGGCCGAAGAAGTCTTCGCCCTAGCCGCGGCGGAGAACACCGGCCATTGCACCAGGTGCGGGTACGACGTCTCGGCGCTGCCGGGCCGAAAGGGCAAATGCCCGGAGTGCGGCACGCCCTACGTGCGCACCGACATCAGCGCGAGCGAGGCCACCACCGACCGCATCGACCGCGTGCTGATGCACCCGGTGCTCGGCGTCCTCGTCTTCGCGGCGGTCATGACCGGCCTGTTCTGGTCGCTCTTCTCGCTCGCGGCGTACCCGATGGACTGGATCGACGCGATCTTCGGGTGGACGACCGGCGCGCTGCACGGCGTGCTGCCCGAGGGCAGCATCCTCGGCGACCTGCTCACCGACGGCGTGGTCGCGGGCATCGGCGCCACCGTCATCTTCCTGCCGCAGATCTGCCTGCTGTTCTTCCTGATCTCGCTGCTGGAGGACACGGGGTACCTCGCGCGGGCCGCGCTCCTGATGGACCGCGTGCTGCGCCCCTTCGGCCTGCCGGGCCATGCGTTCGTGCCGCTGCTCTCCAGCCACGCGTGCGCGCTGCCGGGGATCATGGCCACGCGCGCGATCCCGGACCGCCGGGAGCGCCTCGCGACGATCCTCGTCGCGCCGTTCATGACCTGCTCCGCCCGACTGCCGGTGTACGTGCTGCTGACCGGGCTGCTCTTCGCGGGCCGGCCCGCGCTGGCCGCGCTCGCGTTCGTCGGCTGCTACGCGCTGGGCATCACGGCGGCGGTGTTCAGCGCGCTGATCGCGCGCCGGACGATCCTGCGGGGCAGGGGCCGCCCGATGGTGATGGAACTGCCCAGTTACAAACTGCCGAGCCTGCGCACCGCGCTCATCACGACCTACCACCGCGGCTGGGTGTTCCTGAAGAACGCGGGCACGAACATCCTGATGATCTGTATCGCGCTGTGGTGGCTGAGCAGTTACCCGAAGGTGGAGCCGCCGGCGGAGGCCGAGCGAGTCCGGCAGCAAGTCGCTCTCGCGCAGAGCGCGGGCGCGGACGAACTCCCGCTGCGGGGTGGCCCGGACACGGGCAGGCATGTTTCAATCCCGGGTGACGAGGGCAACGGACCGGGCCGCGTGCTCGTTCACATTCCCGTGCTCACGGTCGAGCACGCAACTCGGTTCGCCGACCAGCTCGAAGCCCGCCATCAGGCCGCGAACTCGTTCGCGGGGCGTCTCGGCAGGTTCATCCAGCCCGTGTTCGCGCCGCTGGGCTACGACTGGCAGCTCTCGATCGGTGTGCTGTCGAGTTTCGCCGCGCGCGAGGTCTTCGTCTCCACCATGGCCGTCGTCGTCGCGGGCTCCGATGATGCCGAGGATGAGGGCGTGCGGGCGCAGATCGCCGGCGCCAGGCGCGACGACGGTGTGACGCCCGTGTTCACCCGTGCCACGGCGTGGAGCCTGCTCATCTACTACGTCCTCGCGATGCAGTGCCTCCCGACGCTCGCCGTCACCGCGCGCGAGAGCGGCTCGTGGAAGTGGGCGGGCGTGCAACTGGCGTGGATGAGCGGGCTCGCGTACGTCGCCGCTATGACCGTCTACCAGGTGCTGGCCTGATGCCCGCGTTCCCGATCCACGACTGGGAGTTCTGGGTCGCGAGCGCCGTCGCCCTCTTCGCCGCCGCGTACCTGCTGCGCGGCGTGCTGCCGATCCCGTTCCTCACCGCGCGCCTCAGGCGCAGCCGCCGCGAACGCCGCGTGACGCTCACCGTCGAGGGCCAGCGCCCCGCCTCGGGAGGCGCCGACGCGCCGGACCGCGAAGCCAAGCACGCCGGCCGCGGCGGCTGAGCCGCGACCGGGATCGTTCATCGCGGGCGGACCCGCCCGCGAACACGCCCGAAATGCGTCGGTTCTTGGGGATTTCCGCCGGCAAGCGGCGCCGCGCCGCGCCGGCGTCCCCGCTGTATGCTGCACCCGTTTTGCGTCCTACGCTGTCCCCCCTGCGAAGTCTCACACGGGCCGGGTCGCGCGGCCCTGCAACGGAGCGAACCGATGAGCCGAGCGGACGTCCCACTCCCGCAGCCGCGAGCCCTGGCGCAGACCCAGCGAAAGGACGCCTGGTGGCTCCAGCCCCTGGCCGTGTTCTCCGGGTTCATGGCGTTCATTGTCTACTCGACTTGGGCCGCGCTGCAGGGCGAGCACTTCTTCCTCAGCGCCGGCGGCGCGAACTACCTCTCGCCCTTCTACTCCCCGCAGTTGTTCAACATTCCCGGGCAGACGCCCACCGGCCACGCGTGGTTCGGCGACCCGCCCTCGTGGCTGCTGAGCATCTGGCCGAGTTTCATCCCCTTCTCGCCCGCGCTGCTCATCCTCTGGGCGCCCGGCGGCTTCCGCTTCACCTGCTACTACTACCGCGGGGCCTACTACAAGGCCTTCTGGGCCGACCCGCTCTCGTGCGCCGTCGGCGAGCCGTCCTTCCGCGGCAGGAACTACCGCGGCGAGGCGAAGTTCCCCCTCATCATCCAGAACATCCACCGCTACTTCCTGTATCTGGCCATCGCGTTTATCTTCATCCTCGCCTACGACGCGATCATCTCGTACAGGTTCGCCACCCCCGACGGCGGCTGGACCTTCGGGGTCGGCGTCGGCTCGCTCATCCTGACGATCAACCCCATCCTGCTCGGGGGCTACACCTTCGGCTGCCACTCGCTGCGGCACCTGGTCGGCGGCCGCAAGGACTGCATCGGCAGCGGCAACGCCCGGCGCACGGCGTACGACTGCGTTTCGTGCCTGAACCGCGGGCACATGGTGTGGGCGTGGCTGAGCCTGTTCTGGGTCGGCTTCACCGACTTCTACGTGCGGATGTGCTCGATGGGGTACTTCACCGACTTCAGGATCATCTGAGATGGAACACTATCAAACGCTCGAGCACGACGTGGTGGTGATCGGCGCCGGCGGCGCCGGCCTTCGCGCGGCGATCGAGGCCTCCGCGATGGGCTGCTCGGTCGCGCTGGTCTGCAAGTCGCTGCTCGGCAAGGCCCACACCGTCATGGCCGAGGGCGGCATGGCCGCGGCGATGGCCAACGTCGACGACCGCGATTCGTGGAAGGTGCACTTCGCCGACACGATGCGCGGCGGGCAGTACCTCAACAACTGGCGCATGGCCCAGTTGCACGCGCAGGAGGCCCCAGCGCGCGTCCGCGAACTCGAAGCCTGGGGCGCCGTCTTCGACCGCACCAGGGACGGCCGCATCCTGCAGCGCAACTTCGGCGGCCACCGCTACCCGCGACTGGCCCACGTCGGCGACCGCACCGGGCTGGAGATGATCCGCACGCTGCAGGACCACGGCATCCATCAGGGCATCGACGTCTTCATGGAGATGACCGTCGTCTCGCTGCTCAAGGACGGCGACCGCGTCGTCGGCGCGCTGGGCTACGACCGCGAACGCGGCCGCTTCCGCGTGTGGAAGGCCAAGGCCGTCGTCCTCGCCACCGGCGGCGTCGGAAAGGCCTTCCGCATCACCAGCAACTCGTGGGAGTACACCGGCGACGGCCACGCGCTGGCCTACGAGGCCGGCGCAGACCTCCTCGACATGGAGTTCGTGCAGTTCCACCCCACCGGCATGGTCTGGCCGCCCAGCGTGCGCGGCATCCTCGTCACCGAGGGCGTCCGCGGCGAGGGCGGCGTGCTGCGCAACAAGGACGGCCGCCGCTTCATGTTCGACGACATCCCCGACAACTACAGGAACCAGACCGCCAAGGACGAGGAGGAAGGCTGGCGCTACGTCTGCGGCGACAAGAACGCCAACCGCCCGCCCGAACTGCTCACGCGCGACCACGTCGCGCGGTGCATCAACCGCGAGGTCAAGGCCGGGCGCGGCAGCCCGCACGGCGGCGTGTTCCTCGACATCGCGTGGATCAAGGAGAAGATCCCCAACAGCGAGGAGCACATCAGGAAGAAACTGCCCAGCATGTACCACCAGTTCATCACGCTGGCGAACATCGACATCACCAAGGTGCCGATGGAGGTCGGGCCGACCACGCACTACATCATGGGCGGCGTCCGCGTCGACGGCGACACGCAGATGAGCACGGTGCCGGGCCTGTTCGCCGCCGGCGAGGTCGCCGCGGGCCTGCACGGGGCCAACCGCCTGGGCGGCAACTCGCTGTCGGACCTGGTGGTCTTCGGCAAGCGCGCCGGCGAGCACGCCGCGAAGTTCGCCAAGGAGCACGGCGCCGGCGCCGTCAACCCCGCGCAGGTCGAGGACGCGATTCGCCGGGCGCTCGCCCCGTTCGACCGCGGCGACGCCGGCGAGAACGCCTTCGCCGTGCAGAGCGACCTGCAGGGCACCATGCAGGACCTGGTCGGCATCGTCCGCACCGAGAACGAGATGCTCCGCGCGCTCGAGGAGATCGGCAGACTCAAGGCCCGCGCGGCCAAGGTCGGCGTCAGCGGCCACCGCGAGTACAACCCCGGCTGGCACACGTCGATCGACCTGCACAACCTGCTGACGGTGTCCGAGGCGATCACCCGCGCGGCGATCGAGCGCAAGGAAAGCCGCGGCGCGCAGTTCCGCGAAGACTACCCCGACAAGAGCGCGGAGTGCGCCAAGTTCAACCTCGTGCTGCGCAAGGGCGCGGACGGGCGGATGCAGGTCGTCCGCGAGCCCGTCCGGCCCCTGCCGGCGGAGTTGCAGCAGATCATCGAAGAGAACAAGTAACCGGTCGGACCGGGCACGCGACAAGGAGTCAGCCGACATGGCGGGCCAGCACAACAGCACTTCATCCGGCGGCTCATCCGAGCGCGCCCCGCGCACCTTCCGCGTCTGGCGCGGCGACGCCCGGGGCGGTCAGTTCCACGACTACACCACCCAGGTCGGCGAGGGCATGGTCGTGCTCGACGCCATCCACCAGATCCAGGCCGAGAGCGCGCCCGACCTGGCCTGCCGCTGGAACTGCAAGGCCGGCAAGTGCGGCTCGTGCTCGGCCGAGATCAACGGCACGCCGCGACTGATGTGCATGACCCGCATGGACCAGTTGCCCCCCGACGGCCCGGTGACTGTCGAGCCCATGCGCGCCTTCCCGCCCGTCCGCGACCTGGTGACCGACGTCTCGCACAACTTCCGCGCCAAGAAGAGCATCAAGAAGTTCACGCCACGAAAGCCCGACGCGCCCGACGGCACCTGGCGCATGCAGCAGGCCGACGTCGACCGCGTGCAGGAGTTCCGCAAGTGCATCGAGTGCTTCCTGTGCCAGGACGTCTGCCACGTCCTGCGCGACCACCACAAGCACGACGAGTTCGTCGGCCCGCGCCTGCTCGTCTACGCCGCGGCCCTCGAGATGCACCCGCTCGACACCGAGAACCGGCTGGCCGACCTGAAGAACAGGCACGGCATCGGCTACTGCAACATCACCAAGTGCTGCACCAAGGTGTGCCCCGAGCACATCACCATCACCGACAACTCGATCATCCCGCTCAAGGAGCGCGTGGTCGACGAGTTCTACGACCCGCTCACCAAACTCTTCCGGATCTTCAAGCCGGGGAAGTGACCGCGGCGCGGCCCCGTCACGGCCGGTACAACCTCCGCTCTTCGATGTACCGCGCAACCGACGCGGGCAGCACCCGCGCCGCATCGGCCGACCGCCCCTCCCGCAGCGCGGCCCGCACCGCCGTCGAACTCGCCTCGACCGTCCCCACGGGCACGACGCGCTCCCGCCACGCCGCCAGCTCATCGGTCGTCCAGAAGCCCGACTCGCGCACGGCCGACAGCGCCGCCCCCGCGTCGCCCTCCCGCGCCATCACCAGCGGCTCGGCCAGTTCGATCACCCGCCGCGCCGACCGCCACCGGTGAAACTGCGCCGCCTGATCGGCGCCGATCAGCAGCCGCATCCGCACGCCCACGCGCCCGTGCGCATCCAGCCACGCCCGGGCCCGCTCCATCGTGTCCACGGTGTAACTCGGCCCCGCGTCGCATCGCCCCAACTCGTCCTCCCACACCACGGCGCGCTCCACCGGTCCGCCCGACTCCCCGCCCTCGCCCAGCGCGGCGCGCAGCATCGCCACCCGGTCCGCGCCGCTCGCCACGGGCGGTCCGTCCTTGTGCGGCGACCGCGCCGCGGGCACGTACACCAGCCACGCCGTGCCGCGAGCGTCGAACCGCTGCTCGTACCACGCCCGCACCTGCCGCGGCAGTTCGACGTGGCCGATGTGCGGCGGGTCGAACGTCCCGCCGAAGAAGATCGCCGCGGTCGCGTCGGCCCCGATCGGGATCGGCGCAGCGCGGGGCCTGCTCGCGCACCCTTGGCTCGTCGGCGCGGCCGCGCACCGCTCCACCCACTCCCGCGCCAGCGCCACGACCCGCCTGCCGACCTTGGGAAGCACGCGGTTGGCCCGACGCACCACGCCCACGACGTGCGGCACCAGCGACGGATTCCGTGCCAGGTCCGCCGCGGCCTGCGCGCCGCGCGTCCCGCCCTCGGGCGTGACCCACCCGAGCACCTCCGGCGGCAGCGTCTGCTCGGGCGTGTCGCTCACGCCGCGGACCACCGACCACGCCGCGCCGCGCTGCTCGCACGCCGCGGCGAAGGCGTGCGTCTCCATGTCCACGATCGCCGCGCCGGTCGCCTCGGCCAGCGCGCGCTTGTCCGCCGGCGTCGCGACGATCCGGTCAACACCCACCAGCGTGACGCCCGCGTGCTCGTCGGCCGCGCCGAACGGCCGCCGGCACCGCCCGTGCTCGTCGATCACGCGCGCGATCGGCGGCACGTCGTCCGTTGCGCGCAGGCCCCCGCACGCGCCCGCCAGCACGTACAGCGCGCCCGGCCCGTGCCGCGCGAACTCGCGCTCGAACGCGCGCACGACCGCCTCGCGACCGATGCCCGTCTGCACCACCGGCACGCGCGACAACCCCGCGCGCCGCAACTCGCGCGACACCGCCTTGTGCTCGATCGACATGGGGCACAGGACCACGACGCTCATGCGCACAGCGTAACAGCCGGGCGCCCCGCGGGCGTGGTCAGGCCGCCCGGCTCAGTCCATCGGCCAGGCCAGCATCAGGGGCGGGTCTTCCGCCGCGTCGGGCGGGTCGACGCGCAGCCGCGTCGGGTCGATCATCGGGAACTCGCGGTACACCTCGTCGGCGCGCAACTCCGCCGCGAGCACGCGCCCCGCCGGCGTGCACACCGTGTACAGCGGCTCCGGGTCGCCCGCGTGGATCAGGATCCGGAAGTCCGGCGACTCCAGCACGCCCAGCAGCGCGGGCATCCGCAGCAGCCCCCGCGGCCAGAGTTCGTCGGCATCGCCGAGAACCAGCGCACCGGCGTGCCCGGTCGCGCTGCCCGTCCACGGCCCCACTCGCGCCGCGCCGTGTTCGTGCCTGTGCGTGTCGGCCTCCGACTCGCTGGGGTCGAAGACACTCCCCGCGACCGCGAACAGCGCGGCCCCGGCGCACACCAGCAACGCACGGTGCAGCCATCGGTCCGTCCGATTGTCTGACGTTGCCGGGGGCGTAGCAGCAACGCTCGCCTCGCTTCGCTCTTGCAAGGCCGGCGAAGGAGCGTTCATCGCGGCAGTGCCCGGCGCAGACCCGACGGACGAATGCGAGCGTTCGTGCATCTCACGTGTATCGGCATCCCGCGCAGCGCAATCGATGCGCACACTCCGGACCCGGCCGATAACCCCGGCCACGCTGCGGCCCATGCCGCGGCGGCGGTCTGGGAGGAGGAGCGAGCGGGGCGGCGAGCGGAGGCGGGGGGGCGTAGGCAGACAGCACCGTGGAGCGGCGAGACGAGCGTCGGAGATAGGGGGGCCGGAGGCGTATGGGCCTTTAGGATGCGCCGCCGCGGCGGAAGAAAGCAGCCATCGCCCCCCGTGGTATCCGTCGTTCCAAACGCTCCGGGCGGGCCAGCCCGCGAAGCGGACTCTTCCGGGGACCATCCTTCCGGTCTCGCTCCGCCGCGGCGGCAACGCGTGCTCGCGGCGTGCCAAACGCGGCGAAGGCTCCTACGATCCGCCTCCTCCCGGCCCCGTCGTCTAGCCCGGTCCAGGACATCACCCTTTCACGGTGAGAACATGGGTTCGAATCCCATCGGGGTCACTTTCGCCGCCGCGGCCGAGCGGCCGTGAGCCGGGCAACACGCTACTGCAAGCCCCCCGTGCCCTTGGCGGCCGACCGGGCTGCCCGCTCCGACTGGCCGCCCCGCTGAAACGAAGCGCCAATCTGCCGGCACGTCTCAATAACGTGCAACATTTCCTCCACGGTCGTGTAGACTTGTGTTGTGCCGAAGTGCCCTGTGCACATCGCGTTGCTGCCCCTTTGCCTGCTTGCGCAGGTGCTGTGCACCGCGCTGCCGAGCCGTGCCCCCATCTGCGTTCGCTCGCTCCTGACGTGGGAGAGCCGGGCCCAATCGAGCGTCGCCGCCCCGACTTCGCCGTCCGGGGATTGCGGCGGATGCTGCTGCGAAGACGCACGTGATCTCGCCGCCGAGCCGCCCTCTGCCTGCTGCCGGGCCGATCCACCGGCCGGAGAGCGGAAGAGCCCGTCGGACCGTGCGCCCTGCCGCAATCCGAAGTGCCTCCTTTGCGTGTCCGCTCCGGACATGGTGTTGCCGGGCCGTTGCGCATCGCATGGCGACTCTTGCCCGGTGGAGTGGGCGGTCGCGGCCGAGCCGGCGCTCGACTCCGGCGGCGAGCGGTTCGGCTCGCGCGAACATCGGGGTCGGCCGCCGCCGGACGTCCTGAGCGACCGTGCGCGCAGTATCGTCGGGCCGGTGGTCCTGCAGGTGTAGCACGGCGCGAACCGCCGCGGCGCGCGGTCGTGCGCTCCGCGGCCTCCCGCGCACCGTGTTCCGCTTCGCACGCCCACCACCGGCGAGAACCTGCATGACCGCTCCCCCGGGCCTTGCCGCGCTTTCGCGGCGGGCGTCCGCCGAACATCCAAACGATCATCCCGTGCCGTGGCCCGCGTTCCGCTGGCGCACGCGCTTCCTGTTGCCCGTGCTGGTGCTCGCGGCCGTGGCGGCGCTCTTGGCGCGGGCCGCGCGCGACGCGCTCTGGCCCGCGGTCGAGGTTCCCGTGGTGCCCGTTGTCGCCAAGCCGCGCGGCGGCGAAGCGGAACAAGCCGGCGGCGACGCTTCGGCCGCGACGCGCGAGCGGACGCTGGTGCAGGCCCCGGGCTGGATCGAGCCCGCGCCGTTCGCGGTCATCGTGCCCGCGCTCACCGACGGCGTCGTGGCCGAGGTGCTCGCGCTCGAGGGCCAGCGGGTCGAAGCGGGCCAGGTGGTCGCGCGGCTCATCGACACCGACGCGCGGCTTGCGCTGCGGCGCGCCGAGGCCGAACTGGCCGAGCGCGACGCCGCCGCGGCGCGGGCGCGTGCCGACCTTGACGGCGCCGCGGCACGTGCCGCGGTCCTCCGCGATGAACTCGAGCGCAAGCGCCCGCTCGCCGCGGACGGCTCGGTCTCCGCCGCCGACCTGGCCCGGCTCACGCTCCAACTCCGCGCCATGGAGGCAGAGGTCGACTCGGCCTCGGCCGGGCTCGCCGCGGCGGAGGCCGCGCGGGCGACGCAACAGGTCGCGGTCGAGCAGGCCGCGCTCGCGCTGTCGCGCACCGAGATTCGCACGCCGGCGGCCGGCGTCGTGCTGTCGCGCTCGATCGAGCCGGGCACGCGCCTGGCGATGACCAGCCCAGGCCCGGGCGAGGCGCACGGGCCGGGCGTGATGCGCGTCTACGACCCAGAGAGCCTGCAGGCGCGCGTGGACGTGCCGCTCGCCGACGCGGCGAGGGTGCAGGTCGGCGCCGCCGCGCGCATCGTGAGCGAGGCGTTGCCCGATCGACCGTTCCTCGGCACGGTGACCCGCGCGGTGCACGAGGCCAACATCCAGCGGAACACGGTGCAGTTCAAGGTCTGGATCGAGAACCCGGAGCCCGCGCTCAAGCCCGAGATGCTCGTGCGCGTGCGGATCCTCGGCGGCGGCGGCGAGCACGACACGACCGCCGGCTCAGCCGGCGCGGACGCCGGGCTCGTGCTGCTCCTGCCCGAGTCGGTCCTGTCCGACGTGCGCGAGGGTTCCGCCGCGGCGTGGTTCGTCGTGCGCGACGCGCGCGGGCGCTCGGTCGCGGCCCGCCGGTCGCTCGCGCTGGGGGCGAGGCACGAGGGCGGGTACGTCGAGATCGTCTCGGGCGCGGGGCCGACCGACCGCGCCATCGCCGACCCGCCGTCGTCGCTCCACGAGGGCGCGCGCGTGCGCGTCGCGCGCGAGGCCGAGGGAGCCAAGGAGGACGGGCAATGACCGTGCAGCCCCTGATCCAATGCCGCGGACTGACCAAGTCGTACCGCAAGGGCGACACGCTCATCACGCCGCTGCGGTCGCTCGATCTCGACGTCGCCGCCGGCGAGTTCCTCGCGCTCATGGGCCCGTCGGGCAGCGGCAAGACCACGCTGCTGAACCTCATCGCCGGGATCGACTCGCCGACGGCGGGCGAACTGCGCATCGGCGGGCAGGACATCGCGCGGCTCTCGCGCTCAAGGCTGGCCGACTGGCGGAGCGACAACGTCGGCTACATCTTCCAGTTGTACAACCTCGTGCCGGTGCTGACGGCCTACGAGAACGTCGAACTGCCCCTGCTGCTGCACAGGTTGAGCCGGCGCGAGCGGCACGCCCGCGTCGCCGCCGCGCTGCAACTGGTCGGCATCGCCGACCGGCACGACCACTACCCGCGCCAACTCTCCGGCGGGCAGGAGCAGCGCGTGGCCATCGCCCGCGCGATCGTCACCGATCCGAAGATCATCGTCGCCGACGAGCCGACCGGCGACCTCGACGCCGAGTCGGCCGCGGCCATCATGGACCTGCTCTCGCGCCTGTGCGACGAACTGGGCAAGACGCTGGTCATGGTGACCCACGACGCGCGGTGCGCGGCACGCGCCCGGCGGACGCTGCACCTCGAGAAGGGACAACTCATCGAGCCGGGCCGGCTCGAAAGCCGGGAGGCCGCCGCATGATCGCGCCGCGCCTCCTCCCAACCGTCCTGCGCCAGGTGTTCCGGCACCGCACGCGCACGCTCCTCACCGCCGCGGGCGTGGCGGTGGCGATGTTCCTGTTCGTCACAGTGCAGTCGTTGCAGCAGGGGGTCCGCGCCGCGACCGAGGTCACCGCGGCGGACACGACGCTGATCGTCTACCGCGAGAACCGCTTCTGCCCGGCGACAAGCCGCCTGCCCGAGAGGTACGCCGAGCGGATCGCGCTCGTCCCCGGCGTCGTGTCGGTCACGCCCATGAAGGTCGTCGTGAACAACTGCCGCGCGAGCCTCGACGTCGTGACCTTCCGCGGCGTGCCGGCCGAGCAGGTTGCGCCGATGGCGGCGAAGTGGCGCATCGTCGCCGGCTCTCTGGACGACTGGCACAAGCGGTCCGACGCCGCGCTCATCGGCGAACGCATGGCCGAGCGGCGCCGGCTCCGCCCCGGCATGTCCTTCGACGCGGCGGGCGTCGCGGTCACGATCGCCGGGGTCATCGCGTCCGGCGAACCGCAGGACCAGAACGTCGCCTACGTGCACCTGCCCTTCCTGCAGCAGGCCGCGGCGACCGGCGCGGGCCTGGGCGTGGTGACGCAGTTCAACGTGCGCGTGGATGATCCCGCGCGACTGCGCGAAACCGCGGCGATGATCGATGATCTCTTCAGGACCGATCAGGACCCGACGACGACGCGCCCGGAGAAGGCCTTTGTCGCGCAGGTCGGCTCCGACGTGGTCGAGATCGTGGGCTTCACGCGGTACCTCGGCTGGGGGTGCCTCGCGGCGGTCCTGGCGCTGGTCGCCAACGCCATCGTCCTCGGCGTGCAGGACCGTGTGCGGGAGCACGCCGTCATGCAGACGCTCGGCTTCCGCGGCGGGCTGATCGCCCGGTTGATCATCGCCGAGGGCGTGGTCCTCGGCGTGCTCGGCGGCGCGGCGGGGACGGCTCTGGCCGCGGCGTTCCTGGCGTGGGGCAGGTTCAGCCTGTCGACCGAGGGGCTGAGCATCCACGTCTCGCCCGACCTGCGCACAAGCGCGATCGGGCTGGCGATCGCCGCGGGCGTCGGCGTGGTCGCCGGCCTCGTCCCGGCGCTGCAGGCCGGGCGTCGCGAGATCGCGCAGGGCTTCCGCGCGGTTTGAAGGAGTGACCACCGGTGCGACTGCTCCCGTTCGACTACGCGGTCAGAAACCTGGGCAGGTCGCCCCTGCGCCTGGCGCTGTCGGTGCTCGGCGGCGCGCTGGTGGTGCTGCTGGTCATCGTGGCGGGGGGGTTCGTCCGCGGCATGGACGGCGCGCTGCGCGCCACGGGCCATCAGCACAACGTGCTCGTCATGGGCGTCGGCAGCGAGGAGAGCGTCGAACGGTCCGAGATCAGCGCGGCGACGGCGTCGCTGATCGAGGCGTCGGTCTCGGGCATCCGCACCCGCGCGGGCGTCGCGTACGTCTCGCCCGAGGTGCACGTGATGCTCCCCGTCCGCGCCGGTCCCGCGGGAGAACGGCACGGCAACGCCTTCCTGCGCGGCGTCACGCCCGCGGCGACGCTGGTGCACGGCGACGTGTCGCTGATCGAAGGACGACTGCCGCGGGCCGGCGCCGACGAAGTGATCGTGGGCCGGATGGCGGCGACGACGATCGGCGTGCGCCAGATCGACCTCGCGGTCGGCGCGCAACTGCGCATCGACAACCGCCCGTGGACGGTCGTCGGGCGGTTCACCGCGCCCGGGTCGGTGCTCGACGGCGAGATCTGGGCGCCGCTGGCCGACGTCATGACGGCGACCAGACGCGAGACGATCTCGTGCGTCGTGCTGACCCTCGACCCGGAGCAGGCCGAGTTCGAGGACATCGCCGCGTTCGCCCTCATGAGGCCCGACCTGAAACTGGCGGCCATGCCCGAGCGCGAGTACTACCGCCAGCTCTCCGCGTTCTTCGCGCCCATCCGCGCCGTCGCGTGGGTCACCGCCTCGCTCATCGCGGTGGGCGGCCTGTTCGGCGGGCTCAACACGATGTACGCCGCGTTCGCTTCGCGCGTGCGCGAGTTGGGCACGCTCCAGTCGCTGGGGTTCCGGCGCGGCGCGATCGTCGTCTCGCTCGTGCAGGAGTCGAGCCTCGCGACCGCCGCGGGCGCGCTCGCCGCGTGCGCGGCGGGCGTGCTGGCGCTCGACGGCGTCGGGGTGCGGTTCTCCGCCGGCGCGTTCGCGCTGGTCGTCGACGCGACCGTTGTGCTCATCGGCCTTGGCTCGGGCGTCGCGCTCGGGCTGGTCGGCGCGCTCCCGCCCGCGTGGCGGTGTCTTCGAATGCCCATCCCCACCGCGCTCAAGTCGGTATGAACCACGCGGCCCGGGACCCCGTGCGAGCCCGCGCCGACGAACGATGAAACACAGGAGTTCGACCATGAATCGCAACCGTTCTGTTGTCCGCGGCCTCCGCATCGGCCTGCTTGCGATCGCGGCGATCGGCTTGGCGCCCTTCCACGCCGCCGCGCAGGACCTCCCCGAGAGCCACCGTCTCAGGGCCATCCCGCCGGGCGCGATCGAACTGAGCGCCGCCGCCAAGACCGCCAGGGCGGGCGACACCATCACCGTGCGCGGCCGCGTGGCCAACGCCGACGACGCGTTCGCCGCCGGGCGCGCCGAGTTCGTGCTGGTGGACGACGCCGCCGCGGCGGGCGTGATGCGCCAGACCGGCGGCCAAACCGTCGCCGCGTGCCCGCTCAAACCCGAGAACCGCGCGGCCGTGCAACTGGTCGACTCCGCCGGCAAGCCGCTCTCCTACTCGGTCAAGGGCCGGTCCGGGCTCGTGCCCGCCGCCGAGGTCTTCGTGACCGGCAAGGTCGTCTCCGCCGCGACCGACGACGCGCCCATGACCATCGCGGCCGGCGGCGTCTTCGTTCCCCGCGTCGGCCTGCCCGCGGGCATGCTGCTCGACACGGCGCCCGACCCCGCGCCCGACGTCGTCGACGCCAAGAAGGGCCTGCAGAAGGGTGACAAGATCGTGCTCAAGGGGCGCGTCGGCGGCAGCAAGGAACCGTTCGTGAAGGAGCGCGCGGTCTTGACGCTCGTCGGCCGCGGCATCAAGGCTTGCGACGATATCCCCGGCGACAACTGCCCCGCGCCGTGGGACTACTGCTGCATCCCGCGCGAGGACATCACGCTGCACTCAGCGACGGTGCAGATCGTCGACGCCAGAGGCGCGCCCCTGCGGACCGACATCAAGGGCCGCTGGGGCATCAGGGAGCACAGCGAACTGATCGTCGTCGGCACGGTCGCGGATGTCCGCGGCGACGCGATGGTCGTCAACGCGACCGGCCTGCACGTCGTCAAGCCCTGATCGTGCAGCGCGGCGGTCATTCCCCGTCCCGATCGACCCGGCCGCGCCACACCGCCGCGCCGCTCATGTCGCCCACGTGTTCGCACACCGCGACCATGCCGTGCACGGTGCTCTGCCGCCACGCGTACCCGGGCGCAAGACAGCGGTAGAAGACCCGCCACGCGTCCTCGTACAGCGGCCGCGCCTCGGCCCAGCGGCCCTGCATGCGGAGCACCTCGGCGCGGTAGAACGAGATGTGCGCCAACTGGTCCTGCGCTCGGGCCCGCGAGGCCGTGGCCAGTTCCAGCGCGCGGCGAGACCGATCCTCCGCGCCCTCCAGGTCGCCCGTGCGGGCAAGGCACAGCGCCAGCCCCGCCTCCGTGAGCGCGGCGACGTGGTGATCGGGCCCCAGCGCCGCGGCGATCTCGTCGTAGGCCCGCCGGTAGTGCGGCAGCGCCTCGGCGTCGCGCCCGGCCATCGACAGAAACCAGCCCAGATGCCGGCGAGAGTTGGCCGTCACCAGCGTGTCGCGGACGTCCTCGGGCACCTGCTCGCAGATGCGCTGGGCGCGCTCGGTCAGCGCCGCGGCCTCGTCGGGCCGGCCCTCGTAGGCGAGCACCAGCGCCGCCTCTTCCAGGCACGCGAGCACCTTGCGGTGCAGCGGGCCGTAGATGTTCGAGAGAATCTCGACCGCCCGCAGCGCCGCCGTGCGTTTCTCGGCCAGCAGCCGCTCGCCCTGCGCCGCCGAGATCTGCGCGATCAGCGTGCGCACCTGCGCCGGGTCGTCCGGGCCCAGCAGCGCGGCCTGCAGACGCAGGATGCGCCCCAGCGCCGCTGTGCGCCCGCTCGTGCGCGGCGCGCACCAGTCGCCCGAGTCCGAGCCCTGCAGCACCGGCGCGTCGGCGCGGACGGCCCGCGCGGCGGACTCCGGCGGCACGCCCCACGCCGCGCCCAGCACGCCCGCCATCTCGCCGCGCGGCCGCGCCTCGGCAAGGTCCGCCGCCGCGTGCAGCGACGCCAGCACGTCCGGGTCGGCCGGCGGCAGGCGGCGCAGCCTGCGGGTCGCGGCGTCGCGCGTGGCCGATTCGGCCAGCGGCCACTCGCCACGCTCCAGCGCGCGCCGCCCGACGAGCGCGGACATCTGCGCGATCCGCAGGTCCGCGTCCCGGTCCGGCAGGCCGCGGAACACCGCCATCGCCCCGTGCGCTTCGCGCACCGCCTCCTCGGGCCGGCCCAGTTCCATCAGGCTCCGCGCCAGCAGCGCACGGCTGTCGGCCGTCTGCACCGCCGCGCGACCGAACAGCCGCTCGCGCATCGCCAGCGCGTCGCGGCACACGCGCTCGGCCTCCGCCGCCCGCGCCCGCACCAGCAGCACGCCCGCCAGTTCGTGCAGCGTCGCGGCGATGTCCGGGTGGTCGCCAGCGTGCTGCAGGCGCAGTTGCGTCAGGCCCGTGCGCAGCGCGACCTCGGCGTACTCGACCATCGACAGCGCCTTGCCCGAGCCGAGTTCGGTGTAGACGTTGGCCCACATCCGCCGCAGCGCCTGGTCCAGTTCCGGGTCGTCGCCGAACGCGCCCGTCTCCAGCCGGTAGTACAGCCGGCTCATGCCCGAGCCGAACATCATCGCCAGTTCGGGGCGCGCCGGGTCCGCGTTGGGCAGCGCCTCGCGGAGCAGTTCCGTCACCGCGCGGGCGCGGGTGTTCTCGGCGTGCGCCTGCTCCCGCTGGAACTCGGCGCTTCGCGCGGCGTCGGCCGCGCTGGCCACGCTCCACGCCACCGCCGCGCCCGCGCCCAGCACCAGCGCAGCCGCCGCGCCCGCCAGCGCCAGCCGTCGCCGGTTCAGCAGCAGCGCCTTGCGCAGCAGGTACCACCCCGAGCCGCTGCGCGCCTCGACCGGCGCGCCCGAGAGGTACCGCTCCAGGTCGCGCGCCAGGCTCGCCGCCGACTGGTACCGCCGGTCCTTCTCCTTCCGCAAGGCGCGCAGCACCACCGCCTCCAGGTCGGCGTGCACGACCGGGTCGCGCTGCCGCGGCGGGACGGGCTCGACCGTCCCGATCGTCCGCGCGATGTCGAAGATCGACCCCTCTACCGTGTACGGCATCTCGCCGCACAGCAGGCGGTAGAGGATCACCCCCAGCGAGTACACGTCGGTCAGCGCGTCCACCTCGTCGGGCTTGCCCGACGCCTGCTCGGGAGAGGCGTACGCGGGCGTGCCGGCGAACTCGCCCGTGAGCGTCCCGCGGATGCCGCGCGCCATCGCGATGCCGAAGTCCAGCACCACCGGGCGCGCCTCGGGCGTCACGAGGATGTTGTCCGGCTTCAGGTCTCGGTGGATCACGCCGTTGAGGTGCGCGTGGTGGATCGCGTTGCACACCTGGATGAACACGCGCAGCATCTCGCGCCGCCGCTCGCCCGCCGTCGCGCCCGCCGGCCTCCACGTGTCCAGCGGCACGCCGTCCACGAACTCCATGATCACCGCGATGCGGTCGTCGGCCAGCGTGCGCGACTCGAACACCGTCACGATGTTCTGGTGACGCAGCCGGGCCGCGATCTCCGCCTCGCGCTCGGCGCGCATGCGCTGGCGCGTGCTCGGCGTCAGCCCCGCGGCCAGCGTCTTGATCGCCACCACGCGCGACGTCGACTCCTGCACCGCCCGGTACACCACGCCCTGCGCCCCCGAACTCACGACCCCCAGCACCCGGTAGCCCGCGATCCGCGGCGAGCCCTCCGGTCCAAGCCCCGCCCCCGCCAGCGACCGCGCGCGGGAAAGGAACGCCGCGTCGGCGCGCGCCTGCGCCAGCCGCCGGGCGCACGCGGCGCAGCGCTCGACGTGCGCCGAGACCTCGGGACGGTCGGTCCCCCCCTCGGCCAGCCGCTCGATCTGCCAGGTCTCCGGGCAGCCGGCGTCGCCCGTCGGCCCGGGCGTGCGTGTCGGCGGGCCGCTCATCTCAGGCGTCCTCCTCGAACGCCGCCGTCAGCGATTCGACCAGCGACCGCAGCCGCTTGGTGACGCGGCTGCGCGCCACGTAGACCTGGTCCACGCTCATCCCGCACTGCGCGCCGACCTCCTCGGCCGGAACGCCGCGGAGCGCGACCAGTTCGAACGCCCGAAGCGTCCGGTCGTCGACCGAGGACTCGTCGCGGATGATGTTCAGCGCGCGCTCCAGGATCGCCCGGTCGCGCTCGTCGGTCCAGATGCTGCGCAGCGTGTGCTCGTCGGCGACCTCCGCCATCGCCGTCGCGCCCGGCGTGTTGACCATCCGCCCCGCGCGGACCATCCGCAGCGTCGTGTGGTGCGCGATGCCCATGATCCACGAACTGAGCCGGCCCTTGCTCCGGTCGTACCGCCCCTCCCGGTAGGCCCGCACAAACTCCGTCAGCGCCTGCTGCGCGACCTCCTCGGCGTCGTTGCCGCCAAGCCCCAGTTGCCGCGCCAGGCCGCGGATCACCGGCCGGTAGCGCGCGTCGATCTGCGCCCACGCGGGCTCGTTCCCGTGGTCGCGCAGCGCGTCGAGCAGTTTCGTCGTCGTTCGGTTCGCCGGGATGTCCTGCGGTGACGGCACGTGGCTCGCTCCGCCGCCCAGAATACCCGACCGCGCCGCCCCCGCCCACGCGGGACGACGCGCCGCCCGTCAGGCGGGCGTCGGCATCATCCCGGGCGGGAGGTCCGGCGGCGCATCGGGCGTCGCACGCGGCGGGGCGTTCTGGGGCGCGTCCCGACGCGCCTCGGCCGCCAGCAGGTCGCCCACCGTCGGCTTGCCCAGCGGCTCGCCCTTGAGCAGCCGGCGCACGTCGTCGGCCCCCAGCGTCTCGTGCTTCAGCAGGGCCTCGGCCACCGCCACGACCTTGTCCCAGTTGGCCTCGATCAGCCGCTGCGCCTCGTTGTAGGCCTCGTCCACCAGCCGGCGGATCTCCTCGTCGATGATCCGCGCCGTCTGTTCCGAGTAGTCCTTCTCGGGCAGCAGCATCTCGCGCGTGTCCACCGGGGCGTAGCGCACGAACCCCAGCCGCGGGCTCATGCCCCACTCCAGCACCATCATCCGCGCCAGGTTCGTCACCTGCGCGATGTCCATCGAGGCGCCCGTCGAGACGTCGCCGATGGCCTTCTCCTCCGCGATGCGCCCGCCGCACAGCACGCGCATGGTGGCCTTGAGCCACTTGGCCCCGTAGCCCATGCGGTCCTTCTCCGGCAGGCTGAAGGTCGCCCCGCCGGCGTTGCCGCGCGGGATGATCGTCACCTTGTGCAGCGGGTCCGCGTCGGTCAGGATCGCCTGCAGCACCGCGTGCCCCGCCTCGTGGTACGCCGTCAGGCGGTTGTCGTCCTTCTCGCGCCGGGCCGACTTGCGGGCGCGCCCGAACTTCACCTTGTCCCGCGCCTCCTCGAGGTCCTCCTGCTCCACGAACTCCTTGTTGTGCAGCGTCGCGGCGATCGCGGCTTCGTTGATCAGCGCGGCCAGGTCGGCGCCGCTGAACATCGGCGTCGCGCGGGCCACGCGCTCCAGGTCCACGTCGGGACCCAGTTTCACCTTCTTGGCGTGCACCTTCAGGATCTCGACGCGCCCCTTCAGGTCCGGCCGAGGCACCACGATCTGCCGGTCAAACCGGCCCGGGCGCGTCAGCGCGGGGTCGAGCACGTCGGCCCGGTTGGTCGCGGCGATCACGATCACCCCGTCCGCCGAGCCGAAGCCGTCCATCTCGACCAGGATCGCGTTGAGCGTCTGCTCGCGCTCGTCGTGCCCGCCGTGGCTGTACCCCCCGCCGCGCCGGCGACCCACCGCGTCGATCTCGTCGAGGAAGATGATGCACGGCGCCGACTCCTTGGCCTGCTTGAACAGGTCGCGCACGCGCGAGGCGCCCACGCCGACGAACATCTCGACAAAGTCCGAGCCGGAGATCGAGAAGAACGGCACCTCCGCCTCGCCCGCGATGGCCTTGGCCAGCAGCGTCTTGCCGCACCCCGGCTCGCCGATGAGCAGCACGCCGCGCGGGATCCGGCCGCCGAGTTTCATGAACCGCTTGGGGTTCTTGAGGAACTCGATGATCTCGGTCACCTCGTCCTTGGCCTCGTCGATCCCGGCGACGTCGGCGAAGGTCACGCCCGTGTTCTCCTTGGTGAACATCCGGTGGCGCGACTTGCCGAAACTGCCCAGCATCCCGCCCGGCCCCGCGCCACCGGCCGACCGCAGCACCCGCGAGATGAAGAACCAGATGATCGCGATGATGATCACGAACGGCAGCAGCGAGATCAGCACGCTCTGCCACACGCCGGTCGGCACCTGCTTGAAGCGTCCGCCGGTCAGTTCGTTCACTTCCTTCAGGTAGAACTCCCGGTCCCCCGCCCCGATCGGGAACACCACCGCCACCGGCTTGCCCTCCTGGCCGGGGAACCGCTCGGTCACCGCGCGGATGCCGTTGTCTCGCACCTCCACGATGCCCTCGCGCATCGTCGGGTCGCTCGCGTAGTAGTTCTTGAACTCCGACCACGACGTCAGCGGCCGCGCCTGGCTCGACATGCTGCTGGTCAGCACCAGCGCCATCAGCACCACCAGCAGCACCACCACCGCCGACATGATGCCCCGCGGCGGCCGCGCCCCGCCCCCCCCGCCCCCCCCGCCCGGGCCGCCGCCGTCCTCGTCGCCCTCGCGCGAGCGACGCGCGGGCCGATTCCGATCGCGTTCGGACGACTCGACGCGCAGCAGGCCGCTCTCGCGGGCGTTGGTGATGGGCCGTTGGTCAGCGTTGGTCATGGGTCTGCGGTGCCCCATCTGGTACGTCCGGGTGTTCGACGGGGATCGCCGGGCGATGCACGCCGAATCTCCCCCGGGCGCCCTCTGAGGGCTCTCCCGACCGGGTCTATCGGCATCTCAACGCTAGGCGTGGAGCGTTACCAGTTCGACCGAAGTTCGGCCACGATGTCCCGGGCCAGCCGCTGCACCGCGCCCCGCTGCCCGTGCTCGATCCGCTCCCCCACGCCCCGCGCGGGCACGAACGTATCGGACGCGCGGAACCCCCGCCGCGAGGTCAGCACCCGCCCCGTCCGGTTGTCCTTCCACTCGAACTCGACCGTGACCGAGTACGCCAGTTCCTGCGCGATCCCCGTGCCCCGCCCGGTCGACAGCCGACGCAACTCCGCTTCCGTGATCCGGCCCGTCAGGGACGTCTGCGCGCTCTCCGCGGCGACGACCGTCCACGGCGTCACGCGCTGGATCTCCTTGATGATCGCGTCCGTCAGTTCGATCTCCACCCCGCGCGCAAACGTCGGGTTCTCGAAGATCGGCACGTGCACCGTGCGCACGTCCGTCGAGTACGACGACTCGAACGAGTAGCCGCGCGTCGGGTCCGACGCGCAGCCCGCCGCAACGCAGCACGACAGCAGCGCGCCCGTGAACAGGACGTTGCGAGTGCGGCGGTTCACGGTTCGGCCTCCGCGCGAGCGGCCGTCGCGCCGGCGCCCAGCGGCGTGCCGCGAACGGGCTCGCCGGCCCGCGCGCCGGGGGTCCGGCCGGACGGCGCGTCGCTCGCCGGCGCGTCGCGATCCTCGCGCGGCGGCTCGATCCAGCCCTTCTCCACCATGAACGTGTACGCCTGCTGCGCCGCGCCCGAGCGCGGGTGCTGCCGCAGCAGCCGCTTGAGCACGTACCGCGCCGAGACCTCGTCGTTGCGCGACAGGTACCACCGGGCCGACTCGATGAGTTCCTGCGCCGCCGAGTCGTCCAGCCGCGCGACCAGCGCGTCGTCGAGCCCGGCCTGCCGCGCCTGCGCGGGGTAGAACGCCGTGAACCGCCGCACCAGCACCTGCGCGTCCAGCAGCGGCGCGGGGTCGTACTTCGGGCCCTTGTAGGCCGCGATGGTCGCGTAGATGCGCCGCTCCATCGCCTTGGGCACGTACTGGCTCCGCGGGTACAACTGCACGAACAGGTCGTAGGCGTCGGAGGCCAGTTCCAGTTTCCGCGCCCGGAAGTAGTAGTCGGCCAGTTCGATGCCCGCGCGCTCCGCCACGCGGCTGCCCGGCAGCCGCTCCTGCACGCGGATGAGCAGTTCCTCCCCGACGTCCTCGGCGTCGAGCACGCGGAAGCCGAAGAACCGCCGCTTCATCCCGTTGACGTACTTGACGCCGATGTTCAGTTCGCGCTCGACCGCGACGGTGTAGGACTCGGTGGAGGGGAACTCGCGGATGACCCGCTCGTAGTCGTACAGCGCCTCGTACTCGTCGCCCAGCGCGGTGTGCGCGTCGCCGCGGAGCAGGATCGCCTCGGCCAGCAGCGGGCTGCCGGTGCGCTCGTTGGCCTTGATCCACGGGTCCAGCGCGAGTTTGGCCGCGCCGGGACGGTCGTTGGCCAGCGCCCGCCGCGCCTCGGCCAGCACCGCCTCCGGCGTGCCGGGGATTGGCGCATCGGTCTGCTCCCACGTGCCCGAGGGGTCGAGGCGCAGTTCGGTCGATTGCGCGTGCGCCGCACAACAGGCCAAGAACAGCGCGGCGGACATGCCGATGCAGGTGGTGACCCGTCGATGCATGGGCAGAGGATACACGGCTTGAGCCGTGCCGGTGGGGCCGGGTCGCGCGTTCGACCAGCGCGAGGCGGTGGGACTCCACGTTCGCGATGAACAGGCACGGTTGCATCGACGCCCCGGTCTGCCTCGCGCTGCTCGCCGGCTCGGTAATCTCTTGAGCGTGGAACTCACCACCCTCCGGCAGTTCATCGCCGTCGCGCGGACGCGCCACATGACCCGCGCCGCCCGACAACTCGGGCTCACACAGCCCGCGCTCTCCGCCGCAATCCGCAAACTCGAGGACGAACTCCGCGTCGAACTGCTCGTCCGCACCGGGCGCGGCATCGACCTGACCGAGGCCGGGCGGGTCTTCCTCGCCCACGCCGAGGACGCCGTCCGCCGCGCCGACGCGGCGGTCATGGCCGTGCGCGAGTTGATGGGCCTGGAGCGCGGCTCCATCCGCATCGGCGGCGGCGCGACGGCGACCAGTTACCTCCTGCCGCAGGTCGTCTCGGCCATGCGACGCGACCACCCCGGACTGCGCTTCTACGTGCGCGAGGCGGGCAGCAGCGCGGTCGCCGCGGCGGTGCAGAGCGGCGAACTCGACCTGGGCATCGTCACGCTCCCGCTCAAGGGCCCCGACGCCGACGACCTGCTCCGCATCCCGCTGGTCGAGGACGAACTCCGCCTCATCGGCCTGCGGCGCGAACCCGCCAAGGGCCGCGGCCGGCGTCCGACCCCCCCCGACGACGGCTTCCACTGGGCCGAGATCGCCCACGCCCCGGTCGTCGCCTTCGAGGCCGGCACCGCCGTGCGCGAACTGCTCGACCGCGCCGCCGGCGCGGCGGGCGTCTCGCTCAACGTCGTGATGGAACTGCGCTCGATCGAGTCCATCAAGCAGATGGTCGCGGCGGGCATCGGCGTCGGGTTCGTGTCGCGCTTCGCGCTGGGCAGGGGCGAGGGCCTGGCCTGCCGCGACGGCAAACTCTCCCGCGCGCTGGCGATCGTGCGCCGGCGCGACCGCAGACCCAGCGCGGCGGTCGCCGAGTGCATCCGCACGATGACGCTCAACCCGCGACTGGGCCGGTGACCGACCCGGCGCGATACGCTTGCGCGTGGACAAGAGGAAGACCGACCCGCGCGTGCTCTTCGGCATCATCATGGGCACGGGCTCGCTGATCGCGGGCCTCGTGCGGGCCCACGTCTTCGACGGCGGTTTTGATTTCGTGTTCTGGTCGATGGCCGCGGTCTTCGTCGCGGGCGTGGCCATGGCGGCGTGGTACCTGGGCCGCCGACGGCTGCGCGCCCAGACCCGGGCGTTCATCGACCGCCCGGCGCGGAAGCCCTCGCCCAGGCACGACGGGCCGGTCAATCCATAAACCGCGTTTATCGCCCGAGCATCTCCGATTGATTCGACTCATGCCCCCCGGACGCTACCTTTGGGGCAGAGACGAACCCGAAAGGAACCCCCATGGCCGCCCCCACCCACGACCCCTTCAACGCCCGCGCGACCCTCTCGGCCAACGGAAGGACGTACACCTACGCCAGCCTGGCCGCGCTGGAGAAGCAGAAGATCGGCAAGCCGATCTCGCGGCTGCCGTTCTCCCTCCGCGTGCTGCTGGAGGCGATGCTGCGGAACGTCGACGGCTTTGTCGTGACCGCCGACGACGTCGCGGGAATGGCCAACTGGAACGCCAGCAGCCCGAGCAGGTCCGAACTCCCCTTCATGCCCGGGCGCGTGGTCCTGCAGGACTTCACCGGCGTGCCGTGCGTGGTGGACCTCGCGGCGATGCGCGACGCGATGAAGAAACTCGGCGGCGACCCCGCGGCGATCAACCCGCTGGTGCCGTGCGACCTGGTGATCGACCACAGCGTGCAGGTCGACGCGTTCGCGTCCAAGGTCGCGCTGACGATCAACTCCGAGAAGGAGTTCGAGCGCAACCGCGAGCGGTACGAGTTCCTCAAGTGGGGCCAGCAGAGCCTGCGGAACTTCCGCGCCGTGCCGCCGGCGACGGGCATCGTGCACCAGGTGAACCTCGAGTACCTCTCGCCGGGCGTGATGACGCGCACCGCGGGCGGGACCGACTGGGTCTACCCCGACTCGTGCGTCGGCACCGACAGCCACACGACGATGATCAACGGGCTGGGCGTCGTGGGCTGGGGCGTGGGCGGCATCGAGGCCGAGGCGGTGATGCTCGGCCAGCCGTACTACATGCTCCCGCCGGAGGTGATCGGCTTCCGCATCAGGGGCAAACTGCCCGAGGGCGCGACGGCGACCGACCTTGTGCTGACGGTGACGCAGATGCTGCGGGCCAAGGGCGTGGTCGACAAGTTCGTCGAGTTCTTCGGGCCCGGCATCGACTCGATGAGCGTGCCCGACCGCGCCACGATCGCGAACATGGCGCCGGAGTACGGCGCGACGGTCGGCTTCTTCCCGGTCGACTCGCGCACGATCGAGTACCTGCGCTTCACGGGGCGCGAGGCCGAGGCCGCGCTCACCGAGGCGTACTGCCGGGCCAACATGCTCTGGCGCGACGCCTCGACCCCCGAGCCGGAGTTCACCGACGTGCTCGAACTGGACCTCTCGACGGTCCGGCCCTCGCTGGCCGGGCCCAGGCGCCCGCAGGACCGCGTCCTGCTGACCGAGATGCAGGCCACCTGGCGGAAGGAACTGGTGGACAGTTTCGGCAAGAAGGTCCCCGCCGAGGCGGTCAACCTCAACCGCTGGGTGGCCGAGGGCGGGAACACCGCCGGCGCCGCCGTGAACCCCGACAACGGCGCGCCGACCGGCGACGCCGGCTGCGACGGCGTCGACGTCACGCTCGACGGCAGCCGCTTCAAACTGCACCACGGCGACGTCGTCATCGCGGCGATCACCTCGTGCACCAACACCAGCAACCCGGACGTGATGATCGCCGCGGGGCTGGTGGCGCGCAAGGCCCGCGCGCTGGGCCTGACCCGCAGGCCGTGGGTGAAGACCTCGCTCGCGCCGGGCTCCAAGGTCGTCACCGAGTACTACCAGAAGGGCAACCTCGTCGAGGACCTCGAGGCGCTCGGGTTCCACACCGTGGGCTACGGGTGCACGACGTGCATCGGGAACTCGGGCCCGCTGCCCGAGGCGATCGAGGCCGCGATCAGGAAGGGCGACCTGGTCGTGTCGAGCGTGCTGTCGGGCAACCGCAACTTCGAGGGGCGCGTGCACCCGGCGGTGAAGGCCAACTACCTGGCCAGCCCGCCGCTGGTCGTGGCGTACGCGATCGCCGGCACGGTGGACATCGACCTGGCGACCGACCCGATCGGCAAGGACAGGAGCGGCAGGCCGGTGTACCTCAGGGACATCTGGCCGACGCACGAGGAAGTGATCGCGCTGCGGAACTCGTGCCTGACGCCCGACCAGTTCAACAAGCAGTACGCCAACGTGTTCACGGGCAACCCGACGTGGAACGCGGTGCCGATCAGCAGGAGCGAACTGTTCCTCTGGAACGAGAACTCGACGTACATCCAGAACCCGCCGTACTTCGAGGGCATGAGCGCCAAGGCCCCCGAGGGCGCGCTGCCGTCGATCCGCGGGGCGCGGTGCCTGGTGCACGTGGGCGACTCGGTCACGACCGACCACATCTCGCCCGCGGGCGACATCGCCGAGGACTCGCCCGCCGGGCAGTACCTGATCCAGAAGGGCGTGCGCAAGGCCGACTTCAACAGCTACGGCAGCCGGCGCGGCAACGACCGCGTGATGACCCGCGGCACGTTCGCCAACGTCCGAGTGAAGAACAAGATCGCCGAGGAGAACGGCAAGATCAGGGAAGGCTGGTGGACGCGCGACTTCTCCAGCGCGGGCGGCGGCAGGATCGCGACGATCTTCGACGCGGCGATGAACTACAGGAAGGACGGCACGCCGCTGGTCGTGCTCGCCGGCAAGGACTACGGCATGGGCTCGTCGCGCGACTGGGCCGCCAAGGGCACGATGCTGCTGGGCGTGAAGGCCGTGATCTCCGAGAGTTTCGAGCGCATCCACCGCTCGAACCTGGTCGGCATGGGCGTGCTGCCGCTGAACTTCCTGCCCGGGCAGAACGCGCAGACGCTGGGCCTGTGCGGCACGGACCGGTTCGACATCGAACTGCCCGCGCAGATCGAGCCGCGCTGCGAGGTGACGGTGAAGGCGACGGTCACGCAGGGCGAGAAGGCCGGGCAGGTGATCACCTTCAAGGCCCGCTGCCGGCTCGACTCGGCCGTCGAGATCATGTACTACCGCAACGGCGGCATCCTGCAGACGGTGCTGCGCCGGCTGCTCAACGAGAGCCGCAGGCCCGTGGCGGTGTGAGTTCTTTCCGGTCGCGAAGGCTCCGCCGCGCCGCACGCGGAGTTCGCCGGGGGCGGTTCTTCCCCGCGCGTTCTCCGCGACCCTGCGGCGGGGCCTGATCGCATATCCTCGCCCCGATGACCGCCGCGGCAGGAACTCTCGCCACCGACCTCGCGGGCGTCGCCCTGCGCAACCCGGTGCTGCTCGCCGCGGGAACGTGCGGCACGCTCGACGAGATGGCCGACGTGCTGGACCTGTCGCGCATCGGCGGGGTGGTGAGCAAGTCCATCACGCCGCTGCCGCGCGAGGGCAACCCGACCTGGCGCATCCTGCCCGCGCGGGCGGGGATGCTCAACGCGATCGGACTGGCCAACCCGGGGATCGGGGCGTTCGAGGCGCATTCCCTGCCGCGGGCCGCGGCGATGCCGTGCGCGGTGATCTGCTCGGTCGCGGGGTTCAGCATCGACGACTACGTGCAGGTCGCGGCGGTGCTGGACGAGTGGCACGGCAGGGGCGTGTCCGCGATCGAACTCAACATCTCCTGCCCGAACGTCAAGACCGGCACCGAGTTCGGCATGTCGCCCGCGCTGACGGGCGAGGTGGTGCGCGCTGCGCGGGCGGTCGTGCGGCGCGCGGCGCTGTTCGTCAAGTTGTCGCCCGTCGCGCCCGATCTGCCGATCATCGCCCGCGCGGCGATCGAGGCGGGCGTCGATGCGCTGACCATCTCGAACACGATCCCCGCGATGGCGATCGACGTCCGCACGCGCTCGCCGCGTTTGGCGAACGTGACCGGCGGGCTCTCCGGCCCCGCGCTGCACCCGGTGTCGGTGCGGCTGGTGCACGAGGTCTACCGCCGCGTGGCGCGCGACGCGGGCGTGCCGATCATCGGCGCCGGGGGCGTGACGACGTGGGAAGACGCGGCGGAGTTCGTCCTCGCGGGGGCGACGGCGGTCCAGATCGGCGCCGCGCTCTTCGCCGACCCGCGCGCCCCGCTCGCGGTCGTGCGCGGGCTGGAGAAGTGGGTGCGCTCGCAGGGGTGCGCCAGCATCCGCGAACTGGTCGGCGCGGTGAAGGTGGACTGATGGAGGGCCGCGAGATGCGGGCGGCGACGATCGCGGCGTTGGCGGCGGTGTGCGGGCTGTGCCTTGGCACGGATGCGCGGGCGCAGGCGGATGCGGGCCGCGCCGACGCGGCAGACGTGAGCGCGCAGTCGGGCGTGCGCGACGTCTCCGCCCTGCTCGCGCCGATCATCGAGAAGCACGACGTGCCGGGCATGGTCGCCGGCATCGTCGTCGGCGACAGGCTCTTCGCGGCCGGCGCGGCGGGTGTCCGCGCCCGCGGCGAGCCCGAGCGCGTCACGCTCGACGACCGGTTCCACATCGGATCGTGCACGAAAGCAATGACCGCAACCTTGTGCGCGGTCCTCGTCGAGCGCGGCGCGCTGCGCTGGGACACGACACTGGCCGAAGCGTTCCCCGAACTCCGCCAGACCATGCACGAGCAGTACCAGCGCGTCACGCTGGCGCAACTGCTCACCAACCGCGCCGGCGTGCCGGCCGACCTGAGCCCCGGCGGCCTGTGGGGGCGCCTCGCGGCCCACACCGGCACGCCGCGCGAGGCGCGCCGCATGCTGCTGGAGTGGCTCGTGCGGCGCGGCCCGGCGCACGCGCCGGGCACCAGGGACCTCTACGCCAACGCGGGGTTCGCCATCGCCGGGCACATGGCCGAGTGCGCGGCGGGGACAGCGTACGAGGACCTGATGCAGGAACTGGTTTTCGCGCCCCTGGGCATGACCGAATGCGGCTGGGGCGCGCCGGGTTCAGCGCACGCCATCGACCAGCCGCGCGGGCACGGGCGCGACGGCAAGCCGGTCGTGCCGCACCCGGTGCGTGCCGACAACCCCGCCGCGATCTCGCCCGCTGGGCGGCTGCACTGCACGCTGGCGGACTTGTCGCGCTTCGTGAGCCTGCATCTCCGCGGCGATGCGAGGAACCCGAACCGCGCTGTCGCGCTGCTCAGGGCCGAGATTTTCGACATCCTGCACACGCCGCCGGACTCGCTCAGCGACTACGCCTTCGGCTGGGTTCGGTCGGTGCGGCCGTGGGCTCGCGGCGAGGGGGCGGAAGCGACAGGTCGCGTGCTGACGCACAGCGGCAGCAACACCATGTGGTTCGCGGTGACGTGGCTCGCGCCCGAGCGCGACTTCGCCGTGCTGGTGATGTGCAACCAGGGCGAACGCGGCGACAGGGCGTGCGACGAGGCCGCGTGGGCCATGATCCAGCATCACCTCAACACGGTCGGGCGGAGGGAATGAGCGGGCCGGGGCGGCACAGCCTGCGCGGCGGGCGGTACGACGACCGCGGCCGGCCGCTGGCGCACTTTGACTTTGAGGCGATCCGCCGATCGGCCGCCGAGCACGGCCGGCCGCTGCTGGGCGTGATGCTCGACCTGGCGGTCGCGAATCCGTACTCGGAGGTTCGCACGCTGTGGATCGCCGCGATCGGGTTCGTGATCTACGCGGGCACGATGTTCGCCGTGCACATGGTGCTGATCGCGCTGCTGGGTTGGTCGTACGTCGCCACGGGCCCGTGGTACTGGGTCGTCGGCGGCACGCTCGTGGCGGTGCTGATCGCGCGACTGTTGAACGCGCCGGTGCAGCGCGTGCTGCGCCGGATGGTGGCCGACCGCCGCGCCGGCGCGATCTCGCGTGCCGCCGCGGGCGCGGGCCTGTGCGGGGCGTGCGGGTACCCGCTGGATTCACTGGACCCCGAGGCCGACGGGTGCGTGGTGTGCCCGGAGTGCGGCGCGGCGTGGCGACGGAGCGGGCCCGACATCAGACCTTGACCGCCTCGCTCCCCTCGCGCATGCCCGCCAGCGCCTTGCGCAGCACGCCGCTGGGTTGCGGCTTCTTCGCGTTGGCGTCTTCGTGCGCGTGCGCGGCGACGAACTCCTCGTGCGACGGGCCCGCGGCGTCGAGGCCCAGATCGCGCGCGCCCTCGTCGATCCGCTCGTGCGCGATCTCGCCCTGCTCGCCCACCTGGTCGAGTTTCACGCTCACGCGCTTCGACACGCCGCGCTCCTGCATCGTCACGCCGTACAGCCGGTCCGCCGCGGCCATCGTCCGCTTGTGGTGCGTGATGACGATGAAGTGCGAGTGGTCGAGGAAGCGGTGGATCACGCGGCAGAACCGCTCGACGTTGGCCTCGTCGAGCGCGGCGTCGACCTCGTCGAGCACGCAGAAGCAACTCGGCTTGCTCTTGAAGATCGACAGCAGCAGCGCGACGGCCGTCATCGTCTTCTCGCCGCCCGAGAGTTGGCTGATCGAGCGCGGCTCCTTGCCCGGCGGCTTGGCGATGACCTCGACGCCGCTCTCGAGCCAGTCGATCTCGTCGGTCTCGATCTTCTCGCCGTTGGGGCCTTCCCTGACGATCGGCATGAGCCGCACCTCGGCCTTGCCGCCGCCGAAGAGTTGGCGGAACATGCCGTCGGGCCCGGCGAAGTGCCTCTGGATGGTCTCGAACGTCTCCTTGAAGCGCTGCTCGCTGGCGACGTTGAGCCTGCCGATCAGGTCGGTGAGCGCGACGCGCGCCGCGTCGAGGTCGGCCACCTGGCGGATCAGGTCGTCGTTGCGCGCCGCCAGCAGCGTCTCCTCCTCGATCGCGTCGAGGTTGACGTTGCCGAGTTCCTTGATCTGCCTCTTGAGGTCGGCGATGCACGCCGCGGCGGCGTCGGGATCCTGACGGGCGACCGTCACGGGCACGGCGCGTTCCGCGCCGTCGTCGCCGACGACGGTGACGCTCAGTTCGCCGTTGATCATCGCCCCGTACTCGGCGTGCTCGGCGGCGACGTCGAGCGAGAGGTCCTGCGTGCAGCGTTCGACGAGGTTCTCGCGCTTGACCTCGACCTCGCGCCGCGAGATCTCGAGGCTGTTGTAGTCGCGCTCGACGGCGTGCGCGTGCTGGCGCGCCGCGGCGACCTTCTCGCCCAGTTCCTGCGTCAGTTTGACGGCCTGCACGAGTTGCGCGCCGACCGAGCGCAACTGCTCCTGCGCCTCGTGGGCGTCGCGCGTGCCGCGGGCGATGGCCTCCTCGCACTCGGCCAGCGACTTCTCGTGGGCGGCGAGCGACGCGGCCCGCTGCTCGATCTGCGAGCGCAGGCGGCGGGCGCGGCGCCGGGCCTCGTCGTCGGCCTCGTCGAGCCGCGCCTTCTCGCGCTTGGCCGCCGAGAGCGCCTCGGCGGCGCGGCCGGCCTCGACCTTCGCCGCGGTCAGGCGCTCGCCCGCGGCGTCGGCCTCGCGCTGCGCGACGTCGATCGCCGCTTCGAGCCGCGCGGCCTCCGCGGCCTGCTCCTCGTACAGCCGGCGCAGGCTCTCGGCCTTCTCGGCCGTGTGGGCCTGCTCGCCGTCGAGTTTGGCGCAGCGGGTGGTGAGGTCGGCGATCTCCTGCGAGAGGTCGCCCTGCTCGCGTGCGAGGCGGGCAAGGTCCGCCGCGAGGCGCTCGGCCTGCGATTCGTGCCCGACCAGTTCGCGCTCGAGGCGAGCCAGGGAGGTGCGGAGGTCGCCCTCGTGCTGCGACGCCGCGGCGGCCTGCCCGTCGAGTTCCGCCAGCGCGGCGCGCTCGGCGTCGAGGCGGGTGCGAGCCTCGGCGACGCGCTGGTTGAGCGCATCCAGTTCGCTGGCGCGCTGCAGCACGCCCCCTCCGCCGGCGTCGGTGGTCATCGGCCCGGCGACAACCCGCCCGTCGGTTTCCAGCACGCGACCGTCGGCCGTGACGAAGCGTGCGCCCGCGCCCTCGGGCGAGGCCTTGAGCAGCATCGCCGCGTCGAGGTCGCGAACCAGGAAGGTGCGCGACAGCAGGCGGTCCAGCAGCGAGCCGACGCCCTCGGGCGCGCCGGGCGCGGGGCGGACCATGTCGCGCACGCGCGAGACAAACCCGTACGCCCCGCCGATCACGCCGACGACCGGGCCATCGCCTCCCGCCGCGCCGTTGTCCGCTGCACCCGCGGTTGCACCAAGCGCCCCGCCCAACGTCTGCATGGGCACGAAGGTCGCGCGTCCGGGCAGCGCGGCCAGTTCATCCGTCGAGGGCACGTCCAGCAGCGTCGGCACCACCAGCGCCTGAAGCAGCCCGCCCAGCGCGGCCTCCACGCCCGCCGCGTGCTGTTGCTCGGTCCGCACAAGGTCCGCCAGCACGCCCGACACGCCGGCGAAGCCGCGCCCCGCGGCGCGGGCGTCGAGCACGAACCGCGCCGCCTCGCCCAGCCCCGCGTGCCGGTCGTGCATCTCCTGCAGCGTGGCGCGGCGGGTGTCGAGGCGGACCAGTTCCTGCTGCAGTTCGTCGGCGCGACCGGCCAGCCCCTTGCGGTCGGCGGCGAGCCGTTCGCGCGACTGCGCCGCCGCGGCCAGATCGGCCCGGAGCGCGGCGATGCGCTCGCCCGTGGCGCGGCAGAGCGCCAGCGCTTCCTGCTCGCGCTCGGTGAGGGCCTGGTGCTCGGTCTTGTTGCTCGCGGCCTTGGCGGCCAGCGCGGCCAACTGGTCGCGCATCTGCGCGGCGCGCCGCCGGTCGCTCTCGACGGCCGCGAGCAGCGCGGTGCGCTCGCGGTCGATGTTCGCCGCGACGGTCCGCGCCTGCGCGTGGCGCGTGCGTGCGTCGGCGACGGCGGTCTGGGCCGCGGCCCGCTGCTGCGCCAGTTCGCCCAGCGACGACTCGGCGCGGGCCTGGTCGGCCTCGAGCCGCGCGACGGTCTGGGCCTGCTCGGCCACGGCGCGGCGGACCTCGTCGATCCACTGCTCGACCGCCGCCATCTGCTGGTCGTCCTCGGCGGCCAGACGGCGCGCCTCCTCGATGGCCTTGAGCGTCATCTCGCGGCGCTGCTCGGCCTGCGCCTTGGCGTGCTGCGCGGCCTGCAGGGCCGACTCGCAGCGGCGCTGCACGCCCCCGAGTTCGCTCTTGCGGATCTCGGCTTCCTGCTTGGCGCGCTCGAGGTCGCCGAGCATCTCCTGCGCGCGGCGGCGCTTCTCGTCGAGATCGGAGAGTTGGCTGGTCAGCCCGCTCAGCCGCTGCTGCAGGTCGTCGTACTGGTCGAGCGCGACCACGGCGCGCAGGGCGCGCAACTCCGCGTCCAGCGCCTTGAACGCCCGCGCCTTGGCGGCCTGGCTCTTGACGATGCGCAGCCGCCGCTCGGTGCTGGCCAGTTGCTCACGCGTCAGCGTCAAGTTCTGCTCGGCGCGTTCGAGTTTGCGCTCGGCCTCGACGCGGCGGGCCTTGTACTTGGCGACGCCCGCGGCCTCCTCGAAGATCGTCCGCCGCTCCTGCGGGCTGGCCAGCAGCATCGCGTCGACCTTGCCCTGCTCGATGATCGAGTACGCGTCGGCCCCGATGCCGGTGTCGAGGAACAGGTCGACGATGTCCTTGAGGCGGCAGCGCCTGCCGTTGATCAGGTACTGGCTCGTGCCGTCGCGGTAGAGGCGGCGTTCGACGTCGACCACGTCGGCGTCGAACGGCAGGGCGCGGGTGCGGGCCACGCGCCGGTCGATGACGCTCGGCTCGGCGCCCTCGGGGGAAGCGGCCTCGTGCGGCGGCGCGTCCTCGCCGGCGACGGGCGTGTCGCTCACCCCGCCGGGCGCGCCGGCCGCGTCCGCCGCCGCGGCGTCGGAGCGGATGACCGGGTTCTCGAAACTCAGCGTGACCGCGGCCATGCCCATGGGTTTTCGCGCGGCGGAGCCGGCGAAGATGACGTCGATCATCTCCTTGCCGCGCAGCGACTTGCTGGACCGCTCGCCGAGTACCCACTTGATCGCGTCGACGACGTTGGACTTGCCGCACCCGTTGGGGCCGACGATCGCCGTGATCGGCTCCTCGAACGTGAACTCGGTCCGGTCCGCGAACGACTTGAACCCGTGCAGCGTGAGTTTGGCCAGACGCATGTCGGTGAGCAACCTCCGTGTCGCTGTCGTCCATCCTGGACAGCGTCAGGCAGAAAGGGGCGTTCCGTGCCGCGGCAAGGCAGGGCCACAAGGCCGGAGAGCATACCCGATCCGACCGCCCGATTCAGGCCATTCAGGCGGGCGGAAGGGGCTGAAGCCGGCCTGCACACCGGGTATCGACAACCGACAGGATTTGCCAGGAGAACAGGGGCCTGCCGGTCCAACTCGGTGAGGTTTGGTCGCGGTCATCGCTCGGAGGCTGTCGTACGGTCCGTGCTCGCCGGGCTCTTCGTACGGGCTTGCAGACGCGCGCGGGTCATGCGCTCGCGGATGCCACCGCAGCGCATGAACTCCTGCTCGGCGGCGCGGATCTGCCGGTCGAGCAGATAGTTGGCTTGGCGAATCAGGCAGATGGCGATGTTGGCGACAACTTCCGCCCGGCGGGTCTCAACAAACGGGCGGTAGGGGTCGAAAGGTGTCCGCGCGGGAGCGTGTGTCCGCTGGGTCAAATGGGACCCATGAGACCCATCGGACCCATCGGAACGGGTGGCAAGCCGGCGAACGAACAGGGCTTCTCTTGAGTCCTTGGCCCACTGCGTCTTGCCTCGGACGCGCAGGAAATCCTGGTAGTCGTTGAGGAGCTCTTCGAGGCTGGCACGCGCAACGTCCAGGAGTTTGATCTCCATCTCCCTGGACGTGCCCGAGACGGGGCAGCCCTCGACGATGTTCTGCTTGCCGGAGCGAGCGGCCTGCACCATTTGGTCGGCCGTGCGGTCACCACGGCTCAGGAATCGCCGGCAGAACATGAAGGTCAGGTCGTAGATGGCCTCGGACCGCTGGAAGGAGGCCAACTCGCGGTAGTTGCCGTGCGGCGGGATAAAGCCGGGCTCGGCCAAGCTCAATCCCCCTGGTCCAGCACGGCCATGAACGCCTCCTGGGGGATCTCCACGCTCCCGATCGACTTCATCCGCTTCTTGCCTTCCTTCTGCTTCTCCAGCAGTTTGCGCTTGCGGGTCACGTCGCCGCCGTAGCACTTGGCCAGCACGTTCTTGCGGAAGGCCTTGATGGTCTCGCGCGCGATGACCTTGGAGCCGATCGCGGCCTGGACGGGGATCTCGAACTGGTGCCGCGGGATCTGCTCGCGCAGCCTGCTCACCAGGTGCCGACCGCGGGACTCGGCCTTGTCGCGGTGGACGATGACGCTGAGCGCCTCGACCGGCTCGCCGTTGACGAGGATGTCCATCTTCACGAGGTTGTCGGCGCGGTAGCCGAGCAGTTCGTAGTCCATCGTGCCGTAGCCGCTGGTCATCCCCTTGAGTTTGTCGTAGAAGTCGTAGATGATCTCGGCCAGCGGGATCTCGAACTGCAGCATCTCGCGCGTGTCGGAGATGTGCGTCTGGGACTTGTACTGCCCGCGCCGGTCCAGACATAACTTCATGATGTCGCCGATGTACTCCTTGGGCAGAATGATGTCCACCCTGCAGATGGGCTCGCGGATCTCCTCGATATAAGAAGGGTCAGGCAGGTCCGCCGGGTTGTGGACCTCGATGAGCGTGTGGCCGGGCTTGAGCGTCGAGCCGCCCACGCCGCCCTCCTCGATCACGGTGGGCGCGATGCCCATCGCCCCGCCCTTGGCGCTGGTCTTCATCGCCTGCGACGCCGTGCCGCGGATGAGCACGCGGTACGACACCGTCGGCGCGGTCTGCACGATCTCGACGCCGCCCTCGCGCTCGAGCCGCTCCTGCACGATGTCCATGTGCAGCAGGCCGAGGAA
>CALKJW010000007.1 GCA_937995595.1 uncultured Phycisphaerales bacterium | reverse complement strand
GCCCAGCGGGTCGTCGATCGGCAGGGACGCGCCGAGGATCGACTGCAGGGGGGCGCGCTGCACGAGCGCGAACAGCGCGCCCGACCGCAGAGCCTCAAACGCCCCGTCGGTCGATTCCGCCGCGGCCATGTGCGTCGCCAGGCGCGAGCGCTCGCGCAGCGCGACGCGAGCCTCCCACCCCCGGCCCGCCGGGTCGGTTCGGCGCGCCGAGACGGCGACAAAGTCGCTCCAGGCTCCGCCGCCGCGGGCCGGGGCGCCCTCGGGGCCGCGCCCGCCGAGCCGCGCCAGCAGCAGCACCTCGGCCCTGCCCATCGACGCGGCGCGGCGGGTGGCGTCGCCGCCGGCGAGCGTCGGCGCCTTGTCGCCCGACACCGCGCCCAGCACCTGGTCGAGCAGTTCGCTGCGGCCCGTGGGCGCGAGGATGAGCGTGACGGACCGGTCGTCGGCGACGTTGAGCCGCCGCACCTGCGGCGCCACGAGCGTCAGTTCGTACCGGCCCTGCTCGAGCGCGAAGATCTGCTGCCCCTTGCCGATGACCCGCGGCGAGATGGCCAGACGCTCGCGGATCCGTCGCGACGTGTCGGACGACACGCGGCTGACCAGCGCCCAGCGCGCCGTCTCCGGCTCGGCGATGCCGCGTGCCACGAGCACCACGCGGTGCCCGAGCAGGCGGTCGAACGCGTCGAGTTCCTCGTAGCCGAGTTGCGCCGCGAGCCCGCGCCACGGCCCGCCCGCGCCCTCCATCGCGCCGCCGATGCCGAACATGCCGCGGAGCGCGCCGCCCAGCGCCGTCTGCCGCAACTCACGCCCGTTGTCGACGACCAGCACCAGGTCGCTGTCGGCGGGCATCATCGCCGCGGCGTCGGCGGCGGTCTCGGGCGCGGTTTGGCGCGCGTCGCGCTGCGCCCGTGCGTCGGTCGCGACCAGAGCCAAGGCGGCGCACGCCGCGATCAGCGCTTTGAGGGCAGGTGCTCGCATGGGCGAAACTCGATGACGAAGAGGCGTGGTCGCACGCCGGAGTAGATCGTACCGGCGGGGGCGCGACATGATGCCCCCGCCGGGGCGGTGCGTGCGCGAAGCGGAAGTTCTTGCCTGAGCCTCAGTGCGGCGCGAGCGGCGAGGAGCCGTCCTGGTTGGCCAGGAAGTCGCTCTCTTCGTCGAACCACGGGGCGCGGCGGACGGCGTCCGCGCGATCGGCGCGGGGCGCCGAGTACGGGGCGGCCGACACCTGCCCGCCGAACAGCGCCGGGTCGAGGTAGCCGGCGCAACGGGCGGGCGCGACCCGCGGCATCGTCGAGGGCACGGGCGGGCCGACGAACGTCGCCGCCTGCACGGCCAGGCCGATCGGCTCGGCCAGGTCGCGGATGGGCGCGACGCCGACGATCACCGCCGACAACTCACTCGCGCCGCGCGAGGGTTCGACCGCCCCGCGGATCTGGACGAACTGCGCCGCGGCACGGGCGGAGACCGAGTCGATCACGTCGGAGGCGGGCGTCGCGCGGTTGGTCAGGTCGATCGAGCCGGGGTTGGCGCGGTACGCCAGCGCAAGGCCCAGCGCGACCAGCGCGACCGTCGCCGCGGCGCCGGCCCGGCCGGCCCACACCAGCGCGCGGCCGCGCCGGCAGACGAACCCGCGCTCGGCGTCGACGCGCGCCAGGATCGAGGCCGACAGGTCGGGCGCGTCGGGCGCGGCCGACCGCAGCGCGTCGTTGATGCGGTGCAGGTCGTTGAGCCTGTCGCGCCGGTGGTTCATTCCGCCCAGACCTCCTCGACGTGCGCGCGGTAGGTCGCGTGCTGCTCCAGCGCGCTGCGCATCCGCATGCGCCCGCGGTGCAGGTGGCTCTTCACCGTGCCCTCGGGCATGTCCATGTACTCGGCGATCTGCGCGATCGGCCAGTCCAGCTGGTGGAACAGCACGACGATCTCGCGCTGCTCGTCCGACAGCGCGGCCAAGGCGTAGTCGATCGCCTCCTTGGCGTTGACGGTCACCTCGTCGTCGATGGTGGGGGCCTCGGGCCCGCGGCCGCGCCCGGCCCACGCGCCGACGGTGTCGCTGTCGTACGCGGGCTTGTGCTTCTGGCAGGCGTTCACGTACAGCCGCTTGGCGATCGTGAACAGCCACGTGGAGAACCGGAACCGGAAGTCGAAGCGGTGCAGGTTGGTCAGGGCGCGGACGAACGCGTCCTGCACCACGTCCTCGGCGACGTCGGGCCGGCCCGACATGCGGAGCATGTAGGCGTAGAGCGAGGCCTGGTGGGCGCGGATGAACTGCTCCGCCGCGTCGCGGTCGCCCGCGATCGCCCGTTCCATCAGGTCCCGTTCCTCGGCGCGTGTCATCGCCCCAACTCTACCCTGCGCCGGGCTGTCGGTTTCGGTCTTGCGGTGCATATTCGCCCTCCGTGCTCGTCCCGCCGCCCGCGTTCGACAGTCATCGACCCGATAACCGTCGAACCCATACCCCCGCCCCGCCCCCCCGATGTCCACTCAGACGCACCGGTCCACGCGCCCCGTCTGTGTCTTGGACGCATGAAAAAGCCCGGGGTTCGCCACCCCGGGCTGTTCGCAGTCCATGAACTTTGGATGCGATCCGATCAGAACACGAACATCAGGCCGCCGCGCGCTTCTTGACGCGGTTGCGCCCGACCGTCCGCTGGGCAAGGCCCGAGCGCTCGTCGGCGTCGTGGATCAGGATGTCGACCATCTCCAGCGGCGTGGAGCCGTAGACGTCGGCGCCGATCTCCTCGGCCAGCCCTTCGGCCCGGTTGAAGACCCCGCCGCCGACGGCGATCTGCAGGTTCGGGCAGGCGCCGATCTCGTGCAGTTGGTCGATCATCGCGCGGATGTTGGGCAGGTCCTGCGCCGCGGAAGAGAACATGAGCAGGACGTCGGGCGACTCCTCGTGCACGCGGGCGAGTACTTCGTCGTTGGCGATGCCGCCGCCGGCGAAGCAGATGTCGAACCCCGCGGCCTCGATCAGGTCGACCGCCATCTGCGCCCCGAGTTCCTCGGCCTCGCTCGGACCGCAGAGCGCGAAGACTGAACGCCCGCGCGAAGGCTGGATCGTGAGTTTCGCCGCCTCCTGGTCCGCCATGACGCGCAGCAGCCGCACGGCCATGTGATGGTTCAGGCAGGGCAACTGGTCGGCCCGGTAGAGTTTCTGGATCATCTCGTGCGTCGGCCAGAACAGGTCGCTGATCACCGCTTCGGGCGAGCGGAGCGCGGCCTCGGCCTGCCGGACGAACGCCCGGGTCGCGGGCCGGTTGCCCGAGATCAGCGTCTCGAACAACCTCTCGATCATCGCTTCGTGGTTCATGGTGCGTCTCTTCAGCGTTCGTGTCCCGGCCCGGCCTCCGGCCCTGCCGATCTCACAGCACAGCACCCCGGGCCTCCGCCCGGGCACGTGTCGGACCCGCTGTATCGACGGCGACACCCGGACGGGGGCGATTTCACGCAGCCCCGCAGCCCGCGCAAACCACGACGCCACAAGGCTGCGCACCCGGTCCGGTAAAGGCCTTGGACGTCTACAAAGTACCCATTTCAGGTGTTGTCGCCACCCAGAATATCACTTGGCCGTGGCCACCGTGCAACCACATATCCCCAAAGTAAGGGGATAGAAGCGATCGTCGGCGAACCCCGATCCGACCACCTTGCTGCGCAGTTGCTCGGGCGACAAAAAAGTCTCGACCGAGCGCGGCAGGTACTTGTAGGCCCCCGACCGGTCGCCGCTGATCCACGTCGCCGTGCGCGGCATGATCTGGCGGCAGTACAGGTTGTTGAACCACCGCACCACGCCGATGCGCGGCTCGCAGAACTCCAGCACCACCAGCCGCCCCCCGGGCCGCAGCACGCGGCGGAACTCGGCCAGCGCGCGGTCCACGTCCTGCACGTTCCGGATGCCGAAGGCGATGCTGACCACGTCGGCGCACGACTCGGTCAGCGGGAGGCGCTGCGCGTCGCCCTGCACGTAGGTGATGCTCGGGTGGGACTTGCGTTCTCGGGCCACGTGCAGCATCTCGATCGTGAAATCGACGCCGATCACGCGGCCCGCGCCCGCGCGCGCAAAGGCCAGCGAGAGGTCGCCGGTGCCGCAGGCGACGTCGATCACCGTCTGGCCCGGCTTCAGGCCCGAGGCGCGCACCGCGAAGCGCCGCCACGCCTGGTCGCGCCACATCGAGTGCAGCCGGTTGTTCAGGTCGTAGGCCGGCGCGATGGCCGCGAACATGCTCCGGACGCGCTCGGGCTTGTCCGCCGCGGCGTGCGGGTCGCGGGCCAGTTCGGCCTCGCTCCATGCTGGCGGCTGCGGGTCGGGCATCCGGCTCGATCGTACCCGTGCGGGCGCACGCCGGTACACTGTTCCGAGCAATCTCGGAGAGGTCCCATGATCGATCGATTCGGCCTTGTCGCGCGGTGCGTGCTGTTCGCGGCGATGGCGTTCTTGGTGTCGGGCTGCAGCACCAACCCGGCGACGGGACGTTCGCAGGCACTGATGTACAACCGGAGCGAGGAGATCCAGATCGGCGAGGAGCACAAGGGCCCGCTGACCGAGGAGTTCGGCGGCGCGATCACCCAGCCCGCGCTGCACCACTACGTCGCCGACATCGGCAGGCGGCTCGCCGCGGTGACCGAGGCGGACTTCCCGTCGCTGCCGTGGGAGTTCACGCTGCTGAACTCCAAGGTCATCAACGCGTTCGCGCTGCCGGGCGGCAAGGTCTTCATCTCGCGCGGGCTGTGCGAGGAGATGACCAACGAGGCGCAACTGGCCGCGGTGCTCGGGCACGAGGTCGGGCACGTCACCGCGCGGCACACCTCCGAGCGCATGAGCCAGGCGCTGGGCACGACCATCGGCGGGGCGATCATCGGCGGGCTGATCGGCGCCGCGGCGGGTGGCAAGGAGGGCGCGGCGGCCGGCGCGGCGGGCGGCGCGACCATCGGCGGCATCGTCTCGCTGAGTTTCTCGCGCGAGCAGGAGATCGAGGCCGACCGCCTCGGGATGCGCTACATGGAGAAACTCGGCTACGACCCGGTCGGCGCGATCGAGGTGCAGGAGATCCTCGGACGCGCCGGCGGCGGGGGCGGGACGCCCGAGTTTCTCTCGACCCACCCGGCCAGCGCGACGCGCATCGCCGAACTCAACAAGCGGTACAACAAGTACTACGCCCACACGCGCGGCAACCCCAACTACCAGAAGCACGCCGACCGCTACCAGCCCTTCCTCGCCGGCCTGCGGGCCCTGCCCAAGCCGCGCGCCGACGCCGAGCCGCGACCGCGCACGCCCGAGGGCGCGCGGGCGATGATGCTCGCCGCGGCGTTCCACGCCGGGCACGCGGGCGACGCGGGCGCCTTCGGCTCGCTGGGCGACCCGGTGAACTGGTGCTGGCACTGCGCGGCGGCCGCGGCGGCGGAGCGCGACGCGGAGTGAATCGAATCGACTGTTCCCGGCCCGCGCCCGCTCAGGGCTCGTAGCCGTGCGTCGGCGTGCGGCGCGGGCGCTCGGTCGGCGCGGCGGGCGTGCTCGAGCCCGGCTCGCCGGGGCGCACCACGTCCTTGCGGATGGGCTTGGGCGGCGTGAGTTCCTCGCGCAGTTCGCCCAGCCGCTCGCGCTCATCCTCGGTCGCGGCGTCGGTCTCGCCGGGGTTCTCGATCACGATCGGCGTGATGAACGCGACGATCTCGGTCTGCGACTTGACGCGCTCGGTGCTCTGGAACAGCAGGCCCACCAGCGGGATGTCGCCCAGCAGCGGGACCTTGCGGCGCACGTCCGAGTCCTCGGAACGCAGGATGCCCGAGACGACGACCGTCTGGCCGTCCTGCACGATCAGGTGCGTGGTGGACTCGCGCCGGTCGACGATGAAGCCGCCGAAGAGCGTCTGGTTGGGCTGGATGCTCGACAGTTCGAGGTTGATGCGCAGGTCCACGTCGCGCTTGGGCGTGATCCGCGGGCGCACGCGCAGCGACAGGCCCACGGCGCGGTAGTCGAAACTCTGCGTCAGCGTGCCGTTGTCGGTGGTCTGCGAGTCGGTGATGAACGGGATGTCCTGCCCGGCGAAGAACTCCGCCTCCTGGTTGTCGCTGGTGAAGATCCGCGGCTCGGAGAGGATGTTCACGTTGGTCTTCTGCGACAGGGCCTGGAAGAGCACGTTCAGGTCGACGCCGACGTTGAGCACCGAGGTGTCGAACAGGCCGGGGAGCAGGTCGTTCTTGGTCCCGGTGACGACGCCGCCCTGCTGGTTGCCGGTGCTGTTGGCGCCGGCCGAGATGGTGTTGTCGCCGAAGGCCGTGTTGATCGGCGCGTTGGACCAGCGCAGGCCCAGCGCGGTCGCGTCCTCGAGGCTGATCTCGGCGATCACCGCCTTGAGCAGCACCTGTCGCCCCGGCTTGTCGAGTTCGGCGATCAGGTCCACCACCGACTGGGCGTACTCGGGCGGCGAGAGAACCATCAGCGCGTTCTGCCGCCACACCGGCACGATGCGCACCTTCGAGACCAGGTTCGACGAGCCGGCCGTCGCCGTCGGCGGGCGGGCCCGCTGCCACCAGAACGAGACCGTGCCGGGGGTCGTGCCCGTCTGGTTCTGCGTGTTCGTGGCCGCGTCGCTGGCGAACGGCGAGGCGCCCGTCGTGCCCTGCGACAGGCCCGTCTCCTGACGCGGGATCTGCGCCAGCGTGCCCTCCTGGGCCAGCAGCGCGTTGAGTTGCTCGGCCAGTTCCTCGGCCGAGGCGTGCTTGAGCTCGACGATCCGCGGCAGGCCGGTCGTCAGCGGCTGGTCGATCTGCGCGATGAACTCGTCGATCACGCGGAAGTTCGCCGCGGACTTGCTCAGCACCACCAGACGCGACGACTCGGGGATCGCCTCGAACGAGAACTGCCCGTACATCCTGCCGACGCCCGACTGCGTGGCCGACGAGCCCGCGCCGGGCTGGCCGAACAGTTCGCGGGCCGCGTCGCGCACCTTGATCGGGTCGGAGTTGACGAGCGTGTAGATGCGCGGCGTGAGCGTCTCGATGTCCACCTGGCGGTCCCACGCCTCGTTGATCTGCGTGCGGATCTGCTCGAGCACCTGCTTCTCGGCCAGCACCGTCACCGAGTTCTGCTGGGTGTTGGCGGTCACGCGCAGGTTGGCGCTGGTCGCGGCCGAGTCCTGCTGCCCGCCGCGCCCCTGCTGCTGCTGCCCGCCGCGTCCCTGCTGTTGCTGCTGGCCGGGCCGGCCGCCCTGCTGGAAGAACTGCTGGAACGGGTTCTGCGGCTGGCCGCCCTGTCCGGTGCGTGCGGCCTGCGAGAACAGGTCGCGGATGTTCGCCGCGACCTGCTCGGCGTCGGCGTAGCGGAGGTGGAAGGTCTCGGTGACCAGGCTCGCGGCCGAGGGCTGGTCGAGGTACTCGACCTTGCGCTCGATCTGCTGCAGCAGGCCGATGTTGGCCATGACCGCGATCTGGTTGGAGAGCGGGTCGACCGTGAGTTTGGCGAAACTCGGCAGGTTGGACTTGATGACCTCGCCGATGGTCTCGGCGGTCGAGTACTCGAGGCGGAAGACCTTGTCGACGACGGTGCCGTAGTCGGTCCGGCCCTCGAGGCGCACGTCGGGCCCGAGCACGGGCACGTCCTGCCGGTCCAGTTCGCCAAGGTCGCGGAGGATGATCAGGTCCTTGGTCTCCACGACGGCCACGCCGTTCTGCTGGAGCGCGAAGATGACCAGGTCCAGCGCCAGTTCCCGCGGGATCGGCCGGTCGTTCACGACCGTGATCGGCCGGTTCAGCACGTCCGGCTGGGGCAGCACCACCTTGCCCGTGGTCTCGACGAGGAACGGCAGGATGCGCTCGACGCGCTCGCTGCGGAAGCCCAGCGTCGTCGGCTCGCCGTAGACGACGCGACGCCCGCGCTGGTCGAACTGCTCGGCCGCGTGCTCCTCGGCGCGCGGCGCGCTCTGGGCGTGCGCAAGGCCGATGGCCGAGCCGACGCACACCAGCGCGGCGGCGACGGGCGAGAGGCGGAAAGAGCGTTCCGTGCGGGTGCGATTCATGACGCCTCCGGGTCGGTGGCTGGCGGGTCGGATGGATCGGTGTGCGGGTCGTCCGGCTCGGGCTCGGGTTCGTGCGACGGTTCCGGCGCGGGCGGCGGAGGCGCGGGGGGAGCGGCCGCGGGCGGCGTGGCGGGAGCGGGGGCGGGCTCCGCCGCGGTGGCGGGAGGCGCCGGCGTCGGCGGCGCAGAGGCCGGCTCCGCTCCGCCCGACGGGATCAGCAGCGACGTGCCGTCGTTCCGCACCGGGCGAGCGACGACGCTGTCGCGCTGGAACAGGTCCACGTCGAACTCGACGCCCTGCCACTCGATGCGGGCCGACCACGGCGCGTTCATCGAGACGACCTTCACGCCGCGGCCCGATTCGCCGAGCCGCACGCGCTGGCCGTCGTTGAACCACACCTGGTTGTTCACCATCGCGGTGATGGCCGGCCCGCCGTAGCGCGTCGGCCTGGGCGGCTCGCGCGGCGTGTCGTCCACGGCCACCTCGACCCGCGGCGGTCGCGGACGCGGCGGGACGAAGAACAGCGACCGGCCCTTCACCTGCGCGCCGTGCGCGGCGAGCGCGTCGGCGAAGCGTTGCAGGCGCGCCTCGTCGTCGACCTGCTCGCGCTGCGTCGGTGCGGGGAGCATCGCCGCGCGGATCAGCGGCGCGGCCTGCGCGCCGATCCACGCCAGCGTCAGCACGATCGCGCACACCGCCAGCGCGCCAAGCCAGCGCGGACCGCCGCCGCGCGAGCCAAGACCCAGCAGCAGCGAGGTCATGCGGCTCATGGGCGCACCCCCGCGGCCAGCGAAGATCCGGAGGCGTCGGGCGCGGCGATCCACGTCTCGACCGCGATGGACGCGCGGACGTCGCGCCCCGCGCCGCTCTGGCCCGTGCGCGAGCGGCCCGCGCCGCTCTTGTCGATCCGCACGCGCGAGACGGCCGTCACGTCGCGCGAGCGTTCAAGGTCTGAGAGTATCGCCACGACCACCGAGGGCTCGGCGTCGAACGACACGTCGAGCACGTAGCGGTCCAGCCGGTTGCCCAGCCCGACCACGCCGACCGCGTCGTCGGAGCGGATCGCGGCCGAGCGTTCGCTGTACGTCGCGTTGGTCACGCCGTGCTTGATCAGCACCGCGTTGACGGTCCGCTGCAGCGCCTCGGGGCGCGCGCCCGGCTCGGCGGGGTGGCGCGGCAGGCCGAAGTTCTCCATGCCCAGTTCGAGCATCCGGCCCGTGTCGGACTCGGGCGCCAGCAGTTGCCGCTCGCGCCGAAGGGCCGACTCGAGGTTGTCGGCGCGCGTCCGCGCGGCGTTGGTCGCGTCGAGCACCGGCTCGATCACCAGCAGGTACGCCCCGACGAACACGGCGAACAGCACCAGCCAGCGGCCGGCGCGCGGCATGCGCAGGTAGGCGTCGAGCAGCGCGTTCACAAGCCACCCCCCGGCGACGCCTCGCCCGCTTCCTGCATGCGCACCCGCGCCTTCTCGGCCTCGGCCGTCAGACGCGCCTTGGTCTCGGCGTCGAGGCCCGGCTGCGTCGAGGCGCGCCGGCGCACGCCCCACTCGCGCATGGCCGTGACGCGGTCCATCCTGGCGATGTCTTCGTCGCTCAGCGGCGGGGGGATGCTCGCCGGCGGCGGCGCGGGCGCCGCGGCGCGGTCGCCGCCGCCGCGCGGCGGCGCCGAGCCGCCCGACGACGGGCGTGCCGGCTCGTCGCGCCGCGTGTCGCGCGACGCGTCGCGCCCGGTCGCGCGGCGGTCGCCGGCGCGCGCGTCGCGGTCGTCGTCGCGGTCGTACCGCGCGTTGTTGCCCGCGCTCTCGCCGTAGAGGCGCTGGGCCAGCGTCTGGGCGGCAAAGTCGTCCAGCGGCCTGGTCGCCTGCAGCGCGAAGTTCTGCACCACCCGCGCCTGCAACTGGAAGGTCACCCCGTCGGCGGTCGTCTCGATGGTCGGCGTCGCGACGCCGGTGAACACGCGCGTGTCTGAGAGGTTCTTGCGGAACGTCGAGACCAGTTCCGACGACTCGGCCGTCGCGCGGATCGTCACGGTCTCGCCCTGCGCCAGTTCCACCGCGTCGAGCGTCACGCCCACCGGCGCCGCCCCCGCGATCTGCGCCAGCAACTTGGTCATCGGCCAGCGCTTGTCGCTCAGCAGTTTGTAGAAGCCCACGCGACGCTCGGCCTCGGCCAGGCGGCTGTCGAGCGCATCGGCCGACCCGGCGTGGCTCGCCAGCACCGCGTGCCGCGCCTTGGACGACGCCAGCGGCGCCAGCAGCGCGACCGCCAGACACGCCGCGCCCACCACCGCCGCGTGCCGCGGCAGCGAGAGCCAGTCGATCGTTCGCTGGGCCAGCGGCTGCCGGCTGCGCGGCTCGCGCAGGGCGAGCGCGACCAGCGCGCTGACCGCGGCGTCGCCGTCGGCGTACAGCATCGCCGCGCCCATCGCCAGGCCGAATCGGTCGATCCACTCCCGGTCGCGGGTCGCGCCGCCCAGTCGCACGCCGCCGTTGCTCGCGAGCAGCAGCCCGTCGGTGGCCGGCGCCGGCACGCCCTCGACGCCCGCCGCGGCGGCGGTCTCGTCCCACGCGGCGCGCACCGCGCCGTCCCAGTCCCGGTCGCTCGCCAGCCGCAGCACGCGTGCGACCGCCTTGCGCCCGCCCGAGGCCAGCAGCGCGACCGTGCCCGTCCGCCGGTCGGCCAGCCCGACCATCGGACCTCCGCCGACGCCCGCAGCCAGCGCCGCCAGCGCGGCGATCTCGGCCGTCCAGACCTCGGGCGCCGCCGAGAGCGTGTCGTTCTGCGATGGGGACTCCGGCCGCGTCCAACCGGTCAGCAGCGCGGCCTGTGCGGATCCGACGCGCACGACGCCGCCCGCGCGCCGGTACCACGGCAGCGAAGCGGGCAGTTCAGACTCGGCCATCAGGGCCAGCGCATCGGCCAGCGCGGCACGGTCGGTGCCGCTTCCCTCGGGCACCGGGACCAGTTTGCACACCGTCTCGCTCGACGGGGCGAGGCGGATGACCAGGTCCACACGTTTGGAACGGAGCAACTCCGCGGCGTCCTTCCGGTCTGCGAGGGCCGTTTCGACCACGTTGAGCGATGTCCCGCCGATCTCGGCGATCAGAATCGCCAAGCCGCCCGACGGACCCTCCTGAACAGCGGCAACACGCCCTGTTTTGGCTATACGCGGCGCATTGGTTTGGGGGTTTGCCCTGTTCATCGGATCACAATTCCCCGAACAACGATCGGCAATGTGGATCGGTCGATCGTCGCGACGATCTCCACCTCGACGCCCGTGGCCTCGTCGCGGCCGCGGCTGGTCACGATGTAGACGTTGGAACGCACGTCGAAGAGGTCATACAGGCTTGCGAGCACTTCGTTCGTCACTGCTGGAACGCTCAGCAGATCGACCAGATTGCTGAAACCGCCGGATCGGGCGTTGCGTTCGAGGATGATCGCGTCGGCCACGCCGGGAGAGACCTCGGCCAGGTACTCGAGCACCTCGTCGTCGCACGTGTTGATGTTGAGTTTGCCGGAGCGCAACGGGATCGGGTCGCCGAGCGTCGTCTCGTCCAGCAGCAGCGCGATCTGGTCGTTGGTCAGGTTCTGGAGGGTGCTGGTCCGGCGGCCGGAGAGCAGGGTCGCGCCCTGCGGGACAAGGTCTCGCAGCGGCGTGCGGATGAAGTCGGCCAGACTGGTGACGGTCAGCGCGGCGTCGGCGATGGCCTGTGCCTGCTGGGCATCGACCTGCAGCCGCTTCTGGATCTCCTCGACCTCGGCCAGCGTCAGGTCGAGCCGCGCCTGCCCCGACGCCGCGAGCCCGCCGCCCTCGCTCACCGCGGTGAGCAGGCGCGACCATTCGCCGTCGAGTTTGCCGTCGGCGTTGTCGGGCGGCCAGGTGAAGTTGCCGTCGTCCTCGTTGGGGTCGAGGAGGTTGTTCTGATTCCAGTCCTCGCCGCGGACGAACTCCGGCCTGACGCCCAGCACCAGTTCGAGTTCCTCAAGCGAGCGGAGCGGCGCGTTCCGGGGCATGTAGCCGTTCTTGAGCGAAAGGTACTGGCCGAGTTCGGCGCCCAGATCGCGCGGGTCGTCGTCGGCGTCGACCCAGTCGAGGATCGAGTCGGCGATCGTTTCGTCCATGTACGGCAGCAGGAGCATGCTCTCGCGCGAGAGGGTGTTGATGTTGAGTTTCGCGTGCGCATCGGCCGCGCCGTCGGCCCGGCCGGTGCGCGTCTCGTGCGCGACGGCGAAGGTCGCGTTGCCGAGGCTGCCGGTGGCCGCGCGGGCCAGGTCGTTGCGGACGCTCAGCGCGGAGCTGGGATCGGGGTTGAGCGTGCTGAACGTGAGCGCGGCGATCTGCGCCTCGACGCCCGCGCGCGCGGCCCACTTGGCACGCGTCCGCGCCACGATCTCGCGCCCCTCGGCCGAGCCGCGCCACGCCGCGCCCTGCAGCGCGGCGAGCACCACCGCCGCGACCGCGATGGTCCACAGCACGATGAAGGTGGTGACCGCCCGTCGGCGCGTGCTCATCGCGGTGCACCTCCTCCGCCACCTGCGCTCCCACCCCCTGCGCCGCCGACTCCGCCGCGCGGCGTGCCTCCGCCGCCACCTCCGGCGCCACCACCACCACCACCACCGCCTGCCCCGCCTGCCCCGCCGGTTCCGCCGGTGTTGCCGCCGGCCGGCGGGGTTATGCCGGTGCCGGTCGACGTGTCGTCGGTTCCCTCCGGCGGCGGGGCGGGCACAGGGACTCGGTCAATGGCGACCGTCCGCCGCGCGACGGCCCTGTACCTGCCCGGGTCGTCCGTCGCCCACACGGTGATCCGCACCGCGTGCGGCAGGCCGTCGGAATCCGAATCCCACTGGTCGTACCACTGCTCGGAGTCGGCCGCGACGACCGACAGCGCGACAACGCCGTCGACCAGCGGCGCGGCGATCCCGCCGCCGTCGGGCGTCTGGTCGGGCACGGGGTCGACGCGACGCCACAGCGCGGTCGCCGGCCCGCCGGTCGCGCCGAGGCCCGAGGGCAGCACGCGGTAGTGCGACTCGCGCTCGACGCCCTCGGGGGTGCCGCTCCACGGTCGGACGGGGCGCGGCTGCGCGGTGAAGACGAGCAGTTCGTCGCGCGGCTCGGCGGTCGATCCGCCGCGCGTCACCTGCACCTTGGCGAAGCGCAGGTCGGCGTCGCGCAGGGCCATCTCGACGTCGCGGGCCATGAGTTCGGCCGCGAGCGCGGCGCGCGAGAACGCCTGCTGCCGGCCGGTCGCGCCGTCGCGCCCGCGGATGACCTGCGAGAGCGCGGCGTAGGTCGCGCCGATCACGAACGCGCCGATGATCGACGCGACGAGCAACTCCGCGAGCGTGAAGCCGCGGCGGCCGCTCCGGCGGTGGGGCACGCGGGGGCTCATTGCGGGTTCCTCTGCACCGGCGAGTCGGGCCGGCGGTCCGGGTCGGGGTCGGTGTCGCCCGTGCCGGTGCGCGAGGCGACCAGCGTGCGGATGGTCAACTGCTGCGCGCCCCACGCGCGCGACCACAGCACCGTCGCGGCGACGGCGTAGGGCTCGGCGCCGACGCCGCCGGAGAACTCCAACCTGTACGAGAAGTCGGCAAACGGCGGGTCGCACGGGCCCTGGGTCGCGAAGCGCTTGGCGTAGTCGTCGGGCCCGCGCGCCAGCACGAGGTTCAACTGTTCGTCGGCCAGCATCGCGGCCAGCGCCAGGTCGCGCCCCTTGCTCTGGGCCGTCACGGCCTGCCCCGCAAGGCCCACGATCACCGCCAGCGCGGCCCCGAGGATCACCGCACCGACGATCACGTCGGCCAGCGCAAAGCCGCGCCGGGTTGAACCGCCCGGCCTCACCACGGCACGTCTCCCCGCCCGGTCGCGTCGAGATCGACGGCCCGGTCCGGCATGGTCCACGCGCCCGCGGGCGCGGAGGACTCGGCCGCGCCGAGCGCGCGGCGCGTCGCCGCCAGCGCCTCGGGCTGCAACTCGACGTGGTAGCCGAACCGGCCCGCGCCCTCGCGCGGCGACAGCGACAGGCCGATCGACGGGCGCGACTGCGTACCGCCCATCGCGACAAGCCAGCGCGCCGGGTCGAGCCGCAGCCCGTCGGCCGTGGCGTGCCGCAGTTCGAGGCGCACCAGCGCGACCGGGTCGGCCAGCGTGTCGGGACGCCACGTCGCGCCGTCGCGCTGCACGATCGACAGCGTCCCCACGCCCTCGCCCCGCGCGTACTCGACGCCCACGTTCTGCCCGCCGCCCAGCGCGGCCCGCTCGGCCGCGGCGGTGAGGAGCCGCTGCACGGCCCGCGCCTCGTTCTCGGCCGAGCGCTCGGCCCGGCCCGACAGGCGGGGCGCGATGAGCGCGGCGAGCACCGCGAGGATGACGATCACGACGACGAGTTCGATCAGCGTGAACGCGCCGCGCCGCCACCGGCCAGCGCGATCGGCGCGGGTGCGGCGCACGTTGGGCTCTTCGACGCGGGGACGCATGGTGTTCACGGTTTGACGATGTCGGCGTCGTCTCCCTCCCCGCCGGGCTTCTTGTCCGCGCCGTACGACACGATGTCAAAGTCGATGTTCTTGCGGCCGGGGACGACGAGGATGAACATCTCGCCCCAAGGGTCCTTGAGCTGCTCGCGCGAGTCGACGTAGGGGCCCTTCCACTGGCCCTCTTCCAGCCCGCCGGGCTTCTCCCACAGCGCGAGGATCGTCGCGCCCTCGGGCATGCGCCCGCCGCAGTCGGCCAGCATCATGCGCGTGGCGTTGGCCAGCACCGCGGCGTTGCTCGCCGCGACCGCCGCCTTGGACTGCCCGATGCGGTTGAGCAGGCGGGGCGCGATGAGCGTCGCGAGCACGCCCAGGATCACGATCACCACGATGATCTCGACGAGCGTGAACGCGCGCCGGGAAGGTCTGTTCCGGGTCTTCATCCGATCATCTCCTGCATCTGCACCAGCGGCAGCAGCACCGCCAGCACGACAAACGCCACCAGCACCGCCGCGACGATCACCATCACCAGCGGGAACAACTGCGTGAACACGCGGATGCTGGACTGCGTGCGGTCCTCGAACACGCCCGCGGCCTGCGACAGCATCTGCGGGAGGCGCCCCGAGCGCTCGCCCACGCCCATGATCTGCGTCAGCAGCGGCGGGAAGTAGCCGCTGGCCTCCATCGGGTCGGCGATGGTCTTGCCCGCGGCGACCTGTTCGCACACATCCTCGATCGCCCGCTCCATCGCCTTGTTGCCCAGCGCGCCGCGCGTGATGCGCAGGCTGGTGAGCGCGGGCAGCCCCGCGCCGACCAGCGTCGCCAGCACGCGCGTGAACCGCGCCACGGCCACGTCGCGCAGCACCGCGCCCAGCGCGGGGACGCGCAGCAGCGCGCGGTCGATCTTCAGCCGCCCCGCGGGCTGGCGGTAGGTGTTCACCACGAACATCGTCACCCCCGCGGCGACGGCGAGCAGCAGCCACCACCACGCGGTCACAAAGTCGGTCGTCGCCATCACCACGCGCGTCGGCAGGGGCAACTGGCCCGCGCGGATCTGCCCGGAGAACTGGCCGAGGATCCGCGGCACGATCACCGTCGAGATCACGCCGATGGCGCCGATGATCAGCAGCGCGAGGAACGACGGGTAGATCATCCCCTCCGCCAGCGTGCGCCGCAGCTTCAACTCGCGCTCCAGCAGGTCGGCCGCCTGTTCGAGCACCTCGCCCAGACGGCCCGAGAGTTCGCCCGCGCGGATCAGGCTCACCACCATCTCCCCGAACGGCCGGCCCCAACTCGCCGCGGCCTCGGCCAGCGAGCGGCCGTGCTCGACCTCGTGGATCAGGTGCGCCAGCATCGCGGCCCGGCGCGGGTTGCGGCCCTGGCGGGCGATGGTCTTGAGTGCGAGCACCAGCGGCAGGCCGGCCTGGATCGCCGTCGCCAGTTCGCGGACGAACGCGGCCATCTCGCCCGCCGAGATCGAGCCGGTTCCCGCGCCGGCCGCGCGCGACGGCGCGACCGCGCGAGTCGGGACCGTCTCCGCGGCGGGCGCGTCCTCGGCCGCGGGCGCAGGGCCGCCGACCGCCTCGATGCGCACCGGCGTGATGCCGCGCTGGCGCAGCGTGCGCACCGCCGCGGCGCGGTCCGGCGCGTCGATCACCGCGTTGCCGCCGCCGCCGAGGGGTTGGTACGAGAAGGTGGGCACGGGGAGATCAGCACATCAGCAAAGCGGCACCGGAGCAGATCAGCAAGGCAGGAGGGCGGCAGGGGAACAATGAAGCGAACTAGTTCGTTCCGTTGGTCGCGGGCTCGTCGGCGTCCTGCGTGGCCCGCAGGACCTCGTCCATGGTCGTGTCGCCCGCCGCGGCCTTGATGACGCCGTCCATGCGCATCGAGACGTGGTCGGCGCCGGCGACGGCGAGCAGTTCGTGCCGGCTGGTGCGTCCCTCGGTGATGGCGGCGCGGAGCGGCGCGGCGACGTTGAGCACCTCGTAGAAGCCGATGCGGCCGCGGTGGCCCGTGCCCTCGCAGCGGTCGCAGCCCGCGCCGCGCCAGCCCTGGCCGCCGGCGAACATCGCCGCCTCGCGCGGCGTCAGCCGGTGCCGGACGGCCTCGGTCAGCGCGACGCGCTCGCGGCAGGCCGGACACAACCGTCGGCCCAGGCGCTGGGCCACGATGCCCTCGAGCACGCTGGCGACCAGGAACGGCTCGACGTCCATGTCCAGCAGGCGCCCGACCGCGCTCACCGCGTCGTTGGTGTGCAGCGTCGAGAAGACCAGGTGGCCCGTCAGCGCGGCGCGCACCGCGATGTCCGCCGTCGCGTTGTCGCGGATCTCGCCGACCATGATCACGTCCGGGTCCTGTCGGAGGATCGACCGCAGGCCGGTGACGAACGTCAGCCCGCGCTCGGGGTTCACGGGGATCTGGTTCACGCCCGCCAGTTCGTACTCGACCGGGTCCTCGATCGTGATGATCTTCAGCGACGGGTCGTACAACTTCGTCAGCGCGGCGTAGAGCGTGGTGGTCTTGCCCGAGCCGGTCGGCCCGGTGACCAGGATCATGCCGTGCGGCAGGTCGAGCCAGCGGTCCAGCGTGGCGCGGTCGGGCTCGCGCATACCCAGCGCGGTCAGGTCGAGCGTGATCGCCTCCTTGTCGAGGATGCGCATCACCACGCTCTCGCCGTAGATCGTCGGCACCGTCGAGACGCGGATGTCGACCTTGCGGCCCTCGAAGCGCAGCGTGATGTGCCCGTCCTGCGGCACGTAGCGCTCGGCGATGTTCATGCCCGCCATGATCTTCACGCGGCTGGTGATCGCCGGCTGCAGGTGCTTGGGCGGGGAGTTCTGCGTCCGCAGCATGCCGTCGATGCGGTACTTGACGACCAGCGACTTCTCGAACGGCTCGATGTGGATGTCGCTGGCCCGCTCGCGTATCGCCTCGAGGATGATCAGGTTGACGAGGTTGATCAGCGTCGGCTGCTGGGCCATCCGCTGCACGTCGTCGGCGTCGACCGCCTGCAGGTTGGCGGACAGGTCGTCGGCCTCGGCCGCCGCGCCGCCGCCCAGACGCTGGGCCATCTGGGCCGCGGTGGCGCCGAAGGCCTCGCGCAGCAGGTCGCCGAAGAGCGCGGGCTCGATCGCCACCCGCCGCACCGGCGCGCCCGCGAGGATCGACACCTGGTCGGCCGACTCGAAGTCCGCCGGGTCGGTCATCGCGACCAGCAGCGCGTCGCCCTCGAAGGCGTAGGGCACGGCGCGCAGGCGCACCGCCTGCTCGGCGCTCAGGCGCGAGGCGGCGCGGTGATCGACCTGCGGCATCTGCGACAGGGCCGCGCTGCGCGACGCGCCGTTCTCGACGGCCGGCGCGATGTGGGGCGTGGTCGGGGCGGTGGTCATCCGTGCTCCGTTCCGGGCGCGGTGTGCACGCGCCGGTCAACCTCCTATCGGCCGGGCGGTCACCCGCCCATGCGGAACATCACGCCGCCCGGCCCGTCGTCCTCGCGCTCGGGCAGCCGGTCCTTCTGGTCGTCGTTGAGCAGGGCGAGCAGCCGGTCGCGGGTCGTGCGGTCCAGGTCGCGCTTGGCCTTGCGCGCGTCGGCGACCGCGCCGTCTTCGCCGCCGCCCATGAACATCGCGAACGGGTCGCCGCCGCCGTCGGCCTCCGCCGCCTCCAGCGCCTGCGCCCACCGGTCGTTGATCGACGCGACCTCGCGCTGGTACCGCTCGCGCATCTCGGCGATCGCCGACCGCTGCTCGGCGGACAGGTCGTTGAACTCCGCCGCGGCGGCCAGGCACTTGGCCGTGTGCGTGTCGCGGTACACGCGCGGGAAACTCTCCTGCTTGACGCGCCGGGCGAAGTCCCGCCGCTTGTCCTCGGGGAGCGTGCCCTCGATCAGCCGCGCGTAGCGCTTGTTGACCTCGCACACCTTCAGCCCGGCCTTGCGCATCTCGGCGAAGTCGGCACGCATCTTCTCGAAGTCGAAGTTCATGCGCCCGCCGCGCACGCCCTGCATGCGCTCGGCCCGCACGCGGTCGCGCTCGACCAGTTCGCGGTCCAGTTCCGCCTCGTAGCGGTCCAGCACGGCGATCAGGTCATCGGGCAGCGCGCCGATCTCCAGGTCGCTCACGATCGAGACCAGGTCCACGCTCTCGCCGCTGAGCATGCCCGCCGGAAGGCTCCGCGTGCGCCGGTGCAGGCGCTCGACCCTGGGCCACTTCTCGGTCTGCGCCGGGGTGAGCAGGGCCTTGAGGTCGTCGAAGAACCGGCCCTGCAGCGCCGCGGTTCCCGTCTGATAGTTCTCCATGACTCTGGGCATGTCCTCCGCGAACACGCTGGGGTCCTGCGAGTCGCGGAAGTCGTTCATGATCCGGTCCACGTCCCTGCGGGCCTGCCTGGCCAGCACGTCGTGCTCGGACTGCATCGCCGCGAGCAGTTCCTCGGCGACCATGGTCTGGTCCTCGTCGAGGGCGAGGACCGCCGCAAACTTCCTCAGGTCGGCCTTGTTGACCGGCGCGGCGAACTCCATCCCGCCCATGCCCGCGCGCGCGCCGACGGTCACCGCGCCGCGCTGCGCCAGCGCGGGCGAGCCCGCGAGCGTCACAACGCCGACCGATACCGCCAGGACCAGGGTGCTCGTCAACGTCCGCCGGATCATGCCATGCTCCTTGTGAAGACAAAGGGCCGAAGAGCCGGCCCTTTCCTCCACCCCAAGACGCCCGCCGCGGACGCATCCGTCGCGCGGCGGCCCCTTGTACCGTCGTCCCCGGCGTCAGGTTACGGCGCGAGCCGCACAGAACCCGGACAGGCGCGATGGCTCAGGTCCGGCTGTCGGGCCGGCGGGGCGGGGCGTCCTCGCCCTCGCCGCCGCGTCCGCGGCGTTGCTGCTGGGGCTGGCCGCGGCGCTGCTCGCCGCGGTCGTTGCCCGGCCCGCCCATCCGGTCGTCGCGCCGCGGGAGACGTTCGGCCTGCTCGGGGCTGAGGATCGATCGGATCTTTTCGACCGTTGAACTCTCCAGTTCGCGCCGCTTGTCGCGCAGGGCCTCCATCTCGTCGCTGCCGCCGCCCCCGCGGAACCCGCGCGACATCATGTCCTGCACCGTCAGCGTTTCCTCCTGCTTGACGGTCGCCTGCTCGAGTTGGCGGTTCAACGAGGCCGACTCGCGAGCAAAAGAATCGCGGATGCTCGAGATCGCGGCCCGCTGGTTGTCGTCCAGATCGTCGAAGGCCGCGGCGGCGTCGACCACTCGCGACGCGAACGAGGGCCGGTAGATCATCGGGAAACTCTCGCGCCGCACCTGCTCGGCGAAGCGCTCGCGCGCGTCGTCGGGCAGGAGGTTCTCGATCTGCCGGGCGTAGCGCCGGTTCACCTCGCGGACGCGCATCGAGGCCTCGCGCCCGCGCTCCAGGGCACGCTGCATGTCGTCGGTCGAGCCGCGCTCGAACATCTCGCGCACGCGCGCCTGGCTCTCCTCGTACACCGCGTTGCGGTTCTGCAGTTCGCGGTCAAGGTCGGCCTCGTACTGCTCCAGCACCGGCTCGACCGCCGCCATCTGCTCGGCGGGGAGTTGCAACTCGGCGGTGATGCGGACCAGGTCCGCGCGCTCGCCGCTCATCAGGCCCATGCCGATGGTCTGCTCGCGCCGGCGCTGCCGCTCGATCTTGGGGAACTTCTCAGCCTGCGCCGGGGTCAGCAGCGCCTTCATGTCGTTGAAGAATCCGGCCTCCATCGCCGCGCGGGCCTTGCGGAACGTCTCCATCTGCGCGCCCATGTCGCGCCAGACCGAGGGGTCGCGGGCCTCGCGAGCCTCCTCGCGGAGCGCTTCGAGCTTCCGCCGCGCCTCGCCGGCCTTCTCGGCGAACTCCTGCTGGTTGGCTTCGAGGAGGATCTCGAGCGTCTCGCGCTGCTCGGGCGTGAGCGCGAGCATGTCCGAGTACTTCTGCAGGTCGCGCGAGGTGATCGGGGCTTCGAACATCTGCCCCATGCCCCCACCCATGCCCATCCCGCCCATCGGGCCCATGCCGCGCATCATGCCGGGGCCGCCGCCCTGCTGCCCGCCGCCGGGACCACCGCCGCCGGGCTGGCGCGCGCCCTGCCTGTCTCCGCCGCGGCCGGGTTGCCCCTGCGCCAAGACCGGCGAGGCCACGAAGGCCGAGGCCGCGAGCATCATCGCGCTTGCGCGAACGGCGTTTGCGAATCGAGCCATCGTCAAAAGCCCTCCTGTATGGCGACGCCACGCGCCGCCCCGGCAAAACGTCCCCGAACCGAGTTTATTGCCCGGCAGGCCCGGCGGCTGCGGCGACCGAGCCGGACGTGCGCATCGCCCTCAGGTCCTGGCGCGTCAGCGGGTTCTTGTTGGCCATCATCGCCACGAACGCGTCGAACAGGTACGACGCGTCGTGCGGGCCGGGCGACGCTTCCGGGTGGTGCTGGACGGCGAAGACGGGGCGGTCGGTCATGCAGAACCCGGCCAGCGTGCCGTCGTTGAGGTTGATGTGCGTCGGTTGCCCGCCCACGGCCTTGAGCGTCTCCGGATCGACCGCGAAGCCGTGGTTCTGACTGGTGATCTCGACGCGGCCGTCGAGCAGGTTCAGCACCGGCTGGTTCAGGCCGCGGTGGCCGAACTTCAACTTGAACGTCCTGGCCCCGACCGCGAGCGACAGCAACTGATGTCCAAGACAAATACCGAACGTCGGAATGCAAGTCCGAGCGTTTCCAACAACTTCCCGCAACGTAGCGATGGTCTTTTCAACCGCCGCGGGGTCGCCCGGGCCATTGGAGACAAACAGGCCGTCCGCCTCGCCGCGTTCGAACTTCTGTCGCAACTCCGCCCCCGTGATGTCGTGCGGCACAACCGTGATGTCGCACCCGCGGTCGGCGAGGTTGCGGAGGATGTTCCGCTTGGCTCCGCAGTCCAATGCGACCACCCTGAATCGGCGGCTTGTTGGCTGATGGGCGGGCGACCAGTCCCCAAGCGTCTCGGTCCACGTGCTCTTGGTTGAGCAGCCCACCATGGGCACCAGATTCTGCCCACTCATATCGGGGGCACTTTTCGCGGCGTTGACCAAGGCTTCGTCGGTCAGTTGTTCACGCGGCAGGTCGGTGATCGCCGCGTTCATCACGCCGCGGACCCGCAGCCGCCGCGTCAGGGCGCGGGTGTCGATACCTGTCACGCCGAGCACGCCCGCCGCGGCGAGGTAGGCCGACAGGTCCATCCGGGCCCGGTAGTTCGAGTGCAGCCGCGCCAGTTCGCGCACCACCATCCCCGACACCTGCACGCGAGACGATTCGACGTCCTCTTCGTTCACGCCGGTGTTGCCGATCAGCGGCGCGGTGAAGACCAGGATCTGCCCCGCGTACGACGGATCGGTGATCGCTTCCTGATACCCCGTCATCGCGGTGTTGAAGACGATCTCGGCCGTCTGGCAGATGCCGCGGCCGGTCGCTCCGAACGCCTGCCCGGTGAACACCGAGCCGTCTTCGAGAGCAACTCGACCGATCGAACCGGCGGGGCTGGGCTGCGGGGAGTGCGGCATGGCCGGATGATAGGGAACACCGCTCGCCCAGTGTCGGTTGGGCATGCGCGAACAGGCGCGCGGCGGCGGTCGGCTCCGCTTACCGTTGCCCATCGATGTCGGAGTTGTTCACAGGTCCGGAGTTCGACGCCGCGCCCGCCGACGGCGCGTGGTGCTACCTGCGCGTGGCCGTGGAGCGCGGCATCGACCGCCGCGGCGGGATTGCGGGCGGTGGAGGCGGCGGGGGGGCGTTCACGTACAAGAGCGCGACGCCCGTCGAGGTCGGCCGGCGCGTCGAGGTGCCGCTGGGTCGCGGCAACGCGCACGCCGCGGGCGTGGTGGTCGAGGTCGGCGGACCGGAACTCTGCGACGGTCTGGACCCAGCGAAGGTCAAGCCGATCGTGCGCGACGCGGGCGTGGGCCTGCCGGCGCGGCTGGTCGAACTGGCTAGGTGGATCTCCAACTACTACGTGTGCCCGCTGGGGATGGTGCTGGCGTCGATGATGCCCGCGGCGGTGAAGAAGCGCACCGGCGCGGTGGTTCGGGAGTGGATCGAGCGCGTCGAGCCCGCCGCCGAGGCCGCGCTGGTCGAGGTCAAACTGCCCAGGGCGACCCGCGCGGCGTGGGACGCGGTGGTCGCGCTCGGGCGCGACGCGCTGCCGCTTGCGCCGGGCGACCTGGTCGTGCGCATCGGCGCGCCGAGCGTCGCGCCGATCAACCGGCTGGTCGCGGCGGGCCTGCTGCGCCGGACCGAGCGTCAGGACGTGCGGAGCATCGGCGGCGCGCCCGCGCCAACGCTGATCGAACAGCGCGGCCCGGGCGCGGCGCCGTGCGCCGGGCTGCGCCTCTCCGCCGAGCAGCACGCGGCGGTCGAGGGCATCGCCGGTTCGCTCGGCTCGTTCGGCGTGCACCTGCTCTACGGCGTGACGGGCTCGGGCAAGACCGAGGTCTACCTGCGCGTGCTGGAGCGCGTGCTTGCGCGGGGGCGAACCGCGCTGGTGCTCGTGCCCGAGATCGCGCTCACGCCGCAGACCGCGGGGCGGTTTGAGGAGCGCTTCGGCGCGGCCTCGGGCGGGCACGGCGTCGCGGTGCTGCACTCGGGCCTGAGCGCCTCGCAGCGCCACGCCCAGTGGGCCGCCGCGGCGAACGGGAAGGCCCGCGTCGTGGTCGGCGCGCGGTCGGCGGTGTTCGCGCCGCTGGACAACCTCGGCGTGATCGTCGTCGACGAGGAGCACGCCGGCGACTACAAGCAGGACCATCTGCCGCGCTACCACGGGCGCGACGTCGCGATCAAGCGGGCGCAACTCGTAGGGTGCCCCGTCGTGCTCGGCTCGGCGACGCCGAGTCTGGAATCGTGGGCCAACGCGACGGCCGGCGACGGCGCGCGGTACACGCTGTGGCGGCTGCGCGAGCGCGTCGGCGGGGGCGCGATGCCGCGCGTCGAGGTCGTGGACATGCGGCAGGAGTGGAAGATCCGCTCGGCTGCGGCGGCGCGCTCGGGCGTGCCGACCGCGCCGGCGCGCGACCACCTGCTGGGGCCGACGCTCGAGCGAGCGCTGGTGCGCACGCTGCGCGACGGCGGGCAGGCGATCCTGCTGCTGAACCGGCGCGGGTATTCGTGCTACGTCGCGTGTGCCGAGCCGCGCTGCGGGTTCGTGCTCTCATGCGACGAGTGCGACGCGCGCCTGGTGGAGCACCGCGCGCCGCGCGACCGCGACCAGACCCGGGAGAGCCGCGGGGGCGCGCCGCCGCACCGTTTCCTGCGATGCCACCACTGCCTTGCGCAGCAGACGGTCCCGGCGCGGTGCCCGGTGTGTCAGGGGCGCATGCAACTGCTGGGCATGGGCACGCAGCGCGTAGAGGACGAGATCCGCGCCAAGTTCGCCCGGCTGATCGAGCAGGAAGATGCGGGCGTTGACGGCACGCCGCGCTGGCTGGCACGCGTCGACGGCGACACCATGCGCACCGGGCGCGAGTTCCACGAACTGCTGGAGCGGTTCGCGCGCGGCGAGGTGCGCGTGCTCGTCGGCACGCAGATGCTCGCCAAGGGGCACGACTTCCCCAACGTGCGGCTGGTCGGGGTCGTCAACGCCGACACCGCGCTCTCGCTGCCCGACTTCCGCGCCGCCGAGCGCACGTTCCAACTGGTCAGTCAGGTCGCCGGGCGCGCCGGTCGTGGCGAGCAGCCGGGGCTGGTGGTCGTGCAGACGCTCGAGCCTGACGCGCCCGCGATCGTGCACGCCGCACGCCACGACTTCGAGTCCTTTGCGCGCGACGAACTGGAATGCCGCGCCGCGGCGGGCCTGCCGCCGGCGACGCGCATGGCCCGCGTGGTCTGCCGCGACACCGACGCGGCCAAAGCCCGGAGCGCGGCGGCGGACATCGCCGAGGCACTGCGCGAGGGCGCGGCGGGGGTGCCGGGGGTGCGCATCGACGGGCCGATGCCCTGCCCGATCGCGCGGATCGCGCGTCAGCACCGCTTCGCCGTCGAGGTCGTCGCGCCCCGCCGGGGCGTGGTGCAGGAACTGCTTGCGCGGGCGCGGGCACGCGGCCTGCTCAAGAGCGACGCGCACACGGCGGTCGACGTCGACCCCATCGCTCTGATGTAGACTGCGGGCGATTCGAACCGACACGCTGAGCGTCGCCGCACATGTCGGCGACCACGAGGCACACCTTGATCGTTCACCTCAACGGAGAACTGTTGCCCCGAGAACGCGCACGCGTGAGCGTGTTCGACCGCGGCTTTGTCTTCGGCGACGGCGTGTACGAGGGTCTGCGCGCCGTGCCGCGCGATCCGGGCCGCGGTGAGGCGGGTGTGGGGTGTGGGGGGCAGGGCGTGCGTATCGTCGGCCTTCGCCTGCACGAGGATCGTCTGCGCGAGGGGCTCGCCGAAGCGCGGATCGAATGGGACGTGTCGCAACTCGGCCCGGCGTGCGAGCGGCTGCTGGAAGCCAACGGGCTGCGCGACGCGTTTGTCTACTGGCAGGTGACGCGCGGCGCGCCGGAGGGCGACATGCCGCCGCGCCAGCGTGTGCCCTCGCGCGGGATGCGCCCGACGGTCTTGGGCTTCTGCACGCCGCAGCCCCCGCTGGAGTCGTTCGCCGCGCCGGCGGCCAAGTCCGCCGCGACCGTGCGCGACATCCGCTGGGACTTGGGCCGGCTCAAGTCGATCTCGCTGATGGGCAACGTGTGGTGCGCAATGCGCGCCGACGAGGCCGGCGCGGAGGACGCGATCCTGCTCCGCGGCGGGGAGGACGGTCTGGTCGGCGAGGGGCTGGCGACCAACGTGGTGATCGTGACGCGCGAGGGCGAGGTGTGCACGCCCTCGCTCGACAGCGTGCCGATCCTCGCGGGCGTGACCCGCGCGATCCTGCTGCGCCAGCGGCCCGAGATCCGCCAGCGCGCCGTGCGAGGCGGCGAACTGCGCGACGCCCGCGAGGTCGTGCTCGTCGGCACGACGACGATGGTCGCCAGCGTGACCAGGCTGGACGGGCGCACCGTCGGCGACGGCCGGCCGGGCCCGGTGGCGCGTTCGCTGCTGGCGACGCTGGTCGAGACGATCCGCGCCGGGCGCGACGCGTGAGCAGGTCCGGCCCTGCCGGCGCGACCATACCCTCTCGCATGCTCGAAGTCGCCGGCAAACGCGTGACCGTGATGGGGCTGGGCCGCTTCGGCGGCGGCGTGGGCGTGACGCGCTGGCTCGCCGCGCAGGGGGCCGAGGTGCTGGTGACGGACCTCGACCCGGCGGACAAACTGGCCGCGTCGGTTGCGCAGGTGCAGGACCTCGCGGACCGCGGCGCGGTGACGCTGCGGCTGGGCGGGCACAACGTGTCGGACTTCACCACCTGCGACGTGGTGGTCGCCAACCCGGCGGTGCCGCGGCCGTGGGAGAACCGCTTCCTGCGCGCCGCGCGGGCGGCGAAGATCCCTGTGACAACAGAGATCCGGCTGCTGGTCGAGCGTCTGCCCTCGCGCCGGCACACCATCGGCGTGACCGGCTCGGCGGGCAAGAGCACCACGACCGCGATGATCGCGCACGTCCTGCGGCGCACCGCGGGTGCGGGGCGCGTGCACACGGGCGGCAACATCGGCGGCTCGCTGCTGGGCGAACTGGACCGGATCCGCGACGGCGACTGGGTCGTGCTCGAACTCTCCAGCGCGATGCTGTACTGGCTCGGGCGCGGCGTGGGGTACGAGGGCGCGCGGGGCTGGTCGCCCTCGGTCGCCGTGATCACCAACATCACGCCGAATCACACCGACTGGCACGGCACGTTCGAGCACTACGCGCACAGCAAGCAGGAGATCTTCCGCTACCAGGAGCCGTGCGACGCGGTGGTCGAGGCCGTCGGGCCGGGCGCGTCGGCCTCGGCGCACCCGCACGCGTGGAGCGCGGGCGCGACCTCCACCGCCGTGCACGTCCGGCTCGACGAACTGCTGCCGCGCGTGTGGCCGCCCGCGCTGCGCCTCCGCGTGCCGGGCGAGCACAACCGGCGCAACGCGCTGCTCGCGGCGGTCGTCGCGGCGTGCCAGCGCGCCGAGCGTCTGCCGGGCGAGCCGCCCGACGACGCGGTGCGCGCCGTGCTGCCGCTGCTCGAGGACTTCGCGGGCCTGCCGCACCGGCTGCAGTTCGTCGGCCAGCGCGCCGGCGTCCGCTGCTACAACGATTCCAAGTGCACCACGCCCGAAGCCGCCCTGCTCGCGGTCGCGGCGTTCGCCGACGACCCCGGCGCCACGCGCGTGCACCTGATCGCCGGTGGCTACGACAAGGGCAGCGACCTCTCCGCCGTGGCGCGGCTCGCGACGGGCGAGCACGCGCTGGCGGGGCTGTACACGATCGGCAGGACGGGCCCGACCATCGCCGCGGCGGCGCGAAAGGCGGGGGCGAGGGACAACGTCTTCGAGTGCGGGACACTCGACAGCGCGGTGCGCGAGGCGCTGTCCCGCGCGCGGCCCGGCGACGTGCTGCTGCTCAGCCCCGCGTGCGCGTCGTGGGACCAGTTCACCAACTTCGAGGAGCGCGGCGAGCGGTTCGCGCACCTGGTCCGCGCGGCGAGCGAGGAAGGGGCGCACACGTGAGACCCGCGACGCGATGGCTGGTCGTGCTGGCCGCGGCGGCGTCGGCCGCGTGCGCGTCGAAGCGCGACGCCGCGCCCGTGCGGGACTCCGACCACGAACGTCCGCTCGCAGCCGACGCGCTCGTGATGGTCGCCTCCGACCAGCCGGGGCGCGCCGCGCCGCCCGCGCCGGGGCAGCCGGAGTTCCGCGGGTTGTTCCCCGGGGTCCGCGCTGACGTGAAGCGGCGCGTCGTCGAGTTCGACGCGCGGACCTCGCCGCTGCTGGTCGCCGACCCGCAAGCGCCGAGGTTCTACCTCGAGACGATCGTCTGCCTGCCCGACACGCGCGAGCACGAGACGCTGCTGGTCACGTCGATCGTCCCCTCGCACCTGCACGCCGCGCTGCTCGCGGCGGGCTTCACGCCCGGCGCGCCGGGCCGGTTCCGGTACGAGGGCGACCGCTTCGTGCCCGAGCACCCGACCGGCGACCGCGTGTCGGTCGAGTTCGTGTACCGCGACGCGGGCGGCGCGGACCGCGCCATCGATCCGCGCGAGTGGATTGCGCACCACGCGTCGGGAGCGCTCTTCGGCTTCTCCGGCCCCGACGAGAACGGCGCGTGGGTGTTCGCCGGCTCGATCGTGCGGGCGGGGCCGGGGGGGCGCGCGGCGTACGAGGCCGACGGCGTCGGCGTGGTGATCGGCCTGTGCTGCTTCGGCAGCGAGACCATCGCGTGGTCGCGCGCGTTCAGCCACGACGCGGCGATCGACGAGCCGGAGTGGGTCGCGCGGTTCGACGACATCCCCGCGCCGGGCACGCCGGTGCGCGTGCGGCTCCGCGTGCTGCCGGAGTGAACCCGGGCGCGACGCGCGTCCTCAGCGCACCGCGCTGATCCGGGCCTCGCGCTCCTCGCCGTCGGTCCCGATGATGCGGACCACTACGGGCCGGCCCTGCCCGAGGCCCGAGGTCGCCAGACCGGCGAGCAGGTCGAACACGCCCTTGACCGGCTGACCCTCGACCGACATGATCGTCTGACCGCCGCGGAAGCCCGCGCGGTCGGCCGCGGAGTTCCGCGGCACGGCGCGAACGACGACCGCGTCGTCGATCACGACCAGGTCGCCCAGGCCGAACCGCTCCAACTCGCGGAGCATGGTGCCCAGATCGGACTCGTTCGGCGGGCGCACGCCGAGCGTCACGGTCACGCTCTGCGTCTGGCCATCCCGCCAGATCTCCAGCCGCATCTGCTCGCCGGGGGCGGTGTTGGCGATCATCGCGCGTGCCGCGGCGATGTTGAGCACGCGCTGGCCGGCGATCGAGGTGATGATGTCGTTGGGCCTGAGCCCGGCCTGACCCGCGGGCCCGCGCGGCTCGACGCCGACGATCACCACGCCCTGCCCGCGGTACCCGAGTTGATCCAGCAGTCGGCGGTTGAGGCGCTCGCTGGCCTCGGGGTCGTTGGCCCGCTCCTGGTCCAGCGGGAGGTTGATGCCCATGAAGCCCTTGGCCAGCGGCTGGCCCGAGATCAGTTGCGAGACGACCGACTCGATCGTCGAAAGCGGGATGTGGAACGAGATCCCCGCCGACTGCCCCTCGTTGGGGTTGCCGGAGCGGGCGCCGGTCGCGATGGCCACGTTCATGCCGATCACACGGCCCTGCGTGTCCACCAGCGGGCCGCCGGAGTTGCCGGGGTTCACCGCCGCGTCGGTCTGGATGAAGTTGGTGTACCCGTTGTAGCCGATCACCGTGCGCGGGTCGCGCCCGAGGCCCGAGACGATGCCCTCGGACATCGAGAACTTGAAGCCGAACGGCGAGCCGAACGCGAACACGCGGTCGCCCTGGTGCACGGTCTCGCCGGTGGCGCGCCGGGCGGGGTACAGGCCCTCGCCCGTCTGCGCGCGGATGACGGCGACGTCGGTCGACTGGTCAAAGCCCACGACGTCGGCGTTGACCGTGCGCCCGTCCTGGAACTGCACGCTGATGCGGCTGGCCCCGCGGATCACGTGCGCGTTGGTCACGATGTGCCCGAGGTTGTCGTACACCCACCCCGAGCCCTGCGACTGCCGCACGAACCGGCCCCCGCCCACCGCCTGATCGACGCCGATGTGCACGACCGACGGCTCGACGCTGTCGGCGATCGCGCGGACCGCGCGGTCCATCCGGAGCAGGATGTCGTCGGAGGCGAGCGTCTGCTGCGCGAGGCGGATCTGCGCATCGGTCGCGGCGTAGCCGACCATCCGCACCGCCGCGGGCGCGGCCACGAGGGTCACCAGCGTGGTGATCAGCACGACCAGGGCGGGTCCGAACGCGATGAATCGTCTCATGGGTTGTCACCTGTCTTCGGCTGTTCTTCGTCGCGGACGCCGAACATCCCGCACCCGCGCGACCGGCCCGACGGGCCCGTGCCCGGCCAGCTATTCAACCGGGATCTCCGCCACGGGTTGTTCGGCGAAGCGCCCGGCAGGATTCAACAGGCCGTTCGGCCCGGCGCGGCGGGGGTTGACGAAGACCGTTCGGCCCTCTGAGAGGTGTCGTCGGCCCTCGGCGGCCGCGCAACCCCCGGGAAGCCCTCCGCGGCGAGTTTCTGAAACTCGCCGGGCTTCATGGTGTAGGCCTGTCCGCCGATGCGGCGCTCCGCCACCCGCGCGACCCATTCTCTCGCCGCGCTCTCAAAACTACAGCCGAGGCTCGCGGCCGGTTCGGCAAACCGCGGCGGGTGGTCGGTCATGCCGACAAGGTCCTGTAACACCAGCACCTGCCCGTGGCAGTCGGTCCCTGCGCCGATGCCGATGAGCGGCACGGTCGTCGCGTCGAGCACGGCGCGGGTCACGTCGGGCGGCACGGCTTCGACCAGCAGCAACCGCGCGCCGGCGCGTTCGAGCGCGACGGCGTCGTCGACGATCCGCCGCGCCTCCTGCGCCGTGCGCCCGGCCGACGAGTACCCGCCGGTGAGCGCGACGTGCTGCGGCCTGCTGCCCACGTGCCCGCAGACCGGGATCCCCGCGCGGGTCATCTTCTCGACCAGCGGGGCGAACGACGCGTCGGCCTCGATCTTCACGACGTCGGCCAGACCCTCGGTCAGGAAGCGCCCGGCGTTGCGGACCGCGTCGCCCTCGCCGGCGTGGTACGACATGAAGGGCATGTCGCCCATGACGACGACGTCCGGCGCGCCGCGCTTCACGCCCGCCGTGAGCGCGAGCAGCACCTCCAGCGGCATGTCGATCGTCCGCGGCAGGCCGAGCACGACCTCCGCCGCGGAGTCGCCCACGAGCAGCACGTGCACGCCGCCGCGCGCCAGCCACCGCGCGGTGGTCGCGTCGTAGCACGTCAGGCAGGCAAAGGGCGTCCCCGCCGCGGCCATCCGGGCCAGCGAGGCGAGCGTGTGGCGGTTCGCCGGGTTCTCCGCGGGCATGGCAGATGGTAGGAACTCCGCACCCCACGCTCCGAACCCGGCGTTCGGGCCTGCCGCTCCGCGCGTCCCGCATCGTTTACACTCCGCCCCATGAGCGACCCACGCAACGTGATCGGCGGCGGTATCGGCGGCGAGCGCGACAAGGACCTCGACGACGCCGCGCTGCGGGGTCTGGCCGGCGGTCCGAGCGCGCCGGTGAAGGTTCGCCAGCCCTCGGGCCTGCGCGTGCTGTTCATGACGGAGATGTGGGAGCGGTTCAGTTTCTACGGCATGAAGGCGCTGCTGGTCCTGTACCTCGTGAAGATCATCTCGGTCACCACGCTCGCGCCGGGGTGGCACACCAACTTCATCGAGGTCGAGCAGATCGAGGCGCGCGACGCGGGCGCGCTCGGGCTGTCGAAGGATGCGCCCAGGCCCCCGCCGGTCCTGCACACGTTCGCGCACCACGTCGCCATCGGGCAGGCGCCCGGCGCGCAGGCGCCGGCTGTCGAGGTGCCGCCGACCTCGGCGCAGATGCGACTGGCGATCGAGCCGCCGGCGAGCAACGCCGTCCGCGCGGTCCCCGGCAAGGACAGGAAGGGCCGCGACGTCACGAACTGGGAGAACAACGAGGCGGTGCTGAAGGTCACCAACCCGACCGACCGGCCGCTGACGGTGTCGGTGCGCGTGCGGCGCGACGGCGACAGGCCGCAGACCTACTTCACCATCGGCATGGCCAACTCGCCGGTCGTGAGCGAACTCAAGCCCGGCGAGTCGCAGGAGTACAGACTCACGGTCAACACCGAGCAGAGCGGCCTGAACTGGGACAAGCCGCGCGCCGGCAGCCTGATGGCGTGGTACGCGGGCCTGGTGTACCTGCTGCCGATCCTCGGCGGGTATCTGGCCGACCGCTGGCTGGGCACGCACCGGTGCCTGATCATCGGCGGGGTCATCATCGCCGCGGGGCACTTCACGATGATGCTCGAGACCATTCCCTCGCTCTACACGGGTCTGGCGCTGGTCATCATCGGCACGGGGTTCTTCAAGGCCAACGTTTCGACGATGGTCGGGCAGATCTACCGGCAGGGGGACCCGCGGCGCGACGCGGGCTTCACCATCTTCTACATGGGCATCAACCTCGGCGCGTTCATCGCGCCGATTATCTGCGGCTGGCTGCGCGTGCGCTACGGGTGGTCGTGGGGCTTCGGCGCCGCGGGCGTGGGCATGGTGCTCGGCCTGCTGCAGTACCTGCACGGGCGGCCCAGGCACCTGGCGGGCGTCGGCCTGGCGCCGCGGTCGAGCGAGTCCGACGCGGCGACGCGCGCCGAGGCGCAGCGCCCGCTCACCCGGGACGAGAAGCAGCGCATCGGCGTCATCTGCATCCTCTCGTTCTTCGTGATCTTCTTCTGGACCGCCTTCGAGCAGTCGGCGACGTCCATCGCGATCTTCGCCGAGGAGCGCAGCGACCGCTCGCTGCCCGGATGGCTCGCGTGGATGGTCGGCGGCAGGCCCGAGAACGGCGGGCCGGCGATGTTCCCCGCCGAGTGGGTGCAGTCCATCAACCCGCTGTTCATCCTCATCCTCGCGCCGGTGTTCGCGTCGCTGTGGGTGCGGCTGGCGACGATGGGGCGCGAGCCGAGCACGCCGCTGAAGATGGCCATCGGGCTGATCTCCCTGGGCCTGGGGTTCATCTTCATGGTCTTCGCCGCGCAGGCCAACGCGGGCGGGCAACTCGCCCCGCCCATCTGGGTGCTGCTGGCGTTCTTCGTGCACACCTGCGCCGAGTTGTGCCTGTCGCCGGTCGGGCTGTCGGCGGTCACGAAACTCGCCCCGCTCAAGTTCGCGTCGCTGATGATGGGCATCTGGTTCCTGGCCAACTTCTTCGCCAACTGGATCGCCGGCCAGACCGCCGGGCAGATCGACAACATCGCCAAGGCCGGGTTCATCCTGCCCGGCTACGCCGGCTTCTTCCTGATCTTCGTCCTTGCGCCCTGCGCGGCGGGCGTGGTGCTGCTGGCGCTGGTGCCCGTGCTCAAGAAGATGTCGCACGGGCGGGCGTGAGAACGATGTCGGATGTGGGATGACGCATGGAATATGCCTTCCCGATCACACCCGTGCCGCGAAGAAGGTTCGAAAGACATTCACCGCAGAAGCGCAGAGAGCGCCGAGCCATCAGCGATCGCGAACGCTTCGGAACTCACGGTCGATCCTCTGTTCCTCCCGCTCTCTCAGCGTCCTCGGCGGCTCTGCGGTGAGTCCCGCCTTTGCTCCATCACGCCCGAGATCGAGCGAGAGTCTGTATACGTGGACGTGGGTCCAGAGTCCGGAGTGCCGAGTCCTTGGTCGGTGCACACCGCCAATGGACCCGGCACGCCACTTCAGCCTCCGGCCAGAGCCTTGACCGCTTCGAGCACGCGATGGGCGTGCCCCGGCGTCCTGACGCGGTCCCACCGCCGCGCGACGCGGCCCTGCGCGTCGATCAGGTACGTCGTGCGCAGCATGCCGACGACCGTCCGGCCGTACATCGACTTCTCGCCCCATGCGCCGTATTTGGCGCTCACGCGCGGCGTGCCGCGCGCATCGGGCACGTCGGCCAGCAGCGCGAAGGGCAGTCCGAACTTCTTCGCGAACGCCGCGTGCGACTCCACCGTGTCGGGGCTGATGCCCAGCACGGCCGCGCCCAGCGCGGCGATCCCGGCGTGCGCATCGCGCAGGTCGCACGCCTGCGCGGTGCACAGCGGCGTGTCGTCCTCGGGGTAGAAGTAGATCACCACGGGCCGGCCGCGGAACTCCGCGAGCGAGCGCTGGTCGTTGTTCTGGTCGCGGAGCGTGAACGCCGGCGCGCGGGCGCCGATCTCGACGAGGGGCATGGGCAACCTCCGGCGGGAGCGTAGCGGCGTTGGTCGCGATCAATCGTCGGGGGAGGTCATCAGGTGCCAGACGCCCCGAAACTCGTTGCGGTCAAGAAGCCACGCCATGTCGCCCGCCGCGGGCCGCAGCCGCTCGTCGACCTGCCAGCCGTTCGCGCGCAGCGCGGCCGTGATTCGCTCCATCCGGCGCTGCGCATCGTCCGACGCCGGACGAACATGCCGGCCCTCGGACAGCGCAAGGCAGAGCGCGACACGCCCGGCCTGGTCGTTCCCAGTGGCCATGTGCGCCGCGGCGAGTCTGAGGCGGATGGCGGCGATGAGGCGGCGGTCCGGCCGCGCGGCGGCCAGAGGGCGGATCAGGCTCGGTTCCAGGCGCTGCGCGGCCTCCTCGAAGCGTCCGATCTTTGAGAGCACTTCGCCGGCCGCGTCTGCCCCGCGACCCGAGCATACCAAGACCTGCCGGTTGCGCGCCGCTCGTTCAGGACGAGATCCACCGCGCCAGCGCGAGGCCGATGGTGACGGCCATGCACGCGCTGGCGAGCAGCCACGCGGCCAGTTCGCGCCCGGTCATCTCCGGCCGCTGTTCGGCGGCGCGCACGAGGGTGAGGCGTTCGCCGACGCGCGGCGAGAGCGCGCCCTCGCCGCTGCGGCAGCCGTCCTGCACGATCGCGATGACCAGGTTCGCGTCGAAGGCGCGGAGGCCGAGCCGCGTGGCCAGTCGCGACAGGTTGCGGCGCCGCTCGGGCGCGAGCACCCCCGCCGCCGGCGCGCCCGAGAGTTCGATCTCGCGCGCGACGCTGGTCGCGAAGACCCAGCGGGCGTCGAGCGGCGACAGCGCCGCCGCGGCGGCGTTCTCCGCCTCGACCGCGCGACGCGCCGACCCGGCCCGCGGATCGGCGGCGTTGCGTGAAGTCAACACCCGTCCTGCCGGGGCAACATCGGGGCGCACCAATCGCAACGCGGGTTGAACGGACGCGGGCCGCACGGTCATGCACGGTAGCGGGGCAAGGCGCGTGCCACCATGTGAACGCGGCCCGGTGCACGGTCCGATCTACCACGTCGCCCGAACAGACCGCACGCACGCGCGACGCCCGCCATGCAATCCGAACCCAAGCCGAACATTCTGCCCTCGCCGCTGCCCGCGGTCGTGTGCCCGCTCGACGAGGCGGCGATCGTGGCGCGGCTCGACGAGGCGGCACGCCGCGGCAAACTGCCGGGGTTTGCCGGCGCGCCGAGGGCGGGCGTGCTGTTCACGATCACGGATTTCGGCACGCCGTTCGAGTCGGTGCTGGTCGCGACGGCGCACCGCGCCGAGGGCGTCACGCGCGTGACGTTCAAGTTGCGCCTGAAGCCGCTCGTGCCCGCGGTCTTTGCGTCGGCGCTGGTCGTGACGGTCTGGCCCGGCGTCTGGCTGACCGACTCGCTGCTGCGCACGTACTCGTCGTGGTACATGTCGCTGCCGGACTGGGTGACGTACGCGTGGTACCTGCCGCTGACCGCGCCGTTCTGCCCGCCGGCGTTCATGGCCGCGGTGCGCCGTTCGCGCGCCGCCGCGGCCGTCGAAGCGCGGGAGTTGATCGACAAGGTCGCGTCGCTGCTGGGCGCGCACACCGAGGGCGCTTAGCCCCGCGGCGCGGTCGCGGTCTGTGTCTGTCAGCGGACGTCCTTGCCCTCGATGACGTCGGCGATCGGCGGCGGTGCGTGGGCCGCGCGGTCCAACTCGCCGGACTTCAGGCGCCGCACGTAGTCGTGGTAGGCCCGCATCGCCTGTGCGCCGAAGATGAGCATGATCGGGATGTTGGCAAACAGCATCACGCCCGTGCCCAGCGCGGTCCAGTCGTCGAGTTGCTTGTCGGTGGTGATGAACGGCAGCGTCGAGATGATGATGAGCAGGCAGTAGACGAACTTGTACGGCAGGACGAAGCCCTTGCCGAGCAGGAAGATCACGCCCTGCTCGCCGTAGTAACTCCACGAGATCATCGTCGAGAGCGCGAACAGCCAGCACGCCAGCGTGACGATGACCATGCCCATGCCGGGCGTGACGCGGTCGAAGGCGTAGCCCGTGAGCGAGGCGCCCATGAGGTTGAGGTGCAAGTCCGGGCCGTCTGGCCGCGGCGCGACCGGGCCCTCGTACGGCTCGGTCCACACGATGGCCAGTTCGCCCGCGCGCGGCTCGACGACCTTGCCGCCGATGCGGTGCACGTCGCGCCCGGTGCGGCTGTCGAGTTCGCCGTGCACCAGCACGAACAGCCGGTCGTTGGGACGCCAGGCGCTGCTGTTGCGCTCGGCCTCGGGCGTCTTGCGCGGCAGCGTGGTCGTGTCGGGCACCCACAGGCGGTTGCCGTTGGCCAGCGGCTCACCGACGGCGACGATCGTCGGCGTGGCGTCGAACTTCGCGGCGGACTCGCGGTTCCACGCGCCGCTCGAGAGGATCACCAGCGCGGTGAGCGTGCAGACGACGATGGTGTCGATGAACGGCTCGAGGCCCGAGACGATGCCCTCACGCACGGGCTCCTTGGTCTTGGCGGCCGAGTGGGCGATCGGGGCCGAGCCCTGCCCGGCCTCGTTGGAGAACAGCGCCCGCTTCATGCCCCACAGGAAGGCGTAGCCGAACGTGCCGCCCAGGAACGCGCCCTGCGCCTCGATCGGGCTGAACGCGCCCTTGACGATCATGCCCAGCATCGACGGCACCTGGTCGATGTTCTTGACGAGCACGAACGCCGCGGCCAGCAGGTACAGCCCGCACATGAACGGCACCAGGCGGCCGGCGACCGCGCCGATGCGCTTGATGCCGCCGATGATCACCATGCCCACCAGCAGCGCGAGCACGATGCCCACCGCCTCGCGCGGGACCGACGGGAAGTAGGTCGCGGTGATGTCGGCCACGTTCCAGGCCTGGAACATGTTGCCGCCGGTGATCGTCGAAATGATGAGCGTGACGCAGAAGATGCCGCCGACGATCGTGCCCAGCCAGCCAAGGCCCATCTTGGCGAAGCCGCGCTTGGCGACCCACATCGGCCCGCCCTTGGGGTTCTCCGGGTCGCTGGTGTCGCGGTAGAGCATCGACATCGTGACCTCGGTGGTCTTGAGCGCCATGCCGACCAGCCCGACGACCCACATCCAGAACACCGCGCCCGGGCCGCCCAGCGACACCGCGACGGCGACGCCGCCGATGTTGCCCAGTCCGACCGTCGCCGACAGCGCGGTGGACAGCGCCTGGAAGTGGTTGATCGCGCCCGGGTCGGCCTTGTTGTCGTACTTGCCGCGGATGACCGCCGTGCCGTGGGTCAGCGCCCGGTACTGTGAGAACCCGCTCCAGATGGTGAACAGGACGCCGACGGCCAGCAGGACGAACAGGACGTTCTGGTGCCACAGCACGCCGTTGATGGCGTCGAGGATCGCGGTCATCGTGTCCATGCGGTTCTCCGGTTCGACGGGGTCGCCCCCGCTGGGGCGGCTCTTCGGGACGCGGATCATGGCCGATACTTCGCGAAATTGCAACGCGGCCCCGACCCGAACCGGGCCGGCGCGTGGGTTTTCCACGACCGGCGACGCGGTCTGCCGCGATCTACAGTCCCCCGTGTACCTCCCCGACGACCTGCTCGACACCATCGCCGGTGCGCTCAAAGCCCGCGAGGCGGCCCTGCGCGACGAGCACGCGGTGCACGGGCTCGACGCGCTGTCGGAGGTCCGGTTCCACGCGCTGATGGCCGCGGCGCTGGGCTCGCTCCCCCTCGGCGTGCTGCGCGAGCAGCCGTACCCGCACGAGTGGCGCCGCAAGCGCCGCGGCGGTTCCAGGGCCGAACGCTCCCACTCGCCGCCGCACGACACCGACGCCGACTCGGACGTCCTGCTTGCCGCGGCGGACCCGGTCACGGGCGAACTGCCCGACCCGCGCGACCGCATGCGCTGCGACCTGGTGCTGACGCCCGCCGCGGGCCTGAGACTCGGCGACCCGCTCGCGCTGGTCAAGACCGCGCGGGCCCGGAGGCGGCAGGCCGCGGGCACGCTCTTTGCCGCCGTCGAAGAGGCCGAGCCCCCGCCGTCGCCCGCGCCCGATACCTGCCCGCCCGAGGACGCCTTCTGGATGGAGGTCAAACTGGTCGGCCAGTTCACCTACTCGGCGGGCATCGCCGGGCCGAACAACGCCTACGCCTCGGAACTGACGCGCGGCCCCGCCGCGGACATCCGCAAACTCTCGGCCGACGGCCGCATCCGGCACGCCGCGGCGATGGTCCTGCTCTTCACCCACGACCGCGCGACCGCCGAGCACGATCTGGCGCAGATGCTGCACCGCTGCCTCGACCGCGGCCTGCCGATCGCCGCGCCCCTGACGCGCGAGATCGCCGTGACCGACCGCATCGGCAACAAACTGCTGACGGTGTGCATGATCCCGGTCCGCGCGTCGGCATGACCCGCGGCGGGCGCTCGCCGGCGTGCTGCCCGGGCTCCGCCATTGCTACCCTGCTCGCCCTGTGGACGCTCTCGCCACAATCCCGCCGGCACGGGCCGTGCTGTTCACCGCCTTTGAGCCAAGCGGCGACGACCACGCCGCGGCGGTGATCGCGGAACTGCGCCGGCGCGAGCCGGGGCTGCCGATCTACGCCTGGGGCGGGCCGAAGATGGAGCGGGCGGGGGCCGCGCTGGTCGGTCGCACGGGCGGCAACGCGGTGATGGGCCTGCCCGGCCCGCGGAAGGTCATCGAGCATCTGGCCATCAAGCGCGACATCCGATGCTGGATGCGCGAGCGGCTCGCCGCGGTGCACGTGCCGGTCGATTCGCCCGCGGCGAACTTCCCGGTGTGCGCGCTGGCCCGGCGCGCCGGCATGCGGATCGTCCACCTCGTCGCGCCGCAGATGTGGGCGTGGGGCGAGTGGCGGAAACGCAAACTGCGCAGACTGACGGACAAGGTGCTCTGCCTGCTGCCGTTCGAGGAGGACTGGTTCCAGCAGCGCGGCATCCCGGCGCGGTTCATCGGCCACCCGTTGTTCGACCAGCCCCTCGACCTTGCCGACCTCGACCGGCGCGCCGCGCGCATCGGCGCCGGCGGGGCGAGCAGTGGTGGCGGTAGTGGTGGGGGGGGTGGGGGGGGTGGGGGGGCGCCGCGCGTCGCGCTGATGCCCGGTTCGCGCCCGGCGGAGTTGCGGGCGTCGTGGCCGCGCCTGCTCGACGCGTTCAAGCGCCTGATCCGCGACTTCCCCTCGGCCACGGGCGTGGTCGCCGCGACGACGCCGCAGGTCGCGGCGAGCCTGCGCGAGCGGGCCCGCTCGCTGGGCGACGGCCAATGGCCCGAGCGGCTGTCGATCGTCGCGGGCGACACCGACGCGGTTATCCGCTGGTGCGACTACGCGCTGGTCGTCAGCGGCACCGTGACGCTGCAGATCGCGCGCCAGCACAAGCCCATGGCGACGTTCTACTGCCCCAACCGGCTGATGTTCGAGACGCTCGGACGCCTGCTCGTGTCGACGCGCTTCTACACGCTGCCCAATCTCATCGCCGAGCGGGCCGTCGTGCCCGAACTCATCCCCTACTACCGCGCCGACGGCGAGGACCTGGCGCTGGAGGTCATCAAGTTCATGCGCCGCACCAACTACGCCGACGACCAGCGCCGCGAACTTGCACAGTTGTGCAGGCGTTTCGAGGGCCGCAACGCCGCCGTCGCCGCGGCGGAGGAGATCCTCGGCGCGCTCGGCCCGGCCGCTGAGTGAGCGCCGCTCACATCCCCGCCGCGGCGAACCACGCCGACGGCCTGCGCCCCAGCGCGTCGGCGACGGTCATCAGCGATTCGAGGCTGGGCAGGTGGCTGCCGCGCTCGATCGACGACAACTGCGACACGCTCACGCCCGAGGCCTCGCTCAGGTCCTTGAGCGTCCAGCCCTTCTCGGTCCGCGCAAGGCGGATCTGCCGGCCCAGTTCGTGGCGCAGCCGGTCCTGCGGGCGCTGGCCCAGCCCGTGCGCCGCCGCGGCCTGCGCCAGCGTGCGGTTGAGTTCGTCGATCGAGAACGGCTTGGCGAGGTAGTCGAACACGTCGCGCTTGAAGGTCTGCCGCATCGAGTCCAGCGACGGGTACCCGGTCACGACGATGACGCACAGTTTGGGCCAGCGTTGGCGGAGTTCCTCGAGCACCGCCTCGCCGCTGGCGCGGCCCATCTTGATGTCCAGCAGCAGCACGTCGGGCATCGACGCCTCGATCAGGCCGAAGCACTCCTCGGGCGTCGCCGCGACGCGGACCGAGTGGCCCCCGCCCGCGTCGCTCTCCAGCAGTCCCTGGATGTACTGGCGGAAGTCCGGGTCGTCGTCGAGCGCGACGATCGACAGCGGCGGCGGGCGGTTGCCGGCGGGTTGCGGCGCGGGGCTGGGCGTGTTCGCAGTGTCGGGCACGGGCAGAGTGTACCGCCGCGCCCTAGGCCGGTTCGGCCGGCAGCATGATCTCGAAGACCGCGCCGCGCCCGTCGGTGCGGTTGCGCGCCAGCAGCACCCCGCCGTGCTCGCGCACGATCCCCTCCGACACCGCCAGCCCCAGCCCGGTGCCGCGCGAGTCCAGCCGCGTGCTGGCAAAGGGCTGGAACAGGCGCGGCAGGACGGACGCGTCGATGCCCGGCCCGTTGTCGGCGACGGTCAGCGAGACCCACCGCCGCCCGTCGCGCACCGACTCGGCGCCGCGCACGTCGATGCGCGCGTCGGGCGTGCCGTCGAGCGCGTCGGTCGCGTTGCGGAGCAGGTTGACCAGCACCTGCACCACGCGGTCGTGGTCGCACCAGGCCGAGAGCACCGGGTCGATGTTGTTGGCGACGCGCACGCCCGCGGCGTTGCGGTCCAAGGAGACCAGCGTCCAGGCCTCGTCCACCAGCGGGCGCAGGCGCGTCTGCCGGCTGGTGGGCGGGCGGACGCGCGCAAAGTCGAGCAGGCTCTCGCTGAGCCGCTCCAGCCGCGCGACCACGCGGAGCATCAGCGCGGCCTCGGCCGCGCTCACGCTCCGGCGCTCGCCGCCCTGCGCGTCGGCGTTGAGTTTCTCGACCAGCCCCTTGAGCACCGCCAGCGGCGTGTTGAGTTCGTGCGCAACGCCCGCCGACATCATGCCCAGGCTCGCCAGGCGGTCGGCGTCAGCCAGGTTCTGGCGGGCCGTCTCGAGCAGGTGGTTCTTGCGCTTCAGGTCGGTCGCGACCTCCTCGAGCCGGGCCAGCGCGTCGGCCAGGTCGCGCTCGTTGCGCCGCAGCGCGGCGATCGACGCGTTGCGCGAGCGCATGATCTCCCCCAGTTCGTCCGCGGGGATCGCCGACTCAGGCACGGTCTCCTCGTCGCGCCGGCCCTCGGCCACGGCCCGGTCCGCCGAGAGGATCGCGCGGATCGGCTCGTACACGTGGCGCGGCAGCACGAACACCTCCAGCGCCGCGGCGACCAGCGCGTACACCGCCAGCAGCGCGACGGTCATCAGCGCGTACAGCCGCAGCACCGCCGCGCGGGCCGTGTCCTGCGTCGCGCTCACGGCGACGAACCCGCCCCCGTCGCGCAGCGCCACCGCCGCAGACCCGCGACCGTCGGCGTTGGTGAACACCGCCGGCTCGCCCGCCGGCGCGCCCGCGGCGACCTCCGGCGGGATGCCCAACTGCTCGGCGGTCCCCCAGCGCACCGCCACGTCGGGCCCGAGGCGCTCGACGAACCCGCGCATCGGCGGCTGCTCGATCCCCGCCTCCATCGCCGCCAGCAGCGCGCCCAGCGCCAGCCGCGACTCGTGCTCCTCGGCCCGCAGCACCACCTGCCGGACCGCCGGCTGGAGCGCCAGCCACAGGATGCCCGCCAGCGCGAGGCTGAACACCGTGTGCAGCACGATCAGTTTCTTGCGGATCCGCATCCCCGCGAGCAGGCCGCGCGCCTCGGCGCGCGGCGCGGCCCCGCCCGCGGGCGACGTGCGGCCGTTCAACCTGCCGTTTGCCGCGTCCACCTCAGCGCTCCCGCAGCGAGTCGATCGCCGCGGCCAGCGCGTCGCGCGGCGGGTCCTCGACCAACACGCACCGGTTCCCGCGCGCCGGCAGCGACAGCCGCAGCCGCCCGCCCGCGACCTTCTTGTCGTCGCCCATGAGCGCGACGACGCGCGACGACTCCGGCAGCCCGCGCACCGCCACCGGCAGCCCGGCGCAGCGCAGCAGATCGCGCAGGTCATCGGCCGCCTGCGCGTCCAGCAGGCCCAGCGTCACGGCGAGCCGCGCCTCGGCCAGCAGCCCCAGCCCGACCGCCTCGCCGTGCGACAGGCCGCGCACGGGCGGCTCGCCGTGCGAGAGGCCGGGCAGCGTCTCGACCGCGTGACCGACCGTGTGCCCCGCGTTGAGCGCCATCCGCCCGCCGTGCGGCGCGCCGGTCGCCAGCGTCTCGCGCTCGTCGCCGGCGACGCACGCGGCCTTGACGGCCACGTTGCGCGACACCAGTTCGACCAGCGTCGCCGCGTCCAGGCCCAGCACGCCGTCGATCGCCGACCGCGTGAAGCCCCACAGGCCGGCGTCGCCGAAGTCCGCCCCGATCATCGCGTGCTTGACGCACTCGGCCAGACCCGAGCGCACCTCGCGCGCCGGGAGCGACCCCAGCGCCGCCACGTCGCACAGCACCAGCACGGGCTGGTGGAACGCGCCGGCCATGTTCTTCTTCAGCGAGTCCCCCACGAGGACGTTCACGCCCGTCTTGCCGCCCACGCTTGCGTCGACCATCGACAGCAGCGTCGTGGGACACTGCACCACCGGCACGCCGCGCCGGTAGCACGCCGCGGCGAAGCCCGCCGCGTCGCCCACCACGCCCCCGCCCAGCGCGACCACCGGCTCGGCGCGTTCGAGCCTGCCCGCCGCCGCGGCCTGCACGATGCGCTCGACGGTCGCGAACGACTTGCCCTCCTCGCTCGCGCGCACGGGGCACGCCACCGCGTCGAGCCGCGCGGCGCCCAGCGCCTCGGCGGTCGCGTCCACCTGCCCCCGCGGGAGCGCGTCGTCGTGCACGAGCAGCGCGCGGGCCGCGCGCTCGCCGCCCGGCCCCAGCGCGTCGCGCACCAGCATCCCTGCGTCGCGCAGCACGCCCACGCCCACGACCACCTCGTACGCCGTGCCGTCGCGCGCCGGCGTCCGCACGGCGACCCGCCGCGTGCCGGCCCGGGGTGCGTCTGGCGTTGGTCCGCTCACGCCGAGAGTCTAGAGATCCACGGCCCGCCCCGCGCGGCTCACTTCCCGGGGCGCTGCCACTCGACGTGCCGCGCGTCGCCCCAGAGCATCTCCAGGTCGTACTGCGCGCGCGCGTTGGGCTCGAACACGTGCACCACGCACTCGACAAAGTCCAGCGCGATCCACGTCGTCCGGTCGTCGACGCTCCGGCGGAACGTGGGGAAGCCCAAGCCCGCGGCGGTGTCCTCGGCGTGCGCCGCCGCGGCCCGCATCTGCCGGTCCGACGTGCCCGAGGCGATCACGATCACGTCGCAGACCTGCGACAGCCCGGCCACGTCGAGCACGACCACGTCGGCGCACTTGTCGTCCGACAGGCCGCGCGCGACCTCGACGGCCAACGCGCGCACCGCGGCCGGGTCGGTGGTCGAGCGTGTCGGCAGCACCTGGTGCGTCTGGTCGGCGAGCGAGTTCTTCTTCTTGCTTGGCATCGCGCGGGCCGTTCAAACCACCTCGGTCGGCGGGCGGTCCGGGTTCGGCGGCGTCAGGCCCGCCGCGACCAGCACCGCCAGCATCCCCTCGACGTCGCGCTCCGAGAACGCGCCGACGTCGAAACTGTCCGCGTCCAGAACGCCCCAGCACGTCCGGCCGTCGGGCTCGAACAGCGGGAGGACCGCCTCGGAGCGGTCGCGCGGGTCGCAGGCGATGTACCCGGCACGCAGGTTCGCCACGTCGCGCACCACCAGAGCGCGCCCGGAGAGGTACGACCGGCCGCACGCCCCGTGCAGGCCGATGGGCGAGCACGCGGGCTTGTCGCGCCGCGGGCCGAGAATCAACTCGTCGGCGTTGGGTTCCTTGAGGTAGAACCCCACCCACGACACGCCCTTGTCCGCCAGTTCGTCCCACAGCGCATCGACGACGCGCTGCATCGCCTCGCGCCGGTCCACGCCGGGGCTCACCTTCGAGGCAACTCGGGCGTAGTCTCGCTGGCGCACGATCGTTGGCCGTCGGTTACAGCGTCGCCGAGGTGTACGGCAACAGGCCGAGGAACCGCGCACGCTTGATCGCCTGGGCGACCATCCGCTGTTCCGCGGCGGAGGTCTGCAATCGCTTGCGGCCGTAGATCTTGCCGTTGGGCGACATCATCCGGCGGAGGTTCTCCACGTCCTTGTAGTCAACGAACTTGACGCCGTTGAAGCCTTCCTTGACGACCTTGATCTTGGGCTGGGTGCCAAAACGGGCAAAACGCGACATGCAGACTCCCTCGTCATGGACTTTCGGCCCGGCCGCGGCGAAACGCTCGCCACCGCCGGGCGACGGGGTGAAACAGGCCTAGACGATAGGCCAGCGGGCCCCTGTCGCCCACTCGCGCCCTCGTCGGAATGGCCCACGCCCCCCCGCCTCCTCGCCCGGCCCTCCCCCGGCCATCTCACCGGAAACCGGGTACCGAAGGGGCTCAAGAGGCGCACTTCCGGGAGTGAGCCTCTTGACCGTGGCCGCCTGATCTGGTGGTGTGTGCGGGAGGGGGGAGAGGGGGGGGATCAACTCCGACCGCAGACCGCCAGCGCGTGGCGCGGGGTGGCGGCGATCAGCGCCGCCGCGGCGAGCATGAGCACGTCCTGCACGATGTGGCACCACCCGACCTTGGCCGGGCAGAAGGGCGACATGTCGCCGAAGCACCCGCAGTCGACGTTCAGCCCTCGCACGAGCACCGACAGCAGCAGCGCGATGAACGCGACCAGCAGGGCGCCGATGACCACCGCCGCGCCGCGCGTCCAGAAGCCGACGATGAGCGCGACGCCGGCGACGATCTCGATCCACGGCGTGGTGAAGGTCGCGGCGCGCACGGCCCAGTCGGGCAGTCCGAGTTTGAAGGCCTCGATGGTCCAGTAGAAGCCCTGCGGCCCGCTGGAGTCGGCCGCGCCGGTCCCTTTGGGCACGAGTTTGTTGTACGCCGCGAGCACGAACAGCCCGCCCAGCGCCCACCGGAGCGGGACGCAGAACGAGGGCAGGTCCAGCCGCGCGCGGGGTTCGGCGCCGTGGTTGGTGCTCATTCCATGCCCTCGCCGGTTTCGACGTCGTACCCCGCGGCCTTCCAGCCCGGGAACCCATCGTGCATGATGTAGATGGTCTTGAAGCCCGAGGCGTCGAGCAGTTGCGCCACGTGCTCGGATTCGTCACAGTTCCCGCCGCCGCAGTAGACGACCAGCACCATGTCCTTGGGGAGCACGGAGACGAACCCCGGCTCGCGCCCGCGGAACGAGGCCATGTCGGCGCGGAAGGCCTGCGGCACGTGGCCCTCGACGTACAGGTCCTTCCGGCGCGCGTCGATGAACGTTGCGCCCTCGTTGTACAGGTGCAGCGCCTGCTGGACGGTGATGTGCCCGGCGGGCAACTTGTCGGCGGGCGTGAACACGAACGCCGCGGGCTGGGCCGGGGCCGCCTGCGGCGACGCGGCAGGCGCCGGGGCGGGCTCGCCGCCGGTCGGGGTCGCCGGTTGCGCCGGCGCCTGCTGGGCGCGGGTCGCGGCGGTGGCATCCGGGATCGTCAGCGGCGGCGGCGCAGCGCGGCGCTTGGCGAGGCGGTCGGCGCGGATGAACGCGTCGGCCGTGCCGATCGCGCCGGCGATCACGATCAGCACCAGGGCGTGCACGAGCACGCGTCCGGCGCGGTGGGTGGGTGGCTGGTGCATGGTCGTTGCTCCGTCGTCGCCAATCATCATCGAACCGGCCCGCGCGGGTTCGGGAAACAAACCGCCCCCGGGCCGCGGTGCCGGGCCGCTTGGACCCGTTCACGCGGCGCCGGGGGCGGGGAAGTGGCCGCGGCGCGCCCCGCCGTCGGTTGGACGGCGCTTCGCGCCCCGGGGATTAGGGCTTGGTATCCGCCGCGCCCTTGGTCTGGGCGGCGGGCGTCACGGGGTCGGCGGGCTGTCCCAGGGTTCCCTGGATCGGCTGGCCCGCGCTCACCGGCCGGGCGACCTGCTGGGGCCGGACCGAGGCGGTGAAGGGGATGCGCAGCGTCTCGCCGCCGTCGGCGTCGGTCTCGACGATGATCGTGCCGTTGATGAAGCCGGGCAGTTCCGGCAGCGTGCCGGCGAAGACGAGGTTGTACGACCGGTTGTCGGCGTTGGGCACGGCGTCGACGGCCAGGGCCATGTCGTCGCGCCCGTCGACGACGATCGAGCGGATGTTGAAGTGCGTGCCGTTGCGGCTGTCGAGGCGCACCTGCGTCGAGAACGGCGTCTTGGGTGTGAAGACGCGCACCTGCGCGCTGGCGGGCGTGGCGCGGACGGTGCCGACGATCTCGGCCGAGACCATCGCCGTCGTCGAGGGCACGCGCTCGTCGTTGGTGTTGATCGTGATCTGCGAGGTCAGCGAGCCGATCGGCGCGCCCGGCTCGATCGTCACCTCGAGCTCGACGCGCGTGAGCGTCTCGGAGCCCGCGGCCAGCGGCTGCGGCTGGCCGACCTTCACCTTGACGTTCGGGTGCTGGGCCGAGGCCGAGTTGACCTCGAAGCCCTCCTTGCGGCCCGTCACCACCAGCCGCCCGCTCACGCCGGCGCGGTGGTCAACGTCGGAGAAATGCAGTTTCGGCTGGTCGAGCGAGACCAGCGCCTTGACGTCCGAGGTCAGCACCATCGAGGCGTTGCTGTACTTGCCCGGCGGGTCGGTGACCGAGATCGTCACCGTCTTGGTCTGCACGCCCGAGCGGCCCTTGGGGTCGAAACGCGCCGTCGCGCGGGTCGTCTCGCCGGGCGCGAGGATGTTCTTCTCGATCTGGCCGACCGTGCACCCGCACGACGCGCTGATGTTCACGCGGATCGTCTCGTCGGTGATGTTCGTGAACTCGAAGGTGTACTCGACCGGCGTGGTGTCGCTGATCACACCCCAGTCGTGCTGCGTCTTGGGCAGGCGGATCGCCTCCGGCGTGCGCACGCCCTGGTTGAACGTCGGCACGCCCTGCGGGTCCGCCTGCTTCTGGTCCGGCACGGGCTTGGTGTCGGGCTGGGCGGGCTTGGTGTCCTGCGCCACGGCCACGCTCGAGGTCAGCCCCGCCGCCGCGATCACGCCCCAGACGATGCTGCTCTTCCTGCTCATGATGTTCCTCGTTCCTGATAACGGACCGGAATGGTGCTCTCGCGCTTCACCGGCTTGCCGTCGCGCCGGTGCGTTGTTCGTATCGGATCATTTGCAACCCTCCCCCGCGCGCTCGGCAAAATCTCTCCACTCCCCCCGGTCGCCCCGCCCCGGGCCGCAAACAATCCCCACCCGCCGGCCTCTTCCGGTACGCCCCTCCGCATGCAGCCATCGGCACCAAACCCCTCGCCCGAACCCGCAAACTGGGGGCTTGCCGACTTGGTTTCTCGCGCGATGGCGGGGGATGAACCCGCGTTCGAGGCTCTCCACCGCCGCATCGGCCCCGGACTGCGGCGGATGCTCGCCCGGCGACTGCCCGGCGCCTCCGATGCGGAGATCGACGACCTTTCGCAGCGCGTCTGGATCGCCATCTGGCAGGCGCTGCGCAGCGGCGCGTACCAGCCCGAACGCGCCGCGTTCACGACCTTCGCCTACGCCGTCGCCTATCGGACCTGTCTCTACCACGCGCGCCAGAGCGCGACGCACCGCGCCCGCATGGCCGAGTTCGACGTCGGCGACGCCGCGGCGGGCCGGGCCGACGGTTCGCCCGAATCGGCCCAGCAGTTGGCCGCGCTGCTGGAAACACTCCGCGCCGTGCTCCGCGGCGAGTCGTCCGAGCCGTTGAGCGCCGACGACCGCGCGATGCTCCGCGCCATCGCCGAGGGCGAGAGCGACCGGACGCTGGCGGCGAGGCTGGGCCTCTCGCCAAGCACCGCCAACGCCCGGAAACAGGCCGCGCTGGGAAAGGTCCGGCGTCTGCTGGCCCGCCTGGGATTCGCGGCCGATTCCGCCGAGCGCGAGAAACCCTGACGCAAACAACGGTCTGAAGGAACAGCCGGGCCCGGGGTCCGGCAAGGGGCTCTCCCATGAACGACCGCCAACTGCACGAGCTGCTCCGCATGGCCGCGGAGATCGAGCGCATCGAGGCCGACGCGGCATCGGTTGTCGGTCACATCGGCGGGCGCAGCGCGCAGGCGACGCGCGGGCGTCGGCTGTTCGCCGGACGCGCGGCGTGGGCGTGGGCCGGCGGTCTGGCGGCCGCCGCGGCGGTCGCGCTGGGCGTCGGCGGGTTTCTCGCGCTCTCGGGCGGGGGTGGCGGTTCGGGGCAGGGTGGCAGCGCGCTGACCGATGCGCGGCCGAACCCGATCGACTACCGGGTTCCGCAGCCGCCGGACCTGACGGCCATCGCCGCGGCGGATGTCGCTCAGCGCACGTCGCCGGTGCCGTTGCCGAAGATCGCGGCATCGCCCGCGATGCTGCTGGCGATTTACCAGGACATGTTCGGCGGGGCGCGGTGCGTGCAGATCGTGCCGCGCCCGCTGGAGCCGGGCGAGTCGCTCGCGGCGATCGGGCGCGACGAGATGCTGCACGCCGAGGACATCGAACGCGGCGCGTGGTGCGCGCCCGGCCCGCACCGGCTGCTGGTGGTCGCGCTGGCCGGGCCGGCCGACCGCCTGCCGACGACGCACGAGCGGGCCGAGGCCCTGGCCGCGTGCATCGCGCAGGCGCGCGACGCGTGCTCGGAGGACCAGTCGGCCTACGCGAGCGCCGCGTACACCTGCGTGCCGCCGGGTGTGAGCGTGCGGGTCGAGAGCACGATCGTCCTGCGTTGAACGGGCACCTTCTCTTTGTCATTGGCAGGCCGGCACTCCGTGCCGGCTCTGCCTCTTTGCCTCGGGTAGGCCGGCACGCCGTGCCGGCCCTGTCTGTCTGCCCGACGTCAGGATTCCAGCGCGCAGGGCTCTTCGACTTCGTGCTCGCGCCGCTGCGCGATCTCGCGGAACCGCGCAATCGCGTCGTACACCGCCGCGGGGTCGGGCGCGGTGCGCACGGCCTCGCGCCAGCGCCTGCTCGGCGGCAGGCGCTTGGCGAACCAACTGACGCGCCGGCGGATCTGGTACATCGCGTACCGCTCGTCGCGGTAGCGGCGCATCAGGTCGAAGTAGCGCTGGATGATCGCCAGAATCTCATCGACCCCCGGCGGCGCGGGGCGGGGCGCGCCCGCCAGCAGCGCGGCCGCGTCGCGGAAGATCCACGGCGTCGAGAGCGCGCCGCGCCCGATCATCACGCCGTCGCACCCGGTCCGCCGCATCATGCGCGGCACGTGCTCGGGCTCTGTCACGTCGCCGTTGCCGATGACGGGCGTCGCCGGCGACTCGGCCTTCACGGCCTCGACCACCGCGCGGATGCCCTCGAGACTCGCGACGCCGGTGAACTTCTGCTGCGTGGTGCGCCCGTGGATGGTGATCGCCGCCGCGCCCGCGCGCACCAGCCGCGGCGCGAGCCACACCGCCACCGGCTGGTCATCGAACCACCCCAGCCGCATCTTGCACGTGACGGGCAGCGTGTCGCCGACCGCGGCGACGACCGCCGCGACGATCCGCTCGGCGCGCTCCGGGTCGCACAGGAGTTTCGAGCCGCCGTCCTTCTTGGTCACCTTGTCGACCGGGCAACCCATGTTGATGTCGACCAGCGATGCGCCGTGGTCGCGGGCCCACCGCGCGCCATCGGCCATGATCGCCGGGTCGGAGCCGTACAACTGCATCCCCACCGGCCGGTCGATCTCGTTGGTCATCGCCAGGTCGAGCGAGGTCGCCGTGCCGCGCAAAAGTCCCTGCGGGCTGAGCAGGTCGGTGCACGCCAGACCCAATCCCCCTTGCTCGCGGCAGACCTGCCGGAACGCCAGATCGCAATACCCGGCGATGGGCGCGAGCAGCAGGGGGGTGGCGAGTTGGAGAGGGCCGATCCGGAGCACGCAGAGAGGATAGGTTTGCCACGATGCGCGATGATTTCGAGGCGGTAACAGAGATCACACGCATTCAGGTCCGGATGAAACGGATGAGCGATGTCATCTGATTCATCCGTCACCCCACCTGTTCAATATGTGTATCTGCCATGCCCACCGACCTGCGACGCGGCATCCGGTTGCACGCGCACGCGGTAGCATTCCACGGCCCAACGCAAGGAGCCCTCTCATGTCCACCCCCTCCCGTCGCGAGTTCCTCAAGCACTCCGCCGCGGCGGCGATCGCGGCGTCGGCCATCGGCGGCGCGGGCGGAGGGGGGACGGAGTTGGGGGCGGTCGCGCACGCGCCGCGCAGCCCGCAGGAGACACACCCGTGCCCAGCCCCAACAGCCCCGCCAAGCCGGACAAGGTCGAGGTCGAGCGCCGCAGGTTCGGCAACACCGACATGACGGTGGCGATCCTCGGCTTCGGCTCGGCCGAGATCGGCTACGGTCGCACCGAGCAGGAGATCGTGGACCGCATCCTGAACGCCGCGCTCGATCAGGGGCTCAACGTCGTCGATACCGCCGAGTGCTACATCGATGCCGAGGAGCAGATCGGCCGCGCCATCGCGCACCGCCGCAGGGAGTTCTACCTGTTCACCAAGTGCGGGCACGTGCGGCCCGATGGGACGCGGGGAGACGACTGGAGCACGGCCGGCCGCTCGCCAGCATCGAGCGCTCGCTCAAGCGCTGCAGGACCGACGTGCTCGATCTCATCCAGTTGCACTCCTGCTCGCTCGACACGCTCAGGCGGGGCGAGTGCATCGAGGCGCTGGAAGAAGCGAAGAAGCAGGGCAAGGTGCGCTACATCGGCTACAGCGGCGATTCGCTGGCCGCGAAGTGGGCGATCGAGTGCGGGCGGTTCGATGCGCTGCAGACGTCGGTGAACATCGCCGATCAGGAGTGTGTGGACCTGACGCTGCCGCTGGCGCTCCAGAAGAACATGGGCGTGATCGCCAAGCGGCCGATCGCCAACGCCGCGTGGCGGTACGACTCCAGGCCCGACAACGGCTACCACGTCGAATACTGGAACCGCCTGCAGGCGCTCAAGTACCCGTTCGCGACCGGCGACAAGCGGCAGGACACCGGCCCCGACGGCGCGGCGGGAACGGCCCTGCGATTCTCGGCGTTCCAGCCCGGCGTGCACGTGTGCATCGTCGGCACCAGCCGGCCCGAGCGCTGGCGGCAGAACGCGGAGTTGCTCCGCGCGGGGCCGCTGAGCGCCGAGACGGTGAAGATGATCCGCGACCGCTGGCGCGAAGTGGCCACGCCCGAGTGGACGGGGCAGACGTGACGATGGCGGATCTCGGAACTCGGATGTGGGAACGATGGGGCAGGTGCTGAGTCCTGAGTCCTGAGTGCTGAGTCAGGACGCCGGACCCGGGACTCAGGACTCCAAGACCCCGCACTCAGGGCTGCGCGACCCGACATCCGACGTCCCATACACTCTCGCGTGTACCAATCGCTCCTCACCCGTCGCTACCTGACCAGCAAGATCATGCCGCTGCTGGCGATTCTCGCGGTCATGCTGTGCTCGGCGCTGGTGCTGACGACGTGGTCGATCATGGGCGGCTTCCTGGTGATGCTGCTGAAGATCGGCCGCGAGATGGAGGGCGACGTCTCCATCAGTTGGCCGACGGTGGGCTTTGCGCACTACGAGCGGCTGATCGAGAAACTCGAATCCGACCCGCTGATCGACGCCGCGTGTCCGGTGATCGAGACCTTCGGCGTGATCGTGCTGCCCGACGACCGGCAGTTCGGCGTGAAGATCAAGGGGATCGACGAGCGTTTCGCGCGCGTCGCGGCGTACGAGCAGTCGATCTGGTGGAAGCCGATCTCCGAGCCGCTGCCCAAGGACCGCGCCCGTGAGGACGTCCGGCTCGACCCCGAGTGGTGGTCCCGCCGGGCGCGGATGATGGCCAGCGACGGGCGGATCGACGCGGCGGAGATCGCCCAGTACCGCCCGTGGGAGCAGATGCTCGCCGACGGCCTGAACCTGCGCGAGCGGGACCCGATGACCGGCGCGGTGGTGCCCGCGGTGGTGCTGGGCATCGAGTTGTCGGGCTTCAGCGAGCGGCTGCCCAACGGCACCTACGCCCCGGCCGATATCGCCGGCCGGCGCGTGAGCGAGGGCGGGTTCACGCTCAAGTCGGGCTTCATCCCCAACGGCTCGGTGACGCTGACGGTGCTGCCGATGGGCCCGTCGGGTCGCGCGGTCGGCGCGGTGTCGGCGCGGCTGCCGGTCGCCAACGAGTTCCGCACGGGGCTGTTCGAGGCCGACAAGAACACGGTGCTGATCCGTCTGGAGGAACTCCAGCGGATGCTGAACATGGACGAGGCCGAGCGGCTGGTCGAGGCCCCGCCGCCGGCCGACCCCTACGCGACCGAGGTCGATCCCGACGGGCGCGAGCGCGCGCCCCAGCGCGCCGCGTCGGGCATCGAGCCGGCCCGGGTGACGACGGTGCTCGTCAAGGGCGCGCCGGGGACGGACCCGGAGGCGGTGCGGGCCCGCTGCCTCGAGGCGTACGCGGCCTTTGCGCGCGAGTTGGCCGGGCGCGTGCCCAGCGCCGACCAGATGCACCGCACCATCCAGACCTGGGAGCGGCAGCAGGCGACGTTCATCGGCGCGGTGAAGCGCGAGATCGCGATGGTGCTGTTCCTCTTGTTGTTCATCAGCTTTGTCGCGGTCTTTCTGATCCTCGCCATCTTCTGGTCGATGGTCAGCGAGAAGACCAAGGACATCGGCGTGCTCCGCTCCATCGGCGCGGGACGGCTGGGCGTGGCGTGGCTGTGGCTGCGCTACGGCGTGGTCATCGGCGTCGCCGGCGGCGTGCTCGGCAGCGCGCTGGCCCACGCGGTGGTGTGGAACATCAACCCCATCCACGAGTGGCTCGGGCGCGCCCTGGGCCTGGTGATCTGGGACCCCAGCGTGTACTACTTCCCCGAGATCCCGCACGAGGTCATCCCGTGGAAAGCCGGGGTCGTGCTGCTGGGCGGCGTCGCCTTCAGCGTGCTGGGCGCGCTCATCCCCGCCGTCAAGGCCGCGCGCATGGACCCCGTCCGCGCCCTGCGGTTCGAATAGGCAGCCCGACCGTGAGGGAGGGCGTCGCGGCGAGGCCGCGGGATTCCGCTCTACCATCCCGCGACGTCCGGCATGACCCGCACCGCGCCCACCACCCCCGCCTCGCCCGCGCCCGCGACCAACGGCGCGCCCGGCGCGCCGGCCGCGCCCCTGCTCTCGGCGCGTTCGCTGTACAAGACCTACCGACTCGGGCGCGTCGATGTGCCGGTCCTCCGCGGCGTCGATCTCGACGTCCGCCGCGGCGAGTGGGTGGCCGTGCTCGGCGCGTCCGGCTCGGGCAAGTCCACGCTCCTGCACCTGCTGGGCGGGCTGGACCGTCCGGATCGCCCCGCCCCACCCTCCGCGGCCCGCGCCGAGTCCGGCCGGCCCGCGGGGCGCATCGCCTTCGACGGGCGCGACCTGGCCGAGTTGTCGGCGCGCGAACTGGACCGCTACCGCAGCGAGAGCGTCGGGTTCGTCTTCCAGTTCTACCACCTGCTGCCCGAACTCCGCGTGCTGGAGAACGTGACGATCGCGGCGATGGTGCGCTACGGCCGGTTCGGCTTCGCCCGTCGCCGCGCCGAGGTTGAAGATCACGCAAAGGCCCTTCTGGGTTCGTTCGGCCTGTCGCACCGACTGGGCCACCGCCCGGCGGAACTCTCCGGCGGCGAGCGGCAACGCGTCGCCATCGCCCGCGCGTTGATGAACGACCCGCCGGTGCTGCTGGCCGACGAGCCGACGGGCAACCTCGACCACGCGACGGGCGAGGCGATCCTCGACGAGATCGCCCGCACGCGCTACGCCGCGGGCCTCACGATGGTGATGGTGACACACGACCGGGAAATCGCCGCCCGGGCCGATCGGGTGGTGCGGCTGACCGACGGCCGCGTGGCTTGAGGCCGTCCCGGCCCGGGCCCTTCGGGCAGACCGCGCGACCCCAAGGTAGAATGCGGCCCGAAACGGAGGATCGCCGCCCGTGTCCGTCGCAGGCCCGGCAACCCGAGCGCACGCCGCCGCGGACTCGCGTCCGGGGTCGCCCGGCGCGCGGGTGTCCCTATGGGCCCTCCGCGGCCCGAGCGCGGGCCTGGCGGCGCGGGTCGAGGAGACCGGGCACGGCCTGCCGGTAGTGTTCCTGCACGGCCTGGTCGGGCTCAACGAGCACTGGGAGTCGGTGGTCGAGCGGCTGGAGCGCCGCGTCCGGTGCATCCGCTTCCAGCTGCCCCTGCTGCAACTGCGCGGCGACGACTGTTCGATCCAGGGCGTGACGCGCCTGACCGAGCAGTGGCTGCGCGAGCAGGTGGGCGAGCCGGCGGTGCTGGTGGGCAACAGTTTCGGCGGGCACGTCGCTCTGCGGCTGGCGATCGAGCACGCGCGGTCGGTGCGTGCGCTGGTGCTGGCGGGCTCGAGCGGGCTGATCGAGAAGTCGATGGTGAGCGACATCCAGATCCGCCCGTCGCGCGACTGGTTGAGCCGCAAGATCGGCGAGTTGTTCCACGACCCGGCGATGATGCGCGAGGCGGACCTCGACCGCGCCTACGCGGAACTGAGCGACCGCCGCGGCGCGCGGGCGATGGTGAGACTCAGCCGATCGGCCCGGCGCGACCACCTGGGCGACCGCATCGCGCGGATCGAAGCGCCCACGCTCCTGCTCTGGGGCAGGCAGGACATCGTCACGCCGCCCGAGGCCGCGGAGGGCTTCCACAAGTTGATCCCCGGCTCGCGGCTGGTGTGGTTCGACAACTGCGGGCACGTGCCGATGATGGAAGCGCCCGACGGGTTCAGCGAGCACATGCTCGAGTTCCTCGGCGGGCTCGGCGACGCGCGGCTGCCCGCGAGCAGGGGCGCGCGGGGCGCATGAGCGGACAGGTCGCCAGCCACGCCGGGCCGGCCGCGGGCTCGCGTTGGACGAGCCTGGTGGGCCACGGCCTGCGCCTGCGGCTGTCGCGCCGGGTCCGCGTCCTGTCCGACGCCGCGTACTGGCGCGCCAACACCGCGCGCATCCAACTCGATCAACTCCGCGCCCTGCTGCGTGCCGCGCGGGGCACACGCTTCGGGCGCGAACACGGCTTTGCGAAACTCGCCGCGCTGCCGACGCGCGACCTGCTCGCGGCGTACCGGGCCGCGGTGCCCGTGGCCGACTACTACGCCTTCCGCGCCATGATCGCCGAGATGCGCGAGGGCGGCGTGCCCGACGTGCTGTGGCCCGGCCTCGTGCGGGACTTTGCGCAGACCTCCGGCACCACCGCGGGCGACAAGTACATCCCCGTCTCGCGCCAGATGCTGCGGTCCAACTACCTCGCCGCGCTCGACATCTTCGCGCACGCGCACCGCTTCGGCGTGTCGCTGCCGTTCGTCACCGGCGGGCGGGTGCTGTTCCTGGGCGGCTCGACGGAACTCTCGTCCAACCGTCACGGCGTGCGCACCGGCGACCTGTCGGGGCTGGTCGCGCCGCTGATCCGCTGGCCGATCAGCCAGATCTACTCGCCGGGGCGCGAGATCGCGCTCATGAGTCACTGGCCGAGCAAGATCGAGGCGATGGCGCGCCTGTGCGCCGAGCAGGACATCCGCATGGTCAACGGCATGCCCTCGTGGGCTCTGGTGCTCTTCGAGCGCGTGCTCGAACTGGCCCGCGCCCGCGGCCGGCGGGCCGACACGCTCTCCGACGTGTGGCCCAACCTCACGCTGTTCGTGCACGGGGGCGTGAAGTACGCCCCGTTCGAGCCGCGCGTCCGCGCGGTGTGGTCGGGCCCGCGCGACGCCGACCTGCCCTTCCGGCTGGAGCTGTACCCGGCCAGCGAGGGGTTCATCGCCATCCAGGACACGCGCCACGACCCCGGCCTGCGCCTGCTGGCCGACATCGGCAACTTCTACGAGTTCGTCCCGCTCGAGGAGATCGACGCGGCGATCAACGGCGAGCCCGGCGCGCGGGCGTTCACCGCCGACCAGGTCGAGCCCGGCCAGCGCTACGTCGTCACGATGACCACCTGCGCCGGCCTGTGGCGCTACGTGATCGGCGACGTGGTGGAGTTCGACACCACCCCCGATTCGCTCGACGGCCGCGCCGGCTGGGGCGGGAACAACGGCGGCGGGCCGGCGCGGCTGCGCATCGTCGGGCGGCACCGGCATTTCATCAACGCCTTCGGCGAGAACCTGATCGTCGAGCACATCGAGAACGCCGTCGCCGCCGCGGCGGCGCGGACGGGCCTGCGCATCGGCGAGTTCACCGCCGCGCCGGTGTACGCCGGGCCCCAGACGCGCCCGGGCCTGCAACTGGCGGTCGAGATCGAGTCCAAGGCGCCCCCGCCCGACGCGCTCCATGCGTTCCGCGAGGAGTTCGACCGCTCGCTCAAGGCCCAGAACGTCGACTACACCACCAAGCGCACCGACGACCTGGGCATGGCCCCGCCGACCGTCACGCCCCTCCCGCCCGGCGCGTTCCACCGCTGGATGCAGTCGCGCGGCAAACTCGGCGGCCAGCACAAGTGCCCGCGCTGCGCCAACCACCGCGAGATCATCGAGGCCGTTCTTGCCGCGGCGAGAGCGGGCGAGCAGAGCAACTGAACACGCGTGCAGATGGTGAGCGGGCGCCATCGCAACCGAGCCCGGAGCGCTGTCCGACCTGCGCGACCCCGACCCCACGCACGCCCGGAGCCCCGCGGGGCTTGATCCACAGGGTTGACGTTGAGTTAGTGTTCACTATACTATGGTGTTAGCACACACTAACGGCCACTCCGGTACCCTGTGTTGACACGCGGAGCCCCTCCATGCGACCCGATTCGACCCCTCCGCACGACCCTCGGATCGACGAGTTGTTCCGTCGGATCGCCGCGATCGAGGAACGGCTGGGCATGGCCGCGCCGCCCGCGCGGTCGGACCGCCCGGCGATTGACGATCAGGCCGCGCACGCGTCGCAGCCCGTCTCCGTTCATCCCCCGCTCGCGCCCGCGCCGGCCGTCGTGCCGCCCACGTCTTCTGATCAGACCGGTGGACTGGAGGCCATCGCCCCTCCGCCGGCGCCGAACACCGCGCCGCCGGTGTTTGCGCCGCCGGTGTTTGCGCCGCGGCGTGCGGCGCCGCGCGCCGCGCCGTCGTTCAACCTCGAAAAGTTCGTCGGCCTGCGCCTGTTCGCGGCGGTGGGAGCGCTGGGGCTGGTGATCGGCGTCGTGCTTTTCCTCAAACTCGCGATCGACAGCGGCTGGCTGCGCATGCCGCCCGCGGCGCGGTGCGTCGGCGCCGCGGCGTTCGGGTTCGTGCTGCTGGGTCTCGGTGAGGTCGCGCGACGCCGGATCAGCGCGCTGGCGTCCGCGGGCCTCTCGGCCGCGGGAATCGGCACGATCTACGGCGCGGTGTGGGTGGCGTACGCGCGGTTCGAGTTGGTCGGCGACGCGGGCGCGTTCGTGTTGCTCGCGGCGTCGTCGGCGCTGGGCATCGCCGTCGCCGCGCGGGCGAACCTGCTCTCGGTCGCGATCGTCTCGCTCGCCGGCGCCTACCTCGCGCCGATCATCGCCGCGACCGAGGACCCCGCGCCGGTCGTCTTCCCCGCGTACCTGCTCGCGCTGGTCGCGCTGGGTCTGGGCCTGTCGGCGCTGCGGCCGCGCCCGTTCCGGCCGATGCGCGCCATCGTGTGGTGGGCGACGGTGGTGCTCGGCGCCGGCGCGGCGTTCGCCGCGGCGGACGCGGGCCAACCGCTGATCTCGCTCGCGTTCCTCGCGCTGTTCTGGGCGGCGGTGCACGCCGAACTCTGGCACGCGACGCGCGGCGGGACTGCGCGCGGGGACGACCCGCCCCGGCGCGGCGTCCCGTGGCGCACCGCGCGACCGATCCTGGCAACCTTCGGCACCACGATGTGGTGCGCCGCCGTCGGCGTGTGGTCGCTGGGGTGGGCGGCGTCGGGCGTCGCGACGCCGCCGGACTGGTCCGTCACCGCGGCCCTCGTGCTCGGCTCGGGCGCGATCGCGCTGGTTCTGGCGGGCAACCTCCGCGCCCTGATCGACACGCCGCGGACCGACGCCGAGCGCCTCGGCGCCGCGCTCATGGCGCAGGCGGGCGCGCTGGTCGTCGCCACCGTCGCGCTCGCGCTGGACGACTCGGCGCAGGTGCTGGCGGGCGTGGCCATCGGCGTCGCGGGCGTGTTCGCGGGTCGGTGGATCAACGCGCGGGCGATGGACGTGTACGGCCTGATCGTGCTGGCGCTCACGCTGGCGCGGCTGGTGCTCTTCGATTCGTGGGCCTCGGGCGTCGCCGGGCCGGGGACGGTCGGCCGGGCGTTCGTCGGCCTCAACATCACGACGTGGACGCTGCTCATGCTCGGCGCGGCGGCGGGCTGGTGCGTCGCCGGCGCGTTGCTGGTGCGCCGCTCGCCGCCGGGCGCGTGGCGGGCGGTCGGCTCGGCGTGCCTGGCGGTCGCGCTCGGCGCCGGGTACGCCTCTCTTGTCTCGCCGCACGCCGACGGCGGCTCGGTCGCGTGGGCGTGGTTCGGCGCTGCGTGCGCGGCGCTCGCGCTGCATCTCGCCCTGCCGCGTGTCGCGCTGGACCTTGTCGGTCTGGGCGGTCTGTGCGGCTCGGTGGCGGCGTGGTCGGTTGTCTACGCCCTGCGGAACTGGAACGCCTCCGCGCTCCCGATCGGCCTGCACGCCGGACTGCTGCTCGCGCTGGCGCAGGCCGTAGCGTTCGCCGTCGCGGCGTGGTGGTTGCGTCGGCCGCGTGCGGCCGCGACGACGGTTCACGCCGTGCCGGCCGCCGCGGGCATTGCGATCGCGCTGGCGTTCGCGGCGACGTCGCTGGAGGTCCGCCGTGCCGCGCACGCCTGGGTGACGGACCCGACGGCCCAGCACGCCGCGCTGTCGATCTGGTGGGGCCTGTTCGCGATCGGCCTGATCGTCGCGGGCTTTGTCGCCGCGCCGGCCCGTCGCGGCCGGTCGCCGGTCGCCATCGTCCGGCACGCGGGCCTGGCGCTCATGACCGTCGCGGCGATCAAGGTCGTGATCGTCGACTCGGCCGAGGTCGCGGACCTCTGGCGGATCGTCGTGTTTCTCTGTCTGGGTGTGATGATGCTGGGCGTGGCGGTGGGCTACGCCAAGGTCGCCGCGACGCTGGACCGCGCCGCCCTCCCTCCGCAGGAGTAGGCCGGGCCGGTTCGTGGTACCGGTGGCCGACGCGGGTTGGTCACACTACCGTCCCTCTTGCCCGCGGCGGGCCTCGTGAGCGGGGAAGGGGCCGGGCGGGCAGGGCCGCCGCGTGCACGCACCCATGTCCGAAGTCGCCATCCGATCCCCTCACAGCCCCGGCGTCGGCGCCTACCTGAACCCGCTGGGGCTGCTGGCGGCGCTGGCCGTGCGGGCGGACCTGATCTGGCAGTTCGCCTCGCGCGAGTTGCTGGAGCGTCACAAGGGCGCGATGCTCGGCGTGGCGTGGAACATCCTCAGCCCGATGCTGACGCTGAGCGTGTACACGTTCGTGTTCGGGTTCGTGCTCAAGGTGCGCTGGGAGAACAAGGGCGGGCACGCCTGGCAGGGGATCGACCCGCACCTGAGTTTCGCGCTCACGTTCTTCTGCGGGCACGCGCTGGCGCACCTGTTCGTCGAGTGCGTGGGGCGCGCGCCGACGGTGATCGCCTCGCGCCCGAACCTGGTCCGCAAGGTCGTTTTCCCGCTGGAGATCCTGCCGGTCTCGGTGCTGGTGGCGGGGCTGGTGACGCTGGCGGTGAGCGTGGGCATCCTGCTGGTGTGCTCGCTGGTCTTCGCGGGGCGCATCCCGCCGACCGCGCCGCTGTTTGTCGTGCCGGTCGTGCCGCTGGTGATGCTCGCGCTGGGGGCGAGTTGGTTCCTGGCGTCGCTGGGCGTGTTCCTGCGCGACGTGCGGAACGTGGTGCAGGTGCTGGTGCAGGTGGTCGTGTTCATGAGCGCGGTGTTCTACCCGATCCAGCGCGTGCCGGAGGGGTGGCAGCCGCTGGTGCGCTACAACCCGCTGGCGGTGATCATCGAGAACGGCCGGCGCACGCTCCTGTGGGGCGAGTGGCCCGAGTGGCAACGACTCGCGTGGGTCACGCTGCTGGCGTTCGTCGTCATGCAGGCCGGGTACGCGTGGTTCATGCGGACCAAGAGGGGGATGGCCGATGTCGTCTGACCCCCACGATGTGCCCGGCGCGCCCATGCTCGACGAGTCGCTGGCCGTCAGCGTCCGCGGCGTGGGCAAGTGCTACGAGATCTACGACAGGCCGATCGACCGCCTCAAGCAGTCGATCCTGGGCCGCCTGCTGCAGAGCGAGTTTCACCGCAAGTTCTGGGCGCTGCGCGACGTGTCGTTCGACGTCGCCCGCGGCGAGGCGGTGGGCATCGTCGGGCGAAACGGCTCGGGCAAGAGCACGCTGCTGCAGATCATCGCGGGCACGCTGGCGCCGACCGAGGGCGTCGCGCTGGTGCGCGGGCGCGTCGCCGCGCTGCTGGAACTGGGCAGCGGGTTCAACCCGCACTTCACGGGGCGCGAGAACGCGTTCCTCGCCGGGGCGATCCGCGGGCTGAACCGGCGCGCGATGGAGGAGAAGATCGACGACATCGCCGCGTTCGCCGACATCGGCGAGTTCTTCGACCAGCCCGTCGGCATGTACTCCAGCGGCATGCACGCGCGACTGGCGTTCAGCGTCGCGAGCATGGTCGAGCCCGAGGTGCTCATCCTCGACGAGATCCTCGCGGTCGGCGACGCGAGTTTCACGCAAAAGTGCATGGCGCGGCTGCACAAACTGCTCGACGCGGGCGTCACGCTCCTGTTCGTCAGCCACAACCTCGACTCGGTCAAGAGCATCTGCCGGCGCGGCGTGTACCTGGCCAAGGGCCGGGCGGTCTTCGTCGGCCCGACCGAGCAGGCCGTGGACCAGTACCTGAGCGTGGTCCGCGAGGCACGCACGCAGCGCGCCGTCGAGAAGGTCGCCAAACTCGCCGACCAGCGCGAGCGCATCGCCGAGGTCGAGAGCGACCTGCGCTACGGCACCGGGCACGCGCAGGTGGAGCGCGTGCGCCTGCTCGACCGGCACGGCGAGGAGCGCGAGGAGTTCGCCTTCGGCGAGCGCGTCACCGTCGAGGTGTCGGTCCGCGCGGTCATCGACATCGAGCGGGTCGACGTCGAGTTCACGCTGCGCGACCAGACGGGTGTGGACCTGTTCGGCGCGACGGCGTTCCGCGAGGGCTCGCGCGTGCCGCGGCTGCGCGCGGGCGAACTGGCCGTGGTCCGCTTCTCGTTCCGGTTGAACGTCCGCGCCGGGTCGTACGGGATCAGCGTGTCGGTCTCGCGCCGGCCCGACGAGCGCGGCGACGGCAAGGCCACGCTCGACCACCTCGACGCGTGCGCCGCGTTCCACTGCGTCGGCCACCCGCGCCGAAAGATCCGTGGCAAGTACCTGCACCCGGTGCACGCCGAGTGCACCGTCCTGCGGCCGGAGGGCACGGTGCGGAAGAGGGTGGGGCGGTCGGTGTGACGCGACCCGAACAGGGCACTACACTTCGCCCCACATGGACGCCCCCAGTTTCATCACGGCCCAACTGCTCGTCAGCGTCGTCGTGATCCTCGCCGTCGTTCACCTGGTCCTCGTGCTCGCCGGGTACTGCACCTACTTCGAGCGCAAGGTCTCGGCCTACATCCAGGACCGCATCGGCCCCAACCGCGTCGGGTTCGACCTCAACCTGCCCGCGCTGTGGTTCCTCAAGGGCCTGTGGGGCCTCGGGCAGCCGCTGGCCGACGGCCTGAAGTTCATGCTCAAGGAGGACTACCGGCCGCGGGGCGCGGACAAGATCCTGTTCTCGCTGGGCCCGATCGCCTGCGTCATCCCCGCGCTGATCGGCTTTGCGGTCATCCCGTGGGGCGGCACGGTCGAGGTGCCCTCGTTCACGATCCCGCTGCTGAACTGGCGCATCGAAGGCGGGCCGTGCGTGGTGGCGGGCGCGCCGGTCAACGTCGGCGTGATCTACCTGCTCGCGGTCGGCTCGCTGTCGATCTACGGCATCACGCTCGCCGGGTGGGCGTCGAACAACAAGTACTCGTTCCTGGGCGCGCTCCGCGCCTCGGCGCAGATGATCTCGTACGAGATCCCGCTGGGCCTGTGCCTGCTGACGGTGCTGCTGCTCACCGGGTCGCTGCTGCCCGAGAAGATCATCGAGCACCAGGCCGCGCACGGCTGGCTCGTGCTGGCGCACCCCATCGCCGCGGTCCTGTTCTTCACCTGCGTGCTGGCCGAGTGCAACCGCACGCCGTTCGACAACGCCGAGTGCGAGCAGGAACTGGTCGGCGGCTACCACACCGAGTACGGCGCGATGCGCTGGGCCCTGTTCTTCCTGGCCGAGTACTCGCACATGATCACCAGTTCCGCGTTCTTCGCGCTGCTGTTCCTCGGCGGGTACCACCTCCCGCTGGGCGTCGAGCACCACCTGCTCACGCCCGAGGCGACCGGCGTGCTGGCGATGCTGCTCAAGTTCCACGTCTTCCTGGCCAAGGTGCTCGCGCTCATCTTCCTGATGATGCTGGTGCGCTGGTCGATCCCGCGGCTCAAGTTCGACCAGATCATGGCCGTGGCGTGGCAGGGGATGATCCCCATCAGCCTCGTCATCGTCGTCGGCACCGCGGTGCTCGTGCACACCGGCCGCTCCTCCACGCTGTGGATGCTCGCGTTCAACGTCGCGCTGGCCGCGGCGATCTACATCCTCCTGCCGCTCATGCCGCGAGCGACCGGCAACAAGCGCGTCCGGCTGGCCGGCTCGCGCTGGTACCCGGCGGTGGGCGAGGCGGTGCGGACGCGCTCGAACGACCCCCGCGCGCTGGAGGACCGGCCGTACGAGGGCTCGCTGCCCGTCTGACCCCGCGCACGCTCACTGCGTCGGCAGCACCTGGTCGCCCGCGCGGTTGACGGTGTACATCGTCGGCAGCAGGTAGTTCCGATCCTTGTAGACCAGCACCTGCCCGCTGATGGTGAACGTCGCGTTCTCGCCCAGACGCTCGGCCAGCGACTCGATCCCCGCCAGGTTGGTGCACGGCAAAAGCACCATCGGCGGCTCGGGCACGACGCCCGCCGCGCCGCTGTCGACGACGAACACCGGCTCGCCCGCGGCCGACCGCACCACGCGGCCGCGACGCGGCGTCAGCACCCCGGCGGGGCGGAGCCGCGGCGTGCCGCCTTCCGAACTGCCCGCCTCCGGTGCGGGCGCGAGGCGCGACGGGTTGGCCGCGCGGCGGGTCCCGATGGCCTTGTCCAGGTCCGCCACGATCTGCTCGATCGTCGGCTCGGGCTGTGCGGGGTCCGCCACGCCGGCGCCGGTGGCGGCGGGCGCCGTCTCTGCCCGCGTCTCGGCGTCGCGCGGCTCGCTCTCGGGTGCGGGCGTGTCGACCAAGGGCGGAGCGGTCGGCAGCAGGTAGTTGTTCCCGGCGTACGCCATGACCTGCCCGGTCACGAGCATCCGCGCGCCGGTGCGGCGCACCTCGTCCTCGTTCATGCGCGCCGCCAGCCGTTCCATCGCGGCCAGGTGCTCGCTGGGGAGCACGACCATCGGGGGCATCTGCCGGCCGCGGCGGTCGCGGTCGAAGACGAAGAACCACCGCCCGCTCCTGCCCTTCACCAGCGCGCCGCGCGCGGAGGACACGAACGAGCCCTCGCGCACCAGCGACGGTCCGCGCTCGATCCCCAGTTCGTTCTGCACCGAGCCGGGCAGCCCCGGACGCACCGGCGATGGCTGCGGCTGCGTCGGTCGCGGCGGCTCGCCCCCCGCGGCCAGCCCGGCCACGCTGCACGCGACAGCCAGACCGACTCCCTGCACGATCCGACGAGCGGTGAAGCGAACGGTCATGGTGCCTCCGTGCGTGCGGGGCGGGTCAGGTCGGCGGCGTCCGCGGCCGAGGTCCCCCGCCGGTCGATGGTATTCGATCGGCCCGCGGACGCGCGCACCGTGGGCGATTGCAGGGCCGAGAACCCCGCCGCGGCGGGCCGGAACGGCCGGGAACCCCAATCTGGCGCGCACACGGCTTGACGGGGTGTGCTCCACGACTTACGGTGTGTGCTTGACAAGGCGGCCGAGTGCCCGAGCGGTCTAAGGGGACGGATTGCAAATCCGTTGCGCAAGCTTCGTGGGTTCGAATCCCACCTCGGCCTTTGCGAGTGGATACCCGGTGGGGCCCGGCGCACGGCCCGGAGTTTCTGTATACTCCGGCCCTCATGCCCACCGACTGGTCCGAAGGCATCCTGCTGGGCGAACTGGCCGACGAGCCGGAACTCTCTGAAGAGTTCGCCGCGATCTTCGCGCGACTCCGCGGCGAGGAGGCCGAGGATGAACTGGGCTCGGCCCGCGAGGGCAGCCGCGGCGAGCGGCCGCTGACGCCGGCCGACAACGTGCCGCACGTGGTGCTGAACTTCGCCGGCGTGTCGTACCTGAACTCGACGCACATCGCCGCGCTGCTGCGGATGCGCAAGCGTCTGACCGAGGCGGGCCGGCAACTGGTGCTGTGCTCGCTGGGCGACGAGGTGTGGTCGATGATGATGCTGACCGGTCTGGACAAGGTCTTCACCTTCGCACCCGACCCGATGACCGCGCTGGCGAGCGTGCAACTCAAGCAGCAGGGGGAGTGAGCCTCGCCTGTTCGGTTCGAGCCCTGTTCGCGCGGCGGGAGTGTGCCGCGAGCGATGCCGCGCTTCAGCGCCCGGGACTCAGCACTCAGGACCCAGGACCCAGGACCTAGGACGCCGCCCATACCCGCGTAGACTCGCCGCGATGTTCTCGCCCCGGCGACGACCCTTGGCCGCGGACCTCGGGACGGTGTTCCTGCTCGCGGTCGCGTTCGTGCTGGTGGTGCTGCCCGCGGCGGGGTTGATCCGCCGTCTGCGCGCGCTGCCGCGCCCGGACGAGGCGATCGAGCGCGTCGATCCGTTCCGCGGGTGGGTCGGCGTGCTCGCGCTGGGGCAGACGGTCGCGTGGTGCGTGGCGCTCGGCGCGTGCGCGGCGGCGCTGGCGCTGGTCTGGGCGTGGTGGATGCGCGGGCTGGGTCCGCGGGCGCGGGTGTGGGCGATGGGCGTCGGCCTGTCGCCGCTGCTGCTGCCGAGTTACCTCGCGTACGCGGGGTGGAACCTGCTGCGCTCGCCGGGCACGTGGCTGGGCGATGCGCTTGCGGTCGCGCCGGTGAGCGTCGCGGCCAACGCGTGGCGGGCGTTCGCGCTGGTCGGGTTGACGCTGTGGGTCTGGCCGCTGGCGCTGCTGGTGCTCGCGCCGGCGTCGGCGCGTGTGCCGCGAGGCGTGCTGGAGGCGATGCGTGCCGACGGCGCGCCGGCGCGGGTGATGCTGGCGCAGGTGGTGCGGATGCTGCGGCGCGACATCGCACGCGCGGCGACGCTGTGCGCGTTGGCGATGGCCGGGTCCGCGATCCCCCTGCACGTCGCGCAGGTCTACACCTACTCGATCTGGCTGTGGTCGGAGATGAACCGCGTGCCCGACCTCCGCGGCGTGTGGATGGCCTCGTGGCCGCTGTGGGTGGTCGCGGTGGCGGGGGCGGTGTTTGTCGTGCGGATGGTGCCGCGTGCCGGCGGCGGAGAGGCCGACGAGTCCGAGCCGGAGAACGCGCCCCGCGGGCGCGGCGCATCCGCGGGGCTGACCGCCTGCGCCGCCGCGTTGTGGGCCTGCTCGGTGATCGTGCCGCTGCTGCTGTTCGTGCTGAGCGTGCGCGAGCCGTCGGCGTTCATCGAGTTCTGGCGCGAGGGCGGCGCGGCGGTGGGCCACAGCGCGCACGCCGCGGCGTGGACGGGCGTGCTCGGCGTGCTCGTGCTTCTGGCGACGTGGGCGGTGGTCTCGACCGCGCGCAGCGCACAGGGCCGGCGCGCGGCGGCGCAGGTGGTGCTGTGGCTCACGGTCGTCGGCCTGCTGCCGGGCGTGCTGGTGGGCAGCGCGATGGCGCTGGCCGCGCCGGCGTCGGGCCTGCCGCTGGTCGTGCTCACGCACCTGGCGAGGTTCGCGTTCATCGGCGCGCTCGTCGGCTGGTGGCTGGGCGCGAGCGAGCCCGCCGACCTCCGCGACGCGCGCGAACTCGACGGGGGCTCGACGTTCCGCGGCTGGGCGCTCGCGTGCGTGCGGCCGCGCTGGGCCGCGGCGGTCGGCGCGGCGGTCGCGCTGGCGATGCTCTCGCTGCACGAGATCGAATCGACCGTGCAGGTGCAGCCGCCGGGCCTGGACAACCTCGCCCAGTACCTGCTCGACCAGTTGCACTACCTGCGTCAGGACCAACTCGCCGCGGCGGGGGCGAGCATGACCGCGGCGGGCCTGCTGGGCGCGCTGGCGGGGGGCGTGCTGCTGGCGAAGGCCGCGCGCCGCGAATCGCAACGATCCCGATCGTCGCGGCGGGCGTATCGTCCCCTCGGCGGCGCGCCGTGGCGCCGTGCAACGGAGAGCGTGTCCAGCGGGTAGGCACGACGTGACAAGCGACCGGGCAGACCGGGCCGGGGCGGGGCGATGGGGGGGAGGGATGGCGCGCAGCGCACCGGCCGCCGCGCTGTGCTTGGCGCTGTGGGGATGCGGTGGCGCGCCCGAAGGTGAGCCCATCGCCGTCAGGCAGGTCTTCGGCGGTCTCGGCGACGTGCCGGGCCGGTTCGGCTACCCGCGCGCGCTCGACGTCTCTGCCGCCGCGGCGGGCGCGGGGCGGTCATCGGGACTGGTGTGGGTCGTGGACAAGACCGGGCGCGTGCAGGGCTTGAACCCCGCCGACGGGCGGTGCGAAGTCCTGTGGCGCATGCCCGAGATCGACATTGGCAAGCCCGTGGGCATCACCATCGGGCCCGGGCCGGATGAACACGGCGACTGGTGCGACGAACTGGTCTGGATCCCCGATACCCACTACTTCCGCGTGATGGTGTACCGGCCGCCGGCCAGCGACCGTTCCGACCCGGACCACGCGCCGACGCTGGTGCGGTCGTTCGGTTCTTACGGCACCGGGCCGGGGCAGTTCCGATACACGACCGACGTCGCGGTGCTGTATGCGCCCGACGGGCGCTCCATCGAACGGATATACGTCAGCGAGTACGGCGGCAACGACCGCGTCAGCGTGTTCGACCCGTCGTACCAGTTCCTGTTTTCGTTCGGACGGTTCGGCGCAGGGCGCGCCGACACGCCCGGCACGCGCGAGGTCGAGTTCGACCGCCCGCAGGCGATTTCGATCGAGAACGTCGAGGGCCGGCGCGAACTGGTCGTGGTCGACTCGCACAACCACCGCGTCGGCCGCTTCACGCTCGACGGCGAACTCATCGCCTGGTACGGCTCGCGCGACGAGCCGGGCGACGCGCTGGGCCGGTTCCGATACCCGCAGGGCATCGCGTCGATGGGCGACGGGACCGTGCTCATCGCCGAGTACGGCAACAACCGCGTGCAGCACCTCGACCTCGCCACCGGGCGGGGGCTGGCGGCGTGGGGCCGCCCCGGGCGCGGGCCGGGCGAACTCGCGGCCCCTTGGGCAGTTGGTATCCTCGGCAGGACGGCGTACGTCCTCGACACGGGCAACAGCCGCCTGCTCGCCTTCAACGCGCCGCGCCCGCGGCGATAGACGCCCGCCGCGACTCGAACCTTGATCCGTCAAACCCGCATGACGCTCGCCTCCATCACCCTCGGCCCGCTCCAGTTCGACCAGCCGGTGTGGCTGGCGCTGGTGGTGGTGTGCGGCGCGCTGGTCGTGTGGATCGGCCGACAGTCGCTCTCGGGCATGGGCACCACGGCGAGGCGCGCGGCCCTCGGCGTGCGGCTGGCGGTGATCCTGCTGATCGCCGCGGCGCTGGCCCGCCCCTCGTGGCGGCGCGAGGCCGAGAACGTCAACGTCACCGTCATCCTCGACAAGAGCGAGTCGGTCCCCAAGGACCTGCAGCGGACCGCCGAGTCGTGGCTCCGCGAGGCCTCGCGCCGCTACCGCGCCGGGGACCTCATCTCGCGCATCGCCGTGGCGCGCGAGGCGCTGGTGCAGAACCTGCCCGCATCGCCCGCCGACGAGGCCGACACCGTCCAACTCGCCGGCACCGACGGCACCAACCTCGCCGAGGCGGGGCGGCTCGGCATGGCCACCAAGCCGGCCGACACCGCCAACCGGCTGCTGTTTGTCAGCGACTTCAACGAGACCATCGGCGACGTGCGGTCGTTCGCCGACACCGCCGCGGCGGCGGGCGTTCCCATCGACGTCGTCATCCTGCCCTACAACCACGAGAACGAGGTAATCGTCGACCGGGTGGTGGTGCCCTCGACGGCGCGGATGGGCCAGAACGTCAACCTCCGCGTGCTCATCACGTCGCTCAAGCCGACGACCGGGCGGCTCACGCTGTTGATCAACGGCGAGCCGGTCGATCTCGACGCGGACGGCCCCGGGCTGTCGCGCCGCGTCGCGCTCGACGAGGGGCTCAACGCGCTGTGGGTGCCGATCTCGCTCCCGCGCGCCGGCCCGCAGACCTTCCGGGCCGTCTTCGAGCCCGACGACCCCGCGGCGGACTCGATCAAGGAGAACAACGAGTCGCTGGCGGTCACATTCGTGCAGAGCGAGGGCCGCGTGCTCATCATCGCGCCCGACACCTCCGAGGCCGAGCCGATCGACCGCGCGCTCACCGAGTCGCGCATCGCCTGCGAGGTCATCACGCCCGCGCAGGCCCCGCAGTCGCTCATCGAACTGCAGGCCTGGGACGCGGTGATCATGGTCAACACGCCGTCGGACCAGATCGCGATGCGCCTGCAGGAGGAACTCAAGGCCTACGTGCACGACCTGGGCGGAGGCCTGATGATGGTCGGCGGGCCCGACTCCTTCGGCGCCGGCGGCTGGCTCGGTTCGCCGCTGGCCGACGCGCTGCCCATCCGCCTCGACCCGCCGCAGAAGCGGCAGATGCCGCGCGGCGCGCTGGTGCTGGTCATGCACTCGTGCGAGATGCCGCAGGGCAACTACTGGGCCAAGCAGACGGGCCTGGCGGCGATCAACAACCTCTCGCGCCTCGACCTGATCGGCGTGGTCGAGTACAACTTCAGCCGCGACGCGACGTGGGTGCACCCCATCACCGAGGTCGGCAACCGCACGGCCGTGACGCGCGCGATGAACTCGCTGACCTTCGGCGACGCGCCGTCGTTCGACACCATGCTGCGCCTGGCGTACAACGGCCTGGTCGCCGCCGACGCCGGGGCCAAGCACATGATCGTGATGAGCGACGGCGACCCGTCGTTCACCGACTTCAACCTGCTCAACCAGTGCCGCGCCGCGAAGATCTCCATCTCCACGGTCCTGGTCTACCCGCACGAGCGCAGCGCCACGGGCCCCAGCGGCCAGCAGATGAAGATGATCGCAGACCGCACGGGCGGGAAGTTCTACCCGATCGTCGATCAGGGGCAGTTCGCGCAGTTGCCCAGCATCTTCGTGAAAGAAGCGCAGATCGTGAAGCGCTCGCTCATCTGGGAGGGGCCGCCGTTTTCGCCAACGATGGTCAACGCCGTCGCCGAGCCCGTGCGCGGACTGGGCGGTTCGGTCCCGCCGATCCAGGGCTACGTCGTCGCCGCCGACCGCGACGGCCTCTCGGTCGTCACCCTCCGCGGCAAGGAGAACGACCCGATCCTGGCGCACTGGCAGCACGGGCTGGGCAAGGTCGTGGCGTTCACCTCCGACGCGGGCCAGCGTTGGGCCCGGAGTTGGCCGTCGTGGGGCAGGTACCGCGCGTTCTGGGACGGCCACGTGCGGTGGATGATGCGGCCCGGCGGCAACGCCGACATGCGCGTGGTCACCGAGGACTTGGGCGACAAGACCCGCGTCGTCGTCGAGGCGCTCGACGCCAGCGGCGAGCGGATGAACTTCGTGCGGTTCTTCCCGCGCGTGGTCCGGCCCGACGGCACCGCCGAGGCCGTGGAGATGCGCCAGGTCGGGCCCGGCCGTTACGAGGGCGTGTTCGACTCGGCCCGCGCGGGGGCGTACGTCGCGAACCTCAAGTACGTCGCCCCGCCCGAGACGCCCGGCGGACAGCCGCGCGAGGGCAACCTGCAGGTCGCCGTCACCCGACCCTTCGCCGACGAGTTCCGCACGCTGCGCGACAACGCGCCGCTGGGCCGGCTCATCGCCGAGCGCACCGGCGGGCGCGTCATCGACCTGTCGCAGAGCCCGGGGCAGGTGGACCTCTGGCTGCGCGACGGGCTGAAGATGCCGGTCGCGGTGCGGCCCATCTGGCTGCTGGTCGCGCTGCTGGCCGTCGCGCTGTTCCTGGTCGACGTCGCGGTGCGCCGAGTCCGCATCGACCCGCAACTCATCGCCGCGGCGGTGCGCCGGGCGATGGGCAGGGGCGTGTCGCGCGGGAGCGAGCAGACGGGCACGCTCTTGGAGGCCCGCAGGCGCGCCCGGGCCGGCATGGCCGCCGGGGCCAGCACCGCCGAGCAGCGCGAGGCGCTGCGCACGGCCGCGCGGGCCGACGAGCAAACCGCCAAAGCCAAGTTCGAGGTCTCGGCCTCGGAGCTGGCCGCGGCCAAGGAGAACCTCGCGCTGCCGACCTTCGACGATGCGCCGCGGGCCGCGCCGGCGCAGCGCAGGCAGGCGGAGGCCGCCGCGGACGCCGGCGAGGGCGGGCTGGCCCGTCTGCGCAAGGCCAAGGAACGCGCCCGCGAGGACATGAAGGACGGGGACGGGAAGAGGTAGGCGAACAGCGGCCGGAGAAACAACCTTGGGATAGAAAGCGCACATGACGAACGCAGGCCCGCCGACCGCCGCGAATGACCGCTGAACGTCGACCTCCCCCGCCCCACCCCCAGAGCCCGACCAGACGACCAGACAAGGACCCCACCCCATGGCGACCACGACCGACTTCATGCCCGACACACCGGAACGCGTCAAGCAGGCGTGCGAGGCGTTCCGCGCGACGTTCAAGTCTCTGCAGGAGGAGATCGGCAAGGTGATCGTCGGCCACCGCGAGGTGGTGGACGCGACGCTCATCGGCCTGTTCGCCGGCGGCAACGTGCTGCTCGAGGGCGTGCCGGGGCTGGGCAAGACGCTGCTGGTGCGCACGCTGGCCGAGTGCCTGTCGCTGCCGTTCTCGCGCATCCAGTTCACGCCCGACCTGATGCCGGCGGACGTGATCGGCACGAACATCGTGACCGAGGACCCGGCGACTGGCCGGCGCGGCTTCCAGTTCCAGAAGGGCCCGATCTTCGCCCAGATCGTGCTGGCCGACGAGATCAACCGCGCCACGCCCAAGACGCAGTCGGCCCTGCTGGAGGCCATGCAGGAGCGGAGCGTGACCGTCGCGGGAACGACGCACAAACTCGACAGGCCGTTTTTCGTGCTCGCGACGCAGAACCCCATCGAGCAGGAGGGCACCTACCCGCTGCCCGAGGCGCAGATGGACCGGTTCATCTTCAAGATCAACGTCGGCTACGCGCAACTCGACGAACTGATGACGATCCTCGACCGCACGACCGGGTCGGCGACGCCGGACGTGCGCAAGGTGCTCGACGGCCCGGCGATCCTCGCGGCCCAGGCGCTGATCCGCGACTGCGTGGTCGCGCCGCACGTGAAGGAGTACGCCGCGCGGCTGGTGCTGGCCTCGCACCCCGGCGGCGAGTTCGCGCCCAACATCACGGGCAGGTACGTGCGGTGCGGGAGTTCGCCGCGCGGCGCGCAGGCGCTGCTGCTGGGCGCCAAGGTCAGGGCGCTGACCGACGGTCGCTACCACGTGAGTTACAAGGACATCCGGGATGTCGCGCTGCTGGCCCTGCGGCACCGGCTGATCCTGAACTTCGAGGCCGAGGCCGACCGCGTGAGCCCGGACGACGTGGTGGCGAAGATCCTCGAGGCCACGCCGCGCGAGCCGGTCAAGGCGGTGTAGAGCGAACCGGCTCAACGCGAAGGACGCGAGGCACGCGAAGAGAATGAACCCACAGGAACTGCGCAATCTCGTCGCGAAGGCCGATCTGCCTCGGGAGGTCGAGGCGCTGAGTCATTCCGTGATCGGAGCGGCGATCGAGGCGCACCGGCACCTCGGCCCCGGGTTGATCGAGAGCGTGTACGAGCAGGCGCTGACGCATGAACTCGAGCGTCGTGGCCTCTGGGTTGAGCGTCAGATTGCTGTCCAGATCCCGTACAAGGACATCGTGATCGAGGGGCAGCGCGTGGACCTGATCGTGGAACGAGCGATCATCGTCGAACTGAAGTCGGTGTCCGAGATTCACGGGGTCTTCAAGGCCAAACTTCTTTCCTATCTCCGCGCGGCCGAACTTTCTCTTGGCCTGCTGATCAACTGCAACGCCGTCGTACTCAAAGGACCGATCCATCGGGTTCTGGACGAGCGAGCGCTGCCGCGTTGGCGTCCGCTTTCGTGATCTCCGCGGTCTTCGCGTTCACATCCAATGCTGAGATCCCCAAACATCAAGAGACCCGAACGGCTCGACGACCTGCTCGAGCCCGCGCTCATGGCGCGTCTGGGGCAACTGGACGTCTCCAGCCGAAAGATCTTCGCCGGCAAACTCAGGGGCGAGCGGCGCTCCAAGAAGCGCGGCCAGAGCGTCGAGTTCGCCGACCACCGGCCCTACGTTGTCGGCGACGACCTCCGCCACATCGACTGGAACATCTACGGCCGACTCGACCGGCTCTTCCTCAAACTCTTCCTCGAAGAGGAGGACCTCTCGCTGCACGTGGTCGTCGATTGCTCGACGAGCATGGACGCGGGCGAGCCCAACAAGTTCCTGTTCTGCCAGAGACTCGCCGCGAGTCTTGCGTACATCGGTCTGGTGAACCTCAACCGCGTCGCACTGTCGGCGATCGGCGAGCGCATCGACACGCCGAGCGTCGAGGGCGGCGCGGGCGCCGAGCCGACGAGCGTGTCCAGCGGGCTGGTTTCGACGCTGCGCGACCTCCGCGGCCGGCGGCGGCTGGACGACATCTCGCGGTACCTCATCGGACTGCAGCCGATCGGCGGCACGCGCTTCACCGACGCGTGCAAGAAGATCGCGCTGACCCGGCGCGGCAAGGGCGTGATGATCGTGCTGTCGGACTTCATGGTGAAGGAGGGCTACGAGACGGGCCTGCGCCTGCTGGTCGGGCACGGCTACGACCTGTTCGCGATACAGGTCCTGAGCCCGCAGGAGATGGAGCCGGAGAAGGGCGGCATCGGCGGCGACCTGCGCCTCAGGGACATGGAGGACGGCGATACGGCGGAAGTGACCATCACCGCGCCGCTGCTCAAGAGGTACAAGCAGACGCTCAACGCCTATTGCAACCGGCTGCACGAGTTCTGCGTCCAGCGCGACATCGTGCACATGACGGTCAAGAGCGACACCCCGATCGACACGCTGGTGCTGGACTATCTGCGGCGGCGGGGGTTGTTGAAGTAGGGAGGGCGGGGTGGAAGAAGGAACTCAGAGGATCGGAGAGAGCAGGGGCAAGCAGAGAGAGTTCGAGGACGATCGACGGGCCGCACCCAACGGAACCTGCATGAACACCGAGTCGCAAAGACAGATTCCCGCGGCATGGAACGACGTGACCGGCGCAATCATCGCGGCGGCCATTGAAGTCCACACGCTCCCGGGGCCGGGGTTGCTCGAACGGCTCTACGAAGACGCGATGGCGTACGAACCGATCCAGCGCGGTCTGCGGCTGGAGCGCCAACGCCCGATCCGGCTCCGAGACAAGGCAGTGGAGATCGGAGACCCGCGGACCGACATGGTCGTGGAGAACCTCGTCATCGTTGAACTCGAGGCGATCGAACGCGTGCTGCCCGTCCACCGCGCACAGACACTGTCGTACCTTCGATCGGCCGATCTTCCCCTGCGCCTGCTGATCAACCTCAACGATGTGCGAGCTCGCGACGGCATCGCTCGCATCCTGATCCCGCATGCCTCGGCCATGAAACACCTGCCATTCGACGCACTCTCGCCAGCCCGTTGCGGCGTCCGTGCGCCTCTGTCGGATCGCTCGCATGCATGCAGTTGAGCCGATCCCTTTCAGTCCCTGCTTTGCTCCGACCGCTCTGCTTCTCTGAGTTCCTTCCCGAACACCCATGACCTTCGCCACGCCCATCCTCGCCGGAATCGCCGCGGCCGTCGCCGTGCCGGCGCTGATCATCCTGTATTTCCTCAAACTCCGCCGGCGCGACCTTGAGGTCTCGACCACGCTGCTGTGGAAGAAGGCGATCCAGGACCTGCAGGCCAACGCCCCGTTCCAGAAACTGCGGAACAACATCCTGCTGTTCCTCCAACTGCTGGTGCTCGCCGCGGCGCTGCTCGCGCTGGCCCAGCCCGAGTACCGCGACACGGGCCTGACCAACGCGCGGCACATCATCGTCATCGACAACTCCGCGAGCATGAACGCGACCGACGGGCGCGTGCTGCCGCCGGGCGCGCCGCCCGAGTCGACGCCGACCACGCGGCTCGACGCCGCGAAGCAGCGGGCCCTGCAACTGGTCGACGCGCTCAAGGAACCTGGCGTGTTCGACAACCGGGGCGAGGAGGCGATGGTGATCGTCTTCAACACCACCGCCCAGGTGCTGCAGACCTTCACCTCGAGCAAGAGCGACCTCAGGAACGCGATCAACGGCATCCAGCCGACCGACGCGCCGGGGTATCTGGAGCGCGCGTGGGCGCTGGCCGACGCCTACACCGGCAAGAAGGTGTTCCAGGAGGACGTCGGCTTTGTCCCCGTCGGCCCCGGCGCGACGGTCCACCTGCTCTCCGACGGCCGGCTGCCCGACGCCGGGAAGGTCCAGCGCGGCGAGACCGACGCGGTCTTCTTCCACCGGGTCGGCACGCCCGACGCCGCGAACGTCGGCATCACCGGCATCCGCGCCGAGCGCGCGTTCGACAACCCCGCGCGGCTGTCGATCTTCGTCGGCCTTCAATCGACCGCGCGACAGCCGCGGAGCGTGGACGTCGAACTCATCATCGACGGCGCGACGACCAACGTGCGCGACGTCGTCGTCGGCGCGGCCAAGCCCAAGGACGCCGCCGCGCTGGAGGGTGAGGATCCCGGCGAGGACTCGGGCGACAGGTGGGTGCCCGGGCTCGGCGGGTTCGTCTTCCCGATCGACCGCGCCGAGGGCGGCATCGCCACCGTGCGCATCTCGACGCGCGAACCCGACGCCCTGCCGAGCGACAACATCGGGTACCTGGTCATCCCGCCCGCCAAGCGGCTGGCCGTCGCGTTGGTGTCGGAGGGCAACCTGCTCGTCCAGTCGGCGTTCCGCGGCATGAAACTCTCGGCCCTGGACGTCATCAAGCCCGCGCAGTTCCAGCAGATGCTCGACGACGGCAGGACCAGCCAGTACGACGTGTTCGTGCTCGACCGCTTCCTGCCGCAGGTGCGGGTAGGTTCGGTCGGCGCGGGCGAGGCGTCGGCGGCGCGCGTGCCCGGCCTGCCGCCGGGCCGGAGCGTGGTGCTGGGCGCGGTCCCGCCGCCGCCGCTGGGCGTCGTGGACGAGGGCCCTGCCGAGGGCGCGGTGTTCGCCGACTTCCGGCGCGACCACCCCGCGCTCGCGCTCTCCGCGCTCGACAAGGTCACGATCTCGAAGTTCCGCCGCGTGTCGGTCAGGCCCGACACCCCCGTGCGCGTGCTGGCCTCGACCGACAAGGGGCCGGGCGTGCTGGAGGTGTCGGACGCCTCGGTGCTGTCGATCGTCATCCCGTGGGACCCGGCGGACTCGGACTGGTGGCTCGACCCCGGCTGGGTGCTGTTCATGGCCGGCGCGGTGCTGTACCTGTCGGACTCGGGCGCGGGCACCGGCGGCGACATGGTCCGCCCCGGCGACACGCTCCGCACGCGCGTGCCGATCGGCTCGCGCGATGTCCGCCTCACCACGCCCGACAACGCGCGCCACAACCTCGAGCCCGCGGGCGACGGCTCGGTCGCCTTCGGCCCCGTGCTGCGCAACGGCATCTACACCGTGTCGTGGGACGGTCCCGGCACCGCGGCCGACTTCGTCGTCGACGGGCGCGCCCGCAGGCCCGTCGCCGCGAACCTCGCCGATCCGAACGAGTCCGACATCGGCGCGGCGTCGCGGCTCGACTTGGCCAACGACCGCGTCTCGGCCCGGGGCGACGAGGACGCCGCGCTGCGCCGCAAGGTCTGGCCGTACCTGCTGCTGGCCGCGCTGGCGGTCATCATGCTGGAGTGGTGGGTGTACAACCGCAAGGTGGCGATCTGAGCCGGCCCGCTCGGCCCGCCCGGCGGGTCCGGCGACGCGGTATGCTTCCGCCATGCCCCTGACCCGCGACCAGATCACCGTCCGAGCCGCCAAGGAACTGCGCGACGGCTACATCGTCAACCTCGGCATCGGCATGCCCACGCTCGTGGCCAACCACATCCCCGCGGGGATGGACGTGTGGCTGCAATCGGAGAACGGCCTGCTGGGCATCGGCCCGTTTCCGACCGAGGCCGAGGTCGACCCCGACCTGATCAACGCCGGCAAGCAGACCGTGACCGCGCGCACCGGCGCGAGTTACTTCTCCTCCGCCGACTCGTTCGCGATGATCCGCGGCGGACACATCGACATGTGCATCCTCGGCGCGATGCAGGTCTCGGAGCGCGGCGACATCGCCAACTGGATGATCCCCGGCAAGATGGTCAAGGGGATGGGCGGCGCGATGGACCTGGTCGCCGGCGTGAAGAAGGTCGTGGTCACGATGGAGCACAACTCCAAGGACGGCGCGGCCAAGTTCGTGCGCGAATGCAACCTGCCGCTGACCGGGCGGCGGTGCGTGCACATGCTCATCACCGACCTGGCCGTGTTCGAGTTCGATGAGAAGCGGGGCGGCGGCGGGCGGTTCGTGCTGACGGAAGTCGCGCCCGGCGTGACGGTGGACGAGGTGAAAGCCAGGACCGAGGCGGGGTTCGACGTGGCCGAGCGCGTCGCGGTCGTCGGCGCCTAGACCGGAGGGACATCCCATGTTGGCGCATGCGTTGGTCGCGGCCGCGGCGTTGGCGAGCACAGAGCCCGACGGCCTGCGCGTCCTGTGGACGTACCCGCTCGGGTCGCACTGCTTCGGGTCCGCGGCGGTGGCCGACGTGAACGGCGACGGGTTCGCCGACGTGGCGTTCTGCACGTACTTCGGCGACTCGCGCGTGATCGTGCTGTCGGGCAAGGACGGCGCGCCGATCTGGGAGTACGCCGACGGCGACCACTGCTACGACGCCTCGTGCAAGTTCGCCGACGTGACCGGCGACGGGCGGCTGGACCTGGTCGCGCCAAACTCGTCGGGCTGCCGCGTGCTGTGCCTTGACGCGGCGACGGGCAAGGCCAGGTGGGACACGTTCCTCGGCGACGGCGAGTGCATCGACACGCCGCCGTGGATCGGCGACGCGACCGGCGACGGGGCGACGGAGGTCGTCGTCGGGACCTTCAAGGGCCGTCTGCACGTGCTGGCCGGAACCGACGGCGCGGTGCTGCGCGTGCTGCAGGTCGCGCCCGACCCGGCCGACGGCCGGACGCTCAACGCCGTCCAGACCTGCCCGCTGGTGCTCGACCTCGACGGCGACGGCGTGAAGGACTACGTCGCCGGCGTGTTCTCGCGCCGCAAGGACGACCTGGGCCTGTACGCGCTTTCCGGCAGGGACGGCTCGCGCCTGTGGCGTGTCGAACTGCCCGACAGCGTCTACCACGGCCCCGCGCTGGCCAGCGACGGCGACGAACGGCTGCTGTTGATTGGTTGCTACGACGGGCGCGTGCGCTGCGTCGAGGCGCGGACGGGCCGCGTGCGGTGGGACAGGCCCAGCGGCGATCATTACGTCATGGCCCCGTGCGTGGTCGCGCCCGTCGGGCCGGATGGCGCGCTGCGCGTGCTGTGGACCAGCGTCCGCTGGGGCGCGATGACGCTCGACGGCACGCCCGACGGCGGGCGGCGCAGTTGGCCGGCCTCGGCGGGGCACGCCGCACGCGGCGCCAGCGTCGCCGACCTGACCGGCGACGGGCGGCCCGACGTCGCCATCGTGACCGGCGGCGGTTTGCTCGCCGTCTTTGACGGCGGCACGCTGGTCCATCGGTTCGACGGGTCGGCGCTGCTCGGCGACGGCCGGCGCGCTTCCGACGGCTCAAACGGCGCGGTGCTGGCCGACCTGAACGGCGACGGCCTGCTCGACGCGTTCTTTGTCGTTGGCGGCGGCGGGGAGCGGGGACCTGATGGCCAGACGACGCCGCGCTACGGACTGGCGGTCGCCGTCACGGGCTTTGCCGGGCGGGCCTCGCACTCCAACGCCTGGACGATGATGCGCCACGACCTGGAAAACACGGGCAACACGTCCACGCCGCTGGATCCGTTCCTCCTACGGCACATCCCCGTGCGGTGAACTTCGCCGCGCTGCGCAACATCGGGATCGCCGCGGTGCGGGCCCGGGCGGTCAGGGCTGCTCGCGCACCGCCGGCCGCTCGGCGGTGATGGTGTCCAGATCCGGGATCGGCGGCAGGCCGTTGGCCGCGCGCAGCGCGTTCTGCTCCGCCAGGCGCGAGGCGAGTTCCATCGGCGCAAAGCGGTCCAGCGTGCCGTCGGCCCGGCCAACCCAGATCAACGTGGTTGCCTGCCGACTGCCGGCGCGCGGTTCGTTGTGGCCGATCACGGTCCACAGTTCGCCCGGCCCGTCGGCCGGGTCGATGCCGTAGTAGACGAAGACCGTGTCGCCCACGCGGCAGGCGATCGTGCCCTCGGGGATGCTGGTCATCGCGCTGCGCACCGCCAGGTCCTGGGTCGCGGCGTCGGCCGTCAGGAAATCGGCCACCGTCATGGCGCCGATCCGCGCTTTCGACTGCCCCATCTCGGCGCCCTCGCCGATCAACGGGGCGGCCCCGCCGATCCGGTTGCTCACAAAGTGCCCCGCCCACGCGCCGTCGACCTTGAGCAGTTCCGCGGGGTGCGTCGGCCATTGGTCGTGCTTTGACACATGCGTACGCAGCGCTGTCGCCCACTGGTGGATGCGCCCGGCCTCGGGGTCGAACGGGTAGGGGTTGTTCATCGCCGCCGCGGCGCTGGCCTGCGCCTGCGCGGCCTGCGCCTGGGCCTGCGCCGCCGCGGCCGAGGCCTGCGACGTTGAGTACCAGATCATCCCCGCGACGCCGAGGACCGAGATGCCGACGACCACGACCAGCGGCGCGAGCACCGCGACGACCGCGCGCCACACCTGCACGCGCTGCGCGGCGAGCACCATGATCGTCGCCGCGACCGCCCACCAGATGCCGCTGATGAACGAGAAATAGGCGCCCAGGCACGGGATGGCGAGGATGAGCATCGCCGCGCTGGAGTACAGCATGCACTGCGTCGTGCGACCGATCCCCGCGGCGACCGGCCCCGTGAGCACGAGGATCAGGTGCGCCGCGGCGGCCCAGATGAACGCGCCGACCAGCACCGCCAGCACCGATCCGAGATAAAAGCCCGCAAGGCCGCCGAGCGGGCCGAAAGCGCCTCCCCCGCCGCCCGCGCCAAAGGCCGCAAACAGGATGATCGCGCCGAAGGGGAGCAGCACGCCGGTGAACGCGTACACGCCGTTGCAGACGGCCGCGTACCACGCGGCCTGCAGCGTCGAGGCGCCGTCGGGCGTCGCCTCCATCAGGCGGTTGGGCGTGCCGAGCGCCTTGAGCGTCGTGCTCAGCCACGCGCGGAAGAACCCGCGCCTGTCGCGCTCCAGCCACGGGTTCATCTCGACCTTGGTCTGTTCCTCACGCACCCCCTGCGTCGGCAGCAGGACCATGTCGTCCATGTCCACGGTGCGCCCGCACGAGACGCACGCGAACGTCCGCGGCACCAGGTGCCCGCGCTCGCCCGTGCCGTAGTACGCCTGGTCGCAGTCCGGGCAGCAGAACCGCACCGAGTTGAGGACAAAGTCGAACTCGCTGGGGCGGAAGGCCGTGCCGCACTCCGGGCACTTGCGGTCGCGGATCTGCCAGAGGGGATAGTCGCAGTTCTTGCAGCGCATCGTTCGTCCGCGCCCGTCTCAGGACACCCACCCGTGCTGGCGGTCGGCCCAGCGCGCGACCTCCGCCCGGACGCCGGCCCGAGAGAACCAGACCAGCATGAACACCGGCAGCGCGCAGCCCCACACGATGCCCCAGACCACCATCACGCCGATCGTCGCGGCCATCATGCCGGTCATCACGCCCTGCATCTGGGCCGGCGCGCTGGGGTCCGCGGCGACCGCCCGCGAGATGTCGGTCATGATCACGTACTGCATCCACGCCGCGATCGCGGTGCTGCCCAGCGCGACAACGATCTTCGCGATCGACCACCACACCGCCGCGGGGCGCGCGACAGGCCGCCGCCGGTACATGAACCAGCCTACGAGCATGAGCGCGGACCCGCACAGGAACTTGAGGGCCTCGGCAACGATCTGCATCGGGGCCATGGTGCGGATGGACTGGGCGATGTCCGGTGTTGCCGGACCCGCGCCCATGGTCTGCACGGGCATGGCGCCCGTCATCATCATGACGCTCGAAGCGACGCCCCACAACCCGCCGAGCGTGCCCAGCGCGCCGAGAACGATGCAGACGATGCCCAGCACGCTCGGCCACGCGGCCGGCCGATCCGGGATGGACAGCGCGCCGGGCGTCGTCGGCGGGGCGAGGGGACCCGGGTGCGGCGTCGGTTGCGATTCGGGCGGGAACCGGCTCATCCGTGGTGCTCCGGCCGACCGGCCGCGGCTTGGGCCTGCGCGCCGGTCGCTCCGGCTTGTTCGGATGATTCCGCCGCGGCTTGCGACTCCTCTTCGCCCGACAGGCCGAGGAAGATCGTGCCCGTCGTACTCTCCTGCCGCACGGCGATGCGGCGCTGCCGGACCAGTTCGAGCATCGCCAGGAACAGGCCGATCATTTCCGATCGGGTGCGACCGGCGAAGATTTCGGCGAACTCGAGTTCGGCCGTGCCGGTGCCCGCGATCTGCGCCGCGAGCGAGGCCTCGGCGCGCCGACGCAACTGGTCGAGTATGTCCTCGGCGTGGATCTCCACCGGCGTGTCGTCGAGCACTACGCGGTGCTCGCCGACGCGGGCGAGGTCCACGGTCTCGATGATCCGCGCGAACGCCTCGACCAGGTCGACAAGGTCCACGTCCTCGATGTCCGCGGGCTCGTCGTCGGCCGGGGTCTCGTCCGCGGGCGCCTCGGGCCGCCCCGCCGCGCCGACGGGGAACCGCCGGTCCCACTCCGAGCGGTACTCCTCGAGCCGCTCGGTGGCGTCGCGGAAGCGCTTGTACTCGAGCAGTTGCCGGACCAGTTCGGCGCGCGGATCGACCGGGGCCTTGTTGTCACCGGCGGCGTGCGACGCCGGCTCGCCGCTCTCGGCGCCGTCGGCCGACGGCGGGGCGAGCATGCGCGACTTGATCTCCATCAGCGTCGCGGCCATCACGAGAAACTCTCCCGCACGCTCGATGTCGATCCGGACCGACTCGCCCGCGCCGGTCAGTTGCTCCAGATACGACAGGTACTGCTCGGTGATCGTCGCGATCGGGATGTCGTGGATGTCCACCTCGGCGCGGCGGATGAGAAACAGCAGAAGGTCCAGCGGGCCTTCGAACGCTTCAAGCCGGACCTTGTACTCGGCGACCATGCGGGCTCCGCGCTTGGGGAACGTACGGGGCAGAACGGCGGCCCACCAGTCTACCCTATCCCCATGCCCGGCACGCCCCGAGTGACGCACGCCGATTCGCCCCCCGCGCCGACCCGCCCGCCGCCCCCCTCGCAGACCGCTCAGGGTTCCGTCCGCTCCGCGCACGACCCGGCGGTCGGTGAAGAGGCCTTTGCCCGCCGGCTGCTGCAGGCCGAGGCCGCGGCGGTCAACCGTCTCGCAGACACGCTCGGGCCCGCCTTCCGCGAGGCCGTGGGGCTGATCGTCCGCTGTGCCGACGCGGGCGGCAGCGTGCTGGTGACGGGGCTGGGCAAGTCGGGCCTGATCGGCCAGAAGATCGCCGCGACGCTCTCGTCGGTCGGCATCCCGTCGCACTTCGTGCACCCGGCGGAGGCCGCGCACGGCGACCTCGGGCGTTTCCGGGCGACGGACGTGTGCGTCGCGCTGTCGTACTCGGGCGAAACGGCGGAGGTCGTGAGCCTCGCGGCGATCCTTCGGCAGGACAACCTGCCGGTCATCGCGGTCACGCGCGGATCGGACGGCGGGAACGCGCTCACGCTGGAACGGCTGGCGACGGTGAGCCTCGCCATCGGCGCGTGCGACGACGCGGCGATCTCTCCCGCGCCGACGTGCTCGACGACCGCGACGCTGGCGCTCGGCGACGCGCTGGCGCTGTGCGCCGCGCGTCGGCGGAACTTCACCGACGACGACTTCCGCAAGCGGCACCCGGGCGGCGCGCTGGGCGGGCTGCTGCAGACGGTGGGGGAGGTGCTGCGGTTCAGGGTGGGCCGGAACCTCGCCGCGACCCCGGACGACGTGAGCATGCGCGAGGCGATGCGCGCGTCGGACCTTCCGGGCGTGCGACGGCCTGGCGCGCTGCTGCTGGTGGACCGCGCGACGGGCGTGCTGTCGGGCATCTTCACCGACGCGGACATCCGGCGCGTGGTGCTGCGCTCGCACGCCGAACTCGACCGGCCCGCGCGCGAACTGATGACCCGCGCGCCGCAGACCATCCGCGACACCGCGCTGGTGCGCGACGCGGTGAACATGGTGCGCGAGCACCGGCGCGACGAGATCCCCGTCGTCGACGACGCGGGCCGGCCCGTCGGCATCCTCGACGTGCAGGACCTGATCGCCATGCGGCTGATCGAAGCGGAGTAGTCAGATGCCCGACACTCCCGCCTTCTCCCTGCTCGCGCTCGACGTCGACGGCGTGATGACCGACGGCTCGATCATGCTCGACGACGACGGGCGCGAGATCAAGCGGTTCAACGTCCGCGACGGCCTGGCCATCACCACGTGGCTGCGCCTGGGCCTGCACGCGGGCATCATCACCCGGCGCGCGGGGCGCGCCGTCGAGCACCGCGCGCGCGAACTGGGCATCGCCCACGTCGTGCAGGGGTGCGGAGACAAGCGCGAGGCGGTCACCAGACTCGCGGCCGCGTGCAACGTGCCGCTGGCGCGGGCCGCGTTCATCGGCGACGACTGGCCCGACCTGCCCGCGCTGCGTTTGGTGGGGTTCCCGATCGCCGTGGCCGACGCCGCGCCGGAGGTGAAGGCCGCGGCGAAGTTCGTGACCATCGCGCGCGGCGGGCGCGGCGCGGTGCGCGAGGCCGTCGAGCACCTGCTGGTGCTCAACAGTATGTACGAGCGTGCCCTGTCTCTGTTCGACTGAGCGCGGCTCAGCCCGGCTGCCGGACCAGTTCCACGGTGGTTTCTGCGTTCGTCCTCCCGCGCCGGTACGCGACGCGCACGCGCTCGCCCGGCTCGCGGTCGCCGATGATTCGCACGAAGTCGTTCATGTCGCGCACGGGTTGGCCGTCGATCGCGGTGATCACGTCGCGCAGCCGCAGCCCCGACTCGCGCCCGGCCTTGCCGCGCGGCGTGCTGTCGACGACGACGCCGTCGCCCACGCCGGGGTTGACGTCGAACGGCAGGTTGGCCATGCCGGGGCGGATCTCCTCGGCCACCGTCGGCACCTCGCGCAGCCACGCGCGGAACTGCTTCTCGACGTCGGCCAGCGGCGCGCCGAAGACCTCTTCCATCGCCCGTGCGCCGGTGCGGTCGTCGGCGTAGCCGCGGACGTACGCCGTGTACCAGTCGCGCAGCCTGCCGCGCTCGGCCAGGAACATGAACACCGCGCGGGCCTGCGCGTAGCAGGCCAGCGGTCGCGTGCCGACGAACCGGCGCTGGCCCATCTCGAACAGTGCCTCCCACGGCATGAGCGCGTTGGCGTTGGCCAGCCGGCGGGCCATGTTGGTGCGCCAACTCGGCAGCGCGCGGAAGCCGCCGGGCGCGGGCTCGACGTCCTCGACCAGGCTGCACAGGCCCTCCATGACCCACACCGGGTGGCGCTGGCCGAGTTGGTCCATGTGCCGCCAGTGCAGCGCGTGCCAGTACTCGTGGCGCAGCGTCGAGCCCGCGTCCATCGCGACCAGCCGCTTCTCGTCGTGGCTGTAGGCCCCGCCCACGCCCTGCCCGGCCGCGCCGTAGCGCTGCGTCACCCAGCGCAGGTAATCTGGCCTGCTCGGCAGGACGATCGTCACCCACGGCGGGGCGGGCCGCGCGCCGGGCTCGCCCCCGGCTTCCGCCGCGCGCCTGCCGGTGCGCAGCGGTTCCTCCGCCGGGAGCACCAGCGTCTCCCACCAGTGCGTGAGCAGCGCGATCTCCTGTCGCGCCTGCGCGAAGGTCGCGGCGTCGAACGCGCTGATGTACGCCAGCCGCAGGTCCGCGTCCTTCTCGAACGTGTACGGCCTGCCCGGCGTGCCGCGGAAGACCTTCTTCGCGGCGTCGAGCTGCGCGTCGATCCGCGAGTCGATGATGCGGTCCCACCCCTCGACGATGGCCTTGTAGGTCTCGGTACCGCGGAGGTGGCGCAGGTCTGGGTCGGTCGTGAGCGTGTGGAAGTCCGCAAAGCCCTTGACGACCGACTGCTGCAGAGCGTCCGCCGCGGGCTCGATCTTGCCGCGCACCGACAGGACGCACGCGAGGTTGTACCACGGCACGAAGTTCTCGCCGTCGTCGCGCGTCCACGCGAGCAGGGCGCGCTCCGCGGCGTCGAGGTCGCCGCGGCGCATGGCCTTCAGGAAGACCTCCTCGTGCTCCTCGCGCGAGAGCGCGGGCTCCGACGTTTCGCGCTCGGTGTGCCGTTCCGGCGGTGGTTCGGTGGGCTGCGCGGCGGCCGCGCCGTGCGCCGGGGCAACCAGCGCGGCCCACGCAACCAGCATCGCGGCTCGATGGACCATGTCTCGACCCTGCGCACCGCGGCTACCCGGACACCACCCTTGCGCGGCGGCCCTCCACTCGTACGCGGCCGGCGAGCAGAAGTTCCAGCGCGTCGGGGTACGTTCGGCATTCGAGGTCGAACACGCGTGCCGCGAGCGTCTCCGGCGTGTCGTCGTCGAGCACCGGGCACGCGGCCTGCGCGACGATCGGCCCGCGGTCGTACTCCTGGTCGCACAGGTGCACCGTGCACCCCGAGACCTTGCAGCCGGCTTCGATCACGGCGCGGTGCACGCGCAGGCCGAACATGCCCGCGCCGCCGAAACTCGGCAGCAGCGCGGGGTGGATGTTCACCACGCGGTCGGCCAGCGAGGACGGGATGCCGAGCCGGCGCAGGTAGCCCGCGAGCACGACCCACGACGCGCCGGCGTCGCGCGCGATCGCCTCGAGCCGCGCCGCGGAGAGGTCGCCGGGCTCGACGATCGTCGGCAGGCCGCGCTGCCGCGCCAGTTCCGCGCCCGCGCACTGGCGCGAAGCGACAACCAGCGCAACGCGGGCCCGCAGCGTGCCGCGGTCGGCGCACGCCAGCAGGTTGGCCAGCGTCCGCCCCGCGCCCGAGAGCATGACGACGACCGGCACAGACGGTGCGCCGGGCGCCCGGGGAGCGTGCAAAGTCGGAGAGGCGGGGGGGCTCACACGAGGGCCTTCAGCGCGGCGTTCCTGTCCGGCACGATCTTGAGCACCTTCTGCAGGTGCGTGAGTTGGATCAGTTGCAGCAGTTCGGGCCGCACGTGGCAGATGACCAGCGCGCCGCCGTTGCTCTTGGCCTTCTTGTGCGTCGAGACCAGCAGCCCCAGACCCATCGAGGCGAGCATCGTGACGCCGGACATGTCCAGCACGATCCGCCAGCCGCGCCCGGGCGCGAGCGCGTCCAGTTCCTTCTCGATGATCTGAGCCTCGCGAGCGCCGACCTTCTCGCACCGGACCGTGCCCAGCAGCAGCCCGACGTGGTCGCCGACGGCAAGGAAACTGGATTCGCTCATGGGCGGATGGTATCGGCCGCCAAGTGGGGCACGCAAGCCGCCGGACTCACGCCTCGCCCGCCAGGCGGCGCGCCTCTTCCAACACAGCATCACTGATGTGGAAGCCGAGTTCCGAGCGCAGTCGGTGGTCGCACTCGGTCAGGTCGGCAATCAAGCCTCGTGCCTTGGCCCTCACAAGAACACCGAGCACCCAGGTGGTCGGCACGCCCAGCGCCGCGGCCGCGCGGCGGTTGGCCTGTTCGTCGATCAGCAGAAGATCGGCGCGGAGTTCGACCGCGAGCGCGATGGCGGCCGCCTCGGCGCGATCGAGGCTGCTCTCCAGACGAACGATCGTGGATTGGTCGTGAGGATCCGTCACGCGAATCCACCCGAACCGCGACAGATCGATCAGCGATAACCTGGGTCTCGGCCGGGCGAGTTCGTTCGCCACCAGAGTCGGCACCACGACCGATCCGAAGAGCCGCTCCAGCACCGACATCAGGTTCAGGTGATGCAGGGCGCGGATCGCCGAAGTGTCGCTTATCACGATCAGCGCTACACCCCCGCCTTGCGAAGGTGCTCGACAGCTCGGCGGTGATCGTCAACCGTCGGCCTGTGCACAGCGATGCCGCGGGCAAGCAGGGCATCCTCAAAATCCTGGCGGGTCAGTTCCGCGAGCGTCGCCGCGGCGTGCAGGTCCAACTTGCCCGCTTCGAAGAGCCTGCACACGAACTCAAGACGCGCCTCGCGCTCCGTGAGGCCGGCCTGACGCAGGACATCGTCGGGGATCAGCAGGGGCATGCGGTCCGCTCCAACAACTGAGTATAACGCCGACATGAGGCTCTTGCCAGAAGCCACACCTGCGCACCGCGCAAACTGCTCCGCTCGCCCCTACGCCGCCGGATAATGAATCGTCGCCGCGGATCGGAACGGGATCGGCCGGCCGTCGGGCCCCACGCTCACCAGCGTCATCGTCGCCTCGGTCACGGGGACGCGATCGCCGGACTCGAACCGCTCGGCCTCCACTTCGATGCGCACGGTCACGCTGGTCGTCCCCGCGCGCACGGTCGAGGTGTAAAACGATACCACGTCGCCCAGGTGCACCGGCCTCTTGAACTCCACCCGGTCCATCGCCACGGTCACCCAGCGGTGCAGCCCGTGGCGCTTGGCCTCGACAAAACCCGCCTGGTCGATGTAACTCAGGATCACGCCGCCGAAGATCGTCCCGTAGGCGTTGGTGTCCTTGGGCATCGTCATCACGCGCAGCGCAGGGCACCGCGCGGCGTTGGGTGCGGGAACTCCGGTCGGCTGGGTTGCGGCCATGCCGGAGCGTATGCACCCGGCTCCCCCTCCCCCCGCTCGCCCGCCGCGGCGTAACGTTCGGCATGTCCACCACCCCGCCCGCCGTCGCGCGCCCGCCCCAGCCCAAACTGGAGGACGTCACCGCGCTCAGCAACGCCGACCTGCTCGCGCGCTACCGCCGCGGCGTCGAGAACTTCGACGCCCGCATGTTCCATCTGCGCAACGAGCAACTCGACGCGGCGTTCTTGCCCGAGGCGGGCGTGGGCCGCTGGCCGGTGCGCGTGCTGCTGGGGCACCTGGCCGATGCGGAACTGGCTTTCGTGCACCGCATGCGCCGCACCGTCGCCGAGGAACAGCCCATGCTCAACGCGTGGGACGAGAACGCGTTCATCGACAGCGGGCTCTATGGCTCGCAGGGGCCCGATGGCAGGCACACCGGCCCGGCCCACCCGATCGCCGGGTATGTCGCGGTCATCCACACGCTTCGGCGGTGGCACGCCGATTTTCTTGCCACGCTCGCGCCCGCGCAGTGGGAGCGGGTCGCGCTGCACGCCGTTCGCGGCGAGCAGACCGTTCGCATCATCTGCAACTACGCGACCTGGCACCTCGAACACCACGCGTGGTACCTGAAGGCCAAGCTCGACCGGATGGCGCCCACCGCGCCGGCGCGGCCGGCGGCGCAGGCGACGGGCGGATTCAGCGGGTTGAGCGGCCCGGGGCTGTAGGACCACTCGATGCACCCTCTCTTCGACCAGCGCCGGTACCTCATTCCCTTCCGGTCGTCGCTGCTCCCGCAGATCTTCACCGATGTGCTGGTGATCGGCACGGGCGTGGCGGGGCTTCGCGCGGCGGTCGCCGCGGCGGAAGCGGGCAGGGAGTGCATCGTCGTCACCAAGACCGGCGAGGCCGATGAAGATTCCAACACCGCGTGGGCGCAGGGCGGGATCGCGGCGGTCGTGGATGCCGCGGACAGCACCGAGTCGCACATCGCCGATACGCTCGCCGCGGGCGCGGAACTGTGCGATGAGTCCGCGGTGCGGACGATCATCGAAGGCGGCCCGGCGCGCATCCGCGAACTCATCGACTGGGGAATGCGGTTTGACCTCGAGAGCGGCGCGCTTGCGCTCGGGCAGGAGGGCGCGCACTCGCGCCCGCGCATTCTGCACGCCGATGGCGATGCGACCGGGCGCGAACTGGCCCGCTGCCTGCTCGCGCGGGCCAAGTCGCTCGACAAGGTCCGCGTGTTCACCAAGTGCTTCGCGCTCGACCTGGTCACGCCCAGCCCCGAGCCGGGCTCGCCCGTCATGGGCGCCATCACCCACCACCCGCGCTACGGCTTGCAGGTGATCTGGGCCCGCGGCACGATTCTCGCGGCAGGCGGCGCGGGGATGATCTATCGCGAAACCACCAACCCACGCACGGCGACGGCCGATGGCCTGGCGATGGCGTACCGCGCTGGCGCGCAGGTGGCCGACTTGGCGTTCACTCAGTTTCACCCCACAACGCTCTACCTCGCGGGTCGGCCGCGCAGTCTGATCACCGAGGCGGTCCGCGGCGAGGGCGCGCTGCTGCTGGATCAATCGGGCCACCGGTTCATGCCGGATGTGCACCCGATGGCCGAACTCGCGCCGCGCGACGTCGTCAGCCGCGCCATCGTGCAGCGCCTCGCGACGCACGGCGGCACACACGTGCTGTTGGATGTGCGCGGCATCCGCAACTTCGCCGCGCGATTCCCCGGCATCGCCGCGCTGCTCAGGTCGGTCGATCTCGACCCTTCGCGCGACCTGATCCCCGTGAACCCCGCCGCGCACTACACGATCGGCGGCGTCGTGACCGACGAGCGCGGGCGGACGAACCTCCCCGGCCTGTTCGCCGTGGGCGAGGTGGCGAGCACGGGCCTGCACGGCGCGAACCGGTTGGCGAGCAACTCGCTGCTCGAGGGGCTGGTCATGGGCGAGATCGCCGGGCGCGAGGCCGCGGGGGCGTGCACGCCCGGTGCGCCGGGCGCAAACGGCGCGGCGGCAGGCGGAGGCGGGGGCGTGCCGCCCGCGCCCGTGCCGATCATCAGCGACATCCGCATCTCCGAGCAGGGCGAGCTCGACCTGCCCGACGTGATCTCGAGCCTGCGCTCGGCGATGTGGCGCAACGCGGGCATCGAGCGCTCGGGCCCGCGGCTCGCGGGAGTGCGCGAGATGATCGACTTCTGGGCGCGCTACACGCTCGACAAGATCTTCGACTCGCCCGAGGGCTGGCAGACCCAGAACATGCTGCTGGCCGCCGCGCTCACGGCGCGCTCGGCGCACTGGCGCGAGGAGTCGCGCGGCTGCCACTGGCGCAGCGACTTCACCGCGCCGCGCGAGGAGTTCCGCCTGCACGACCGCTGGCGCCGCGGCGAGGCCGCGCCCGCGACCGCGCCCGTGCGCACGCCCCGGGAGGTCGCGCCGTGAGCGCACGATGGGCGCGAGTCCTGTTCGTTCTGCTCGCGGCGGTGCTCGCCGCGGCGTGCGCGACCGAGGAACGCGTCACCAGTTACAAGCCGTTTCTCACCGGCATCTCCGGCGCGCAGTTCGGCCAACAGCCCGTGAGCCAGCGGGCCGAGCAGCCGGCGGGGCCGTCGGACCCCGGCGACGGGCGCATCGTCGTCGAGAACCCCGACGGCTCGCGCACGCTCCTGTGCCGCACCGTCCGCGCGCTCATGTCGCACCTGGAGCGTGAACTCGACGAGGGCGACGCCGACATCATCCTCAAGCAGTTGATCAGCCGGCGCACGCTCGAGGAGTTCGACCGGCGCGGCGAGCCGCCGCGGGCGATCATCGACTTTCTCCAGAAGCACCGGCGCGACATCGCCGTGCTGTTCGCGCGCATGCCACTGGCCGAGCGGTCGCCCACGGTCATCCTGCAGCAGCCGGGCGACAACGTGTGGATCCTGAAACTCACCGGCGCCGCGGCGGAGGACACACGCTTCACCAGACTATGGGTCGTCTTCGAGCGCGGCGGTTGGCGGTTCTACTGGGTGACGTGAGGGCGGCCGTGGCGAACCCGGTTGGCGTGTCGCCCGCCGCTCCGCGCCGAGCGAGCGTGCGCGCCCCGGCGTCGTGACCGCCGCCGCCTAAACTTGCCGCCGAACCAGCCGTCTTTCGCACGCGCCACGCATGCCCGCACCGACCGAGCGTACCACCATCAGCGTCCAGTCCGAGCGTGCCGTGCTCGCGGCGGTCCGTCTGCCCGAGTCCAACTACGACCCGCGCGACCCGTTCGGCGAACTGGCGAGCCTGGCCCAGCAGGCCGGCGCGGTGGTCGTGGGCGAGATGGAGCAGCGCCGGACCAAGCCCGAGGCCGCGACGTTCATCGGCTCGGGCAAACTCGAGGAACTCCGCAACCTGTGCGACGCGCTGGACGCGACGCTGGTGATCTTCGACCACGACCTCTCGCCGCGGCAGATCCGCAACATCGAGGAGGTGCTCTCGCCCAAGGGCCGGCGCGCGATCAAGGTGATCGACCGGTCGGAACTGATCCTGGACATCTTCGCGAGCCGCGCGACGACGCACGAGGCCAAACTCGCCGTCGAACTGGCGCAGATGGAGTACACCTACCCGCGCCTCCGCGCGATGTGGGACCACCTGGAGCGCATCGTCGGCGGCGCGGGCGGGGGCATGGCGGGCATCGGCACGCGCGGCCCGGGCGAGCAGCAACTCGAGATCGACCGCCGCCTGGCCCAGCGCCGCAGGCTCGAACTGCAGGCCGAACTCGACGTGATCTACGAGCGCAAGCGCCGCATGGTGCGCGACCGCAAGCTCTCGCACTTCACCGTCGGCATCGTCGGCTACACCAACGCCGGCAAGAGCACGCTCTTCAACGCCCTGACCGTCGGCGGGGCCTACGCCGACGACCGCGTGTTCGCGACGCTCGTCACCCGCACGCGCGACTGGGACCTGGGCGGCGGGCTGGCCGTCATGCTCTCCGACACCGTCGGCTTCGTGCGCGACCTGCCGCACCACCTCATCGCCAGTTTCCGCGCCACGCTCGAAGAGGCGACCCACGCCGACCTCGTGCTCGTCGTGCTCGACGTCTCCGACCCCGCGGCGGACCTGCAGTACCGCACCGTCGTCGACACGCTCGACTCGCTGGAGAAGGAGATCGCCGAGCGGCAGGAGCGCGACGCGCGCGCCGCCGGGCCCGCCGGCGCGCGCGGGGCCGGCGACGACGGCGAGGCCGCGTGGACGCCCCCCGAGCGCATCGTCCTGCTGAACAAGGCCGACCGCCTGTCCGACAACCGCGAACTGCTGGTGTGGCTCAGCAAGATCCCCGGGGCGATCCCCATCGCCGCGGTCGACCCCGCGCACCCGGGGTTCCAGACCCTGCGAAGCAGGGTGCGGGCCGCGGTCCAGATGGGCGTGCAGGAGGTCGAGGTGACCGTGCCGCTGAGCGAGGGCAAGGCCATCCAGCGTCTGGAGACCCGCGCCAAGGTGCTTGACCGACAGTACGCCGAGGACGGCCGCAGCGTCCGCATGCGGGTGCGCATCGGGCGGCGGCAGCTGGACCAGTTGCTCTCGACCACCGGCGGAAGGCTGGTGGTGGGGAAAGCCGCGCCCGCGGTGCCGGCCGACTAGGCCACTATTCGCCGGGCTGGAAATCTCCGTCCGGCCTGCCGATACTCTTGGCCTGCCGCTTCCGCGGCCTGGCCACCTTAGCTCAGCGGTAGAGCGATGCTTTCGTAAAGCATAGGTCCAGGGTTCAAATCCCTGAGGTGGCTCTTGTTCACGGCACGGGCGCACGGCCCGTGCCGCCGTCGTTTTTGACGCGCCTCCGGATGTCCAGCCAGCCCCCAAATGACCGTCCGGGAGCGCTCCACGCCGACGTCGCCGTTGTCGGCGCCGGCGCGGCGGGGATGATGGCCGGAATCGCCGCGGGCAGGGCGGCGCGCGCGGCCGGGTCCGACGCCCGTGTCGTGCTGCTCGATTCGGCGCGCAAGCCGGGCGCGAAGATCCTCGTCGCCGGCGGCGGGCGGTGCAACGTGACGCACCACGCCGTGACCGATCACGACTACAACGTCGGCCCGGGTTCGTCACTCAACACCGTCCGAAACATCCTGCGCGGGTTCGACGTGGCGCGGACGGTCGCCTTCTTCGCAGAACTCGGCGTGCAACTCAAGCGCGAGGAGACGGGCAAACTCTTCCCGACGACCGACGATGCGCACACGGTGCTCGACGCGCTCCTCCGCGCGGTGCGCGAGGCCGGGTGCGAACTCCGCTGCCCGTGGCGCGTCGAGTCGGTCGAGCGCACCGAGTCGGGTTTCGTGCTGCGCGGGCCGGCCGGCGTGGTCGTCGCCCAGCGCGTGATCATCGCCACGGGCGGGAAGAGCCTCCCCAGAACCGGCTCGGACGGGCACGGCTGGGAGATGCTCGGGTCGCTCGGGCACAGCGTCACGCGGACGTTCCCCGCGCTCGTGCCGCTCGTCGTGGACAAAGGCGCAACGTTCATCACCGAGTTGTCCGGCCTGTCGCACGTCGCCGAGGTGGTTGTCTGCTCGTCAACCGGCAGGAAGATCGCCGCCTGCACGGGCCCGCTCCTGTGCACGCACTTCGGCCTGTCCGGCCCCGCCGCGCTCGACATCTCGCGCCACCTCGCCGCGGCGAGGTTCGACGATCCCGGCGCGACCCTGCTGGTCAGCTGGCTTCCGGGCCGTTCGTTCGAACAGGCCGATGCCGCGCTGGTGGCGGCGTCGTCGCGCGCCGGGTCGGTGCTGCGCGTGCTGCTCGAAGACGCGGCGTTCGCCCCCGCGATGCCCGAGCGGCTGGCCCGGTCGGTCATCGAGCACGCGGGCACGGACCCCGCCGCGCCCGTGCACACGCTGACGCGCGAGACCCGCCGCGCTCTGGCCCGCGCGCTCACGTCGATGCCCGTGCCCGTCGCGGGCGACCGAGGCTACCTGTTCGCCGAGGTGACCGCCGGCGGCGTGCCATTGAGCGAGATCCGCCCCGCCACGATGGAGTCGCGCCCATGCCCCGGCCTGCACATCTGCGGCGAGGCGCTGGATGTCGACGGGCGGATCGGGGGGTTCAACTTCCAGTGGGCTTGGTCGAGCGGCTGGGCCGCTGGGCGAGGGGCCGTTCAGGGTCTGGCGGAACGCGAACACACTCCCCGCAACCCGGCGGGCTAAAGTCCCTACAACTCCCGACCGTCTGCCTACCATCGTCAGGACCGCGTACGGGGAGGGGCGGTCCGTCGCCGCCGAGCACAAGCTGCGGGCGGAACACGCGGGGGCACGAGGAGTACGTGAATGCTGCGAACGGCGCAGTTTTGTGCGGTGGCCGCTGTCTGCATAAGCGCTTTGACTTCAAGTGTTTACGCGCAAGGCGGCCCGCCCCCGGCCAAGGTCCGGCTCGATGACGTTCGCTTGGAGACGGTTGAACGCTGGCGCGAGGTGACGGGCGAACTCCGTGCGGTGCGGCGGTCGGTCGTCGCCGCGGAAGAGGCCGGGCAGGTGGTCGATCTGCCGGTCGAGGCGGGCGATCCGGTCGTGGCCGGACAAGTGATCGCGCGGCTCGACGATGCGCTGGCTCGGCTGGAGGTCGAGCGGGCCAAAGCGCTGGTGCAGACGCGCGAGGCGATCGTCGCCGAGCGCGTCACCACGTTGGAGAAATCGCAGCGCGACCTGGCCCGGATCGAGGACAGTTTCGCCCGCGCGGGCGCGGCGCAGATCGAACTCGACGAGGCCCGGACCAACAAGGCCAACGCCGAGGCGCGGTTGTTGCAGGCCCGTGCCGACCTGGCGTGGGCACAGGCCGACCTTCGCACGGCGGTCAAACGGTTGGAGGACATGACGATCGAAGCGCCCTTCGACGGCGTGGCGCTCTCGCGCCGGACCGAGATCGGTCAGTGGGTCCGCGAGGGCGAGGCGGTTGTCGAACTGGTCGCGCTGGACGCGCTGGACGCGTGGCTCGACGTGCCCGAGGCCTTCGCCCCGCGGCTGTTCCCCAAGGAAGGCCGCTCGCCCGAGGTCGTGCTGCGCGTGCCCGCGCTCCGCGCCTTCGGCGTCGATGAGACGCTCCGCGCGCCGGTGTCGAGCGTGATCCCCGCCGCGGACCCGCTCTCGCGTCTGTTCCCGGTGCGTGTGCGGCTGGAGAACAAGCCGGCCGTCGCCTCCGCCGACGCGTCCAACGGCGGGCCGCTGCGGCCCGGCATGACCGTCGTCGGCCTGATCCCAACCGGCGAGAGCACGCAGGCCATGACCGTTCACAAGGACGCGATCCTCCGCAACGAGACCGGCCCCTACGTGTTCTTCGACGGCGGCGGCGTCGCGGCGATCGCGCCCGTGAGGATCGACTACGCCGTCGGGCAGCGCGTCGTCGTGCAGTCGCCCGCGCTGCGGCCGGGGATGATGGTGGTCATCGAGGGCAACGAGCGCCTGTTCCCCGGCCAGCCGCTGATCGTGACCGACGCGCCGCGGGGCGGGCCCGCCGCGGCCAGACCGTAGAGCGTCGCACGCCGTTCGAACCTGCCGCAGGACCCTCTCTGCGCCCGCCCGCCTTTGGGAAGTTTCACGCATGGACCCGATCCGCTGGTCGATCAACAAGCCCGTCAGCGTCGCCGTGGGCGTGATCCTGGTCGTGATGTTCGGCCTGATCGGGCTGGGCGCGATCCCCATCCAACTCACGCCGACGGTGGACCGGCCGAACATCGAGGTGACGACGCGCTGGCCCGGCCGCAGCCCGCAGGAGATCGTCGACAACATCACGCGCGAGCAGGAGAAGCGGCTCAAGAACGTCTCGAACCTCAAGCGGATGCGCTCGACCTCGACCGAGGGTCAGTCGACGATCAGCCTCGAGTTCTACCTTGGCGCGGACATCTCCCGCGCGCTGCAGGAAGTGTCGGATTCGCTCCGGCAGGTGCCCTCGTACCCGGCCGAGGTGGACGAGCCGACCATCAAGGCGGCCGACGGGGCCAGCGAGAACGCCATCGCGTGGATCATCGTGGACGTCGACCCGGCCAAGCGGCACAGGCGCCCGGACTTCGACATCACCACGCTCTACGACGCGCTGGACAAGGAAGTGAAGCCGTTTCTCGAGCGCATCGACGGCGTGGCGGAGGTCAACATCTTCGGCGGGCGCGAGCGCGAGGTGCGCGTGCTGCTCGACCCGGTCAAACTCGCCCAGCGACGCCTCACATTCAACGAGGTCATCGGCGCCCTGCAGGCCGAGAACCGCAACATCTCCGCCGGGTCCATCGCCGAGGGCAAGCGCGACTACCGCGTCCGCATCGTCGGCCAGTTCACCACCGAGCAGGACGTGCTCGACACCATCGTCGCCTACCGCCCCGCGGCGGATTCGCCGGGCGCGGCGCTCAAGCCCGTCTACGTGCGCGACCTGGGCGACGTCGAGTTCGGCCACACCAAGAAGCGCGGCTTCGTCCGATCGCTCGGCCAGCCGTGCATCGCGATCAACGTCATCCGGCAGGCCAACGCCAACGTCGTGGAGGTCATGGCCGAGTTGCGCAGGCGACTCGACGAGGTGCGATCCGACATCCTGCCCAAACTGGGCGGCGACGTCGGTCCCGACCTGCGCATCCGGCAGGTGTACGACGAGACCACCTACATCGACTCGGCGATCGACCTGGTGACGACCAACCTGTGGGTCGGCGGGATCATCGCGACGCTGGTGCTGCTGGTGTTCCTGCGGAGTTTCACCGCCACGGGCGTGGTCGCGCTGGCGATCCCCATCTCCGTCATCGGCACGTTCCTGGCGATGGTCGCCTTCGGCCGCACGCTGAACGTCATCTCGCTGGCCGGCCTGGCCTTCGCGACCGGCATGGTCGTCGACAACGCGATCGTCGTGCTCGAGAACACCGTGCGGCGGGTGCGTGCCGGCGACTCCCCGCGGCTCGCGGCCTACTGGGGCGCCAAGGAGGTCTGGGTCGCGGTGCTGGCCTCGACGCTGACGACCGTCGCGGTGTTCGTGCCCGTGCTGACGATCCGCGAGGAAGCGGGCCAACTCTTCCGCGACATCTCGCTGGCCATCGCGTCGGCGGTCATGTTCTCGCTGGTGGTGTCGATCACCGTGATCCCGTCGGCGGGCGCGCGGCTCCTCTCGGCGCACAAGCCCGAGAGCGAACGCTCCGCGCTGCGGCGCGGGTTCGACCGGTTGTTCGGCCTGGCCCCGCTCCTGCAGCGGCTGGCCGAGCGGCTCGCCGACGCGCTGCTGTGGCTGATGACCGGCTGGCGCGGCTGGACGCTGCGACCAGCGATCGTCGTTGCCATGGCCGCGCTGAGCCTGTGGGGCAGCATGAAACTCATGCCCCCTCTGGACTACCTGCCCACCGGCAACCGCAACCTGGTCTTCGGCGGCCTGCTCATCCCGCCGGGCTACTCGGTCGAGCAGCAGGAGTCGATCGCGACGCGCATCGAGCAGCAGATCCGCCCGTACATCGAGGTCGACGCCAACGACCGCGCGGCGGTCGCGGCTTTGCCGCCCATCCCGCGCTTCCCGCCCACCCTCCCGCCCTACGACCCCGTGCCGATCAACAACTTCTTCATCGCCGGGTTCAACGGCGGGATGTTCTGCGGCGCCACGTCGGCGTGGCCGCAGGTGGTCATCCCCGTCGGCGGCGTGCTCACCAACGCGATGAACACCATCCCCGACGCCTACGGCGGCGCGCGGCAGTCGGCCATCTTCGGGCGCGGCGTGGGCGGCGGCAACTCGGTGAAGGTCGAGATCTCCGGCCCCGACCTGTCCCGCGTCGTCGCCGCGGCCCAGTTCGTGTTCCTGGCCGCCGGCGCCGAGCAGGGCGGCTACGGCATGCGGAACGTGCAGCCCGAGCCGAGCAACTTCCTGCTCGGCCAGCCCGAGGCCACGGTCCGCCTGAACCAGCACGGGCGCGAACTGGGCCTGACCGTGCGCGACGTCGGCGTCGCGGTGCGCGGCCTGTTCGACGGCGCGTTCGTCGACGACTTCCGGCTCGGCGGCGACACGGTGGACATGGTCCTGCTGCCGCGCGGCGGGCGGCTGGAGTATCAGGAGCAACTCGCGGCGGTCCCCGTCGCGACGCCCGCGGGGCCGGTCGTGCCGCTCGACACGGTCGTGACGCTGGAGCGCACCACCGCGCCGCAGGCCATCCAGCGGTCGGAGGAGCTGCCGTCGGTCACGATCAACATCGCGCCACCGGTGGGGGTGACGGTGGACGAGGTGATGACACGCGTGCGCGAGGACTTCCTGCCGCGGGCCGTGCGCGCGGGGCTGATCGACGCCTCGATGCGCGTGCGCCTCGAGGGCACCGCCGCGAGCCTCGACGAGGTGCGGGCCGCGCTGTTCGGCAAGGCCCGGCCCGGCGCGCCGCTGGCCGACTGGCAGAAGGGCGTGCTGTGGGTGTGCGCGGGCCTGTGCGTGCTCGGCCTGCTCGCCGCGGCGTACTCGCTGACGCGCGGGCTTGGCCTGCTGGCGCGTCGGGGCGGCTCGCGCCCGGCTCGCTCGGGCGCGTTCTACGGCGCGGTCGGCGTGCTGCTGCTGACGACCATCGTCGTCGGCCTGCTGGCCGGGGTGACGAGCCAGCCGCAGTTCCTGACGGCGCGGTTCATCTGGGCGCTGCTTGTCACGTACCTGCTCATGTGCGCGGTGTTCGAGAGTTTCCTGTACCCGCTGGTGATCATGTTCAGCGTGCCGCTGGCGGTGGTGGGGGGGTTCGCGGGCCTGCGGATCGTGCACAACATCACGCTCGCCGACCCGACAATCGCACCGCAGCAACTCGACGTGCTCACGATGCTCGGCTTTGTCATCCTGATCGGCACGGTCGTGAACAACGCGATCCTCATCGTCGAGCAGTCGCTCAACTTCGAGAACCCGGGCCGCTACGGCGCCGAGGGCGAGCGGATGCCGCTGTTCCGCGCCATCCGCGCGTCGGTGGCCTCGCGCTTCCGGCCGATCTTCATGACCACCTGCACCACCCTCGGCGGCATGCTGCCGCTGGTCGTTGCGCCCGGCTCCGGCTCGGAGATGTACCGCGGCCTGGGCGCGGTGGTGCTCGGCGGCCTGGCGTGCTCGACGGTCTTCACCCTGGTCCTGGTCCCGCTGGTCTTCAGCCTCGTGGCCCAGATGAAGGAGGGCGTGATCGCGGCGTTCGGCCAGCCCACCGATCGGACGTTGATCGAGGAACGGCCGGCGCGCCCGGCCAGTCCTGCCCCAGCCGCGGCGGCCCATGCCGGCGGCTCGCCGGCCGCGTCTCACAACGGTGATGGGTCGATCTCCGCACCGGGTGATTCGGTTCGGCCCTCGGTGGCAAGCCGCGGATCGTGATTTCCCGACGGTGCGACAAAGTTGGATTCTGTTGGGGAACACCCTGCCGATGTTCTGCGTACACACGGTGGAGCGGAACCCGTGTCCCGGTCGGGCGTCCAAGGATACAGGCAGGGGCGCGGCGCCGCTGGGCGGGCGCCGGGGACAGGAGCAACTCATGAGCATGCACGTGCGGTTCGGAGCGCTCGCGGCGGTTTCGGCGGTGATGGTGCTCGCCGGCGCGGGGAGCGCCAGCGCGCAGGCCACGGGCGGCGCGCGCGCCGGCGCGGCGCCGGCGCAGGCCCCTCAGGCGGCGCGGCGCGTGGCGGTCAACCCCAAGCGCGAGACGCTGCTCAAGATGCAGCGGCGGATGACGATCGACTTCAAGGAAGCGCGACTGGAGGACGTGATCACGTTCATCCAGGAGATCAGCGGCGCGGAGTTCGATCCGATCTGGCAGTCCGACCGCGGCACGGGGTTGAACAGGGACAAACTGATCACCGTGTCGGTCCGGAACGAGCCGGCCCTGCGCGTGCTCGAGAAGGTCCTCGACAAGGCGCAGGAGGACTTCGAGGAGAACACCTGGCAACTCTCCGACATGGGCGCGCTGGAGATCGGTCCCAAGTCCGCGCTCAACAAGACCAAGCGCGTCGAGATCTACGACATCAACGACCTGCTGCACGTCATCCCGCGGTACGCGGAGGTGCCGGAGATCGACCTGCAGAGCGTGCTGCAGCAGGGCCAGGGCGGCGGGCAGTCGCCGTTCCAGGACACGAACAACCAGCGCCAGGAGGAGCAGCGCACGCGCGAGCAGCGCACGCAGGACATCATCGACCTGCTCATCACGCTCGTCGAGCCGACGCAGTGGATCGACAACGGCGGCGACGGCGCGAGCATCCGCGCATGGAACGGCCAGTTGATCGTCCGCGGGCCGGACTACATCCACCGGCAGATCAACGGCTACCCCTTCTGGCCGTCGTACACCGCCTCGACGGTTCAGGGCCGGCGCTACGTGTCGCTCGACACCGACAACAGCATCGGCAAGATCGACGGCTTCGCCCAGCAGCCCGTGACCGGCACGGCCGGCGGCGCGGGCGGCGGGACGGGCGTGCCGCCCCCGTAAGCGATATCGAACAATCGAGGTTTCAGCCGCGCGGCCGCCGACTCGGGCGGCCGCGTGCGCTTTCAGCACCCGGCCAGGTACGCCGACAGGAATGCCGACAAGTCCGTCATGTCGGTCGCGCCGTCGCCGTTGACATCTGCCCGGCCGACAAAGTAGTCGTCGAAGAACAGGTACAGGTCGTCCGGGCTGACCGCGCCGTCGCGGTTCCAGTCGGCGATGCAGAAGCGGTCCGAATCCGCCACCGCCGCGAGCGCTCGTCCCGCGTTGATCCGGCCGTGCCCGTAGGACTCGTCCCAGCCCGGCGGCCCGCGGTCGTCGGCGGTCTCGGTGATGATCCGCGCGACCTCCGCGCCGCTCAGCCACGGAGAGTTCTCCAGCAGCAGGCACGCAAGGCCCGCGACAAACGGCGCGGCCATCGATGTGCCCGTCTCCAGCCGGTGCGTGTTGGGATACTGGTTCGTGTCCACCGTCGTGGCGATCAGCACGCCCGGCGCGCACACGTCCACCTCCGGCCCGCGGCAGGAGAACGACGCGATCTGGTCGCGGTTGTCCGTCGCCGTGACGCAGATCACGCCCGGCAGCCGTGCCGGGAAGTAGACCGGCGCACCCGCGCCCGCGTTGCCCGACGACGAGACCAGCACCGCGCCGCTGTACCGGGCGTACTCAACGGCGGCTCGGAGCGTCTCGGTCCCCAACGTGAAGCCGAGGCTGATGTTCAGAACCCGCGCGCCGTTGTCCACGGCCCACACGATCCCCGCGGCGCAGGTCACCTCGCTGCTGTTGCCCCACAGGTCGGCGACGCGCACGGGCATGACCCGCGTGTTCCACGACACCCCGGCGATGCCGTAGTTGTCGTTGGCCCTCGCCGCGGCGATGCCGGCGCACGCGGTGCCGTGCGACACCCAAGGGCTGTCGTCGGTCGCGTCGGGGTCGTCGCCGATGAAGTTCCGCCCCGCGATCAGCCGGGACGAAAGGTCGGGATGGCTGTGGCTCACGCCCGTGTCGAGCACGGCGAGGATCACCGGGTTGGCGCTCGGGATGACCTGCGCCCACGCCGCGGGCGCGTTGATGTCGGCGCCCGGCAGCCCCGTGTTGCCGCCGATCGGCAGGCCCGTGTTCCACAGGCCGTACTGCCACGGGAAGAACGGGTCGTTGGGGACGACGTGGCCGTGCACGTAGCCCAGCGCGTCGGGCTCGACTAACTCGAACAGGTCGGCGCGGACGCGCAGCAGGGCGGCAGCGGCGCTCGGCGGGATGCTGCCGTCGAGTTCCAGCGACAGACGGCGCGAAAGGCCGACGAACTCGGCGAGCAACGCGTTGGCCGGGGCGACCGGCCACGTCTCGCGCACGCGCACCACGCCCAGCGACGCAAGCGCGGCGAGCAGTTGATGGTCCGCCGCGGCGCCGTCGCGGAGCACTTTGTCGGGATCATCGCCGATCGCTGCGCACGTCGCGCGCACGACCGACTCTCCCGCGGGTGTGCAGCGTATGACGATCGTCCTGCGAGCGCTCTCGCAGTGGTCGGAAGTCTGCACGGGTCGTGCGAAGGTCGGCAAAGCCGCCGCGTCGATCGGCGTCGGATCACCCCATGAGTTGTTCGCGATCAGCAGGCCGACGAGCAGGCCCAAGCGAAGGGGAATCTCGGGCACGCGTGGCCCTCCGCGATCAAGGGAGTGATGGTCTGTCTGTCATGGTATCGACCGAATCGAGATTGCAGTGTACAGCATACCGACCCGGGATCGTGCTGCAAATCTTGCGTATTACGGACTATTCGGGATGTTTTTGGCCATCCCTGGCCGTGCATTCGACTGTTTCTGCGAGTCGAACCGCCGGATATGGGGACCATTGTCTGAATGTTCGGTCCGACGGGATGAAGAAATGGGCAAGGTGCGACACATTCCAGCACATTCGCCTTGACAAACAGGGTTTCTTCTGGCAAAGTAGGTGGCTGAGAGATGCGTTCCGGTGGTGGTTGTGCCGCCGGGGCATGGATGAGACGAGACCCGCCCGTTGCCGAGTGTCGGTTGGATCGCTCGCGGCCAACGGGTTCAAGCAGTGAGGAGAGCCCCACATGGCGTTTGCCCGCAAGAGCGTTTTGTCCGCCGCTGTCGCCGCGTCCACGTTGCTCGCGACGAGCGCGGGTGCCTTGGGCAGTGTTTCGCAGTTCTGCTTTGTGCTGAACGCCAACGCGACGGTTGACGGCGTGCCCGTCTCCTACAGCCTGTCGATCGACAGCCAGAACATGTACTCGTTCTCCAACGAGAACGGCGACCTGGTGTACGGGTGGCAGCTGCAGTCGCCCTTCGAACTGCGCTCGGCCCCGACGGCCACGCATCCCAACGGCGTGCTGCTCGGCACGCTGACGAGCGCGTTCGTCGAGACGATCGCCGACCCGGTGGTCACGCTCAACTTCGCGGTGCAGGCCGGCGCGGTGATGACCTCGTTCTCCGCGACCTCCACGATCCTTTCGTTCGCCAGCATCGTCAACGGGATCGGCACCGCCTCCGCTGGCATCACCGCCGACGACGTGAACGGCGACGGTGTGACGCTCGGTCTGGGCAGCCGTCCCGGCATGTATGTCGCCAAGTACAACAACTCCGGCATCCCGTTCTCCGATCTGGACGGGGTCACCTTCGCCGACCTGCACACCACGTCCTATACGGACCCGATCGGCATCAACGAGTCGGCGAGCACCGGGCCGTTCCAGTTGATCCCGGGGTCCGTGTTCAACATGCAGTCAGGCTTCGACTTCACCCTGTCGGCCGGCGACATCGCCAGCGGCACCAGCACGTTCGTCATCATCCCCGCTCCGGGCGCCGCGTCGCTCCTGGGCATTGGCGGCCTGCTTGCCCTGCGTCGTCGTCGCTGAGCACGCGGGTCAGAAGGCCTTCGCTCGGTTCGCTTGTGTGTCGGTTGAGTCCCGCTTTCGGTACGTCCTGAACGTTTCAGATAGGACCAGTCCATGTCCACGAAGTTCACCATGTCGGCGGCCGCGATCGGGTCTTCCGCGGCGGTGCTGATTCTCGCGTCCACCGCGGGTGCGTCGATCTCTGATCCGTTCCTGACCATCACGGCGATCAACAGCGCCGGCACGGATACGTTCATCGTGCCGCTGGGGCTGACCACGCCGGGCGCGAACCCCGGTTCGCGTGTGTACAGTAACGGGAACATCCCTCTGTCCAACGGCGCGGCCTTCACGCAGTTGACGCTGCTGATCGATCCGCAGGGGCCGAACGCCACTCCGCACGACAACACCATCGCCCTGACGTTCACCGCGTGGGCCGGTGCGTCGGTCACGACGTTCATCATCACGACCGCGAACCTGGACGTGTCGTTCCCTGAGCCGGTGCTCGCCCGGGCCAGCAGCAACTTCACCGCGACCGATCAGAACGGCGACGGCGTCACCGTGACGTCGATCGACGCGGCCGGCAACGCCGCGGCGGGCTGGTGGCGTACGCAGTACAACGGCGGGTATGGTCCGAACCCGAACGCCACGCCCGGTGGCACGCAGTACGCGTTGAACGGCGCGGCGACGATTTCGACCTTCTCCCCCTTTGGCACCATCTCCGGCGGCAACAACACGGGCATCCTGTCGCCCATCCCGCCGGGCTGGCTGGACATGAGCGGCCAACTCCGCTTCACGCTGACGCCCGGCGACTCGGTCGGCGGCACCAGCACGTTCATCTCCTCGATCGCGATCCCCGCGCCCGGCGCGGCGGTGGTGCTCGCCCTCGGCGGCATCGCGGCCGGTCGGCGTCGCCGCTGATACTCGCTCTCCGCGGGCCATCGTGCGGAACCACGGTTGAACCGGCCGCTCCGAAGGGGCGGCCGGTTTGCTTTTTGCTGTGCTGCCTCAACCCGGTCTCGGCGGAGCGTACCGATGCCCCATCTCGACGGGTCTTGTGGCCCGGCACGGCGTTTGTAGGCGTTTCACCGCCGAGGCGCAGCGAGCGCGGAGAGCAAGCCGCGACCGCACTGTGGAACAGGGGCTGGTCGCGCTCCATGCCGCTGCTTCAGCGGTGCTGGCGGCTCCGTGCAAAGACCCATCCTCGACCCACTGCGCCAGCAAGTCGAGCGAGCGTCCGCGCGAGCGCGAATGCGCCGGCTTCAGGGGCCGTACGCGCTCATCGGCGGGCAGGTGCACACGAGGTTGCGGTCGCCGTAGGGGTTGTCGACCCTCGCCACCGGCGGCCAGAACTTGCGCTCGGCCAGCCACGGCGCGCCCTTGGGGAACGCCGCCTGGTCGCGCGTGTAGGCGTGCTTCCAGTCGTCGGTCGCGACGGCCTTGATCGGGTGCGGGGCGTGCTTGAGCGGGTTGTCGGTCCGGCTGGCGCGGCCCTCCTCGATCTCGCGGATCTCGGCGCGGATGGCGATCAGCGCGTCGCACAGCCGGTCGAGTTCGGCCTTGGGCTCGCTTTCGGTCGGCTCGATCATCAGCGTTCCGGGCACGGGCCAGGCCATGGTCGGCGCGTGGAAGCCGTAGTCCATCAGCCGCTTGGCGATGTCCTCGATCTTGATGCCCGCGGACTTGTCGAACGCGTTGCAGTCGATGATGAACTCGTGGGCGCAGAAGCCCGACTTGCCGCGGAACAGCACCGGGTAGTGCCCCTCCATCCGCCGCGCCATGTAGTTCGCGTTCAGGATCGCGACCTCGGTCGCCCGCTTGAGCCCCGCCGCGCCCATCAGCGCGATGTAGACCCAGGGGATGGTGAGAATCGCCGGCGACCCCCACGGCGCGGCGGAGACCGGGCCGATGGCCTTGGACCCGGTTTCTCCCGCGGCGGAGCCGAACGGGTTCACGACCGGGTGACCGGGGAGAAACGGGGCCAGGTGGGCCGCGACGCCGATCGGGCCCATGCCCGGGCCGCCGCCGCCGTGCGGGATGCAGAACGTCTTGTGCAGGTTCAGGTGGCAGACGTCCGCGCCGATGTCGCCGGGCCGGCACAGGCCGACCTGCGCGTTCATGTTCGCGCCGTCCATGTACACCTGCCCGCCCGCCTCGTGGACGAGTTGGCAGATCTCGCGGATGTGCTCCTCGAACACGCCGTAGGTCGAAGGGTACGTGACCATCAGCGTGCCGAGGTTCTCGCGGTGCGCGGCGATCTGCGCCTTGAGGTCGTCCAGATCGATGTCGCCGTTGGGCTTGTTCGCGACCGCAACGACACGGAACCCCGCGATGACCGCCGACGCCGGGTTGGTGCCGTGGGCCGAGTCGGGGATGAGGCAGACGTTGCGGTGCGGCTGGCCGCGGGAGTGGTGGTACGCGCGGATGACCATGAGGCCCGCGTACTCGCCCTGGCTGCCGGCGTTGGGCTGCAGGCTGATCGCGGCAAAGCCGGTGATCTCGGCCAGCCACGTCTCGAGGTCCTTGAAGATGCGCTGGTAGCCGCGGGCCTGCTCGGGCGGGGCGAAGGGGTGCAGGTCGGCGAACTCCGGCCACGTGACGGGGATCATCTCCACCGTCGCGTTGAGTTTCATCGTGCACGAGCCGAGCGGGATCATGCTGTCGGCCAGCGACAGGTCGCGCTTCTGCAACTGCGTGATGTAGCGCAGCATCTCCGTTTCGGAGTGGTGCGCGTTGAAGACCGGGTGCGTCATGAACGCGCTGGCGCGGGCGAACACGGGCGGGATCGGCGCGTGCGCCCTCGCCGCGAGCGCGTCGAGGTCCTCCCTGCCGCCGCCGAACGCCGCGAGAATGTCCGCGAGGTCCTCGCGCGTCGCGGTCTCGTCGAGCGCGACGCCGACCGTGCCGTCGCCGAAGTCGCGCAGGTTGATGCGCTTCGAGCGGGCGGTTTCCAGCACGTGCGCCGCGGTCCTGCCGGCGGGGCGCACGCGCAGCGTGTCGAAGACCAGGCCGTCGCCGACGGCGTGGCCGAGTTTGACCAGCCCCGCGCGGAGCGTCTGCGTCAGGGCGTGCACGCGGGCCGCGATCGCCCTCACGCCCTCCGGCCCGTGGTAGACGCCGTACATCCCGGCCATGATCGCCAGGAGCGCCTGCGCCGTGCAGATGTTGCTGGTCGCCTTCTCGCGGCGGATGTGCTGCTCGCGCGTCTGGATCGCCATGCGTAGCGCGGGCTGGCCCAGCGCGTCGCGCGAGACGCCGATGATCCGGCCCGGCAGTTTGCGGGCGTACTCGCTCCGTGTCGCGATGAACGCCGCGTGCGGGCCGCCGTAGCCCATCGGCACGCCGAAGCGCTGCGCGCTGCCCACCGCGATGTCGGCCCCGTTCTGACCGCCCCCGCCCCACTCGCCCGGCGGCTTGAGCAGCGCGAGCGCCAGCAGGTCGGTCGCCGCCACCACCAGCCCGCCCGCCGCGTGCACGCGCTTGCACAGGTCCTCCCAGCACTCGACGCGCCCGTCGGTCGTCGGATACTGCACCAGCACGCCGCAGACGCCGGCAAGGTCGATCGTGTGAATCTCGCCCTTGCCCATCGCCTCGCTGGTGGCGACGACGAGGTTGATCCCCAGCGACTCGGCCCTCGTGCGCACCACCGCCAGCGTCTGCGGGTGGCAGTCGCTCGCGGCGACGAACGTCCGCTTGGTGCCGTCCGCGCCGGCGATGGCGAAGCACATCGCCATCGCCTCCGCCGCGGCGGTGCCCTCGTCGAGCAGGCTCGCGCCCGCCAGCGGCAGGCCGGTCAGGTCGCTCACCATGGTCTGGAAGTTCAGCAGCGCTTCGAGCCGGCCCTGGGAAATCTCGGCCTGGTACGGCGTGTACTGCGTGTACCAGCCGGGGTTCTCGAGGATGTTCCGCAGGATCACGCCCGGCGTGATGGTGCCGTGGTAGCCCATGCCGATGAACGATCGGAAGACCTGATTCTGCGCGGCGATGGCCTTCAACTCGGCGAGCAGTTCGTGCTCGCCCTTGCGGTCGCTCGCGCCGGGCAGGTTCAGCGGCCGGCGCAGGCGGATCGACGCGGGCACGGTGCGGTCGGCCAGTTCGTCGAGGCTGCCGCAGCCGACGACCCTGAGCATCTCGGCGATCTCGTGATCGTCGGGCCCGATGTGCCGGTGCGGGAAGGTGTCGAGCGGGGCAAACGGGGAGCCCTGCGGGCTGCCATTGGTCGCCGCGCCGGGGGACTGGGGAGCAACGGAAGCGGCAGGCCGCGACGCAGCGGACGGGGGTGTCATGGTGGGCATATCGGGGGTGGAATGCGGCGAGCGGGTGCGTGTGGAAATGCTACAGGCAATGCTAGCGGGCGATGGCTCGCAGAGGCAGTCGGGGCGCTGCGCTCGCCCGTTTCGTGGGCAGGGGCGAATCGAAGAGCAGAGCGGGGTTGCCACCCAGATGCTTGCGCATTTGGCAACCAGCGCACGCTCGCTTCGCGAGCAGCGGACCCGCGCGCGTGCACGTTTGCCCCGCCTTCCGTTCGCCCGCAAGGCAGTTGGGCCACGGTCTTTCAGAGGCCCGCGGCCGCTCGCTTTGCCCCCTCCGCGCCGCCGCTCTCCACAAGCAGCCGCTTCACGTGCCGCTTCCCATCGGTCATGGTCACCAGCACCTCCGCCACCGCCACGCCCGGCGCGACCGCCCCCGCCTCGCGCGTCGTGACCGACTTGGACGCGACCGCCGCGGCGTTGTCCGCGAGCCACTGGGCGATCTTCTCCGCCGGTTCGGCCGTCGCGCGCCAGAACTCGACCTGATCCAGCGGCACTTCCATCAGCCGCTTCTTCACCCACGCGCGGTCGAGGAACGCCAGCAGGTTGCCCGCCTTGGGGCCCGCGGTCTTGTCGAAGAACACGCGGTACAGCGCGGCGAAGGCCCTGGGCTGCTCGATCGGCGTCATTCTCGCGGCGTCGAACACCAGCGACTGCAGCGCCTCTCCCTTCCACTCCGCGCTGTCGAGCAGCCCCGCCAGCGTGTGCAGGAAGCCGCGCTGGGCGGGCGTCAACTCCGCCGCGGAGGCGGGCAGGGTCTGCTGCAACTGCATCCGCTCCTCGGGCGTCGCGTAGTTTTCGAGGAACATCTGCGCGGCGCGGATGCGCCTGGTCAGGTGGGCGAGTTCGACGTCGGTCAGCGAAGAGCCCTTGATCTTCTCGAACTCCCGGATGACGTCCAGGTGCGGCATCTGCACCAGCGCGAGCACCAGCCCGAACTCGCAGTCGAAGAAGTCGCCCTCGGGCACGACCTCGCACAGGTGGTAGGTCCGCTTCTCGTCGGCGTTGAACTTCGGGTCGTGATAGGCCTTGTAATGCGCCCGGTCGAGTTCGTTGAAGACCTTGACCAGTTGCTCGTACGTCGGCTCGAAGTTGGCCTGCCGCCTGGGCGGCGTGCGCAACATGAGAAAACGTAAGATCTCCGGCGGCAGAAAGTTCGCAACGTCGCGCGCGGCGACGCCGACGCCGCGCGACGAACTCATCTTCGCCCCGCCCACCAGCACAAAGCCGTAGGGGATGTTCAGCGGCGGCTCCAGCCCGTAGATCGCCCTGAGGCAGTGCGCGGCGACGTCGCGCGACCCGCCCTTGGTGTTGTGGTCCTCGCCCGCGCCCTCGACGGCCACGGGGAACGTCGCCCACTTGGCGACCCACTCGAGTTTCCACGGCATCTTGCCGCGCCCGTCGAACGGCGAGACCTTGCCCCGGTGCCCGCACCCCCTGGCCCACTCGACCAGATCCGGCCTGCACTCGTAGGTGACTTCCTTCCCATCGTAGTCGGTCACCTCGGTGGTGCCGATGCGCCCGCAGTTCTCGCAGATGGTCTGGAAGGGGTACCAGTTGTCGGGCCGGTCGGAGTTGGAGACTTCCTTGTAGATTCTCCGCACCGTCGGCGCGGCGCGCAGGATGCGGTCGATCGCCTCGTTGAACTTGCCGCTGCGGTAGATGTCCCGCATGCGGTAGAACTCGCACTTCACCCCCAGGTCGGCGAAGACCGACCAGAACTCGGAGATGAAGTGGTCGGCCATGTCGGTCGCGCTCGAGCCCGGCGGGGCCGGCGCGTTGCACAGCGGCTTGCCCAGGTGCTGCCGCCAGATCTCGCCCTGGCCGAAGGGGATCTCGTCGACCGGGTCGTAGTCGTCGCACCCGAAGCGGTAGTGGGCGTCGACGCCGCGCTCCTTGAGCGTCCGGTACGCGGCGTCGTGGATGAGCACGCCGCGGAGCGCACCGACGTGGGCGCGGCCCGAGGGCGTCTTGGAGTCGTTGATGATGACGGGCTTGGAGGTGTCCAGCCCCTGCAGGGCTTCGTCGGTCCAGTGCATGGGAGGGGAGGATAGGAGGGGCGGGGTTTTGGTTTGCGGGCCGGGGCGCGGGAATCTGGGTTCGGAGGGTTCTCGTGATCGGGGGTTCAGGCGCCACAATCCGCGCTCGGAAGGCGCGGCCCGTGCCGAGATCGACTCAGCGTCGCACAGGTTCGCTCGGGGGGGAGGTCTGTTTCGGTCTTCCGATCCACGTCCCGTGCGCCTTGGTGCGACTCCGTGTTTCGTTCCAACACCGGGTGCACGCGCGCGGGGGCAGACCGGACCATCCGCCGGGACTACTGCTGCAACTCCAGGCCACCGCCCTCGTCCGTGCCGCGTGGGGGCCTCTCGGTATGCTGCGAGCGTTCGTCGGCGCCCTCTGTCGGCAGGCGCGTGGCGAAGACAAGGTCCGGCGACGTGCTGCCCGGCCCGTCGGCGCGCACGCCGACGCCGTCCAGCCCCGGCAGGGTCCGCAGCGCCGCCGCGGCGGCCTCGCCCGTGCCCGGCGCGCACACCAGCAGCAGCCAGCCGCCGGGGGCGATCACTCGCCACACCTCGGACAGCGTCGCGGCGTCGTTCTGGGGCAGGGCGCGCAGCACCGCCGAACCGTCGAACGCGCTGTCCGTCTCGCCGCGCAGCCCCTCGATCCCCGCGTGCTCGAAGGCGACGTTGTGGCGCGGGTACCGCCTGACGGCGAAGGCCACGCTCTGTTCATCGGGCTCCAGCGCGACGACCGCGCCCGACCTGCCGACCGCCGCGCCCAGCCACGCCGCGGCCGCGCCGGTGCCGGCGTTGATGAGCAGCAGCCGCGAGCCGGGCCGGATGATCTCCAGCAGCGGGGCGAGCAGGCCCTGCCCGGCGTCGTAGCCCAGCGGGGCCATCACGTCGTCGAACACCCGATCGGGCGACGCGCGGATGACCTGCTTGGCCCCATCGGGGAAGGTGACGCGGTACTCCTTCCATCCGCGGCCCTTCTTCGAGAGCGCGCGCTGCAGCGATTCGGCCGTCAACTCCTTGTAGTACACGCCGTGCACCTTCACGCCGCGCCGAAGCCCCAGCGCCGACCGCACCCGGCCGAGCAGCCTTCGCACGCGGCGCCCCGCGCGGTGCAGCGCCTCGCCCGGCGCGCTCATGCCGCGCCAACCCCGTCGAACAGCCCGCGCAACCCGACGCGCACGCTCGGGCGGAGCCGCGAGTGCTCGGCGCTCGACGCCCCGATGCGCATCCACGGCGTCGGCGCGTGCTGGCTCGTCACCACGACCTCGTACGGTCCGTCGGCGTGGGCGCGGTGCGCCGCCTCCGGCGTGTTGCACTGGCGCGACAGGTGCAGCAGCACCGCGCGCGTCCGCGGCGAAACCTTGCGCACCGCCGCGGCGGCTTCGTCGTTGCTCAGGTGGCCCGCCCCGCCCATGATCCGCCGCTTGAGCACCTCCGGCCGGTCGCTGGCCAGTTGCATCTGTCGGCAGTAGTTCGACTCGATCGCCAGCGTGTCCACGCCGCGGAAGTGCGAGAGCAGCGAGTCGGTCACGCGCCCGAGGTCGGTGGCGAAGCCGAGCGTCGCCGCGTCGCCGCCGCCGTGATACTCGACGCGGTACGCCACGCTGCCCAGCGTGTCGTGCGCCGTGAGCGCGGGCCAGACCACCGCCCCGCCCAGATCGTGCTGCATCTCGAACACGCCGCCGCCCGAGGGGCCGCAGTCGAAGGGAACGACGAGGTGCGCGGGCACGCCCGCCCGGACCGCCGCGCCGGCGTGCCGCTCGTGCACGCGGACCCGCACGTGCCGCGGGATCATCGGTTCGCCGCGTGCCGCGCCAGCGCGGGCCGGGCGGCCCCACGACTCGTAATAGTGGTCCGAGTCCAGGTGGGTGATGAGCACGTCGTCGACGTCGTGCAGGCCCAGGCCGCACTCGGCCAGCAGGCGGACCGTTCTCCGCGGCGAGAGGCCCAGGTCGATCAGGCAGACCCGCCGAACCCCGCCGCGCCGGAACAGCAGCACCGAGCAGTTGCCCGCCGACCCGCTGGCCAGCACGCGCAGGTGGAGGCCGTCGGTCTGCGGGGCTGCGTCGTCCGTGCGCGGCATGGGGAGCGTCCGATCAATGTGGCGGAACGTGTGGACTTGTCAAAGCACGAAGACCGTGACTCAGCACTCAGCACTCAGGACTCAGGACTCAGGACTCAGGACTTGTCTTACTTCTTCGGGTACTCGAACACGCCGCGCCCGGTCTTGACGCCCAGCCGCCCGGCGGTCACCAGTTGCTTGAGCAGCGGGCAGGCGCGGTAGCGGTCGTTGTTCAGCCCGTCGGCCAGCACGTCCATGATGTGCACGCACGTGTCCAGCCCGATGAAGTCCGCCAGGTTCAGCGGCCCCATGGGGAAGTTGCAGCCGAGTTTCATGATCCCGTCGATGTCCTCGGGCTTCGCGACGCCTTCCATCCACGCGTAGAACGCCTCGTTGATCATCGGCATCAGCACGCGGTTGCTGACAAAGCCCGGGCGGTCGTTGGCCGGCAGCGGCGTCTTGCCCATCGCCTCGGCCAGCGCGATGGTGCGGCCCGTCGTCTCGGTGCTGGTCGCCAGACCGTTGATCACCTCCACGAGTTTCATCACCGGCACGGGGTTGAAGAAGTGCATGCCGATGATCTGCTCGGGCGCGCCGACCTCGGCGCCCTTGATGTTGTTGCACGACGCCGCGATCTCGGTGATGGAGATGCTGCTGGTGTTGCTGGCCAGGATCTGCCGGCCGGGGATCTTCGCGAACATCTCGGCCAGTTGCGTGAACAGCGCGACCTTGGCCTTCACGTCCTCGACGATGGCCTCGATCACGATGTCGCAGTCGCCGAAGGGCTCAAGGCCGGTGACGTACCGCAGGCGCTCGCGGGCCGCGTCGGCGTCGGCCTGCGTGATCCTTCCCTTCTCGACGTCGCGCGCGATGCGCTTCTCGTGGTCGGCTTTGCAGCGGTCCAGCGACTTGGGGAACGCGTCGTACACCAGCGTCGTGAACCCGGCGAGGGCCGCGACCTGCGCGATGCCGCCGCCCATCTGCCCCGCGCCGATCACACCCACCGTCTTGATCCCGTGTTGCATGGACATCTCCATCCGGAAGTCAACTTCTCCCGCGGCGCTCCCGGGCCGCGCGGGCTGGCTGTAGGATACCGAGGTCGCGCGGCCGCCTCACGGCCGCGTCGGAGATGGAGGCGTCCATGCCCGACCGACTCAGCCGACTCGCCGCGATGCTCGAGGCCGACCCCAACGACGCCTTCGTGCTCTACGGCCTTGCGCAGGAGCACGCCAGACTGGGCACCGCCGAGGGGCACGCCCGCGCGGTCGAGTACTACGACCGTTGCATCGCCGCCGACCCCGCCTACCACTACGCCTATTACCACAAGGCCGTGTCGCAGATCGCGCTTGACGACAACGGCGGCGCCGCGGCGACGCTGCGGGCCGGGCTTGCGGCCGCACGCGCGACGCACGAGCACAAGGCCGTCGGTGAACTCTCCGCGCTGCTCGACCAGATCACGTGAGCGATCAGCCCGTCATCTCCGAGGTGCGCCCCGATCCGGCGAAGCCCGGGTGCGTCGTCGTGCGCATCCGCGGGCGCAAGCCGTGGCGGCTCGACGCCGACGCCGCGGCGGCGCTCGGCCTGAGCGCGGGTCGCGCGGTCGGCGATGCGCTGCGTGCGCGGATCGATCAGGCCGCGGCCGATTGCAAGGCCCGCCTGCGGCTGCAGTCGCGTCTGGCCGTTCGAGCCCTCAGCCGCGTCGAGGCGCAGGCGCTGATGCGCCGCGCAGGGGCCTCGGGCGAGTACGCGCGCGCCACGGTGGACGACTTCGTGCAGCGCGGGTGGATCGACGACGAGCGGCTCGCGCGTTCGGTCGCCGGGGCCGAGGCGGCTCGGCCCGTCGGCGCGCAGCGCGTGCTGGCGAGGGTCGCACGCCGCGGCGTGGGCTCCGGCCTGGCCCGCGTCGCGGCGGAGGAGGCCGTCAGGGCCCGAACGCGCTCGGCGCTCGAACTGGCCGTCGCCGCCGCCCGCACGCAGTTGCGGAAACTCCCGCCGCGGCTCGATGCGCAGGCGCGGGAGCGGCGCGTGCTGGGCTTCCTGGCCCGGCAGGGATTCGACGAGCACACGGCGCGCCGGGCCGTTCGCGAGGCGGTCGGCGCGTGAGGCGCGTCGCCGCCGGGGCGCGCATCCGTGCGTATCCTCCCGGCATGACACGATTGTTCATTCCACCGGCCGTGCTCCTGCTGGCCGCGGCGTCGGGGTGCAACTCGTTCTCGACCAACGGCGACGAGGCCACGGCGCGAGGCTGGGCCCCGTCGCGGTTCTACGAGCCGGTCCCCACGGGCCCGGTGCTGGCGATGGACGCGCCGCGCATCGACCCCGGCCCGCGGACCGAGACGGTCTCGCGCGAGCACTGGCCGCTGATCCCGATCACCTCGTGGCCCGAGCAGCCCGAGCACCAGCCGATCTACACGCGCTCGCCGTCGTTCAACGACTCCAGCCCGCGCGCGTCGGGCCGTTTCCCCAACGCCGCGACCGCGCTCGACACGGTGACCACCGAGCAGATGAACGCGCAGGTGTTCGAGGGCCTTGCCGCGCCGTTCTACGCCGCGGCGGACATCGTGTTGTTCATCCCGCGGGCGATCCGCACCGCGCCGTGGGCGATCGTCGACAACGGGCTGGAGCCGTACGAGCGCGCGCCGGGCCCGCGGATCCACACCGCCGCGAGGGCCGGCCTGCTGCCGCCGCCGGCCCAGCCGCCGCGCAGGACCGAGAGCGCGAAATGACGGCGCGCCTGCATGACGACCGCGGCCTGCCGCCCGGGTACCCGTTCCGCGAGGGGTGGGAGGTCTCGCCGCTGGCGGCGCGCGACGAACTGTCCGCGGCCGACCCGCCGGTCCTGCTCGACGTGCGCCGCGCCGACGAGTGGGAGATCGTGCGATTGCCGGGCGCGGTCCACATCCCGTTGTCGGAACTCGAACGCCGGGCGGACGAACTCGAAGACGACGACGGGCGCCGCGACCGCCCGGTGATCGTCTACTGCCATCACGGCGCAAGGTCGCTGCGTGCCGCGGCGGCGCTGCGGGCCATGGGCTTTGCCGACGTGCGCTCGATGGCGGGCGGCATTGATCTGTGGGCGACGACGGTCGAGCCGGGGATGCGGCGCTACTGAGGACGGGACAAGCCCACTGCCCGCCCCGCGACCTTTTGTCCCCGCGCGGGTAGGACCAGAGCCCATGTGCGCAACGGCGGTCCAGAGCGAGTCCGAGAACGGCGCGGCGGTCAACCCCCGCTGGGGAAGCCCCATCGCCCAGTTGGTGGGCGTGACCAAGACGTACTACAAGCCCGACGGCACCGTGCTGGTCGAGGCCGTGGGCCGGGCCGGCAAGGGCGTGGACCTGACCGTGCCGCGCGGTCAGTACCTGGCGATCATGGGGGCCTCGGGCTCGGGCAAGAGCACGCTCATGAACATGCTGGGGTGCCTGGACCGGCCGACGACGGGGTCGTACCTGCTCGACGGTCAGGACGTGTCGGTGATGCCGGACACCGAGTTGTCGTCCTATCGCGGGCGCAAGATCGGCTTTGTGTTTCAGGCGTTCAACCTCATCCCGGAACTGACGGTGCTGGAGAACGTCGAGGTGCCGCTGCTGTACCAGGGCGTCTCGCGCCACGAGCGGCGCGAGCGGGCCATGCGGAAACTCGAACTGGTCGGCCTCGCCGACCGCACCGGCCACCGCCCGCGCGAACTCTCGGGCGGGCAGCAGCAGCGGACGGCCATCGCGCGGGCGCTGGTCACCGAGCCCGTCGTGCTGATGGCCGACGAGCCGACGGGCAACCTCGACTCGGCCACGGGCGAGTCGATCCTCCGCGTGATCGAGGACCTGCACGCCTCGGGCATGACCATCATCATGGTCACGCACGACGACCGCATCAGCGAGCGGTGCGAGCGCATCTTCCGGCTCAAGGACGGGATGGTGGAGTCGGACCGGTTCGTGCCCAAGAAGGCGGCGGAGAGCAGATAGAAAGGCCTGCTCACCTGTGCATCTGCGCCTGGCCGGTTCGCGTCGGCTCGCGCACGCAAGTGGACTGGAACGCGAGCACGGTCACGTCGTCGTCCTGGTGGAGCGAGCCGGTCTGGGCGTCGAGGTCGTCGGCCAGCTGGTCCATCGCGGCGTCGAGGCTCTGCAGCGCGTCGCCGCGGCGCATCCGCGCGAAGTTCGCAAAGTGCGGCGGGATCGGCGGCGTTCCGGCCTCGCCCGGCCGCGCGCTGCGCGCAAAGGCCGACTCGATCCCGTCGGAGTGGACGACGAGGATCTCGTCCTCCTCCAGTCGGACCGTCACCTGCTGGTACTCGAAGTCCGGCACCACGCCCAGCAGCATCCCCGAGACGTTGATCGGCCGCACGCCGTGCGGGCCGACGCGCAGCGGCGGCGGGTGCCCGGCCGCGGCGAGCGTGATCAGCCCCGTCCGCACGTCCGCCACGCCGCAGATGGCCGTGGCGAAGCGCGCCGGGCCGGCGATCGAGTCCGCCAGTTCGGCGTTGAGGCGCTTGAGCGACTCGGCGGGGGGGATCAGCCTGTACCCGCCGTTGTGCCCGGGGCCGATCTCCTTGCGCGGGATCGAGCCGGAGATGTACAGCGTCATGAGCGCGGCGGGCACGCCGTGCCCCATCGCGTCGGCCAGGAAGAAGCCGACGTGGTACTCGTCCAACTGGCAGACGTCGTACGTGTCGCCCGAGACAAACCCCGCCGGGCGGTACAGCACCGAACAGCCCAGCCCGTCGAGCATCGGCATCCGCTTGGGCAGGAAGTCCCGCTGCACCTTCGCTGCCAGCAACAGTTCCTGGTGCAGGCGGTCGATCTCCGCGGCGGTCTCGCCCTGGAACGACTGCGTCATGCGCACGGTCTGATCCAGCGCGCGAACGGCCGACTGCCGCTGGGCCAGCCCGAACAGCAGACCCGCGATGAGCAGGGGGTTGGCGGAGGCCCGCTGCGTGACGATCGAGCCGGGGTTGAAGCCCTCGAGCCTCGCGTTGTGGTCCGGGTTCTCGTCCAGCAGCAGCAGCGTCGGCACCAACGCCTGTTGCAGAACGTCCGCCAGTTTGTACAGCAGCGGGTCCTGCGACGGGGGGAAGGGCGCGACCGCCGCGGCGTCCCAGGTCTGGGCCGGCTTGAGCGCCCGCGAAGTCGAAAGGACCTGCTCGGGGGTGAGGTGCTCGACCCGCGGCGGCACGCCGGGCCAGGCGCGCAGGATCGGCTCCCACCACCCCGGTCGGGATGCCTCCGAGCCGGCCGGGGCGATCAGGAGCAGGGAGTGGCTGTGCATGGCCGGTCCGGTCTGCGCGGCGGCAAGCGTGCCGCACGCGGCCGACGCGGCCGCGCCACGGGACTCGCCCAACGACCGGGAATCGGATTACTTGGCCATCTTCTTGAGAGCGGCGTGGTCAAACACCGCCAAGTCGCCTTCCTTCAAACCGAGTTTCCTGATGGTGCCGGCCTTGACCTCGATGACAAAGGTCGCCGGATAACGGCTGGAGTACTTGCGAAGGCGGGACTCGTACTTCTCGTTGGGTTCGCCGTCCTTGCCCTCGCCCTCGCCGCGGGGCGGCTCGGCCTTCATCTCGTGCATCGTGAGAATGCGCCCGACGCCGTCGGTGTAGAGGATGTCGATGTCGATCGGGCAGTCGCGCATCACGAAACTCTGCACGCCGACCTGCGTCGCGGGGAAGACGAAGATCATCCCGCCGTCGTCGTCGATGTGCGTGCGCCCGCCCAGCCCGCGCATGCGCGTGTCGAAGTCCGCCGCGATCTGCAGGTGGAACATCCTGCCAGCCAGTTTCACCTGCGCGACGTCGGCCGAGACGGTGTCCTTCTCGTCGCACGCGGCGAGCGCGCCGCACGCGCACAGCAGGCACAGGGCCAGCACGGTGTTCAGCGAGACTGCGATCGAAGCCATTGGTCGTCCTCGGCGGTGAAGGTGATCGGTGTTCGCGGGATGGTACTCAGGTCCAGGCCGGCCATGAACTCCGCCGCGCTCAGGCGCGCCCGGCGTGCCAGCACGCCGCACCAGAACGCGACCAGCCCGACGACGGCCTCCGGCGCCACGCCCGCGGCGCGGTAGGTGTCGATGCGTGTGTCGCCGTGGCGCTTGGCCAGCCGGCGGCCATCGGCGCCGAGCACCAGCGGCAGGTGCGTGAACGTCGGCTCGGGCGTCAGGTCCAGTGCGCGGCGCAGCAGCAGTTGCCGCGCTGCGGAATCCAGCAGGTCGTCGCCGCGGACGATCTGCGTGACGCCCTGCCGGTGGTCGTCGACGACCACGGCGAGTTGATACGAGGGCTGGTTGCGGCGCGTCCAGAGGACAAAGTCGCCGATGTTCGCCGCGACGTCGATCCGCTGCGGCCCGGCGAAGTGGTCCACGAACTCCACGATGCCCGGCGCCGTGCAGAAGCGCCAGTTGGGCGTTTGCCCGGGTGCGGTGTCCGGCCCCGGCGGCGGGTGGTCAAAGTCGAGCGATTGGCCCACGATCGGCGGTCGGAGCGAGGCTGGGTAAGGGGTCTCGTGCGCGCCCTGCTGCGGCGCGCTCGCCGCGGCCTCGACCTGCGTCCGGCTCAGGTGGCACGGGTACGCCATGCCGAGGCTGGCAAGGCGGCGCATCTCATGGGCGTAGGCCGCGAGGTCGGCGGATTGCACCAGCACACCCGGCCCAGCGCCTTGGTCAGGAACATCGGGACCGGGGTCCCAGTCCAAGCCCAGCCAGCGAAGCGTGTCGAGCAGGGCCGCGGCGGCGCCCGGCTTGATCCGCGGTGTGTCGAGGTCCTCGATGCGGAGGATGACCCGCCAGCCGGCGCGGCGGGCCATGGCCCAGTTCACGAGGAACGTGCGCGCATTGCCGAGATGCAGGGCCCCGGTCGGGGATGGCGCAAGTCGTGTTGTTTCAAAAGTTTGAGACATTCGCGTCGGTCTGCCGGGTCGCGAACCGTGCAAACCGCCCGCAGACGATACACTCTCGCGGCCGCGGGTGGCCCGCGCGACGGTGGGAGACACGATTCACGAGCACGGAGTGCCCGGGATGACGAAACTGACCGATGCGCAGATCGCCGGGATGCTCGAGGCGCGGCCGGACTGGTCGGAGATCGGCGGGGCGATCCAGCGGACCTTCGACTTTGCCGACTTCGCCGAGGCGATGCGGTTCGTCAACCGCGTGGCCGAAGCGGCCGAAGCGGCCCAGCACCACCCCGACATCCTCATCCGCTACAACAAGGTCACGCTCTCGCTCAACACCCACGACGCGGGCGGCATCACCGAGAAGGACTTTGCTCTCGCGGCGAAGGTGGACGAGCTGCGCGGCCCTGCGCCCGCGGCCAAGGGGCCGCGGAAGAAAAAGGCGTGACGGTTTGATCAATCGCTTTTTGGCTTCCCCTCCCCGCACCGCGTGGAGAGGGGAAAGGACGGGGGGAACGCCAACAGCATTTACCCTCTCCCCGCGCCGCGGGGAGAGGTGGCGAGGCCGGAGGCCGAGCCGGTGAGGGGCGGTTTGTGAATCGCCCCTCACCGCCCTCGCTGCGCGACATCCTCTCCCCGTTCAGAGCAACGGGGAGAGGGGAACCAAGCTAATTCGCCCCTCACCGCCCTCGCTGCGCTCGGGCACCTCTCCCCATCTGCGATGGGGAGAGGGGAATGGAGGAAGGGCAACAAGACTTCCCCTCTCCCAGTTGAGAGCAACGGGGAGAGGGGAACCAAGCCAATTCCCCCCTCACCGCCCTCGCTGCGCTCGCGCACCTCTCCCCATCTGTAATGGGGAAAGGCGACAGCAACACCTCTTCATGGTCACTTCAGTTCGACGTTCCAGTACGCGTCGTCGAGGAAGGTCTTCCACGACGAGTAACGCTCCTGCCCCAGCCGGATCGTGATCAGCGGGTTGCGCTTGGGGCGCACCGGCAGCCGGACCAGCCGCATGTGCGCCTGCTCGGGTGTGCGGCCGCCCTTGCGTGCGTTGCACTTCACGCACGCGCACACGAGGTTCTCCCACGCCTCGCCGCCGCCCTGCGAGCGCGGCACGACGTGGTCGATCGAGAGTTCGCTGGTCGGGAACGTCCTGCCGCAGTATTGGCACTGGTTGCGGTCGCGCGCGAACAGGTTGCGCCGGTTCAGTTTCACCACCTGCACCGGCAGGCGGTCGTACCCCAGCAGGCGGATGACCCGCGGCACGGCCACTTCAAGGCGCACCGTGCGCACCCAGTCGTGCTTGTCGGGCTCGAACGTCCGGCGCAGCGCCGAGAGTTCGGCCCACGACTCGAAGTCGTACGTGAGATACTTGCCCTCGTCGACGTGGATGACCTCCGCCATCTCGCGGCAGAGCATCGTGAACGCCCGCCGCGCCGAGATGACGCGGACCGCCACGAACAGTTTGTTCAGGACCAGGACCTTGCAGTCCAACGCGGTCGCCGCGCCCGCGGCGTGGCCGCCGACCGCGCCCCCAAACACTCCCGACCCGAGCGGGTCAGACTCCCCGGCCGCTTCTTCGAGGGCGGCCTGCTTGGGGTAGGCGGGTCTGGAGCGGGGCACGCTCATAATCGCTCGCCGTCGCCCTTCGACGACGGTGAGTTGTACAAATCTGTCATCGGTCAGCGTAGGAGGCAAGCCCAGAGGAGTCGAGACCCGATAGACGGATCGTGTTCGGGTTCATGGAATCCTCACTGCGCAGGCCAGAGGGGCGGATAACGCGCCGCGTTTCGTACAAAAGTTGTCCCGCCGCGGTTCGGCCGCCGGGGAGACGTTCCGCTGTCCGCGATCGTCAATGCCTGAAGTGGCGCATGCCTGTGGTCAGGCACGTCACGCCGTGCTGGTTGCACAGGTCGAACGTCTCCTGGTCGCGCCTGGAGCCGCCGGGGTGGACGATGACCTTGACGCCCGCATCGATGAGCACGCGCGGGCCATCGGCAAAGGGGAAGAACGCGTCGCCCGCCGCGGCCGCGCCGCGTGCGTGCTCGCCGGCCCTGCCCGTCGCGAGCCGGCACGCCGAGACGCGGTCGACCTGCCCCGACCCGACGCCGAAGAGCCGGATGCACGGCGAGGCGTCGGGCCCCGGCCCGGGCGCGGCGTCGACGCCGCCGATCACCACGGCGTTGCTGGAAACGAACTTGACGACGGTCTCCATCGCGACGCACGCGGCGAGCAGGTCCGGCGTCGGCGCGGGTCCGGCCTTGTGCTCCCAGCGCGTGGGCTCGGAGGGCGCGACATCGCGGTCCTGCACGAGCATGCCTCCGGGGACTGAGCGGTACTCGAGTTTGCGAGCGACCGAGGCGGGGTTGTCGCCGACCGCCAGCAGCCGGACGTTGGCCCAGCGGTCCCGCAGGAGGGCCAGCGCGCCGGCGTCGAACTCCGGCGCCACGACGACCTCGAAGAAGTTGCGCTCGTCGGCGACGACCTTCGCCGCGGCGAGGTCGACCGGCCTGTTCACGGCGAGGATCCCGCCGTAGGCGGCCAGCGGGTCGCCGGCGATGGCGCGGTCGACGGCGCGGGCGAGGCTCGCCGCCATGGCCGCGCCGCAGGGGTTGGTGTGCTTGACGACGACTGCGGCGAAGGGCAGGTGCGCCAGCGCGGGCTGCGCGGCCAGTCGGGAGAGCGCGCGGGCCGCCTCCTGCGCCGACGACGCATCTAATATATTGTTATATGATAGTTGCTTGCCGTGCAGTTGCCGCGCGTTGACGATGCTCGGCCCGGTCGACGACGGGTCGCGGTACAGCGCGGCCTCCTGGTGCGGGTTCTCGCCGTAGCGGAGTTCCTCGGCCTTGGTGTAGGCGATCTTGAGCACCTGCGGGAACCCGCCCGGGGCGCGCCGCCCCAGGAACGCCGCGATCGACGCGTCGTACTCGGCGGTCTTGCTGAACGCCGCCGCGGCCAGTTCGGCCCGCGTGCGAAGCGTGGTGGCGCCGCCGTTGGCGTCCAGTTCGTTGATCAGCCGGTCGTAGTAGTGCGGCGCGGGCACGACGGTGACCCACTGGTAGTTCTTGGCCGCGGCACGGATCATCGCCGGACCGCCGATGTCGATGTGCTCGATGGCGTCGGCCAGCGACACGCCGGGGCGCGAGGCGGTCTGCTCGAACGGGTAGAGGTTGATGCACACCAGGTCGATCGGCGTGATGCCGTGAGCCTTCAGGAACGCCGCGTGCTCGGCGTTGTCGCGCACGGCCAGCAGCGCGCCGTGCACGGCCGGGTGCAGCGTCTTGACGCGCCCGTCGAGCCCCTCGGGAAAGCCGGTGACCTTCTCGACGGCAATCGCGTCGATGCCCGCCGCGGCCAGCGCCCGGGCGGTGCCGCCGGTCGAGACGATCTCCACGCCGCGCTCGCGGAGCGCGCGGGCGAAGGGCACGAGGTCTGCCTTGTCGCTGACGGACAGGAGTGCGCGGCGGATGGGGACGAGTTCGGGCATGGTGCCGCGTCGGTGGGCGGTCGGCTCAGTTGCGGGTCACGAGTTTGGCGACCACGCCGTTGGCGCTGACGGCGTAGAGCGGGCCGTCGACGAACTGATAGGTGCGGAGGTGGACGATGCGGTCGAGTTTGACCGTCTCGATGGTCTCGCCGCGCGCCGGGTCGATGAGCGTGGCGGTCGAGGTCGCGCTGTCCCACACGACCAGCCGGCCCCTGCGCATCGCGACCACCTCGCCGTGCACGCCCTTGTTCTGCCACAGTACGCTGCCCGAGCCGCTGTCGAAGGCGGTCAGGCCCGGCCCGCCCAGGTCGCAGTAGACGCGGCCCTCGTGGAAGACCGGGGCGCGCCGGAGCGGTTCCTCGGTGCGGTGCCGCCAGAGTTGGGCCGCGCGGTCGCGCGAGAAGGCGTACAGCGAGTGGTCGATGCTGGCGATAAACAGCGAGGTCTCGCTCGCGGCCATCGGCGCGCCCGGGCCGCCGAAGATGCGGGCCCGGCCCAGGCCGTTGCCGGTGCGGCCGTCGGTGATGAGGATCTCGCCGCGGCTGGAGACCAGCGCGACCGCGTCGGTGTCGCCGAACCGCACCGCGTCGGCGTTGATCGCCCCGTCAAGGCCCGATCCCCACAGCCGGAAGCCGTTGAGCGTGAGGTGGCCGAGCACCTGCCCGTCGGAGCAGCCGAAGACCAGCACCTCGCCCACCTTCAGCGGGCGCGTGTTGACGACGCGCTCCAGACGCTGCTTGTCGAGCAGGTTGCCCGTCTCCGAGTCGTAGAAGAAGACCTCGGACTCGCTGGCGACGATCACGCGGTTGCCGTCGCGCGTCATGCCCGTGTACTTGGTCAGGCGCTGGGCCGGCTGGTCGGACCACCGCCGCTCGCCGCTGCGGACGTCGATCGCCGAGACCACGCCCGCGGTCTCCTGCACCATGACCAGATCGCCGAGCACTTCGACAAACCGCACGCGCTCGCCCGCGAACATCGTCGGGAAGCCCCGCCACTCGATCCGGTAGCCGAGTTTGGCGTACTCGTCGGTGTGCACAGGCACCGCCGCGGCACGGGCCTCCGGCGTCGCCGCGACCGGCTGGCCGTCGGACTCGCACCCGCCCGCCGCCGAGACCAGCGAGAGCAGCACTGCGCCCGCGACGGGCGAGCACAGTCGGGCACGGCTTCGACGGGCGTTGGGCGTGAGGCTCATCGTGGTCTGGCCTTTCGTTGGCAGGTCCGCGGCGGAGGGTTGTCGGGTGCTGGAGGGGGCGGGGGGCGGCCGGGATCGCCCGGGATCGCCGCAAGGGGGCAAGCAGTATCGACCCCGCCCGCCGAATGGTCAAGCCGGACGGTCCGCGGCAGGCCGGGCGAGGCCCTTCGGCGGCTACGCCCGCGGCTATCGTGTGCCCGTGTTTACGGGGCTGGTCCAAGCCGTCGGCCGGGTTTCCGCCATCGAGCGCACGGGGCGCGGGCCGATGGCTCCGGTTCGGCTGCGGATCGATCCCGGTTCCTGGGAGCACCGACCGACCCTCGGCGACTCGATCTGCGTGAGCGGCGTGTGCCTGACCGTGGCAGGTCGGAGCGGTGGGGGGCGCGGCAAGGTCCGCACGCTCGACTTTGACGTGATCCCCGAGACGCTGGCCAGGACCAAACTGGGCGGGCTGCGGGTTGGCGACGGCGTGAACCTCGAGCACGCCGTGACCGCCGCGACGCTCATGGGCGGTCACTTTGTGCAGGGGCACGTGGACGGGGTCGGGCGGGTGGTGTCGGTGAGCCGCGGCGATGACTGGCGCGTGCGCGTGCGTGTGGGGCGCGAGTTGCGCGCGTTGATGATCCCGAAGGGATCGGTGTGCGTGGACGGGGTGTCGCTCACGATCGCCGCGGTGCGGGCTGACGGGTTCGAAGTCGCGTTCATCCCGACGACGCTGGAACTGACGACGCTGGCGGGGCTGCGCCCGGGGGACGTTGTGAACATCGAGGCGGACATGCTTGTCAAGGCGGTCGCTTCCGTGGTGCGGGGGATGGGTGCGGGTGCGAAGGGCGGGCGGGCGCGGCGGGTGCGTTCGAAGTCTGGCGCGGCAACGGCGAATCGCGGCGGTGCCCCGCGCGCGGACGGTGCCCGGAAGGGCAGTGGGGGGCGGGGGGGGCGGTGGTGAGAGTGCTCGGCATTGATCCCGGCCTGCGCGTGACGGGCTACGCGTGCGTTGACGCCGCGGGCGGCGGTGGGGGCGGCGGCGGTGGGCGAGGTGCACGCGCGTCGGGCGTGGGCGGTGCGCTTGTGGAAGCGGGCGTGATCCGCCTGAGCGCGAGGTCGAGCGTCGCCGATCGACTGGTCGAACTGGAGCGCGACCTGTCGGAGATCATCGAGCGGCTTCGTCCCGCGGCGGTGGCCGTTGAGAAGTTGTACGCGCACTACGCGCACCCCACGACGGCGATCGTGATGGGCCACGCCCGCGGCGTGGTTCTGCTTCGGGCGCGGCGCGCGGGCCTGGTCATCGTGGAACTGGGCGCGACCGAAGTGAAGAAATCGCTGACGGGCAACGGCCACGCCAGCAAGTCGCAGATGCAGGACGGCGTGAAGTCGGTTCTGGGCCTGACGCGGCGGCCCGAGCCGGCGGACGTGGCGGACGCGATCGCGATCGCCGTGTGCGCGCTG